>NZ_JBLHZT010000079.1:0-3694 GCF_047631475.1 Sneathiella sp. | reverse complement strand
ACCCGCTTCGAGTCAACACGCTTGATGGTGCCGACCTTTTGCTGTGCCGTTCGGGTGACGAAGTTGGAAATAGGGACCATGCCCTGCGCGGTATTAACCCGCAGATTATCCAGCTGTTCCAGACTGCGATAACTCATCGGAAAACGGAGGCGAATTTCGACTTCGTCATCAACTTCCTGAGGGCGGTATTCATGGGCTTTGATCCCGTTTGTAACAAGTTGGATGGTTTTACCAACCGTTGTCACATCCGCACCAAACCGTCCCGCCTGAGCCCGGTCGACTTCGATTTCCCATTCAATGCCGGGGATGGCACGACTGTCTTCCAAGTCGATCAGATCATCGACATTCTGCTCCAGATGATCCCGAATTTTAGCGATTTCCGGGGCCAGTTTTTCTGGAAAACGTGAGGAAAGCTCAATCTGAATATGCTTTCCGGTAGGAGGACCATTATCGGGTTTGCGCACTTCAACAGCGATACCGGCAATATGTTTGGTTTTTTTCCGGATATCTTCGAAAACTTCCGCCGCTGGACGTCGTTCCTGCCAGTCCTTGAATTCCATGTTGATGATGCCGATTACATCTTCGGACACATCCTGACCACTGCTGCCCCCCCCTGTTTTCGTATAAACAGACGAGAAATCTTCCAACTTCAAGATTTCGTTTTCAACGGCTTTAACCAGGTCATCTTTCTCAATCGTTGACATGTTGCCGCGGGCATGAACATAGGCGAGGGCCATTTCCGGCTCAACATTCGGGAAAAATTCGACGCCGTTGCCGTGTTGAGAGTAGTAATATTGAACGCCTACCAAGCAGACAACCGCAACCAATACAATCTTCATCGGATTGCGAAGGGCGAAAGAAAGGGTTTTGATATAGAGCCCGGTGCCGCCGCCAATTGTACGAATATCACCACTTTCAGCCGCCGCAAGCGCACTGAGTGTTTTTGAATTAACGGAGCCGGGTTTACCAAAAACAGATCCCAGTGTTGGCACGAAAACCAACGCCATTAACAAAGATCCGGTCAGGGTCGTGATCAATGTGATTGGCAGGAATTTCATAAATTCACCAACCACACCCGGCCAGAAAAGAAGCGGCATGAACACGGCGAGGGTCGTTGCGGTTGAGGCAATAATGGGCCAGGCCATCCGTTTCGCGGCAAGGCCATAGGCTTCAACTTTATCAAAGCCTTCTGCCATTTTCCGGTCTGCAAACTCGGTAACAACGATTGCCCCATCAACCAACATGCCCACGGCAAGGATCAGGCCAAACAGGACGACGATATTGACTGTGAAGCCAAAGAGATAAAGATATAAAATCCCGATGAGAAACGATCCGGGGATCGACAAACCGACAAGGCCGGCTGTGCGAACGCCCAAGGCACTGATCACCACAACCATCACCAAGATAATGGCGCTGATGATGTTATTCTGCAAATCCTGCAGCATCGTCCGGATATCCTGGGACTTATCCTGACTGAAGGTAACCTGTAAGCCCTCTGGCCAGATTTTCTGTTCCTCACGGACCAACGCCTGCACATCCTCGATGGTATCGATGATGTTTTCACCAAGCCGTTTCTTGATTTCCAGAACAACTGCGGGTTTTCCGTTTAATCGTGCGTAGCTTTCAGCATCTTTGAAGGTCCGGCGAATGTCAGTTACATCACCAAGCGTTACGACACCTTCACCCGAGACTTTTAACGGGATTGAAAAAACGTCTTCAGCGGTTTCGAACAGTCCGGGGACCTTGATGGAAAAACGTCCTTTTCCGGTGTCCATGGATCCAGCAGCGACAAGCTTATTGTTGAGTTGAACTGCATTAATTAGGTCGGAGCTGGAAATGTTATAGCTTTCCAGTTTTACCGGATCGATAATAACTTCCAATACCTCTTCCCGGTCACCACCGATATCGGCGGCCAGAACGCCCGGCAATCCTTCGATGTCATCCTGCAGGTCTTTGGCAATACGGATTAAAGAGCGGGTAGGCAGGTCGCCGGAAAGGGTCACAACCAAGACCGGAAACAAGCCAACATTGACTTCGTTTACCGAAGGATCATCCGTTTCTTCGGGAAGTTCCTTTTTTGCAATATCAACCTTTTCACGCACATCGTCCAAAGCGGAATCCGCGTCGAACCCAGCTTCAAATTCCATCAGGACAGAAGCATGGCCTTCTCCGGCCGTGGATTTCATCTCTTTGATGCCTTCAATGGATCGAAGTTCGATTTCCATTGGACGCACCAATAGGCGCTCCGCGTCTTCCGGTGAAATCCCTTCATGGGTCATCGACACATAAATAATCGGGATGTTGATGTCAGGATCAGCTTCTTTGGCAATATCCACATAGGCCACAAATCCAGCCACAAGGATCAGTACCAACGCACTGATGATCGTTCGGGATCGGTGGATGGCAGCATCAATAATGGCGTTCATTACTGTGCTCCTGCTGTTTTAGTCTGGTAGGCGACTTTTTCA
Organism: Sneathiella sp.; assembly: GCF_047631475.1. Lineage (GTDB taxonomy): Bacteria > Pseudomonadota > Alphaproteobacteria > Sneathiellales > Sneathiellaceae > Sneathiella. The sequence continues at coordinate 1,226 of NZ_JBLHZT010000079.1, read as the reverse complement.
CCTTCGCGGACATATTCCTGACCGACAGTGATCAGTCGGGTTTCTTTTGGCAAGCCGCCAATCCACGCACCTGCAGTACCGTCGGTGAGAACGGTTACCGGATAGAAAATAACGGTATTTTCTTCATTGACCGCCCGCACGCCAAGCTCACCCGCTTCGTTTAATGTTAAAAATGCAGGGGAGATAAAATGAGCCATGACTTCTTCGGTCTTGAAAGTGGTTTCCGCTGTCACGCCAGAGCGCAACCGCTTGTCGTCGTTTTGAACCAGAAGCTCAACGCGGAAAGTCCGAGTCGCAGGGTCAGACGTTTTTGAAATAAACCGAACCTTCCCCTTCACAACTTCGCCGGTTACCAGCTTTGCTGTGCCTTCGTCACCGACCTTAATGCGATTAACATAGAGCTCTGAAATCTGACCGGTTACGAGGAACGGGTTTTCATCCACGATAGTCAGGATTGTTCCGCCATCTTTTATGAAATCACCAATTTCTGCGGCTCTTTCATCGATGATGCCATCAAAGGGGGCCCGAATAATCAAATCTTCCAATAGAATTTTTACGGATTTTGCTTTTGCGCGGGCACTGTCCAGCAATGCTTTTGAACCGGCCAATGTTGTGGCTGCGCTGAAGCCTTTTTTGTTAAGGGCATTCGCCGCTTTATATTCGATTTCCCGTTGGCGGATCAGGGCTTCTGCCTCGGCCAGTTGTGCCAGTCTATCTTTAACGGCGAATTTGACCAGCACATCCCCTTCTTTGACCCGCTGACCGCGCTCTACCAGTACTTCAACAACGCGGCCGGGCGTTTCCGCCTTTAACTCTACGGTTCTGATGGCTTCGGTGCGCCCGCGGACAACCACTTCCTGAGCCCGCGGCTCTGCGACAAAAATCTTGGTCTGGACATTAACCGGACCGGTTTCTTTTGGCTGCAATGCAGAAGCAATTTCGGAGGACGGGTCCGCGGCGACAGTCTCAACCGTCGGTTCTTCTTTAAACTGACCGGATACAATCCAGCCTGTGACACCAACGGCGATGACGCCTGCAATAATTACTGAGCGGTTCACAAGATTACCCCTTTACCTGTGTTGAACGGCACATCTTTTTATTCTGCAGCCTTTTGTTGTCTAACTGCGTCATCTTCCAAAAGATGCCTGTTGTCGTGTAAATACTGAATAGCGGCTTTTCGGATCGTTAATCCAAAACCGCATAAGAATTGTTCTGAATGCGGGCGT
>NZ_JBLHZT010000078.1:0-4536 GCF_047631475.1 Sneathiella sp. | reverse complement strand
CGGCCCCCACAAATTAATACCGACAATTTTCTCCCACAAGGCTTTGTCTGTTTGCAGAAAATTCCCGACCTGATCCCAGCCCGCGTTGTTGACAAGAATATCAGTCTGACCATGAGCCTTTTCAAAGGCGGCAACCGCATTAATAACAGCCTGCTGGTCTGATATATCCACAGCATAGGCTTTGGCGTTCTTGCCGATTTTTTTCGCCACCTTGCTGGCCGCATCAAGGTTCAGATCAAACACCCCGACGGTCACGTCTTCTTCAGCCAAGCGGGCACAAATAGCACTCCCCAGACCGCCACCGCCGCCTGTGACGATTGCCGTTTTACCTGTTAAGCCCTTCATTGATTTTCTCCCAGTTTTTCTCTCGCAATTATCATTTTCATTATCTGCGCGGTTCCATCCCCGATCTGCAATCCAAGAACATCCCGCAATCTCTGCTCGAACAGAAAGTCTTTTCCGTACCCGCCATGCCCATGCAACAACAAGCATTGATGAACGATCTCAAAGGCCAGCTTTGGCGGCCACCATTTGCACATAGCGGCTTCTTTGGTATGGGGCAGCCCCTGATCCTTCAGCCACAGCGTTTTCTGACAAAGAAGGCGGGCCGCATCGAGATAGGTCTGCGCTTCCGCCAAGGGGAAGGTTACGCCCTGATTGACACTAATTGGCTTTCCAAAAGCTTCTCTTTGCTGAACATAGGACCAGGTTTCCTCAAGCGACTGTGACGCCACTGCCAGACACTGCAATCCGATTAGCGCGCGACTGAAATCAAACCCTTCCATAACCTGCGAGAAAGCTTTGTTCTCCTCTCCCAATTGATGGTCCGCGGGAACAAAACAATCGTCAAAGAAAATTGAACCGCGCCCAATACATCGCTGCCCCAGATCGTCAAACCGACCCACCTCGATACCATCCCAATTCATTTCCACCAAAAATGCGCTGACACCACGGGCGCGACTGTCAGTGGCCCCTGTCCGGGCAAACACAATCATGATGTCTGCCTGATCGGCCATGGAAATCGAGGTTTTCTCTCCGTTTAAAAAGAAGCCGCCCTCTGTCTTGCGGGCCTTAAGCTGAAGATTGGCCGCATCGGAACCGCCCCCCGGTTCGGTCAGGGCCACCCCCAGAATGGCGTCACCGGCACAGATCCGCGGGATCCACTTTTGAGCCAGTTCTGATGACGCATAGCCTGCAAGAATCTGACTGTTCAGCGATCCCAGTAATTGAACATAGGCCATGTTGAAATCATTGACTGCAATGGCTTCGATGATAAGGCCTGTTGTCAGATGATCGACGCCGGAGCCACCCAGCTCTTCGGGTTGTTCTGACGCAATCAACCCCAATGCGCCCATTTTCCGGGTCAGGTCTCTAGAAAACTGTCCCGACTTGTCACGCGCTTGGTAACCGGGAGCAACTTCGTTCACTGAGAATTGCCGAGCAGCGTCCAGAATTGATTGCTGATCTTCACTTAATGAAAAATCCATGGGTGTTCTCCACCTTTTATTTGATGCCCTAAGTGTTGTTTGAAAAGTTATTTATGTCAATATATTGATTGTTTTAAGTTTATAACACGTTATTCTGTCTCACTATGGTAGATGAATTAAGCAATAAGTTGTTCTTTCGCTTATATCAAACAGCGAACATGTTGAACAAAGTGGGAAGTCGGGCGCTTGAGTCGGAACAGATCACCACGCAGCAATGGTCAATTATCGGCGCCTTATCCCGAGAGACGGTTTGTTCGGGCATGACCGTCTCAGAACTGTGTGATTATCTGATGGTCAGCCGGCAGAATATGACCGGCTTATTGAGCCGTCTGGAAGAACGTCAACTCCTGACCCGAACCATCGACCCTTCGGATAACAGGTCCCGGCGCATCAGCCTGACGAACAAGGGAAAGGAGTTGTGGGATGTTATAAAGCCGCTTATCAATGACTTCTACGACCACTCCCTGCAAGGGATGTCCTTTGACGACCGTATCGCCTGCGTTCACTATATGAACAAACTTCTGCAAAACATGAAGCGCCTGGATAAGGAACAGAACACCTAACATCTACGAAAGATGGTGTTCTTTCATTTTTTTAGACAGTGATTGAAGGTCCGCATTGGACAAAGTGTCCTGAGCATAAGAGATCAAAGTCTCACTTTCCCATTTTGCGTGTCGCGCCACACCTTCCAACAGGGTTGTTAAATTCAACTCCAGCCGTAGTGGGTTTACAAGTATATGACCCTTGCAAAGGGGCTTCAGGTCGGCCAAAACAAATTCGATCAAATCAATATCAAATTTGTGCTCTCTACTGGCAAACTCGATATCCTTTTGTAATTCCCGCCCGCCAGCCGATTGAAGCAGGCGCGGGAAAAGCTCCTGCTGCTCATCTTTAATAAGAAGGGGAAGCTGACTGGTCAGGAACATGTAAAGCCGAGCGGCTAATTCCTGCCCTTGCGGGGAACACATGGTCTCTAATATATCGGGTCTCAGAAAATAGTGGCAGATGTCGATATGTCGCTTATGCTCCTGCTGTAAGTAAGTAAGCGGAAATTCCAGTTCCTCAACGGGTAAGGGCTGGCATACATCCCTTAAAGGCTGACTTATCGGCACCATTTCTCCCTCCCCTGCAGCGGTCTGGTTACCAGAATTGCCCTATATGAGAGAAACGTACATTGACTTCAGTCAAGTCCGGGCTTTTATTTCATATCAATCGCTGACAGCAATAATCCCATTGAGCAACGCCTGAAAGTCAATCGATCTCGTCTTGTTTGGCCAGCAGAATATCAGTGGCGTTTTTCAGATCCTGATCGTCTTCCAAAGCATCCAGCAGATTTTGGCGCACCTGCACTAACGCATCCATGGCCTGCTGAGCCATGTCATCAGACATCCCGGCAAAGGCCAGCTTGTTTACCTTGACACCGCAAGCAGCCAGTATCCGACCAATTGGAATTGCCGCCTCTTTTAACAGCACCCGTTTAACGCGGCGGTCTTCCGCATCCACACAGCGTTCCACCAACCCTCGTGCTTCCAAGCGTTCGACCAACCCACCAACGGTAACCGTTCCAACCCCCATTCGCCGGGCAATTTCGTTTTGAGGCAGATTATCTTCAACAAACAATTGCGCCAGAACCCAGGCCTGAGACGTAGTCAGCCCATGGGGGGACATTAAGCGGTCAAATAGCCGGGCGCGGAACCGTGCGATATCGCTAAAAACAAACCCTGCTCTGTGATCTTTGTAATCCATGCCGTGTCCTTATTACGCATTTACGCCTTCTTACCTATTCCGCACATCCCCGAAAACAAGTGAAGCGAAACCTGACCGACAAATAATAAGCTTGCTTATTAATTTTTCGGCCGCTAATTTATCACCACTTCATTCACCTTTACGCGCCCCAAAATAAAAATGAACAGGGCAAGTAGCCAAGCGTGAATCTCAGAAGTGTTGACAGCTTTGCATCATTGTTTTTCTTTTGCAAACAACATCCCCCTGAGACAAGCTGGTTCTGAGGAATGAATATTTTTACAGGTCAAGATTGGCAAGAAAAATAAAAAAGACTTTTGATGGTAAGGAGAAAGATGTGGCAGCCGGAATATTAGCCTACGGCGGGTATATCCCCAAAAGCCGACTACAGCGGAGCGAGATTTTCAAAGCCCATGCATGGGTCAACCCGGGTTTGAAAGGACTTTCAAAAGGGGAACGATCTTCTGCCAACTGGGATGAAGACAGCATTACAATGGCTGTTGAGGCTGGACGAGACTGCCTGACGGATTTGGACAGGAACAATCTATCCGCTGTTTATCTTGCCTCCACAACATTCCCCTTTATGGATCGGCAGAACGCTGGCGTTGTTGCCGACGCCCTTAACTTGAAAACCAACCTGCAGACACTGGACTTCGCGTCCTCTCAACGGGCCGGAAGTTCTGCACTTTGCACCGCGCTAAAAGCGGCAAACGGAGCCGATGCCCCAATATTGGTCACCGCCTCAGAAAAACGCCGGACCAAGGCAGCAAGCCCTTTGGAATTTACATCCGGTGATGGAGCCGCCGCCTTGTTGGTTGGCGAAGGGAATGTAATTGCAACCTGCCTTGGCCAACACTCAGAGGCCGTTGATTTCGTCGACCATTTCCGCGGCGAAGATGAAAGCTTTGATTATAACTGGGAAGAACGCTGGGTCCGGGACGAGGGATATTTCAAGATTGTCCCTACCGCAATCAGCGGCGTTCTGGAAAAATCGGGCGTTCGCGCTCAGGACATCACAACCTTTTGCTTTCCTGCCGCCGCTCGGAACGTCTCCGCCGGAGTTGCAAAGAAAGTTGGCATTGCCCCTGAGTGTGTTGCCGACAACCTGCAGGCCAACTGCGGTGAAACAGGAACAGCCCATGCCCTCGTGATGTTGGTCAAGGCGCTGGAAACAGCAAAGCCGGGTGATAAAATTCTTGTCGCCAGCTTTGGTCAGGGAAGTGACGCCCTCATATTTGAGGTAACCGACGCCATTTTGTCCTTGCCTGCCCGTAGCGGTATAACTGGATCACTGGCGCGCAGAAAA
>NZ_JBLHZT010000077.1:0-5213 GCF_047631475.1 Sneathiella sp. | reverse complement strand
ATAGTGATTAGTCAACACAACCATCCAGTGATGTTCTTGTTCTTACCTGGAAATCAATTATGGCATAAATGTGCTTCATACTCATTTAATCTAAATTTTTTTCAATTTTTTCTGAGTTCCGTTTATCCTTTTAAAAGCCAGACGAAAAAAACGCCGGCAATCGCAGCAACCAGTCCCGAAATCCTTAAGCTGCTGCTGGGCATTCCTAGCACTGAAATCATCATGCGCTTCATACCGTCCGGGAACAATGCATAAAGGATGCCTTCAAAAAATAAGACGAGCGCGCCTGCCAATAACAGCATGTCCAACATGAACCAACTCCCACAAAAAAAGCCAGCAAGGAAACTCCTTGCTGGCTAAACTGATTATCCCGATTATTTGGCGGTTATATTTCTGCCGTCAAAAAATCTGAAAAACTCCGAGTCCGGTGAAAGGATCATCGTTGTGTCATTGTCGCCAATGGCATCACGATACGCCTGCATAGACCGATAGAAAGAGAAGAAATCCTTATCCTTACCAAACGCTTCGGCAAAGATCCGGTTCTTTTCAGCATCGCCGGTACCACGTGTAATTTCCGCGTCCCGCTTTGCTTCCGCAATCAACACAGTTTTTTCACGATCAGCGTTCGCCCGGATCCGCTGAGCAATTTCGGCACCCGTTGCACGGATTTCTTTGGCTTCCTGCTCACGTTGGGTACGCATACGATCAAAAACTTTCTGACTGTTGGCGGTCGGTAGATCCGCACGAACAATACGAACATCGACAACTTCCAAGCCGCGGCTTGCCGTTTCAACATTCACCTGGTTCTTAATCGTCTCCATCAAACGGGTACGCTCACCTGACACAATATCGGTCAGAATTTCGCGGCCCAGAATTTGGCGCAGTTGAGAATTCAGGATTGTTTCAATACGTGAATATGCAACACCGATATTACCAAATGACTGATAGTAAAGAAGTGGGTCAGAGATCCTGAAACGGGCAAAGCTGTCCACCATAAGACGTTTCTGATCCCGCGTTACAACTTCCTCGCGTTCAGTGCCAACCGACAAGACACGCTTATCAACTTTGATCACGTCCTGCACAAACGGTGTTTTTACCTTCAGTCCTGGTTCCTGCACAACTGTCTGTACCTTACCAAACTGCATCACAATAGCCTGCTCTGTTTCACTGACAGTGAATAGCGCACTTGACGCAGTGAAGCCGGCAGCGACAACAAGGATGGCCAGAATAATGGAAAGATTTTTAGCCATTAATTTGCCCCCTTCTGCATAAGCTGGTTCAGCGGTAGATACGGGACAACGCCTTGTCCCCCATTTTTGCTATCGATAATCACTTTATTCTTACCTTTAAACACTTCTTGGAGCGTTTCCAGATAGATGCGTTGACGCGTTACATACGGTGCTTTTACATACTCGTCATAGATAGAAATAAAGCGGGCAGCTTCACCTTCGGCTTCAGCAATAACCTGCTGCTTATAACCTTCAGCTTCCTGACGCATTTTTTCTGCCTCACCACGAGCCCGTGGTATGATGTCATTGGCATAGGCCAACGCTTCGTTCTGGCTCCGCTCTTTGTCAGCAACCGCTGCCTGCACGTCCCGGAAAGCATCAATAACTTCACCTGGAGGATCAGAGTTTTTCAACTGAACCTGTGTAATTTCAACACCAACACCATAAACATCCAGCACTTCCTGCAACCGTTTGGTCACTTCAGTCTGAACTGCAAGACGGCCTTCAGTAATGGCAGCCTGCAAATTAGTCCGACCAACAATTTCGCGCATGGCGCTTTCTGCTGCTGCTTTAATCGTTCCCTGCTGGTCTGCAACATTAAACAGAAACTGACCGGCATCTTTAATTTTCCAAAGAACAGTAAAGCCGATATCGACGATATTTTCATCGCCCGTCAGCATCAGGCTTTCCTGCGTAACCGCTTTGGTTCCGCCGCCGGAAGTATTCCTGAAACCGATTTCGATGCTGTTCACTTTCGTGACATTTGGTGTCAAAACCGTTTCAATGGGATAAGGCAGATGATAATTCAAACCAGATTGTGTAATGGCAACTTTCTCGCCAAAGCGTAGAACAACACCTTGTTCATTTGTTTCAACTTTATAGAAACCGCTTGCAAGCCAAACCACTATGGCAATCAGAACAATGATGAAAAAGCCTAGCTTCCCACCGCCGCCGCCCGGGAGAGTATCTCTGATACGTTCCTGACCTTTTTTAATGATATCTTCGAGATTTGGGGGCTGCTGTCCGCTTGGTCCCTGTCCCCAAGGCCCGCGATTTCCACCGCCGCCTTGCCAACCTCCTCCGTTACCACCTTGATTACTCCAAGGCATGGGATAATCTCTCCTCTTAATTAGTAAAGCAAAATTGCTAACTTCTGTAACAAGGGTTATATGACACCCTAATGATTTCTGCAATGTACCTGCATTGCAATGTATACCCATTTTGTGTCTAAGCTGGAGTTTTCAAGAATGAACGACATTACCGAAAAAACTGTTCTGGAACATTTATCCAGAATCATCGAGAAAAGATCTGGTAAAGATGTTGTTTCTCTTGGCATGGTAAGCGGCCTAGTGGTCAAAGACGGCAACGTCGGATTTGCCCTTGAAATCAACCCGGAAGAAGCCGGGGAAATGGAAGTTCTGCGTAAAGAATGTGAGCAGGCTGTCTTCGGGATGAACGGTGTTAAATCTGTCAGCGCTGTTTTGACGGCGGAAAAAGCCTCTGGCGCGCCACAACAAAAACCGCAAACGCCCCAACCGCCGCAAAAACCGGAAGTACCGGGTGTCGCCTCGATCATTGCTGTCGCATCTGGTAAAGGCGGCGTCGGAAAATCCACCTGCTCGGTCAATCTGGCTTTGGGTCTTGCCGCTCAAGGATTGAAAGTTGGTATGCTGGATGCCGACATCTATGGCCCATCACTGCCCCGAATGCTTGGCATTTCCGGGAAACCTAAATCACCAGATGGAAAAAAACTGATCCCAATGGAGAAATGGGGTCTGAAGGTTATGTCCATGGGCTTTATGGTCGAAGAAGATACACCAATGATCTGGCGCGGCCCTATGGTGATGAGCGCATTGCAGCAGATGATGTTTGATGTGGAATGGGGAACATTGGATGTTCTGGTTGTCGACATGCCCCCCGGAACCGGAGACGCCCAGCTAACCATGGCGCAGCGCGTTCCGCTCACGGGTGCCGTTATCGTCTCCACGCCTCAGGATATTGCACTTCTGGATGCTCGAAAGGGCTTGAATATGTTCAAAAAGGTAGATGTTCCCGTTTTTGGTATCATTGAAAATATGAGCTATTTCCTGTGTCCTTCCTGCGGGGACCGAAGTGACATTTTTGGTCATGGTGGTGCCCACAAAACAGCAGATGAGTTGAACGTGGATTTTCTGGGTGAAGTCCCACTTCATATGGAAATCAGAGAAACCTCTGATGCTGGCACACCCGTTACAGCCAGCAATCCAGACGGAGAACACGCCACTATCTACAAGGCTCTGGCCTGTAAAATACAGGATCGCATCGAAAGCAGCCTGGCTGAAGAAGGGCCTGCAATTATTATCGAATAATAGAAAAGGAGCCTTGCATAATAAGTGCAAGGCTCCTTTTTATATACTTCGTCGTATAGAGATTGCCCGAATCAGAGGCGCACCGAAACGCGGACGAGATTGTTAAGAGGCGTTGCCGCCGCCGATTGAGGGAAAATCTGACGTGACAGGATCGGCTCCGGAATGCCCAAATGATCACGCAAAACACCTTTAAACACGGACCGTATATCTGTGGTTGGAAACAAGTCCCGCTTTTCATACAACGACTGATCAGACAATCCCGGCCAAGTTGCAGCAACCCTTCCGCCTTTTACAGCACCCCCGCAAAGCAGAACAGCATTTGCGGAACCATGATCCGTTCCCCGACCACCATTTTCGCGGGCGGTTCGACCAAACTCAGAAACCATAAGAACAACCGTATTGTCCCAATAGTCGCCCAGGGACTGCCTTAAATTATCAACCCCAGTTGCCAATTGTCCAAAGGAGCGAGACAGCTTTCCATTTTGATTGGTATGCGTATCCCATCCAGTTGCCTCAATGGTGGCTATACGGGGTCCATTTTTTACAGCCAGCAAAGCGCCGGCACTCCTGCACAGTGCTGCGAATTGTTTCCCTTTATTCTTCTTTTTTTTGTCATTCCGCCCCATTGTCATAGAAGAAATTTCAGCTGATTTTCTAGCGGAACCGAGTGTTTCCCGAAAAAACGGATCATCGCGATATAACACACTGACTTTATCCAGAAAATCGTCTTCAGCCACGGGCAGACCGCTCGGTGACCATGTTTGTACGATGACGTCGCCGCGCAAGATCAACGGAACGGCTTGCCCGATGGAGAGCCCTTCCTCCGATGACCCGCCAAGTTCCAAAATCGCCCGATTGAGCCAACCGTCCCGCGCACCGTTCGCCTTACCTGTCCCATTTTCCAGTATATCCTGTGCATCAAAATGAGACCGGGTTCCCTTGGGGCTTCCCACCGCATGAATAGGAAGAAGCTGGCCTTTCTCCCAAAGCGGGTAGATCGGCTTCAACGATGGATGCAAACCAAAAAATGGGCCAAGCGGAAGCGCGCCGTTCGTTTCCCCTGGTTTGGGGATGGCGATATTTGGCCGTAATGCATAGTAATCCGGGTCCCCAACCGGGGCGACAGCAGACATACCATCCATGCCCCCCCGAAGCACCATAACAACCAGCCTTTGTTCCCCCGGTATGTTGGCAAAACTAAGGTCAGGAGCGGCCAACACAGGCAAACTGGCCGCGCCGATCATGAATTTTCTACGATTTACCCGTATATCTACCATTTCGATTATCTCCGCTGAAATTCGGGGCTGGAGAAAACAAGCGCAACAGCCTCGGCCTGTGACGCGGCACCCAGAATATGATCGCGAGACATGTCGCTGAGCATGGGGTCAATTGTCCGACCAATCAAATCGTCCACATCTTTGCGACCGCGCGACCGTTCAGCCACCACCCTCGCAAACTCGATACGCCGCATCAGGGACTGCGGCATAAGCCATTCACGGGCCGTATCTGGCCATCCCTCGGGTGACGGAGCACTGAAAACTGAATATCCCATTTCCTTTAGGCCACGCTGCACCAGCTTCATCGGGATATTTTCCGGACCTATTATCCGCAATATGGAAATCACGTATTCAAAATG
>NZ_JBLHZT010000076.1:0-6129 GCF_047631475.1 Sneathiella sp. | reverse complement strand
CAGCACTTGAACAGGCGATGAAAGACCTTGGCCGAAGCTATACACGTTTCGACTATCTAGGGCACGGACAATCGACAGGGCTTTTCACGGATGGGACAATCAGTCGCTGGACAGATGATGCCTTGGCGGTTCTGGATGAATGTACAGCGGGGCCGCAGGTCGTTGTCGGCTCTTCCATGGGAGGTTGGATCGGCCTTCGCATGGCACTGTTGCGCCCGGACAGAATAGCCGGATTTGTCGGCATTGCAGCCGCCCCGGATTTCACCGCGCGCATGAAAAAAGATCTGCCCCCCGAAGGGCATGCGGATCTGGAAAGACAGGGATATTGGGAAGAGCCTTCTGAATATTCAGATGAACCTTACATCATTACAAAAAAGCTGCTGGACGATGGCCAGCGTAATTTCGTGATGACGGGACCGATCGACATCACTTGCCCCGTCCATCTGTTACAAGGCATGAAAGATGACAGCGTCCCATGGGAAACCGCCCTTGATATTCAAAAGGCTCTGGTCACCGATAATGTGGTCGTTTCGCTGATTAAAAACGGCGACCACCGTCTGTCCGAAACGGAAGACCTAAATCGATTGGTGTTAGCGACGGAACGGATTTGCAGCCAAATCGAGTATAGCTGACGGCTCTCTCGCGTTCTTAACGAATTTCGCGACGAAACTCACAGATTCTTGACCTTAACGGCTGGAAAACAGTTTTTCCAAACCCTATATCAATAGAACAGATGACTTCTAAAATCTTTTGCTGGTCAGTGAGAAACTCCCCTCTCCCACTGAATGGCAACAAAGCCGGGTCGACTCCCCCCTCTCGATCCGGCTTTTTTTTGTAAAATTACTCTGGATCCTTTGGTTGCATCCAAGCAATAATTTTCATGGCCGGGAAAATCCACAAAATGCCGATAACCGGATAATATATCAATTCTGCCCACTTGCTATCAGGCAGCAGATGGATCGCCAGCAACATTCCGGCAAAGGAATAAACGACAACCAATAATAGCAGCAGCATCAAACCTGCCAATTTACGCCCGTTCATATTCTACCTCACTTTTCCAGACGCTTTTACGCATAGAAACATGGCTTGGAAAGTCCCGTCATCACGCTTGCCATAAAAAAACCAAAAATTTGCCCCGTTTATTTCCTCAACTCGCCTTTTTAATCCTGTCTACTCCTTTATATCGACAACCGATCAGGAACAATTTTAACAGGAGAGACGCGGTGTTTAACAAAAAAAGAACCGACGATAACAGTGAAACCAATCCTAAGCAGACCACAACAGAAGCCGCGAACCCAACCAGCCGGGTAAAACCGCTCTCCTCCCCGTCACAGGCAGCCCCTATTCCGGCCACGACCAAGTCACCTTTTCCGCTTGCCAAAGAGCCTGAAGATACAAAACCCGAAGAGAAAGGCAGCCGCCTGCATGTGGGAAAAGACATTCACCTGAAAGGCGAAATCACCGCCTGCGATCGATTGATCGTTGAAGGAAAAGTCGAAGCCTCGATGAATTCGAACGAAATCGAAATCACGCAAAGCGGTGTTTTTAATGGTGAAGTCATTATCGATACAGCTGATATTTCCGGTGAATTCGAAGGAACACTGACCGCACGGACAAAATTGATTATCCGTAAAACCGGACGGGTCAGCGGATCCATCGAATATGGCGAGATCGAAATTGAACCGGGCGGAGAAATTTCTGGCCATCTTTGCAAAACCGGCAGCACAAAGTCAGACCTTAGTCTCAGCAAAAAAGTGATCGCAAATAAAATGAAAGAGCCGCAAACCGCCCCAACGGCGCATCATTAATCCAGACCAACTTCAGTTCCCCAAAGTATCTTCAGATACTTCCCCCAAGGACGGCCTCGCCATAGGGCCGTCCTTTTTTATGAAACAGCGACGGAATTCCCGTTCGTCTGCGTTATACTCATACAACCGGTCGGAAAATTTCGCCGAACCCTTGAATTGAATGCCTATGCCAGCAAAATCGCTGATAGAACAAGATGCTGAACTGATGAACAGAGTAGCAAGCGGTGATCAAACCGCCTGCCGGGTGCTTGCGGGTGCGCATTTGGACAGTATTTACCGAATGGCTTTGCGTATTCTGGGGGATACAGGGCATGCAGAAGATATCGCACAGGAAGCGTTCTTGAAGCTGTGGAAAGCGGCGGGCGGATGGGAAGCAAAGGCACAGGTAAAAACGTGGCTTCATCGTGTGACCCATAATTTATGCATCGACAGGTTACGCAAGGAAAACAGGTATAGCACCAGCGAAGTTCCGGACATAGCCGATCCGACAAAGGGGCCATGGACAGCAAGAGAAGATCAGCAGATGAAAGATCAGATTACACATGCATTGCAGGAGTTGCCGCCGCGGCAACGGATTGCGGTAACATTGGTTCATCTTGAGGAATGCGGCAATAAGGAAGCAGCTGAAATCATGGAAATCTCTGTAGAGGCTTTAGAATCTTTGCTTTCAAGGGGGCGCCGGAAACTTCGGGCGCTTCTTGGCCCCGCCAGAGAATTACTGGGAAGGGAAGCAGGATGAGCAATAAAACAAAGATGACTGGCACCCGGTTTTCTGAAATCCTTGACGCTTACGGAGCCCGCACAACACAGTGGCCAGCGGAAGAGGTCAGCGCCGCACAGGAACTTCTTCAGCAGTCTTCCGACGCCCGGAAGATGCTCCAGAACGCGGAAACTCTTGATCGCCTGATCGACGACCAAACCGCACCGGTCTCTGCCTCTGGTGCGCTTTTAGGACGGATCCTTGAACAGGCCGATCTTCAGAAGAAAACACCCGGACCGCTCTGGCATGGTCTTATCAGTAGTTTCTTGAAACCCGCCGCGGGACTTGTTCTGGCGACCTGCCTTGGGATTACAGTCGGAATTATAAGGCCTGATCTGATCGATATATCAGACGAAATCAATTTTGAAGACCTGTCCGTCACAGACCCCCTTCTGGAATGGGAGAATATAAATGACAACGGTTAAATCACGGTGGCTTGTCATTGCCCTCGTTCTTTCACTGGGCATCAATCTGGCGATCGGCGGCTTCTTTTTCAGTCGCACGTTCTGGCACAGCTACAAATCTCATTCTCATGCTTCTTTTTCATTTGATCGCCGTGCTGCGCTCAATCAGCTGGATGATGAAAACAGAAGGAAAATCAAACAATTATGGCGAGATCAACGCCCGGCCATGCGGGATGGTTTCAGATCCTATCGACGTGTAAAGCAACAAATCGCCAACTTAATGGGTGAGGACCCGCTGGATCTGATGGCAATTGAAAATGCCCAAAAAGAATTGGTGAAACAAAAAAGCCGGATCGAACAATCCGTCTATGCTACTCTTTTTCTAACAGCGAAAGCCCTGCCTGCGGATCAACGGAAACGTTTCTTTGAAGAAGGCTTCAACCCTCTCAACAAAAAGCAGGATAAGGCTAAGCGAAAAGACTAAGAGAGAACCCATACGATGACAGAAGATAAACGCCGTTTCGCCCCGGCAACAGAGCGGAACCGAACGGCAATACTGGAACAATTGCGCACCCATCTTCCCAATAAAGGAACTGTTCTGGAAATTGCCAGCGGTACAGGTGAGCATAGCCACTTTTTCGCGCCTCATTTTCCAGAACTGCTTTGGCAGCCTTCAGATTATGATCCTGAGAATTTGCAGAGTATTGAAGCCTGGCAGGCGTTTCAAAGTCATGACAACCTGCTTTCGCCGCTTCATCTGGACGCCGCGGCGTCTGAATGGACGGTTGAAAAAGCCGACTACCCTTTTGGGCCCATCCATACAATCTTCAATGCCAATATGATTCATATCTCCCCCTGGATTGTCGCCAAAGGATTGATGAAAGGGGCCGGACGGGTTCTTTCATCGGGTGGGCAGCTTTTATTATATGGCCCCTTTAAAATTAAGGGGCAGCATACCGCGCCAAGCAACGCTGATTTCGAAACATGGCTCATTGAAAAAAACAGAGAGTTTGGTGTCCGCGACATTGCCGATGTTGCGCAAGAAGCTCTTGAAAACGGGTTAGTCCATGCGAACAGCCTTCCCATGCCCGCCAATAACTTTCTGCAAATTTTTATCAAGCAATAAAAAAGGCTGCGAATTTCTTCGCAGCCTTCTTTTTCGTAATGGGTTGGGTTTCTTAGAAGCCCATACCACCCATGCCGCCCATGCCGCCCATGTCAGGCATTGCAGGAGCGCCACCGCCGGCACCTTCTTTAGAAGGAGCTTCTGTGACAGTTGCTTCTGTTGTAATCAACAGGCCAGCAATTGAAGACGCATCTTCAAGAGCAGTACGAACAACTTTAGCCGGATCAACAACACCGTCTGTCAGCAGATTGCCATAAATGCCGGTCTGTGCATTAAAGCCGAACTTGATGTCGTCCTGCTCAAGCAATTTACCTGCGATAACCGCGCCGTCTTCACCCGCATTTTCAGCGATCTGACGAACAGGTGCCTGCAGGGCACGGGCGATGATTTTAACACCAACGCTCTGATCAGCATTTGCGCCTTCAAGGCCTTCCAGGGCACGTGAAGCATAAAGAAGAGCTGTTCCGCCGCCAGGGACGATACCTTCTTCAACCGCTGCACGTGTTGCATGCAAAGCGTCATCAACGCGGTCTTTGCGTTCTTTCACTTCAACTTCAGTTGCGCCGCCAACTTTAATCAGGGCAACACCACCGGCCAGTTTAGCAAGACGTTCCTGCAGTTTTTCACGATCATAGTCGGAAGAAGTTTCTTCGACCTGAGCGCGGATCTGACCACAACGTGCTTCGATATCCTCTTTAGAACCAGCACCATCAACGATGGTTGTTTCTTCTTTAGAAATCGTCACTGTTTTCGCTGTACCCAGCATGTCCAGAGTTACGCTTTCCAGTTTGATGCCCAGCTCTTCAGAAATCAGCTGACCGCCTGTCAGGATCGCGATGTCTTCCAACATTGCTTTACGACGATCACCAAAACCAGGAGCTTTAACAGCCGCAATTTTCAGGCCGCCACGCAATTTGTTGACAACCAGTGTTGCAAGCGCTTCGCCTTCGATGTCTTCTGCGATAATCAGAAGAGGCTTACCTGCCTGAACAACAGCTTCCAAGACTGGCAGCATTGGCTGCAGGTTCGTCAGTTTTTTCTCGTGAAGCAGAATGTATGGGCTTTCCATTTCGGCCAGCATTTTTTCTGCATTGGTTACGAAGTATGGAGACAGGTAACCACGGTCAAACTGCATACCTTCAACAACGTCAAGTTCTGTTTCCAGACCTTTGGCTTCTTCAACAGTGATAACACCTTCGTTGCCAACGCGCTGCATGGCTTCTGAAATGATCGCACCGATTTCAGTTTCGCCGTTTGCTGAAATTGTACCAACCTGTGCAATTTCTTCTGCACCGGTTACTGGGTTTGCAGCGGCGCGAATGCTTTCAACAGCTTTCGCTACAGCAAGATCAATACCACGTTTCAGGTCCATTGGGTTCATGCCGGCAGCAACCGCTTTCAGGCCTTCTTGAACAATAGACTGAGCCAGAACTGTTGCAGTTGTTGTACCGTCACCGGCAACGTCATTTGTTTTTGACGCAACTTCACGCACCATCTGTGCGCCCATGTTCTGGAGCTTATCTTCGAGTTCGATTTCTTTCGCAACAGAAACACCGTCTTTTGTCACCCGAGGGGCGCCGAAAGATTTGTCGAGAACGACGTTACGTCCTTTTGGACCGAGTGTAACTTTAACAGCATTCGCAAGGATGTTTACACCTTCGAGAATCTGCGAGCGGGCTTCTGCGCCGAATTTTACTTGTTTAGCCATTCTGGTAATTCCTTAAATTCTGTATCATTTAGCCGAGGACAAAAACCTGTGTCCGTTAGCCTAGGATGCCCATGATGTCGGATTCTTTCATGATCAGCAGTTCTTCACCGCCGAGCTTGATTTCAGTACCGGACCATTTGCCGAACAGAACCTTGTCGCCAACAGAAACGTCAAGAGCACGGATGGAACCGTCTTCCTTAACAGTGCCGCTACCAACAGCGATGACTTCACCTTCCATTGGTTTTTCCTGAGCGCTATCCACGAGGATAATACCACCAGAGGTTTTCTCTTCGCTTTCTAAGCGCTTGATCAGCACACGGTCG
>NZ_JBLHZT010000075.1:0-6949 GCF_047631475.1 Sneathiella sp. | reverse complement strand
GAGCAAGAGGCCGGTTTTCTCCTTAAAAACAGCCTCATGTCCCGCGTCTTTTAAGGACTGGCAAAAAGATGCCGTTCTGCGATCCTGCCAGACAATGGCATTGTAGATCGCCTCGCCCGTTTCGCGGTTCCACAAAACCGTTGTTTCGCGTTGATTTGTAATCCCGATCGCGGCAACGTCTGAGATGCTTGCATTGCCTTGCTTCAATGCTGACTTGCAGGTCGCGATTGTGCTTTCCCATATGTCCACTGGATCATGCTCCACCCAGCCAGAGCGCGGAAAATGTTGGGGAAATTCCTGCTGGCCAATTGCGGTAATCTTCGTGGATTGTTCAAACAAAATGGCGCGTGATGAGGTTGTACCCTGATCAATGGCCAGAACATATCGGGACATAGTATGGCTTCCTTCCCTGTGGGGCGTTTTTCATTGCCCCAAATTTAACAGAAAGGGTTCTTTAAATGAAACGAAATGAAAAGAGAATGAATATGCTGATCGTCGAAAAGTCAGGCTAGCGAATTTCAGGGAGTGTGCCGGGGAAGGCTGGTTTTGTCGGTTACTTTAACGATGACATCATGCTCGTCGCACAGGTTCTTCAGTTTTCGTGGAAGTGGTTGATCTGTCACAACGAAGTCCATCTGGGATAAATGTCCGATGCGAACCGGGGCGGAGCGTTCAAGTTTCATGCTATCCGCGACCAAAATGGTTTGCCGGGCATTTTCTATAATCGCCTGCGCAACTTTTACTTCCCTGTAATCATAATCCAGCAACGATCCGTCTTCATCAATTGCGGACGTTCCGATTACAGCATAATCCACTTTAAATTGTTTAATGAAGTCGACGGTTGCTTCTCCGACGACACCGCCATCGGTTGGTCTGACCACACCGCCGGCGACGATAACTTCAAAATTCGGGGTGCCGGATAAAAGATTTACAACATTGATATTGTTCGTGATCGCCAGCATTCCTTCGCGCCCTCGCAAGGCAATGGCGACCTGTTCTGTGGTCGTACCGATATTGATCAGCAATGTGCAATTATCGGGAATGAGCGACGCGGCAAGCACACCAATCCGCCGTTTTTCCTCAACAGCCAATAATCTGCGGGCTTCATATTCGAAGTTTTTGACGCCGGACGATAAAACAGCGCCGCCATGGACTCTTTGAAGAAGGTCCTGATCCCCCAGTTCGTTCAGATCTTTCCGAATGGTTTGCGGGGATACTTTGAAGAGCTCGGCCAGTTCTTCAACACCAACCCGACCATCTTGTCGCAGCATATTCATGATATCTGTTTGTCGTGGGCTGATGATATCCATGCGCTGCGTTTCCTTATCAATCCTATTTTGGTTAATGTTAGGGGAAATTACTAAAAGGTTCAATAGGTTGGGGTTAAATTTCGCAATTTGCAAAACGAAAGAAATTTGAAGTTTTTGACGACCTAAAAGGGAGTTTGTATGATGGGTTTCATGAACTCAGAAAATAAATTCAATTGCCTTGTTTAAGGGCCTCTCACCTGAAAAAGAAAGATAACAACCATGCGTACTCGCAAGATCGCAGAATTTGACGTCTCTAGAATTGGCTTTGGCTGTATGAGTCTCTCGTACGGATATGCACCTTGCCCAGAAGAGGACTATGCCATCAGACTGCTGAATGAGGCGCTAGACAACGGTTATACTTTTATGGATACAGCAGCGCTTTATGGTTTTGGCGAAAATGAGAAATTGGTGAATAAGGCCATCGGGCACCGCCGGGATGAATTTTTTCTGGCCAGTAAATGCGGCTTACGGAGAAACAATGAAGGGGTCCGTGAAATCAATGGACGTCCAGAGGTGCTAAAAGAAACCTGCGATCAATCTCTTTCCCGTCTCGGCGTTGATGTGATTGACCTTTATTATCTCCACCGTCCTGATCCAAATGTTGAGATTGAAGAAAGCATGGGGGCATTAGCAGATTTGGTGAAGGAAGGAAAGATCCGGACAGTTGGTCTGTCTGAGATGTCAGCAGAGACTATTTTACGGGCACATGAGGTTCATCCAGTCGCAGCGGTTCAGACAGAATATTCTCTTTGGACGAGAAATCCCGAGATCGCAGTATTGCAAGCCTGTAAAGATATTGGCGCGGCGTTTGTTGCCTTTGGGCCTGTGGGCCGAAAATTCCTGACGGGCAAATTACAAGATGTTCACGCATTGCCAGATGAAGATATGCGAAAAACCATGCCACGTTTTCAGGATGGTGTTTACGAGAAGAACCTTGAGCTGTTGGAAGAGTTTGCCAATCTTGCAGAAGAGAGCAACTGTTCGATGGCTCAATTGGCGTTGGCCTGGCTTTTGGCCAAAGAGGACCACATCATTCCAATTCCAGGAACGTCTTCTATCGAGCATATGATTGAGAATACCGGGGCTGACGATGTGGTGGTGAGCGATGATGTAATGAACTGTCTGGAACAGCTGATTAACCAGGATACCGTCATCGGCGAACGTTACGATGCGCGTGCCCAAAAATCGGTAACCACAGAACAGTTCTAGAAAAAAGGCGGCGTCCGTTCGCCACCTTTTCTTTAACCGAAGGACTTAGGTGCCGATTGCACCCCCTCCTTGTTTACGGACGACAACAATAGACGGCCGGGGAGGGATACTGGGCTTGAAGTCCGGCCAACGCGTTGCGGGATCTTCAAAGGTTGAATTTCTTTCAAACCCCGGAAAGGCTTTCGCGCCATCTGCTGCGGGATGCTGGACAGCAAGAAACAAGGCGCTATCGTCGCTTGAAAAACAAGGTCCGCACATTTCCGCGCCAATTGGGACGCGGAAAAACATCTTTCCAGTTCCTCTTTGAGGCCCTTCTGTTTCCAAAGCCCAAATACCATCAGCGGTTCCCGTTTTTGGCCAATTGGATCCTTGGTCAGTTGCAATCCAAAGGCGTCCTTTGCCATCTACAGCGGCATTATCCGGAGAGCCAAACCACCCGTTTTCAGATGTTGCCTTATTAAAAACGGCGCCTTGATCGGGCTTGTTTGGGTTGCCGCCCTGAACCAGAATATTCCAGGTCCCGACCGAGGCAGCATGATCATTGTTTTCCGGGCTGATTTCGACAATATGACCAAACGGGTTTTTCGTCCGCGGATTGGCGGCATCAACCGGATGTTTGCTGCCGCGATGTTTGTTATTTGTCAGGCAAACATACACTTTATTGGTTTTGGCATTTGGTTGAACGTCTTCCGGGCGATCCATTTTCGTCGCGCCGAGCAGGTCCCCGGCTTTGCGGGCGAAAACCAGAACCTCCGCCTGATTTTCAAAGCCATTGCCCTTTGTGAGCGGCCCTTCACCATGGACCAGCGGTAACCAGTGAACCGTTCCGTTGGCATCGAAACGCGCAACAAAAAGTGTCCCTTCATCCAGCAAATTCATGTTTGCTTCGCGATTGACCGGGTCATATTTTCCTTTAGAAACAAATTTATACAGATAGTCTCCCCGTTCATCATCGCCTGAATAGACGGTTACCCGACCGTCTTTATTCAGGATTGTTTCGGCACCCTCATGTTTAAAGCGTCCCATGGCGGTACGTTTTTTCGGGATCGAGGTCGGGTCCATGGGATCAACTTCGACGATCCAGCCGAAGCGGTGAATTTCGTTCGGTTCTTTAGCAATATCAAACCGATCATAATAGGCGCCCCAATTGTACCACTGACCAGGCGCTCCATAGCGTTTCAGCATTTCAGCATTGGGATGGTCGCTGACCGCTTCCTTGTTCCAAAAATAACCATTAAAGTTTTCTTCGGCCATTAAATAGGTGCCCCACGGCGTGATGCCGCCAGCACAGTTGTTCAGGGTGCCAAAGACCTGTTTGCCGGTTGGATCTGCCTTGGTTTTAACGAATTTGCTGCCAGCAACCGGTCCGCTTAATGCCATTTCGGTTGTCGCTGTAATTCTGCGATTAAAGTTTGATCCGATAACGGCTTTCCATTTGCCGGCTTCTTTTTTTAGCTCAATAATACTGCCACCATGTGCGGCCATTTCAACATCGACAATTTCCTGGGTCATACCCACATACTTTGCTTTGTCCTGGCGGCCAAGGCCCGGGAACATAAGCTCTTCATTCGTATATTCGTGATTAACACATAACAACGCACGATCGTTAGAGCCGCCTAAGGGGATAAAACCGATGAAGTCATTATTGTAACCAAACTGCTTTTCTTGGGCGGCCTTGCTTTGGTTCATCGGATCAAACTGCGGTGCGCCTTTGAATAAAGGATCGCCCCACCGCAATAGAATGTCTGCATCATAACCCTTTGCAACGTGATGCTTTTCATCCACACCGTGCTGGATTTCTTCAAATTTAAAGTGTGTTAGTGCTTCGGCAGAGGCGGGCGTCGCTGAAATCGCAGTCCCAAGAATGCCGGTCGTGCTACTGAGCGCCGTAACTGCAAGCATCCCTTTCAGGGCGTCCCGTCGGCCTAATCGATTGTTGACAACATCGCCAAAGGTCGTATTTGCGGACGGGTTGTTTAGGGTGTCTTCGGCCACTTCCATTTTATAAGCGCGCGTTTGTTTGAACACAGTCTGCTCAGACATCAGATTTTTCCTTATATGTTATTCGAATTTAGAGGACAGCGCCCCTGCGATCAACATTAGGAAAGGGCTGTTTCAGTTAGATGACGACAGCTCAAACGCATCGGCAAGAAGTTCGTATGATCGGCGCCGGGCTTTAACGTCATGGGTGATGGTTACAATCACAGCCTCATTAACCTGATAGGCTGCCAACAGAGACGACAGCCGCTCTTTTACCTGTTCAGGCGTGCCGACAATATGACGCCGGGCATGATAACGCCTTCGGGTTTCTTCAGCCTCGCTATACTGGTAGGACAGTGCTTCCTCGACCGATGGAACGGGCCCGATGTTACCAGTATCGAGACGGGTGCGCCAAAGATCGCGACTGGAGGCAAGCTTGATTGCTTCTTCTTCTGTATCCGCACAAATGACGAAAATGCCAATGTTGGCGTCAGGTTCGCTGTAAAGCGCCGAAGCGGAAAACTGGCGCCGATATAAGGACAGGATCTGGGGGCCATTTTCATCAGTTATGAAATGAGCGAATGAGAAAGGGGTTCCGAAATGAGCCGCCAATTGCGCTGACTGGTCACTGCTTCCGAGCATCCAAAGCTCAGGCGGTGCGGCGGGAATAGGGGTGGCGTGCACTGATTGTAGCGGATGTTCTTTGTCTACATTGTCCTGAAGGAACGCCATTAAATCATGGACCTGTGTCGGGTATTCTCGTGGTCCCCGCGGTTGATTGCCGTAGGATAATGCATGCGCTGTAATCTGGTCGCTTCCCGGTGCTCGGCCGATTCCAAGATCGATCCGTCCTGGATGAAGGCTTTCCAGCATATTGAAAATTTCCGCGATCTTGTACGGAGAATAGTGTGACAGCATTACGCCGCCTGACCCAATCCGCATCCGTTTTGTTTGCGCGGCCAAATGAGCGATCAGAATTTCAGGGGCAGACCCGGTGAGACCTGTAGAGTTGTGATGTTCGGCGACCCAGTATCGATGATATCCGAGCCTGTCCGTTAATTTTGCAAGCTCGACCGTTTCTGCCAAGGCTTCTTTAGCCGTGAAACCTGCCCGTACCGGGGATTGATCGAGGACTGAAAGGCGAATTTTTTTCATGATGCTTTTCTTCTTTTATGGGCGCCGCTCATAACATCGAACGAGGGCCTGCCTGTGTCAAGGCCAGCCTGTATATTGCTGTCATCAAATGTTCATCCGGTTGAAAATAAAATGACCATTAGCGGCCTTAAGTTCCTGAAAGATCGAATTGCCCCACAGGAGAGGTTTCATGGATTCAAGAACTGTTTCGACCTTAACAATTGGCCTTGCGACGACACGCGAAGAAATTACCCGAGCACAGGAGCTGAGATATCGGGTTTTCTATCAAGATATGGGGGCAAGTCCGTCTGCATCGATCACGGTACTGGGCCGGGATTACGATGCATTCGATGATATTTGCGACCATCTTATTGTTATTGATAAGGCCCGGTCTTGGGCGGGGCGAAGCTGTGTTGTTGGAACCTATCGAATGCTTCGAAAATCGGTCGCGATCAGGCACGGCGGTTTTTATTCAGAAAACGAGTTCAACTTAGGTAAGCTGGATCGTTATCCGGGGGAAATGGTGGAACTGGGACGGTCATGTGTGGATCCTCAGTATCGCGGGAAGGCGATAATGCAGCTATTGTGGCAGGGGATAGCAGATTACATCGCGGCGCATGGTATTTCTCTTTTGTTTGGCTGTGCCAGCTTTCCGGGAACCGATTTGAGCCAAATGTCGTCTGCGCTCTCTTTTCTGCATTATAAGAACCGGGCACCGGTGGATTGGCGGCCAAAGGCCTGCGGGTCTGGCTATGTGGCGATGGATATTCTGGAGGAAGAGCAGATTGACTTCAGAACAGCGATGCGGGAAATGCCAGCCCTGATAAAAGGCTATCTGCGTGTTGGGGGTGTCATCGGTGACGGGGCTGTTAAGGACGACGTTTTCAATACAACGGATGTCTGTTTACTCGTCGAAACCTCGAATATTACAGGTAAGTATCAACGCCATTTCCTTGAGAATAAAGCGTCAGAGAGAATGCAGCTTACTGCCTGAGGAGTGCCTGACATTTTTTAGTCTTGGCTACGAGCAGGGAATTCCCCTATTATTTGGAAAACATATAATTAGGGGAATATGCATGCGGCGAATTTTTGGGCTGGCCATTGTTGTTGTTGGAATATCAGCGATGGCTCTGCCAGCGATGGCTGAAGTGGGTTTAAAGGCTTTTGAGGGTGTCTGGGAGGGAACAGCCATCTCTGAAAGCAACACGAGTTTGAATTTTGCCCTGACAAGTCGGGATATGGATGTTGAAATCCGTCCAACTGCGGATCGTGGTTTTATGATCAACTGGCGCACCTTGTTGCGTCAAGACGGAGAG
>NZ_JBLHZT010000074.1:0-7029 GCF_047631475.1 Sneathiella sp. | reverse complement strand
GCCAGGGAGATGGTGGAAGGAGGCCCTATTGATGTGCTGACCGGCGACTATCTGGCCGAACTGACCATGTCGATCCTGTATTCCAAAAAACGTAAAGACCCGGATCAGGGATATGTCGGGACCTTCCTGAAACAGGCTCAGGATATTTTGAAACCCTGCTTGGAAAACGGCATTAAGATTGTCACCAATGCCGGCGGCCTGAACCCCAAAGGCATGGCGGAAGCACTGGAAAAAATGGCCGAAGATATGGGACTGTCCTGCACAGTTGCCTATATTGATGGTGATGATCTGGTTCCGCGGCTTAAGGACCTCCAGGAAAAAGGGGTGGCGTTCGAAAATATCGATACAGGCGCAGCATTACGGGAAACCCGCTATCAACCCGCCACGGCCAATGCCTATCTTGGTGGATGGGGCATCAAACATGCGCTTGATGAAGGCGCCGATATCGTTATCGCACCGCGTGTTACGGATGCTGCCGTCGTTTTAGGCCCTGCTGCCTGGAAATTTAATTGGAAAAGAGACGATTTTGACGCACTCGCAGGTGCCGTCGCCGCAGGCCACTTGATTGAATGCGGCGCCCAGGTTTGCGGTGGCAACTACGCGTTTTTTCAAGAAGTACCCAGCTTTCATAATGTCGGATATCCCATTGCGGAAATCGAACAGGATGGCAGTTTTACAATTACCAAACATGAAGGAACGGGCGGCCTGGTCTCGGAAGGGACCGTAACCGCCCAGCTTCTGTACGAGATCAATAGTCCCGCCTATAAGAACCCCGATGTCATCGCCCATTTTGACACCCTGACCATCCAGCAGGTTGGCCCGGATCGTGTGCGGGTCAGTGGATGCCGGGGAACCAACCCACCCCCTCAGCATAAAGTCTGCATGAACATTCTAGGCGGTTATCGAAACAGTATGGAATTGGTTTTGACGGGACTGGATATTGAAGAAAAAGCCGAGATCTTTACCGATGTTCTGTTCAAACTGGTGGGTGGGAAAGGCGCATTTGATGATGTTTCCATTGATCTCATTCGAACAGACAAACCCGATGCACAACGTACCGAAGAAGCCTTTGCCAGCTTACGGATTTCTGTAAAATCGTCTGATCCAAAGCTTGCCGGTCGCATTTTCTCGGCCAAAATCATCGAACTGGCTCTCGCTACCTTTCCCGGATTTACAGGCCGAACAGCCCCGGGCGCCGGGGGTCCTTATATCATTCATTGGCCTGCCTTGATTGACAGCCAATATATCACCGAGAAAGTCCATCTGCGCGGTAAAAGCACTGACATCATACCCACCAGTCAGCTTCAGCTGGCGCAGATCCATTATCAAAAACCGCCTTCAAAGCGCGTGCCCTCACCGGGCGGAGAGACGATGCAGATTGCGCTTGGACGCGTATTCGGCACCCGATCTGGCGACAAAGGCGGCGCCGCGAATATTGGTCTATGGGCGAAAACCGATGCCGCCTATGCCTGGGCCCATGAAAACCTGACAACCAACAAACTTAAAGAGTTGATGCCCGACATCGCCCCCTACCGAGTGGAACGTTTTGAACTGGAAAATATCAGATCCCTTAATTTCATGATCTATGGAATTCTGGGCGAAGGGGTCGCCGCCAATGACCGCATTGATGGTCAGGCAAAAGCCATGGGAGAATATTTACGCAGCAGGCCGATCATCCTGCCCAAATCACTGGTTACGAAGGCGGGATAACAAATCATGACACAAGCAACAGAAAAACTGGACCTTGAAGGGCTGACCTTCGCAACGTTGAAATTGAATAAAACAGGTCATGTCTTTACCATCACACTGAACCGGCCAAAAGCCAAAAATGCCATTAATCCGGTTATGAGCGCCGAACTTTTATATGCGCTGGACTATGCCAAACAGGAACGTGCGATCCGGGTGGTTATCCTTGCGGCTGAAGGAGATGTGTTTTGCGCAGGGGGCGATCTGCGGTCCATGAGCGGTACCGCCTCAACCGAGCCCGCCTCCAACGTTCCAAAGCGGGGCGAAACGGACGATATTTCCCTCCGTTTGCGGCATTTGAACAAACCCGTCATTGCCAAGATACAAGGACCTGTTTTGGCCGGCGCGCTTCTTCTGGTCTGCAACAGTACCCATGCTTACGCCGCTGAACACGCGCATTTTTCGGCACCGGAAATAAAACGAGGGATTTGGCCGTTTATGGTCATGGCGGGGCTGTTTCGCGTGATGAACAAACGGCAGGGGCTCGACTTCATTATGCGGGGTGAAAGAATGACAGCCTTGGCCGCCGCACAACATGGGTTAATCAATCAGGTTGTTCCCACAGATCAATTGGACGACCATGTCGCAAAGGTTGCAAACGACCTTGCCAGTCTGGCCCCACAGACCATGCAGCTGGGTCTTGCCGCGTACCACGAACAGGAAGATATGGATTTTGATCCTGCATTACCGATGTTGAAGAAAAAATTGGAACAATGCCTGAAAAGCGCGGATGCAAAAGAAGGGATCACCGCGTTTCTGGAGAAAAGAACACCAAATTGGGATTAAAAACATGAACACCGTAGATGGTCCATATACGTCCCGCGTTTCCCTATATTTGAAGGTCGCCAATATTCTGCGCAGCCGGATTATCAAAGGGCTTTGGCGAAACGGTGAACGGCTTCCGACAATTTCAAGTCTCTGCCAGGAATTTCAGGTCGGCCGCATAACAGTGAGACAGGCGCTTCACCTGTTGGCCGATGAAGGCTTGATCATCAGCAGCCGTGGACGGGGAACTTATGTGTCTGAGGAAGCCCTTTCAAAATCGGGGCGAAATGGTCCAACGGTTGAACTGGATCAATTGGATCAACTAAAGCACGTTATCAAAGTGCTTGAAATTACCGGACCGGCCCCTCTCCCGCGGGCCATGATCAGGGAAAATGAAGTCTTTCCTGACTATTATTGTGTTCGAAAACTCAGGTTTTATCAGGACATACCCTACTGCTTGATGGATATCTATGTTGAACGCCGTCAGTTTGAAGCCATCCCCCGCTCAGATATTTCCCTTATTCCGATTGCCAAACTTATTTCAACCCACGGACCAGAAACGCTTGGCCATGCCCGGCAAACCCTGACCGTTGGATCGGCAGATTATGAAACATCTCAACATCTGGAATGTGCGATGGCCGCCCCTGTTGCAGAAATCCACAGGGAGTTCCTGAACCAGTCAGGATACGTGGTTTCTAGCGGACATTACTTGTATCGGGGCGATCTTTTCTTGATGGAAACAGAACATGTCGGCGATCCGGCAAACGATTTACCGTCCGGTTGGCTCCCCGATGTCCGAATAGACTGACCCGCAAAACGGCTAGAGTTCGTCTTCTATTCCTTCGGCGATCATGGCTTCGCGAACCGCCGGCCGTTGTTTGGCCCGTGTCATAAAATCTGCCAGAAATGGCCAGTTCTCGATCCCCTCATCCGTCGCTGGCAACCATCGCAGAACCGCCAGCAAATACGCATCAGCGACCGAAAAACTTTTGCCCATCAAATAGTCCCGACCATCTGAAAACTCACCATTGATATAGTCTATTTTGCGGTTCAATACGGCCTGCATCTTCTGCCGGGTGTCGGTTTCAAGCGGGGGATGCGCAAAGAACGGACTAAAGGATTTGTGGATTTCCGCCGCGATAAAATTCAAATATCCGTTCATATGCGCCCGCGCAACCGTCCCGGCCCGCGGGGATAATTTGGCTGCCGGAAAGTAATCCGCAATAAAACTTAGAATTGCTGGCCCTTCCGTAATAAAGGCACCGTTATCCAACTCTAAAGTTGGCACATAACCCATTTTATTGATGAGAAGATAGTCTTCACCCGTGGCCGTTTTTTTACTCCCGGTGTCGACAATATCGACAAAAAAACGGGCGCCCGCTTCATGCAATGCGATATGCGGTGCAAGCGAGCCGGACCGTGGTCGGATATACAGTTTCATATTAACTCAGACAAATTAATCTTATTATTCAGCGTTATAGATGAACATACTAAGAATCATATCTACTGTTTTTCCATCAGACGCAAGGGGTAAGTGGACCCGTTCAAGATTAGCAAAATCTGTTCGAAACGAGAGACTGGGCTGTCCGAGACGATGAACTGGGCAGCTGTTTTCGGCGACGGTTACCCGGTCCAGATAGGGGTATTGCTCTTCAATACCAGGGAAAATTTCATCGAGATATTTTCCGGTGCCTTCCAGCTCCATATTATCGGTTATCGTGCTTCCCATCACCCGAAATTTAAAGCGATAAGGATCCCGTTCCACATCAACAAGGGTCAGGTGTGATAAAAGTCTGGGCAGATGGAACGGATCGAAGACACGGCGGGACGGCATTTGGTCTTTCGGATGAATTTCAAGGTAATAGTCCAGTAACTCAACAATTCTTGGATCCCTTACTTCTGCGCGAACCTGTTTAGTCTTCTCGTAGCTATGATGCAGGACGTCATCCATAAAATACCAACACATTTCTACTAATAATTAGTGATTTCTAGAATGAGTCGGTAAATACTTCAAATTTACCTAAAATACTATATATTTTCTGAAAAAAACCGTCATGAAATAGTGTGAAGACTTCGATCCCACAGTTCCAGTTGTACCCCATAGGCATCTTTGACCAGTGTCAGAAAAACGTCGCCATCCGTCCAGGAATAGGAAAGAGGCTGTTCAACAACACGCGGGGCACCATACAGTTTGGTAAACTGATCGACCAGTTTTTCTGGTGAGGCCTGTTCGTTTTTTGAAAGGGACAAGGTAATTTTCCAAGCCTTGTGCCCCTTGATCGGAGATGTGAAATTTACCCAAAATTTCTGAGAAGCCTGTTGATCTGAAGCCCCCTTAAAACAATAAAGTTGCGCAATTTTGCTGTCAGTATCGTCACCATATCTCATTTTTGCGGCACAAATACGCAACCCAGTCTTTTTTACATCCGTCAGGTCCCGTCCAAGTGAAAATCCGGTCAGGCCGGAAAGCGCAGTTTGCAGAGTCTCATCCGGTGCAACCGCCATTGCAGGATCGGTTTTTACAACGATGGTCTTCTCTTTTTCTTCGCCTGCACATGAGGCAAGCAGCGCGACCAACACGCCTGCAGAAACTACCTTTAGGAAATCGTTTATTGCGGATGAAAAACCCTGATCGGAATATATGCTAACCACTTCTACGCCCTCAAAAGCAAACAGCTATCTGTCGGCACTTGCGCCAAACCAACTGGTTTGCAGAAGCTATGGCCCAAAAATGACGAAATAATGACTGAACGGGGTTTTCATATAAAAAGGCAGCGTTCCGTAAAGAACGCTGCCTTTTCAAAGTATCAGTGGATGTATAGTTTAAGCTGCCCGAACTTCTTTCAGGAACGCCTCGATATCATTTTTCAACGAACCGGACAATTCATCCAGACGGGAAGACGCGGATTGCACCTGTTTGGCGGCTGTTCCAGTTTCTGATGCTTTTTCTGAAACGGTCCCAATTTTATTAGAGACCTCCGTCGTACCGTTAGAAGCTTCCTGAACATTTCGAGAAATCTCATTGGTTGCAGCACTTTGCTCTTCAATTGCTGAAGAAATACCAACCGTGGATTCGCGAATACTGGAAATAACAGTATCAATATTGCCAATTGCCGAAACGGCGGTATCCGTCGCACTTTGCATATCAGCAATCTGACCCGCAATTTCTTCTGTTGCTTTTGCTGTTTGTGTCGCCAGGCTTTTCACTTCACTAGCCACAACCGCAAAGCCTTTACCCGCATCCCCTGCGCGCGCTGCTTCAATTGTCGCGTTCAGAGCCAGCAAGTTTGTCTGACCAGCAATATCACTAATCATACTAACAACTTCGCTGATCTTCCGAGCCGTGTCTGCCAAGGCAGAAACAGATCGTGTACTGTTATCAGCTTCAACAACCGCTTTTTCCGAAACTTTGCTCGCCTGTTGTACCTGACGGCTAATCTCGTTAATCGAGGATGTCAGTTCTTCGGCAGCAGAAGCCACCGTCTGAACATTTCGGGAGGCATCGCTCGATGCAACTGCCACACCTTCAGACAGGCTCAAGGATTGACCCGCTGTGTCATTCATCAGGTTTGCTGTATCATGCAGGTTCCGCGTGGCCTCAGCCACCGTTTGCAGAACATCAGAAACACGCACTTCAAACCGGCTGATAAGATCAGCGATTTTTTGCGCCCGCTGTTCCTTCTCTGCGGCTTCTGCCTGTTCCCGTTCACGTTCCTGTTGAGCGCGTTTTTCTTCAGCGTCCCGCGCAGCCTGTTCCTGCTGCGCCTGCTCTTCAGCATGACGATCCGCTTCCAGTTTCATCCGCTCCTGTTCAATGGCGTTGTTCTTGAACACAAGAACGGCTTTTGCCATTGCACCAATTTCGTCATTCTGATCCTGGTTTGGAATCTCAACGTTATGATCCCCTTCGGACAGCTTCGCCATAACCCCGGTCAATGATCCGATCGGGCCTTTAATCATCCGGATAATCAACCAGGTCACAACACTGGCAATCAGGAATGCAATAACGCCGATAATCAGGAACTGGGTAACAGTAGCTTCCCCGTCTGCTTCAGCCTCATTAAAGGCAACCTTGCCTTCATTCTGCCAAAGGGTCGCAATTTCTTCGATGGTTTGATACATAACCGAAAAGCTATCATCCGCCGCAACCATCATGATAACGGCTGTGGCCCCATCGATTTCTGTCATATCAATAACATCACGAACTGCGACGTTATAAGCAACGAGCTGGTCGTTAACTCGATTTAAAATTTCCAGTTCGGTTTCAGAGAAATTACCGTTCGCAATGAAATCCGCGATCTGCTTCTCAGATCCGGCTGTGTATTTCAAAAGACCTTCCCGCTGTGCAGCGAGTTTTTCTTCTTCAACACCTGCGTTCATCTGGGAAATTAGGCGAAACAGACTTCCGTTAAAAGCCTGCAGATCTCTTTGAAATCGGTATGCGGCACCCGTCATGGACGATTGATTGTCCAACGACACCATTTTTTCATGCCCACGCTGCAATCCTGTAATGGCAAC
>NZ_JBLHZT010000073.1:0-7231 GCF_047631475.1 Sneathiella sp. | reverse complement strand
TATACAAACTGCACTGGTTATATTCTGGGTTCGAAGAGAGTATCTTGTCAAGTCATTCAACAAATAAGCGTAGAAAAGTATGACATTTTATGTCTGGCTTAAACCAGCAGATACAATCAGAATACAAACCTGTTCCTCATAAAG
Organism: Sneathiella sp.; assembly: GCF_047631475.1. Classification (GTDB taxonomy): domain Bacteria; phylum Pseudomonadota; class Alphaproteobacteria; order Sneathiellales; family Sneathiellaceae; genus Sneathiella. The sequence goes on along the minus strand of NZ_JBLHZT010000073.1, from coordinate 7,087 downwards.
CAATGGCAGGTTTTCCATCAGAACACAGTCGTTTCAGAAAAGGAGAAAATAAGGGGGAAGAGGTGCGGATCAGACGTCGCATTTCACTGCTTTCAGTATTTCAATAGGTAAGAGTACCAAATTTCCTTGCTTGGTCCGAACTAGGACCCCATTACCGTTTCGTCGTTGGATTAGCCTAGGGTCCAAAAAAGCCCGAAATTCTAGACTTATCCCGGATCTATCTTGATGGGCCTACGGGATTTGTCGCCAAGCTGACAACAGCGTCATTAAGGGTCAGCAACGCGCCGGGGAAAATAAGTCGAACTTGCCAGAAAAATGGGCGGGCATTTTGGACCGCCCCACAATCCTCGCCACTTCAGTCACATTTCCATGTTGAGGGCGGGCGCAATTTCAATTGATCCACCGACCTTTATATGTGGGCAGGGCTTTGCCATCTTGATTGCAGCCTCTATGTCGTCTGCCTCTAGGATTGTGTAGCCAGAAATCGGATTGGCCCCGCCATCATCGGTGACAGTTCCATCTGAATGAATAGTTATGGAGGGGCCGACTGGCACTCCCGGCTCGACAACAGCGTCCCCCAATGCTTCCATCCATGCACGCCACTCCACCATATGTTGCGCCCCTTCATCATTCGATTCAATTTTTGGTTGGCCATGATAAGCCAGTACGAATTTTGGCATGTATTATCCTCTTCGCTGCAAGTGTGCTGAGACAAAGGATTTTGACAGCGATCTAAATATGATCAAGATCATATTAAAAATAATGTTATGCTTACCAGATATTGGAGAAAGCCCATGCCTTATAGCCCCGAGCACAAAAATAACACCCGCGCCACTATCATCGAGACGGCACGTATGCTGTTTAATATCCACGGATTTAGGGGGGTGACGATTGGTATGGTGATGAAACAGGCTGGCCTGACCCATGGCGGTTTTTACAATCACTTTGATAGCAAGGAAGCGCTTTATGCGGCGGCGGTCAAAAGTTTTCTTGGCGGGCGCGGGGCCCAATGGCGGGAAGAGGCGGGTATTGATCCCAGCCGTCTCAACCCTGAAATGGCGCAACATATGCTGGACAGCTATTTGTCAAACGAGCATCTGGCAGATATGGAAAACCAATGTCCGATGATTGCCCTGCCGTCTGATGTTGCGCGGGCCAGCCCCGATGTTCAACAGGCCTATCAGGAACTTCTGACAGCAATGGTTTGGTTGTTTGAAAACACGTTAGACGGCCCAGAAGAAGGCGTGCGGCAACGCGCCTTATCAATGGCAGCCCTTTGCGTCGGTGGTATGGTACTTGCCCGGACTCTCCCGGATTCAGGACTTGCAATGGAAGTTCGAGACGCTGCACATAAAGCGGCCAGTGATATGAGAGAAGTATCTATAGCTCCCCCATAAAGCATATATTCGGGTTCAGGCATCGCTTTGCACATTGTTTGCGTTACACGAAAAAAAATGAAAAACCTCGCTTTTCTCATTACGTTCGCTGTAAACGGTGGGGTGCGGGTGCCCTGGGCCTGGATTAGATCGATTTAGCGATTTTCAGAATATGAGTTGCCCTTCTCACATGGGGTAGATGGCATAGAACTTCACCAATCTTAACCAAAGACTGCTCGCCTGCAAACGCTTGAACGCCCTGTCGATACCAGTGTTCTGTACCAGTAGCCTGCTAGCCTTGTTGTGTTTGAAAAGCACTTTAGGATCGCGTGAAAAACAACCCTATTAAAAGCAATAGGTTATATTTTCTTTGATTGTAAGGATGAAGATAAAGTGGCGGAGGGACGGGGATTCGAACCCCGGAAGGGCTTGCACCCTTGCTGGTTTTCAAGACCAGTGCATTCAACCGCTCTGCCATCCCTCCGCAATACTCAAAATCAATTATTATCGATTTTGAAGACCAAAAGACCCTCGTCTGTTTGGCGTTCGAGACGTTTACTCGTTCAGGCACCACGCTGTCAATAGGGTAGATTGGTAAAAAATCATTTTTGGTAGAAAAAAGAGGCAATTATGAACAAGTTTCGGCCATGCAATCGTTGCACCATATGGCTGGGTATGGCAAAAAGGATAAAAGCTTGTTCTAAGAGGGGTAAATGCTGAAAATTTCCACAAAACTAGGATCTTTGGTTGTCGCAGTCGCGATGGCAATGCCGATCAGCAGCGCGACCGCTGCAAAAAAGGAATTTGGTCTGTGGCTTGAAGAATTGAAAGCGGAAGCCCAATCCAATGGGATCAGTAAGCCCATCCTTGATACCGCCTTTCGAAATGTGAAATTCAAAGAAAAAATTATCACCCTGGATCGCAAGCAGCCCGAAGTAACACAAACCTTTCAGCAATATATGGCAAAAAGGCTCCCGAAATCCCTCGTTGATATGGGCAAAGCCCGGTTGCACAAGCATAAAGCCGTATTGGATGAGGTGAGCCGGATATATGGTGTTCAACCCCGCTTTATCGTCGCATTATGGGGTGTGGAAACCCGTTTTGGAAAATATACGGGCGGGTTTAATGTTGTCGAAGCCTTGACCACACTGGCATATGATGACCGCCGGGCCGATTATTTTCGCAAAGAACTGATGATTGCGCTGAGAATACTCGAAGACAGGCACATTAAGCCCGGCGACATGAAAGGATCCTGGGCAGGAGCCATGGGTCAAGCCCAGTTTATGCCATCAAGCTTTGTAAATTTTGCAGTTGATCATGATAAGGATGGTCGGCGCGATATTTGGACTACCAAACCGGATGTTTTCGCGTCTGCGGCAAATTACTTATCCAAATCCGGCTGGCGCGGGGATCAGACATGGGGACGGGAAGTTAAGCTTCCGGCCAACTTTGATAAGAACCTGATCAGCCTGAAGATACAAAAACCCATGCAGGAATGGCAGGATTTGGGGGTCAGAAAAGTAAACGGCACAGATTTACCCTCCCGCCAGCTCGTAGGCTCGCTTGTCCAGCCAAAGGGCGGGAATGGACAGACTTTTCTGGTTTACAATAATTACCGGACCATTTTGAAATGGAATTATTCAACTTATTTTGCCATGTCCGTTGGACAGCTGGCAGATAAATTGGTTTCGCCTTAATCTAAAAGGGTTATTGCAGTATGGGTATTACAAGACATTTTCGGCATTTCAGAACTATCGGCACGACCACAGCGATTTTAATTTCGGCGGGTTTATTATCCGGTTGCGCCGAGATTAGTTTGTTGGGGCATGCTGCATCTGAGATGAAATCATCTGATGACACGGATTTGTCAAAGGTCAATCGGGGAAGCCGGAAAGTCGGAAAGCCCTACAAAGTTGATAATATCTGGTATTATCCGGCGGAAGACCCTCAGTATAGCGAAACCGGTATTGCATCCTGGTATGGCGAGCCATTTCATGGACGTAAAACGGCGAACGGTGCAGTCTATGATATGAACCAACTGACAGCAGCCCATAAGACCCTGCCCATGCCAACAGATGTTAGGGTCACCAATCTGGAAAATGGACGTTCGTTGGTCGTAACCGTTAACGATCGCGGGCCATTTGTACATGGCCGGATCATAGATCTCTCACGGCGGGCCGCGCAGCTTCTGGGTGTTATTCGAAATGGCACGGCAAAAGTTCGAGTAGAGTTGGCCAATCCAGCCGGGCAGGATGTACGATATCTTGCAAAAGCGGAAACAACAGAAGAAGAAAAGAAAAAAGTAAAAGCCGCGCCCAAGGCAGATGTACAAACAGCCACATTGGCGCCGCCAAGCGATGTTAAGGCCGCGCCAAAACCGGATGTGGCTGAATTGCCCAAACCAGCGGATACGTTAAACGAAACAACACCGACCCCAGCCGTCCCGGATAATGTGCTATCAGTAGAGCCTGTCGCGGACAGTGAAATTTTTATTCAGGCAGGCGCGTTCATCGATTTTAACAATGCTAACCGGCTAAGCGCTCAGCTATCCGGTCTGGCACCAACAAAAGTAAATCAGGTTCTGGTGAACGGTCAGGATTTCTACCGTGTCCGGCTTGGGCCCGTTTATAGCGTGGACGAAGCGGACATTCTGTTGGCCAAGCTGATCAATTCTGGTCATACAAATGCCCGAATTATCATCGAACAACAGTAACCGACCCTACGATATCAGATTAAAGAATGTGACCTTGAATATTATTTGGCAGAAAAAAAGTGAGAGAATGTTGAAATTTCTTCCCGCTATCGGAACCAAACTCAGAAAAACGCTTGTTTTTGCGACCACGGTAACTGGTCTCACGATCATGGGATCATCGGCGCAGGCGTTGGAAACAGCTGCCCGACAAGCCTTCCTCATGGATATGGATACCGGCGCCGTTCTTCTTGAAAAAGATGCCGATACCTTAATGCCACCCGCGTCAATGAGCAAATTGATGACAGTGACCATGTTGTTTGAACGGTTGAAAGACGGTTCACTTAAAATGGATGATACGTTTCCAGTAAGTGAAAAAGCCTGGCGTAAAGGGGGCTCCAAAATGTTTGTGGAGGTCAATAAACGCGTTAAAATCGGAGATCTTCTTCGCGGTATTATTGTTCAATCCGGTAACGATGCCTGCATCGTTGTCGCAGAGGCTCTGGCCGGATCAGAAGCAGCCTTCGCAGACTCAATGACCGCCCGCGCCCGAGAAATTGGTCTCGAAAAAAGTATTTTTGCGAACGCTACCGGTTGGCCGGACCCTAATCACCGCATGACCGCCCGGGAACTGGCGCTGCTTTCTAAATACATAATTCGGAATTTTCCCGATTATTACGGAATATTCAGCGAAAAAAGTTTTACATTTGGCAAGACCAACAAAGGTAAAGACATCAAACAAGGAAACCGCAACCCGCTTTTATATTCAAATAATGGTGCGGATGGTCTGAAAACCGGTCATACGGAAGAATCCGGTTATGGCCTGACGGGTTCAGCAAAACGCGGGGATAGACGTTTGATCCTTGTTGTTAATGGGTTATCCAGTGCGAAGGAACGGGGCAGGGAGTCAGAGCGACTGCTGGAATGGGGATTTCGCGAGTTTGACAATTACGCCTTGTTTAAAAAAGATCAGGAAGTGGCCAAAGCGCGCGTCTGGTTGGGTGAAAAGGAATTGGTATCCCTTTCCGTTGAAAAGGACCTGACCGTCACGATGTCTCGTAAAGACAGACGGTCCATGCAGGTCAAACTGGTCTATAACGAACCTATTCCGGCGCCAATTCTAAAGGGAACCCCTGTCGCACGGCTGGTCATTACTGCGCCAGAGATGGAAACAATAGAAGTTCCTTTGATTGCGTCAGAAGACATTAGCCGGCCGGGCATGTTTGGCCGCGTCAGCGGAGCCATTAAATATGTTCTTTTCGGGGCTTCAGCCAACTAGGTATTTTATGAGTAATTCAATAACTTATCCCGGAAAGTTCATCACATTTGAAGGCGGGGACGGCACTGGAAAATCCACGCAAGCGCGATTGCTGAACGAGTATATTCAGTCAAATTTCAACACGGATGTATTGCTTACTCGAGAACCCGGCGGTGCACCCGGTGCCGATGAAATTCGCGAACTGATCTTAACGGGCGATCCGGATCGCTGGGACGCTGTCGGCGAAACTCTGTTATTTTATGCCTCCCGCCGAAATCATCTGCGCCTCACGGTTTGGCCCGCACTGGAAGCGGGGACATGTGTTATTTCTGACCGGTTTGCCGACTCGACAATGGCGTATCAGGGATACGGCAATCAGATGGGTGTTGAAAATGTCCAGAAAATTCACGATGTGACCGTCGGTGATTTCGAACCTGACCTGACCCTCATTTTGGATATTGATGTGGCGCGAGGCTTGGCCCGGACCCAGGGTCGGTCCCATAATGAAGATCGGTTTGAAAAAATGGATCTGTCCATGCATGAACGTATGCGGCAGGGGTTCTTTGACATTGCTGAGAAAAACAAACATCGATGCGTGATTGTTGATGCAGACCGCCCAATTGATGATATTCAAACTGATTTACGGGCAATCGTAAAAGAAAGGCTCTTTTCTTGAGCGAAGAGCCAACAGCAGATGCCCTGGAAGGGTTTCCTCATCCAAGGGATAGCGGAACTCTAATTGGGCATCATGCCGCTGAAACTGAATTTCTGGCAAGTTTCAACGGGGGACGGTTTCATCATGCCTGGCTGATTTCGGGAAAAATGGGGATCGGCAAAGCCAGTTTTGCCTATCGGGCAGCGCGTTTCCTTCTTTCGCAGGAAGGATCGGAAAGTGGGATGTTTGGGCCACCAGACAATCTGGATACCCCAGCGGGTCACCCCGCCGTGGCACTTATGAACGCGGGATCCCATCCCGGATTGGCGGTTCTTAGACGCCAGTATGATCCTAAAGGAAAGAAACATTTCAAAGTTATTCGGATCAACGACGTACGGTCACTGTCCAATTTTTTTGGATTGAAATCCAGCGACGGAGGATGGCGGGTCGTTATTGTTGATACGATCGACGACATGAATGTCAGTGCGGCCAACGCGTTCTTGAAAATTTTGGAAGAACCCCCTGCACGCACCATTTTCTTTTTGTTATCCCATACCCCGGCGGGATTGCTTCCGACCATTCGGTCCCGGTGCAGAATGCTGCCCCTTAAACCACTGGAAGACCAGGATTTGAAAACGGTTATAACACGTTTAAGCCCTGATCTAACAGATCACGATCTGGATATTTTGGCCGTGCTTGCTGAGGGAAGTCCCGGTCAGGCGCTCAGGTTACAACAGGCGGGCGGTACCCAGGTCTTCTTATCAATGCTTGAATTATTTAACGGATATCCCCATTTCTCGCCAGATAAGCTTCATGGTCTTGCTGATGCAGCCGGTAAAAAAGGCGGTGAGACGCTATACGATGTTCTCACGACTGTGTTTCCCTGGTGGATCTCCCGACTTGTGAGAGGGATTAGCACCGGATTTGATGGTGCGGTATACGTGCAGAATGAAACAGATGTGATGAACCGGCTTGCCAGCCAGCAATCTGTTGCATTTTGGATAGATATCTGGGAAAAGTCGAACCATCTGATCAATCGGGCGGAAAGCGTCAATCTGGATCGCAAACAAGTGGTTTTGGATTTGTTTTTAAGCACAGCCCGAAAATAA
>NZ_JBLHZT010000072.1:0-7730 GCF_047631475.1 Sneathiella sp. | reverse complement strand
TATTTGGCCAAATGAGGGTATATTAGAGATAGTCCAACCAACATAAATGAATACCCGTTGTTGATCGGTTGGAGAGTGAGGACGCCATGCAGATCAAACTCAATATGGGTGATTATGGTGAGCGGTTTGAAAAAATCCTGGGACTTTGGCTTGAGCTTAAAAACAACAGCAACCTTCCAATCTGGAGAGATTTCGACGTCAAAAACGCGGCATATGGTATGGGCTTCCTGAATGCAATCACTGTTATCAAAGACGGTGAAGATTTTGAGTATCGTGTTTTTGGCACGAACATTGTCGATGCTTATTCAGTGGAGCTCACCCGAAAACGGGTGAGTGAAGTAATCCCCGTTGACCGTTCACAAAAATCAATGAACTTTTACCGCACGGTTGTAAAGACTGGCGAACCGCATTGCATTTTTCAGGACGTAAGTAGCATAAAGGCATTAAAACCACTATTTGGAGAAGAGGACCGTTGCTGGCTTCGGCTAGTCATGCCGTTCTCGACAGATGGCCAGACAGTTGATCGGTTATTGGGCTACGGTGAACCTATTTCGCTGGAACAATTTGGCCGCGGCGTTCAGCAAGAAGGATTTACCCTCCAGGACATCTACCCTGTTGTAGTGGACGTGCCCTGATCGCGAACGAGACGCATTTGACAACTTAAGCACCGTTATTCACAAATTTTTTTGTCAGTTATAATCCCCTCATCAGTGTCACCTTACTCATGCCGTGGGATCCCTGATTTCAGTTGGATGCACATGATATCATCACAGAAAATGATGAAATACAGACCCGTTTTGGGACATTCAGCATCCCCCAAATGACATTGGCGGCATCGAACCCATGGAACATTCCATTGAGTTTGAGGACATCACACTTTATCGTCTGTTTAACGAAGGCAATCTGGAAGGTTGCGTTTCAATAAACTAGGATCAAAATATTCAAAGACCCGTGAGACGTCCGCAAATGAAAATTGCTCAGATATCTTACACGCCAACAAGCAATAAAGGGTATTACCGCATGTCTAACCAACCTGTATCAACGCTGCAAATCGATAACAATTGCACCCGAACGACAGAATGGCGTTTCGCCCCCGGGAATGAGACAGGCTGGCACCGCCACGAAATGGATTACATGGTTGTGCCCATGGTCTCAGGTCAGTTGAAAATGCAGGAGCCCAATGGGAAAGAACATATTGCTGACCTGACAGCGGGTGTTCCTTATTTTCGTGATTTAGGTGTCGTGCACAATGTTATAAACATCAATGACTTCGAGTTTGTTTTCATAGAAGTTGAGTTCAAACAAAGCTGAGAGGCGGAATTGTCGAAGCAGTCAAGTGACCTTGTGTCGGGTAGAGTTGAGAAAAGAACAATAAAAAAATCTGTCGCTTACAACCCAGGAAACATGGCGTCTAACACTTTCAGCGCGTTTTCCTAAAACCGTTCGAACCGGTCTGTTGACTGCCACAAACATCCTGCCTTGTAGAACTCCACCAATAATTATTGCGACGGCGAAAGCGACATCCAAAAGCGTCTTTAAAATTTGGTACGGCCCCTAAGTATCCGCTTATGTATATCGCGCGAACCGCGCGGCCCCGAACATTCTGCGGTGCTCAGCAGGTGACAGCCCCGTTCGTTTTTTAAACAGGCGGCGAAACGAAGCTGTATCAGAATAACCAACTTGCTCCCCTATCTTGGAAACTCCATCCTGTGTAGTTTCCAAAAGCTGTCGGGCCTCTTCGACCCGCAATGCCTGAACATACTCAAGCGGGCTTTTGCCAGTCGCATTCCGAAAACGCCGTGCAAATGTTGTTGGGGGTAAACCGGAGTTATTCACCAAATGCCCAACTGGGTTTTCTTGAGAATAGTTTTCTCCAATCCAGATTTGAGCGGCTTCAATGACCGTATCAGCATGTTGATTAAATTTGATCATTGATGCAAACGGCGCCTGTAGTTCACCGCGATCTGCCATGAGCCAGACCTTGGCCGTTTTTGCAGCTTGCTGTAGTCCGCCGTAATTCGCAATCAGGAAAAGGGCAAGCTCCTGCCAGCCAGTGCTGCCACCAGATGTCACAACGCCATGATCAGCTTCCGCAAAACAGATACCGCGATCCAGACGCAATCGAACCTTTGGGTAATGCCTTCGAAATAAAGTCTCGAACGCCCAATGTGTGGCAGCTTCAACGCCATCGAGAAGCCCAACCTCCGCTAAGTATACAGCGCCCGTGCAGGCCGAAACGATACGCGCTTCCGTATCTTTTTTACCCCTTAACCATTTAACGCCAACATGCTGGGAAAGATCTATCCGTTCCAGCGGGGATATGTTTAGACCTGGCACAACAATCAGATCGCTATCAGTGACGTCGTCAAATGTCACGTCCGGTGCAATAAGTAATCCGCTTCCACAGGAAAAGGGTTTCAGAGTTGGACCAACCAGTTTCACATCGAAGACAGGAAGCTCATCTTCACCACTCACAAGCATTTCCCAATCTTTACCCGCCGCATTGAGCGTATCAAAAAGACCAAACAAGCTCGACGCACTGGTATGTTGCGTGGCCATAATTAAAATTGAAGTGGGTGATGCCATGATATTGTTATGCGTTGGTGAATCTGCCCCTATTTTAAACTTTCTGCCTCTTACGCACAATATTAAAACTTCCTAATGTTTGATCAATGAAACAGTTAGGAGATATTTTTATGCACATTTTCTTGTCTGCTATAAAAAGATTATTTCTCATACACAGAAGAGCGCAATACGAAAACACACGTTTTTCTGCCAACGGTCAGAGCGCAAGCAAGATGCCAGAAAACAGAGGCCGGAAAGTGAACAATTCAGCGTGGGATAACATCGTCTGCCTGGGCCCTGATGGTGCTCTTTTCAAAAAGAGAAATTTCTAAACTCGAACGTTCGAAGACCTAATAAAATTGGAAAAAGACAACAACACTTGCTCTGCCGACTTCGAATAAACCTGCACCTTAGTTCGTAAATCGTTGATCCGCTTACTAAAATTAGAGACACCATTGATAATACCCAATGAAGGACTGGATGGATGAAACGTAAAGAGTGTGACAGGAGTGAGATTTGTTTTTGGATCGTAATTCAGAAAATTTTTACCCCGGGAAAACAGATACAGCAGCGTCTCAAGCCGTTGGATCTTCAGACGACACACTTTTTATCGCCGCAACCAGTTGCGCCCTGGTAAAGGGCTTAGCAAGCAATTGAATATCTAATGTATTGATTTCATGCTGATCCGCAATTTTATCCGGATAGCCAGACGTCAGAAGAATTTTTAAAGGGCGGTAATCAACAGCAATTTGTTTTGCCAGATCAATACCGCTCATTCCATTCGGCATGATCACATCACTTAAGACCAGATCGATATCGCTTGCTCTGTGTTCAAGCATGGCCAAGGCGGAAGCGCCGTCCATTGCCTCCAATACCGTATAGCCGAGATCCGTCAAGGTTGCCGATGTTGTCTCTCTTACTTGTTGGTCATCTTCCACCAGAAGAATGGTCCTATCCACCGTCAGTTCAGGAATTGGCACAACGTCGCTTTCCTGAGCCGCCAGTTTACTTTCAGATAAGGGAAGGTAGATTGATATTGTTGTCCCCTCTCCCTCTGTACTGGCAATGTCAAGATATCCGTCCGATTGAGTCACAAAGCCATAGGCCATGCTCAACCCTAACCCGCTTCCCTTACCCACTTCTTTCGTCGTAAAGAAGGGTTCAAGAACCTGCCCCAATATCTCATTGCTCATCCCGCAACCCGTATCCGCAACAGTGATTAGTACGAAAGATCCACAGATCGGTTCATTATTCAGCCCCACCGTTCCGTCAGTAAAGTGAGCAGTAGTCAAACGGATGGTGAGCCTTCCACCGTCAGGCATAGCATCTCGCGCATTCAGAGCCAAATTAACAAGGGCATTGCTGAAAATATCACCATCGATATTCACAAACATGTTCTCATCATCATATTGCCGAACGAGTTGAATATCCTCGCCCAATGTTCTTTCCAACAAGTCAAGTGTATCCTCAACCAGTTGCTGGATGTTCGTATCCGCAGGAGACAATACCTGCCGGCGCGAGAATGACAGCAATTGTTTGGTCAAGGTCGATCCACGCGCCACAGCCTTTAATGCATTTTCGATATTCTTGCGTAACGGGGTATCCGGGCCCAATTGTTCCAAAACCAATTCAAGGTTGCCCATCATAACGGCCATCAGATTATTAAAATCATGCGCGATACCGCCGGTCAGCTGTCCAACAGCTTCCAGTTTTTGGGAACGATTGACCTGTTCCTCAAGCAATTTTCGTTCTGTGATGTCTTGGACAAGGGACATGACGCCAATCACCTTGCCACTTTTTCCCAATATTGAAGTGTTATACCAATCACACAAAATGATGCGCCCATCCTTGGTTATATTTTCGTTTGTCGATCTGGTTCCACCTTTGTTTTCAAGCAATAGTTGCCAGATCTGACCAACATCTTCCGTAACGGTTGGAGGAAGAAGAATGTCTGCCACATATTCTCCAACGACTTCATCGGCGGAAAACCCGAAAATGGTTTTGGCAGCGACGTTCCATTCGGTAATACGAAAGTCTGTATCAAAAGAAATACTGCCAAGAGGGGTATTTTGAAAATGATGAGATAACCGTTCCTGGCTTTCGTGGAGCGCTTCTTCAGCTTGAAGGCGCCTCTCAACCATCTCATTTGCGGCGGTGGCAATTTCCTCAAACTCCACAAACCGCATGCTTGCCGTATCTATTTTGGAATTCTGAGGGTCCGCATTTTTGAAAAAATCCATGAACCGTTGGTAATTTTTTCGAATTCTGCCGATTTCTGTTCGGGTGGATAGGAAAATCGCAAGGATCAAAACAACAATGACGCTAAAGACAAGAATAAGGACAAAGTTACGGTCCTGCCTGCTTTTCTTCTGCAAGGCGGCAACCTGCGCCTCCAGCTCAAGAAGATCAAAACCGGCGCCGATATACCACTGCCATTCCGGGATGCCGACGACATAGCTGATTTTCGCTACCGGCTCAGCCCCTGTTGAAGGCGGAATATGATAAGTAAAATATCCACCGCCGTTCTTCGAAATCCTGATGAGTTCCTGAACAACCAAGATACCGTTGACATCTTTTGCGGCTAGAACATTCCTCCCTTTAGCGGGGCCTGCAAGGGACTCTCCGTCCCAGGTCGCCGCAAACACATATCCATTTCCCGTATATCGAATATGAGCAAGTTCCTCTAACGCCTCTGTTTTGACCTCTGACGCGGTCGCCGCGACACTCCTTTTCTGAGCTTTGGCAATATGTGCGTTAATTACCCGTTCAGAACTTTCAACAATGTTTTTTATGAAGTGTTTCTGCTGACTGATATAATTTTGCCGAATGCTATCGATAAGTTCATTATAGTTGTCGTAAACGCTATAGACCCACAAACCGCCTAACGTAAGGGTTGTCAAGATCGAGACGACCATCAGTCTGAGGGCAAGAGCCTTGCTTAAGGAGGGCTTCGACATTCTACGGTCCCAACTGACACGCGCACAAAATTATCAAGTATTATTGAATATACTGAATATACGGACAATAAATGTCAATAGAGGCAGGCCTCGCCCACCGATAACAGGTTATTATACCTTCACGCCCCCTTCACTGCCAAAGTATATCGCTCTTCCAAAAGGTTAGCCATGCGCCGGCGAACCGAGCGGTTGCAAAGGCAAGGCATGCCCTCGCGGCTATCCGAAACACAAGATCCCCACGGAGCTGCATTTACCTCGGCTTTCTGATCACTCTACTCCATGGCCGTCGGTATCCTGTTGTCCATGTTTCACTCTCGACCCGCTTGGTAAAGCGGCGCTGAGGCGCTTTTTCGTCTGACCTAGTTGATATCTAAGTGTCTAATCAAAAATCCTGTGATCACGGCCAACCGATGGCTGGAGAAACAAGAATGTAAAAAAGGGGGAATGGAGCAACGGCTAAAAGAACAACCAATGAGTAAGCCCAGAAGCCAAAGAGCCCCGACCTTGCTGCAATAAATGCCAAGCCACCACCGCCGCCAAGCAATGAATTTCCTGGAGTGTTGATTGCCATCGCAAGCAGCACATATCGATTTCTAATCACTGTTCCACCAAATGATTTGGGCAATTTTTTCCCAACCAACAAAGCGCGATCCTGAAGTTGGGTTTCTTCGATCTCGCAAACAAGGTCTGCCGCCTTTGCTAGACCGGCCCAACGCAATAAACTGCAAAGTTTCTGGGCTGGCACGAGCCGGGCAACGCAATATGCAAAAATGAGGGCGCCAACCATACCAAGATAAACCATGGGCGCAGCTTTCCCTCCAAAAATTAAAAGAAGAGCGAACCCAATTTCAGCACCGGGCACGAATGGGATCGCCGCCGTCAATACAAACAGAAAAAGGGCGCTCATTACAATACGATGTATGGTTGGCTCATTCATGGGTCGCATTTCAGGGACGACGATGTTTTGCAGAGTATCACCTACCATCCATCCCCCAATCAGGAGGATAGCGTAAAGGACCAAGGCCTTCCGCATCGTCCAAACTTTTTTCAAAACCGTGTACATAAGGGATTGGTATCTGTGCTTACGCGATCCATATCTTTTCTGATTTCCTCCAGGGATACCGTTTTGCTGGACAAAGAGGCCACACCCCGAAAGGCTATCTCTCGCCGTGATGTCCAATACCAGCGTCGACGTTCCCATTCAATTGCCACCTCAATGGTCCCGTTCGCACGTACGAGGCCTTTATATTTAAACTGTCCGCGGCTTTCACTCTCCAATATACCCGTAAAAGCAATTCCGTTTTCCATCCTTTCCGAACTGTAGACACCTGGCTGGAATCCGCAGCGAGTGCATATGTCAGACCAGAAGTATCCCCCCTTAAAATGGAGGCTGTCTGGTAGATCCGGTGCTTCTTCAGGCCCGATTTTTCCTATGAACACCTTGCCATCCAACAACGCATCAGCCTTCAGGCTTTGCCCGCTTGACAGAAACATGGAAAAGGCCAGAAATAATACCAGCACACATTGTTTCGGGAATAACATCACCAATGTCCTTCGCATGAGCTTGGCAGTGTATACAGCATGGGTGCAGTACTGAGAGCAAGGGGCCATTCACTCAACACCACCGAAATCCCGGCGGATCGCCCTTCCTCAACGCTCAGATTAAAGATGTTTTCAACAAAATTGGATCAGCCTCCAAATGTTAAAAACAGAGTATATTAGAGTATAACACTAAATACCGCAGTCTTAAAGAACGGTTCTAACTTAGGCAAGAAAGAGACGGGTATTTCTCGAGTATAGTCTTCACCGCCCTCCGGTTGCTGCATTTGATGACGTCAGCTGAAGGATCGTTCTCTCGCCGCTCGAAAATAAAAATCAGGCAGTAAACCCTAATTGAAATCACAATCTTGCACCGATCGCGTCCCATTCTCTTAAGTCAGGCGCTTTGAAACGCCAACACTCGAAGGTGTAAAGGATCTGAAAGTGAAAATCTTTTACGGATCAGACCCTTTAACCTACAGGATTAAAGGCACGCTATCTGATCATCCAGATGTTTGTGGAAATGAACGATCGCACTTTCACATTGTCCAAATGTCAAAAACTCATTAGCCCCGGTCTCCAGTGAGTCTTGAATGGATTTCGCTGCGTCACGGTCTTCATCCAATCCCGCATTTTTGACAAAGTCAGCATCTTTCTTTGTATCTGCTT
>NZ_JBLHZT010000071.1:0-7799 GCF_047631475.1 Sneathiella sp. | reverse complement strand
CGTCTCTCAACCGGTTCTCAGTAGCCCGCCCCGTTGGCGTGGAGCGGTTTATAGGCCCATACCCACACCCCGTCAAACCCTTTTTTCATCTTTTTTCAATTTTTATGAAAATCCCAATCTGAGCCTTTTCGCATATGCACAATAAAGGTCAATAAAACTGCCATTTCCATCCTGAAAGAGTATTGAAAGAGCTGTTCATTTTTTTTACGAGCCAAGGCTGGCGCAAGACGAACTTTCTCAAAAGACCTAATAAGAACGGGGCAAATCAAGCTCATGTTCGGCGATAAAGGACAAAATGAGATTGGTTGAGATGGGTGCGATTTGATAGAGTCGGGTTTCGCGATATTTCCGCTCCACATCATATTCCTCAGCAAAACCAAAACCGCCATGAGATTGCAGGCACGCCTCCCCGGCTGCCCAGGACGCTTCCGATGCAAGCATCTTGGCCATGTTGGCTTCCGCCCCACAGCCTTTACCCTCGTCATAAAGACCATATGCTTTTTGAACCATCAGCTTCGCAGCCTCTGTCTGGGCATAGGATCGGGCGATGGGAAACTGAACGCCCTGATTTTGCCCAATGGGTCGCCCAAAGACTTTCCGGTCTCTTACATAGTCAGAGGCCGTTTCGATAAACCAACGCGCATCCCCAATACATTCAGAGGCAATCAGGATGCGCTCAGCGTTCATACCGGTCAGGATATATTTGAACCCTTTTCCCTCTTCACCGATCAGACTGTCGGCCGGAATGCGCATATCCTCAAAGAAGACTTCAGTTGTCGCGTGATTGATCATTGTACGGATCGGCCGGATGGTCATGCCATTGCCCACCGTTTTTCGCATATCGACAACAAACACCGAAAGACCATCAGAGCGTTTTTGCACCTTATCTTTCGGTGTCGTTCGGGCAAGCAGTATCATAAGATCAGAATATTCGGCCCGGGACGTCCATACTTTCTGCCCGTTAATGACATACTCATCCCCATCCCGGACAGCCATGGTCGATATACTCGTGGTATCGGTCCCGGCAGTCGGTTCGGTCACACCAAAGGCCTGCAGACGCAATTCTCCCGACGCGATCCCGGGCAGATACTTCTGCCGCTGCTCTTCACTGCCATGACGCAACAACGTTCCCATCGTATACATTTGAGCATGACAGGCGGCGCCGTTACAGCCCTGCGCATGAATTTCTTCTAAAATCGCGGAGGCAACCGATAAGGGAAGCCCTGCCCCTCCATACTCTTCCGGGATAAGAGAGGAGAGAAGTCCTGCTTCCGTGAGCGCTTGAACAAACTCTTCTGGATAGGCCCGGTTGCGGTCCTTCTCCTGCCAATAGGAACCTGGAAATCCTTTACAGAGCTGCTTCACAGTCTGCCGGATCTGAACCAGAATCTCGTTTTCCATCATAATGGTGCCCTTAAAACCCACGCATGGTTACAAACTCATCCAACGCCGCCCGTTCAGAATGCAGCTTATTGATAACAGCGTCTTCATCTTCATATCCAAGAGCCAGACCACAAAATAAAATCTCATGATCTGCCAGCCCCAGATACTCAGACACTGTTTTGGGCCAGCGGGCCCAAGCTTCCTGCGGGCAGGTATGCAGGCCTTTTTCTCTGGCAAGCAGCATCAAAGACTGCATAAACATCCCTACATCCGCATACTGCCCGATCTCCATCTGACGATCGAGAACAAAGAACATGCCAACAGGTGCCCCAAAGAAACTGAAATTTTTGGCAAGTTGCCGCAACTTGCCCGGTGTATCTTCACGCGGCACACCGATCAGTTCATACAGTTGTTGCCCGACAATCCGGCGTCGGGTTTTGTAGGGGTCTTTTAACTCAGGCGGATAAACATTATATTCCGGCTCTTCCTGTACGCCCGCCATCAGCTTCTTATTCACATCCGCGACAAATTCTTTTAGCGGCTCCCCTGTCAGGACATGAACGGTCCAGGGTTGAAGGTTACCTCCAGAGGGAGAACGCTTGGATATTTCCAACAGTTCTCTTACTGTGGCTTCGTCTACCGGTTTGTCAGAAAACTGCCGCACCGTTTTGCGGCTCAAAATGGCATCTGAGACTTTCAAAGAAAACTCCTACTCTTATGTGAAGGCCCCGACCCGCTTGGGTCAGGGTATATCGTTAGCCAATTGTAGCGTGCCCGTTGTTGAGGACAACAATATCCCGCTCTTTCACGCGGCATCGGAAAGAAACGTCTGATCCATCTTTCCAAATTTCCGTTACAATTGTTTCACCCGGATAAACCGGCGCGGTAAATCGCAACCGCATGGATTTGAATCGCGCAGGATCGTATGCGCAGGCATCCTTCAAAACAGCATGTCCTGCGGCTCCAAGCGTGGCAAGTCCATGCAAAATGGGGGCCTTGAAGCCAGCCGCTGTTGCAACTCTGGGATCTGCATGCAATGGGTTAAAGTCGCCACTCAACCGATAGATCAATGCGGCCTGAGGCAAGGTTGGAAGTTCGACTATTGAATCGCAATCCCGATCAGGAAGTTTGTGCGGAAGCGGTGCCCCTTCTGTTGGCCCGCCAAAACCACCATCGCCCCGGGCAAAGGTGGTAGAGGTAAGTGTCGCCAGCAAATCACCGCTGGCTTTCTCATAAACTTTACGCTCTGAGAAAATCAGCGCTCCGCGTCCTTCACCTTTATCGATGATTTCGGTGATACGCGTCTCCCCCACCACGTTTCCGACAGCAGGCAGGGTTTTATGGATCTCAATTCCCTGCTCACCATGCAGCACCTTGACCCAGTCCACGCCAAATTCCGGCTTTTTCAGGAAAAATCCCGGATAGGCCAGAACCACTGCCATTGAAGGGAGCGCCAACTGGTCTTCTTCATAGGTAAACCGTAACTGATCCATATCCAAAGGATCGGCAGACACACCAACCCCCAAGGCATACAGAATACTGTCTTTCGATGTATAGTTTTGCTCAATCGGATCAAATTTCCAATTAATCAACTTTTCATAATCGATTGCCATGATTGTGACCCTTCCCGATTAAACCGGATCCCAGCAGAAAACATCTCCAGACCGTTCCAAAGGAACAAGCGATGATTTGATAGCCGGTCCAACACGGGCAGCAACCGTTTCAGGTGTCCAGCCATCCGAATTGTGCAAATTACGGATAGGCCGAGGCTGGCTCATCAAGCAAATTTCGTTATTTCGAACCACAAAGATCTGACCAGTAACGTCTGCCGCCTGCTCACTGAGCAGATAAACTGCCATAGGCGCAATTTTTTCTGGGGTCATGGCCTGAATTTTCTTAACCCGTTCTCTTTCAGCATCTGTGCCTTGCGGAATTGTGCCGATCAAACGAGACCACGCAAACGGAGAAATACAATTGGATCTGACATTAAAACGGGACATATCCAGTGCAATGGATCGGGACAAACCTGCAATCCCCAATTTGGCAGCCGCATAGTTGGCCTGTCCAAAGTTACCGATCAAACCGGACGTCGATGTCATATGGACGAAAGACCCGCTTTGCTGTTCACGGAAATAAGGGGCAGCGGCACGACTGACGTTGAAACTTCCCTTCAGATGCACTGCTATAACGGCGTCAAACTCTTCTTCACTCATTTTATGGAAGATGACATCGCGTAGAATACCGGCATTATTGACCACACAATCAATCCCACCAAAGTTGCTCCGCGCGTCTTCAATCATTTGTGCGGCATCGTCTGAATTGGCAACGTTACCGAAATTGGCAACCGCTTCCCCGCCCGCATCCGAAATCGTTTTGACCACTTCCATGGCCGGGATCTGATCACCACCTTCGCCAGTTTCTGTTCCGCCAAAATCATTCACGACAACCTTGGCGCCGTGTTCCGCCGCCATAATCGCAATACCGCGACCAATACCACGGCCCGCGCCAGTAACAACGACAACTTTACCTTCAAGCATTTTTTGTTCAGACATGTTGCTTCCATTTCTTATTGTTTATTAATTGCCCGCATCTCGGGTCAGCGATGCCAGTATAGACATAGAAATGTATGGTCGGCAAAAGCAAATGGGCCTTCTTTGAAAATTTAATGAGCTAGCGTACTAATTTCTTCGCCTGTTGGCGAGGGCATGCTGATTATTTACAAAATTTGCGGCCTCTAAACCGGATCAAAGAGGAATCAGCAGTCAATATCCCCGCTTTTTATTGACAACAGGCGGCAAGACACCGGATCGACGATAGGCCTGAATATTTTCGGCGACGATTGTACTGGCCGTGTCAATATCAGTGGGCGCCGAAATATGAGGAAGAACTGTCACATTCTCGTGTCCCCAGAACTCACTTTCACGGGGAAGCGGTTCCTGCTCAAAAACATCGAGAACGGCGTGTGAGATATACTGTTTATCCAGGGCGGTCAGTAGATCCACATTATTAACCACTGCGCCACGTCCGAAATTTATAAACCCTTTTCCCTTGGCCCCACTTGCGAAGACACGCCCATCCAGAAGTCCTGTCGTTTCGCTTGTTAAAGGCAGAAGACACACCAGAATGTCCGAGCGTTCTGCAAGGGCGTATAAACCATCAGGCCCCGAATAACACTGAACGCCATCTATGTCTTTTTGACTCCGGCTCCATCCCGCCACCTGAAAGCCAAAATCACCCAAAATCTTTGCCGATGCCCGCCCCAACGCGCCAAGGCCGATAATGCCAACCGTTTTGTCAGCGGCTTTTATATAAGGAAGCTCAACCCATTCCCGTTGCTTCTGGAATTTTGCGTAAGACGGCATATCCCTGTGCAAATATAGGGTCCAAGCAAGAACAGCCTCTGCCATCGTGTGCCCAAGTTCAGGGTCGACCAGTCGGACAATATCAAAAGGACGGTCCCCTAAATCAGCGAGTAGGCGTTCTACCCCCGCCCAAACACTATGAACCCATTTCAGATTAGGGAGCATTGCCACCTCTTCCGGCTTGGGATTGGCGACAATCGCGATTTCCGCCTCCTCCTTTTGCTGATCCGTTAGCGCCGCAAAGGGGACAATAACTTCTCCCGGAAGCTTCTCGGCCAGCGTTTTGATCCAGTCCTGCTCTTCTTCATTGGAACACTGACTGACAAAAGGAATAGTTTTCATCATACCATCAACCTGATTTTGGGCGTTATGAACGTCAAAAGGTGTTTACTTCATTCAAGCGGCGAACACGCCATCAAAATCTTTAAAGCCTTTTACTTCGATCGGATTTCCGGAGGGGTCTCTAAAAAACATTGTCCACTGTTCTCCCGGCTCGCCTTCAAATCTCACTGACGGCTCCAGAACAAATGTCAGATTTTTCTGCTTGAGCCGATCAGCCAAATCCTGCCATTCCGAGAGGGGCAAAACGAGCCCAAAATGAGGCATCGGCACCAGATACTCACCGACCTTGCCGGTATTCCGGGTCGCGAAAGGTTCACCAATATGCAACGACAATTGGTGGCCATAAAAACTGAAATCAACCCATGTTTCCGTGCTGCGCCCCTCTTTGCAGCCCAAAAAGTCAGTGTAAAAATTTCGGGCTTCGTCTAGGTCCCGCACATTATAGGCTAGGTGAAACAAGGATTTCATCGAGAACACTCCAGAAACAATCGGATATCCCGCTACTATAGAAACCAACGGCGGTCCGTCAATCACCTGACAAAATTTCTGTTGTTCCGTCAGGTGACCCACGGGTTGGACAGACGTATCAGCCGACTTTGGCCAATGATTGAATGGCAGACGATGCCACCACTTTTTTCTCGTTTATATACGCTTCGTGGTTCTTTTCTATATCTTTCAGGCTGTAATAATAATTAACCAGCAACCCGGCAGATTGCTTGAGACCGTTTGTCGAAACATCGCCAAGCCAGTTAATACGTTCTAACCGGGCCCCATTACCCAAATGGAACCGTGAAACCGGATCAAGCGGTCTTTCTCTTGATTTTTCATGCATCAAATAATGCGCAACCAACTGTTCCATTGGCTCTTTGATTTTATTGGCAACGGCCTCATCCTGATACCATTTCTTATCAAGAAGTGCTTTTTTCACCTCTTTGACTTTATCTTCAGTCAAAGACCCAATCTGACCTTCGGTTTTTGCAAACCACTTCATAAAGCCCGGTATTGGAGAAAGGGTTGAAAAGTGCTTGAGGTTAGGCAGCTGCAAAGACAATTCTGCTACCACCTGCTTGATCAGAAAATTACCAAAACTGATCCCTTTCAGGCCATCCTGACAGTTACTGATCGAATAGAAGATCGCAGTATCTGCTTTTTGAGCATCCAGTCGGCCATCTTCCTGCGACAATAAGGGCTGAACAGCGGAAGCCAGCCCCTTCACCAAAGCCACTTCCACAAAAATTAAGGGCTCATCAGGCAATGCGGGATGAAAAAAGGCAAAGCAGCGACGATCCTGATCCAGACGACGCCGCAAATCGTCCCAGCCTTCGATTTCGTGAACCGCTTCATACTCAATCAGCTTTTCAAGAACAACCGCGGGCGTTCGCCAGCTGATTTCAGCCAACTCAAGAAAACCTCGGTTAAACCAACTGGACAATAAATGTTTGATATCCTGATCGACACCGATCAGGTCAGGATGTTCGCGCAATTTGGACACCAGAAATTTTCTGATATCGATAATGGCTGCGGTACCGCCCGGCGCAAAATTGATACGCCGCATCAATTCTTGCCGTGGCGCTTCCAGAACAGACGCCAGTTTGCGCCTGTTTTCTTCACTTTTGTCTTTCTGATAAAGCGAAACCGCGTCATCTACCTTTTTAGCATCGGCGCACACTTCTTCAGCCAGAAAATAAAGAAAATCGAGTTTTTCCTGATCTTCCAATTCACCCCACAAGTCGACAACTTCACGGGCAAGTGCCATTCCAGACGCTTCGCCGCGCTGCGTTAGCAAATCCCGGCACACCCCTGCAATGGAATGACTTCTCGATTTCCCAGCCCCGCGATCGAGAAGATCCCGGCCGGCATCAGCAATGGAATTAAAAAGGTTGGATACAAAAGTTTGTCTCATCTAGCGATTTCCCATAACTTCATTTGGTAGCCAAGTGGCTATTTCCGGAAACACACACAAAATAACAATACCGACAATCATACAGATCATAAAAGGCAACGCGCCTTTCAAGATCGTTGGCAGTGAAATTTCAGGCGCTATGCCATTTATCACATACAGGTTTAATCCAACGGGTGGCGTAATCAGCCCGATCTCCATATTTATGGTCAAAATGACGGCAAACCAGTATGGATCAAAACCAGCATTAACAATTATGGGTAACAATATTGGCGCTGTCATGACAATGACTGCAACAGGAGGCAGAAAAAAGCCCGCAACCAGAAGAAAGAGGTTGATCATCAACATCAACACCCAGCGATTAACGTCCAGAGCTGCAATATATTCAGCAACAGACTGCGTCACAAAAAGACTCGAAAGCGTATAGGCGAACAAGGCCGAAGACCCGATAATCATCAGGAACATCACACTTTCGCGCGTTGAATCGCTGACAATCGCCCAAATTTTCTTTGGCTGGATAATTTTATAGATCACTGCAACCAGAATGAGGCAGAACAAAGCCCCAACGCCCGCGGCTTCAGATGGCGTCGCAACCCCACCGTAAAGGACAAACAAAATTCCGATAATGATTGCCAGAAAGGGTAATACTCTGGGCAGGATTTCAAATTTCTCACGCCAGGAAAAAGCTCCAATTTTTTCAGTAAAATCGAACCCCCGACGCCACGCATAATAAAGAGACCACATCATAAATAGGGTCGTCAACAGCAGTCCCGGAAACACGCCCGCCAGAAACAGGCGTCCGATAGATGTTT
>NZ_JBLHZT010000070.1:0-9174 GCF_047631475.1 Sneathiella sp. | reverse complement strand
CACCCGTTGGACTGGCCGCTTGAGAGAAAAAATCCAAAGCCATCCCGGGCATAATGATATCCTGATCTCTCTGCGCCGGGCCGCCTATACCATGAACGGTGAACTACTGTTCGTGCATGCCGGAATTGATCCCAGCCGTCCTGTAACCGAACAGTCTGACACTTTTTGGTGGGGTAGCGGATATTTTGATAAAATCGAAGAGCCCTATTCGGGTTTCAAAAAAGTAATTCGCGGCTTTGACCGAACCCATGAAGGGGTTACCGAAACGGAGCATACAGTATCGTTAGACAGCGGCTGTGGCTTTGATGGACCGCTCACATCCGCATGTTTCACTCTAGACGGTGAAATCGATGATCTGATCAGCTCAGACTGAGCAGCGATTACCGAAGCCCCTCTCCATAAACCAAACGCTTATAAAGCTGACCCCGCTTGGGCTCTTCTTTCAAAAATTGTGGATTGAGCAGCAGGAACAGATCTTTCTTCGGCCCAACCTCTGCCATCGGCTGATATAGATCCTCAAGGGATTGCCCCCATTTAACCGTCGCCACAGACATCGTAACGGGCTTGATCTTTGCCGCTTCGGCATATTGTAGGGGCGCAAAGCTACTATAGCTTTCGCTATAAGCCTGATCGAAATCTTCACTGAATTTGGCGTTCTCGTAAATAAACCGCACAACACGATCATAGCCAAAATTTATCAACACAGCGGTTACATGAACACGGCGGTTTCCTTTTTTTGCAATAAACCGGGTTTTCGCAGCCCGTGCGCCGCCAACCTGAATATTCTCGATCTGATCGACCTGAACATTCTTAAGCCAGATCTTGCGCATATACTGCTCCATTGAAAGATCGCGCAGTCCCTTCATATCCATATCAAACCGCATTTGCCCACCTTTGCCATCGGTCGCAAACACAGCGCGAGAAGAATTGATCAACTGATACCCACGCGGAGCCATGAATTTAAAACGCAGATCAGGGTGAAGAAACCACCGTCCCTGAATAACACCCTCTTTCACATCGTCACCATACAGCATACCATCAATTGCGTTGAGGTAAGTCTGACGGCCATATTTGCGATCCAATTCGTCCTTTGCACGATTGGCAATCTCCATCGCCTTTTCAATTCGGTCTTCTGTTTGCGGATGCGAGGAGAAGAAATCAAACTGCCCGGACCCACCGTCCTTGCCAGCCAGTTTCTTTGAATATTGTGAATGAGCTTCCAAACGGGCCAGAAAATCCCCCATTGCTTCGCGTGGATAGCCAGCAAGACCCAAATATTTAACGCCAAGCTGATCGGCTTCATATTCCTGATCCCGGGAATATCCAGCGATATACGCACCGCCGAGAGTTTGCCCAAGCCGCGCGACCTCTCCGCTTTGGGTCAGGATGCCAGCAATGGCTCCTAATATCCCGATACCGGTTGCCCGGCCCTGCCGCTGCGCGCCGTGACGGGCAATGACATGCCCGACTTCATGCGCCAGAACGCCGGCCACCTCCGCCTCGTTATTTGCCAGCGCCAACAAGCCACGGGTCACATAGACATAGCCGCCCGGAAGCGCAAAGGCGTTTACAACCGGGCTGTTCAGGATGGTAACACGCCAGGGCTGATCCGCTTTGTCTGTCACAGAAATAATACGTAGAACAATATCCAGCACATATTCGTTCAGTCCTTCGCGGATATATTCCCCGCCATACTGGGCGACAATACGCGGATGTTGTTGTTCACCGACTTTACTTTCGTCCTGAGGTTCAAAAATTGAAAAAAGATCGGCAACCTGGGTCGCTTCAGCTGACGCTCCTGGAACCAAACCGAAAACCATGCCGGCACTCATCATCGAGACAAGCGTATTTAATCCGAGCCGCTTCACCTTAACTACTACTGGTTTGGTAGACATTCTTCTCTCCAGCCTATTTACTTTTCACATCCAGAAACTCGACCTGCTCCGGGAAGTTCAACTCCATAAAAGGTCCGTTATAGAACCGCATATTTCCCCGCACTCTAACCCATGTATTGACGAGCGCATCAAAGTTCCAGCCCATTTTCCTGAACCTACGCTTATTTTCTGTCGAAATCGAGGCAGTAAAGTCAGTGCGCCAGTTGTTCCCAAAATTGAGATAAAGTCGAGAGCCCGATTTTTTAACAGAAAGTATCCGCCCTTCGACAACCTGAAAACCGTCAGCCCCCTGCCGAGCGCCAAGGTCCGCCGCCTGCAACACTTGGAAACGAAACCAAAGCCCCCGCCGGTTTTCGCGGGCCTCCCGTTCAGCAGACAATAATGCCTCCCTCACTGAAAGTGGATAGGGACCCAGACCGTTATACACCGCAAGCCCTTGCTGAGCCCAATAGGCCTGCACCCAACCAAAAGGATGGACAATCAGTTTTCCGCGCAGATCGCCATACTTGTTTGTGGCGGCGCCTTTTTCAACAAAATTTTCCTGCTCCAATTGGAAGGCTTTTCCCCTCAAAACCCGCAATGGAGACGCGTTCTCAGGCCAATACATTTCTTCCAAAGAAATCCTTCCGCCTTTTTCTGTTTGCAGCGAAAAGGCTGAAACCTCTGAAATTTTTCCTTCCTGCAAAGCGTTGCCTGCGCATGAAACGCTCACCCCGGCGATCCAGATGGCAACGCCAATGCCGACCTGATTTACGAACCCCAAACTATCCACCTCCCCTTATGAACGAACCATACAACCTTAGAGTGATATAAGCATAGGATTTTCTGTTTTTAAATAACACTAATTTTATGTGATTAATTTTTTTCACATTTTTTAATTGATATTTAAATTTAAACCAATACCTTTAAGGAAATTGATATTCTTTCGGAAGTGCATCTTATGTCCCAGTCTCCTGATTTTACGAGCATCGAAGCAGAAGCGGCCCGGTTACGTGGGCTTTTTGGTCACCTGGAGGGCGCTCCGTTGTTGGAAGCGCTTCTTGAAAATGGGCTTGCCGGGAAAATCATGATGACCTCTTCCTTTGGTGCCGAGGCGATTGCCCTCCTGGATCTTGTGGCCCAAGTCGATTCGACCATTCCCGTAATTTTCCTCGATACCCGGCGCCTTTTCGGCGAAACATTACGGTATCAGCGAGATGTTACTGAATTGCTGGGACTGGAAGATGTTCGGATAATCCGCCCGGACAGTGGTCAGCTTGAACGGATTGACCCAGATGATATGCTTTTCGCATCTGACCCGGATAAATGCTGTGAAATTCGCAAGGTAAAACCTTTGGATAATGCCCTTACTGAATTACAGAAAGCTGGCTTTACCGCATGGATCACAGGCCGCAAGCGGTTTCAGGCAAATACCCGTGGGGCCCTTGAAACCATTGAGGCTTCTGACGGCTTCCTGAAGATTAACCCTCTCGCACACTGGACCGATGACGATGTCAAGGCGATCGTCCTTGAAAAGAACCTGCCGCCCCACCCACTGGTGGCAGACGGCTTTCTGTCAATCGGTTGCATGCCCTGCACGGAACGGGTGGCCGCAGGGGGGGATGCTCGGTCTGGCCGATGGGCCGGAAAAGGGAAAACGGAATGCGGTATCCATGTAAGCCGCGCCACATCACCGCTAAATTAAGTACATAAAAATACTGTGTTAATAAATTAAACTACATTTTTCTTGCGTTATTTATATATTTTCCTATATCTATCTATAGGAAACATCGATTACGGCAGTTGGCCGATTAGATCAGGAGACGAACCAATGGCTTTACAAGTTTTCACGGCATCCTTGCTTAAAGAGGGACTGGTTGCTTATCTTTGCATGGAAGGCGAGAGCTGCTTTTGGTCAACTGACTTGAACAAAGCTACTGTTGCAGACGAGGCATCCCTTGAAAGCCTTCAGGCAGCCGCCGAACGGAGCGAAAAAGAAAATATCATCATTGCGCCCTATGCAATCGATGTAATCGTTACCGAAACGGGCATTTCTGCTGCCAGTAAACGTGAACAGATCAGAGCCGACGGACCAACCTTCCGTCTGCCTCAATCCGTACGCGCCATCGAAATTACCGAAGGTCAACACGCGGCCTAACGCCCTAATAAGTCTGAGCAAAAACAATGTATCAATATTCACAGCAGGATCACCAGCTGCTGCTGGAACGGGTATCGCAGTTTCGCGACCAGGTTCAGCGGCGGTTGAAAGGCGAACTTTCTGAAGACGAATTCAAACAGCACCGTCTTCGTAATGGTCTGTATTTGCAGCTTCATGCTTATATGTTGCGTGTTGCGGTTCCTTACGGCCTGATCTCGTCAGACCAGATGCGTACCCTGGCCCATATTGCAAGGAAGTATGACAAAGGCTATGGCCATTTCAGCACTCGCCAGAATATACAGTATAACTGGCCTAAACTGGAAGATGTGCCTGCCATTCTGGATGATCTGGCTGCTGTAGAAATGCACGCAATCCAGACAAGTGGTAACTGCATCAGGAACACAACTTCGGACCCACTGGCTGGCGTTGCAAGAGACGAGATTGAAGACCCTCGGCCATATTGTGAATTGATCCGTCAGTGGTCAACCTTTCACCCTGAACTGAATTTCCTGCCCAGAAAATTTAAAATTGCTGTAAGCGGCTCAACACAGGACCGCGCAGCGGTTGCTGTTCATGATGTGGGTTTGCGACTGGTAAAAAATGACGCCGACGAGCTAGGACTAGAGGTCTATGTTGGTGGCGGTCTGGGCCGGACACCAATGATCGGAAAACTCATCCGTCCGTTTCTGCCTGTGCATGACATGCTGACATATCTGGAAGCCATTTTGCGCGTCTACAATATGGAAGGTCGTCGCGACAATCTGTATAAGGCACGCATTAAAATCCTGGTTCACGAAACAGGCGAAGATGCGTTCCGAGAAAAAGTAGAAGCCGAATGGGAGCGGATTAAGAAATCTGGTCTTGCCCTTCGCAATCAGGATATTGAAGGCATAAAAGCCCATTTCAAAGATCCAGACTATGAAGAATTAAGTGATTTTGATGAGGCGTTCGATAAAGAAGTCATCACAGACCCAGAATTTGCTAAATGGGCGGAAAAAAATCTGGAACTTCATAAAAAGTCAGGTTATCGCGTTGTTTACCTGTCACTGAAATCCAGGAACCAACCTCCGGGTGATGTAACGGCTGATCAGATGGATGCCATTGCAGATCTGGCTGACCGGTATAGTTTGGGTCAAATCAGATCCACGCATCGTCAAAATCTGGTTCTAACGGATGTTAAGCTTAGCGAACTGCATGATCTTTGGCAGGAGTTGAAGGCCCTGGATCTGGCCACCCCTAACTACAACCATCTAACGGACATCATTACCTGCCCCGGTATGGACTATTGCGCACTGGCGACAGCCCGTTCCATCCCAATTTCTCAAGCATTGACCGAACGGTTTGATGCCTATGATTTTATTAATGATCTTGGGGATGTGAGTCTGAACATTTCTGGCTGCATTAATGCCTGCGGACACCATCACGTGGCAAATATCGGTATTCTTGGCGTCAACAAAAAAGGCGTTGAAGTCTATCAGATCACCTTGGGCGGCAGTGCCCGAGAAGATGCATCAATCGGGAAAATCATTGGTCCTGCCTTTACAGCGGACGAGATTGTGGACGCTGTCGGCACTTTGCTTGATGTGTATCTTGAACAGCGCGAAGACGCCTCTGAAACCTTCCTGGAAACCTACCGGCGCATAGGTCAGGATCCGTTTAAGGAGAAACTTTATGGGTAAGTATATCCTTGACCGGAAGCCGGCCGACGACAACTGGATGCCGTTCACAGGCTTGGAAGAACTGGATACGCTGCCGTCCGGCGATATCTATATTCCCCTGTCTGAATGGATAGAACGGCGCGAAGAGCTGTTAAAACGAAACAGCAGACTGGGTGTCATTCTGGAAAATACCGACGATGTAAATGACATTGCCGAGGATTTGGACCGACTGGATCTCGTGGTTTTACAATTTCCGAAAATGTCTGATGGCCGCGCCTACACCCAAGCCCGGCTGTTGAGAGAGCGCTTGGGCTATAAAGGCGAAATCCGGGCAGTCGGCGATGTTTTAAGAGACGACGTCTTTTACATGCAAAGATGTGGCTTCAATGCGTTTGAGTTACGCGATGATCAAGATGTCAATTCCGTCCTCAAAGCGTTTGATGAAATAACTGTAACCTATCAACCGGCGGCGGACGAAGATCTGCCGATCTGGCGGCGCTAATCGTCGGCTTATGAAATATCGTTTTTTTCCCGATATTTCATCCTAGAAAGCACCTGGCAACCTCCCCCGCTTATGGCCAGGTGCTTTTCTATTTTCTCACAAATCTTTCTTGATTTTAGGCCAGTGTTCAGTCGCCATGCTGATATATCCGGGAATGTCTTTTTCCCAGATCGTCTGAACCCCCTTTGAATAATTCAGATAGAGTTTATCGTCTACAATTGACCAGGCTTCGGGGATCACACTAGCTGTATATCCCTGCGACACAGCATAGGCGCAGTACCCCCCAAATTGAGGCGCATATCTTGACGGTTCTTTGGCAAATAGATCCCGATTTTCCGCACTGGAAAATCGCCAGTTCACCCCCTGCCACTGATACTTAAACTCGCTTAGCCCCTCAACGGGTCGACGTTCCGTGAAATACGCGACAACGTCATATCCTTCAGCTGCCCACCCGAAAACAGTCGTCCGATAAGGTTGCTCTTCTGCAGCCGAAAGGTTGCCCGCATAAAAAATCAAAAAGAAAAGTGCAGCATATTTTAAAAGCGCTTTAGTGAACATCTGTCAATTGCCCTTCCAATTTCATTAGAAGACGCAAAAGTAACCCAAACCATCTGAAAAGGCTTTTGACATTATTGTGAAAGGCGGGACTATTCCTGCTTTGCGGATGCTCGGCCCAGCAAAGGCAGTATGAGCAATCCTCCGACAAACCCTGCCAGGTGGGCCGCCCAAGAGATGCTGTTCCCCTCACCGGCCAGCAGCGTTCCAAGGGGCGTCAATCCGATCACAAGATTTAGACCCATCATCACCCCAATAAACGCGATTATTTTTTTCGGGCCAAACTTGGGGAGCAAAAGCCAGACGGAAGCCCCCATCATTCCGAAAACAGCGCCTGATGCGCCGATCAGATAAGTGCTTGCATCAGCCGCCGTCGTTAAATATTCCCCAACAGCGCCCAGCCAGCCACATAGAAAAAACACGAAGAAAAAGGCGAATTTTCCCTTCGCACGCTCCACCAATGCACCGAATGCCAGTAACATGAACGCATTTGTCAGCAAATGCATGAAGTCCGCATGTAGAAAAAGATGACTGCTTAAATTTAACAGCGTTTTGATGGAACCGTTCAGGGATGGATCGGCTAGAAAACTGGCAAACCGACCCGTGCTAAAAGCCATTGTCCCATACAGCCATTCTACTGTCGCCTTATCGGCGACCGTCAGCATGATATGTAAAATAATCAGGGACGCAGCAGTATACAAACTGGCGGGCGGCGCATTAAACGCCTTCTCTTCATTTTCTTCCACTGCGTCCTCGCTGGTACAATAGGGGTTCTATATCACTGCCCCTAACCTATTCACCGAAGAACAAAACTTCAACGATGAAGCGACGTATTCTTCCAGCGCGGTTATTTCATTTTACTTCTGAAATCCGGTTTACGCTTTTCATTAAACGCATTAACCCCTTCACGGGATTCGTCTGTTTCATAGTAAAGTTTGAGAGCCTGCATCCCCATACCTGAAATTGCACGGATATTCTCGCTATCCAGATTAAAGGATTTTTTGGCGATCGAAATCGCTGTAGGACTTTTCTCCAAAATCTCGGCGCACCACTGCTCAACTTCAGCATCCAGCTTGTCGTGCGGTACAACTGTATTCACCAAGCCCATCTTTTCGGCCTCAACGGCGGTATATCGTCGGTTCAAATACCAGATTTCACGGGCTTTCTTTTCACCCACCACCCGCGCCAAATAGGCTGTTCCAAATCCCGGATCGACAGAGCCGACTTTTGGACCAACCTGACCAAACTGGGCTTTTTCGGAAGCAATGGTCAAATCGCAAATCGTTGCCAGAACATTCCCTCCACCAATAGCAAACCCTTGAACACGGGCGATAACGGGTTGAGGGATATCCCGGATCAGACTTTGCAATTCCTCAACAGGCAGACCAATCGTTCCGCGGCCGTCATATTGTCCATCATGGGCAGACTGGTCCCCACCGGTGCAAAAAGCCTTTTCGCCGGCGCCGGTTAGAACAATAACGCCAATCTCTTTGTTCCAGGCGGCTTTATGAAAAGCCTGGATAAGTTCTTCAACGGTTTGTGCTCGAAACGCGTTGTATTTTTCTGGACGGTTAATGGTAATCCACGCCGCGCCATTTTTTTCTTCATAAATGATATCTTCAAAAGACATTTTCTTGTTCCTTCTTATCCTGCCATTGTCAGGCCACCGGAAACACTGATGACCTGCCCCGTAATGTAACTTGCTTCTTCACTTGCTAAAAAAGTAACGATACCGCCAAAATCCTCGGGCTGTCCCAGCCTTTTAAAAGGAATGGCACGTTTCAGACCTTCATAAATTTTTTGCCCCATCTCGCCTTCCCCAATAAAATCATTAAGGATCGCCGTATCCGAAGGGCCCGGACAGACGACATTCACATTGACATTCTTACGGGCGAGTTCGCGGGCAAGCGTTTTGGAAAAAGCAACCATACCGCCCTTACAAGCAGAATAGACACCCTCTCCACTGGATCCCACACGCGCAGCATCAGATGCAATTGTTATAATTTTTCCAGATCCGCGTTCTGCCATACCGCTGGCAACGGCATGGGTCATATGTAACGGCCCCCACAAATTAATACCGACAATTTTCTCCCACAAGGCTTTGTCTGTTTGCAGAAAATTCCCGACCTGGTCCCAGCCCGCATTATTGACAAGAATATCAGTCTGACCATGGGCATCTTCAAAGGCAGCCACCGCGTTTATAACGGCCTGCTGGTCTGATATATCCACAGCATAGGCTTTGGCGTTTTTGCCAATTTTTTTCGCGACCTCACTGGCCGCGTCAAAATCAAGATCAAACACCCCTACGGTCACGCCTTCTTCAGCCAAGCGGGCACAAATAGCACTCCCCAGACCGCCACCGCCGCCTGTGACGATTGCCGTTTTACCTGTTAAGCCCTTCATTGATTTTCTCCCAGTTTTTCTCTC
>NZ_JBLHZT010000069.1:0-9841 GCF_047631475.1 Sneathiella sp. | reverse complement strand
ACATGACTTGAACGGTTCACCTGAGACGAAATCTCCTGAATAGAGGCACTTAACTGTTCTGCCGCAGAACTGACCGATTGAACATTACCAGACATCGCATCTGTCATGGTTACCGTCTCGCCTGCCTTGCCTTTCACATTGTCAGAAGCATGCTGCATGTTGCCGGCCAAATCCGTCAGGTTTTTGGAATTGGAAACAAGTTTCAGAACCAGATTTCCAACAGATTCTTCAAACTCCCGGGCAACTGCCTGACGCTCCGCCTGGCGGCGCGCTAACGCCGCATCCGAGGCTTCCTGTTTTTCAGCGTTCAGGCGTTCTGCTTCCGCCTGTAACTCACGAACATGAACTTCAGATTGTTTCGCAGCCTCACTCGCATCAACGGCTCTTTGTTTTTCCGCATCCGCAACGGCTTTTGCAGCCTCAGCCGCCTCTACAGATTGCGCGGACGCATCAAAAGCCTGAACCAGTTTAAAAGTAAGTGACGTCAACACAGCAGACTCAAAGACAACAATTACCGCATGCAGAACGACCCGACCGAAATCTGCACCTTCCGGAAACACCGCTGCGGGCAACGCAAAATTAAGAATCAAGTGATGCAAAGCAATCGTCACGGTCGCGACGATAATCGACTTCCAACAACATAGAACCGAAATAACAGCCAAAGAGGCAAAGAAATACATGTGAATGTCGATTTGCCAGGGATGCCCTTTGAAGACATAAACCAGCAACCCGACCTGAACGATATATCCAACACTCACGGCATATCGAAAATTGGCACTGGCCCCGCCCATCAAGAGCAAGGCGGTTGGTATAGCGGCAAATAAAGCCGCACCAAGTGTAGCACCCATCCAGTCCGCACCGATCATCATTGCAGAAACAACAATGACAGGAACATGGATCCACAAAAGAATTGCAATATTTTTCGAAATTGACTGCCGTAATTGATCAAGAGCGTTCATAAGATATGTCTCACTTGCGAATTAAGTCTTACTTTTTTTAAAGAAACCACACCCACCATTGGCTAAGGCGCTCATCGTAAACCACGCCCCTACTGTCACAATACTCTCAACAGAAAAGCTTTTTTCAGGGCGGACAATAACGATGTTTTCGAAAAACCCTGTTCTCACAAAACTCACAGGCAATGCCGCAAGTCTTTGGGAGATTTCTGTTAAAGAAACCGATGGTGGGAAAATTATAGCAAGGTCCGATGTCTCATCATCCGAGGACATTTGAAGGGCAGCCAATAGGATAAAACTTGAAACAAGGAGCGCGGCGACAAGGGTGAATGACCCCTTTTGATTGGCACACTGCTGATTGTTCTTCAAACCCATAAACATCCACCATTACTTTTTAGAGGTGAATTATATCGGGCAGCAGATTAATAAGCGGTAAATACGCCGAAATTTTTACAGATCGAAAAAATCCAGATTAAATTGATCACGATCAATGCTGCATATGCGAAATATCGATAAATGATGTCTCTATCATCAATTATTGGAAAATTCCGGCAGTATTTTTTTAGGGAACGTTGTGATGGCTCTTAAAAACCGTTTTAAATCAGTTAGTACATCTTTTAGCAAATATACAGATACCGCTGCGATTTTTATCTTTCCAGCGATTATGCTGATTTGGGCCGTAAGTTCCTACCAATAATATTTTGCAACGCAGCAAACAAAAAAGGCGGAGCATTTGCTCCGCCTTTTTTTATTATCCATCCAGTTTTGGCTTCAGGATTTTATTGACCACACCTGGGTTGGCTTTCCCGCCTGTGGCCTTCATAACCTGCCCCATAAAGAAACCAAGCAGCTTATCCTTACCACCACGATATTCTTCAAGCTTGTCAGGGTTTGCTGCTATCACCTCGTCAATGGCCGCCTCAATAGCGCCCGTATCAGAGACCTGCTTCAGACCTTTTTCTTCGACAATATCCGCTGCCGCCTTACCGCTATCGAACATTTCTTCAAAAACTTCTTTAGCGATCCGATTGGAAATCGTGCCATCCTTGATCAAGTCAATCAGCTTACCCAGAGCCTCTGCCGAGACCGGGCTATCTGAGAGGCTTTTGCCTGTTCGGTTCAGATTACCGAACAATTCACCAATTACCCAGTTTGCAGAAAGCTTTGCATCCCGGCCCTCAGCAACGGCTTCAAAGTAATCCGCAACCTCTTTTTCAGCAACCAGCACACCCGCATCATAGGCGGTCAGACCAAGTTCATCGATGAACCGAGCCTTTTTGTCATCCGGCAGTTCAGGCAACTGGCTTTTGATCTTCTCGACAAAAGCATCATCAAATTCCAGAGGCAACAGATCCGGGTCAGGGAAGTACCGATAGTCATGGGCTTCTTCCTTTGACCGCATCGAGCGTGTTTCGCCCTTTACACTGTCATAAAGACGGGTTTCCTGATCGATCGTGCCGCCCGCTTCTAGAATATCAACCTGTCGATTGGCTTCGTAGACAATCGCCTGCTGAATAAAGCGGAGAGAATTGATATTTTTCATTTCACAGCGGGTCCCGAATGGATCACCAGGCTTGCGAACAGACACATTCACGTCCGCCCGCATGGACCCTTCTTCCATATTGCCGTCACAGGTTCCCAAGTAGCGAAGAATACTCCGTAATTTTTTAACATAGGCCGCGGCTTCTTCTGGAGAACGGATATCAGGTTCCGAAACAATTTCCATCAAAGCCACGCCTGACCGATTTAAATCGACAAGTGTATTCGTTGGATGCTGATCATGAATACTTTTACCCGCATCCTGTTCAAGATGCAGACGGGTAATACCAATTTCCTTGGTTGATCCGTCTTTAAGATCAATTAGCATCTTTCCTTCACCGACAATCGGCTGCAGATACTGACTGATCTGATACCCTTGTGGAAGGTCCGCGTAAAAGTAGTTTTTCCGATCAAAAACAGAAAATTTATTGATCTGCGCTTTGAGACCCAAACCAGTACGAACCGCCTGTTCCACAGCCATTTCATTGATGACCGGCAACATTCCGGGCATCGCTGCGTCAACGAAGGAAACCTGCGTATTCTGCTCTGCTCCGTATTCAGTGGCTGATCCTGAGAAAAGCTTGGCTTTTGAAGAGACTTGCGCATGCACCTCCAAACCAATAACCACTTCCCAATCGCCCGTAGCGCCTTGAACAATCATACCCATTTTAACCCCTCCACCAATCTGTTGGTGTGGCTGTAAAGCCTGCGGCTTCTTCCATCACGCCGGCGACTTTTAGAACTGTTTCTTCTTCAAAAGGCCGTCCCAAAAGCTGCAATCCCAAAGGCAATCCATCTGAAGAAAGACCAGCAGGAACAGAAATACCGGGCAAGCCCGCCAAACTGGCTGGCACAGTGAACACGTCGTTCAAATACATCTCCAGCGGATCGTCCCCTTTTTCACCAGCTGCAAAAGCGGCACTTGGTGCTGTTGGGGTCAAAATTGCATCAACGGTTTTGTAAGCTTCCTTGAAATCATCAGCAATCCGTGTGCGAACTTTCTGAGCCTTCAGGTAGTAGGCATCATAATAGCCTGCGGACAGAGCATATGTACCAATAAGCAAACGCCGCTGAACTTCGTCTCCGAAGCCTTCGCCGCGTGTCCGCGAATACATGTCCGCCAGATCTTCACCTTCAACCCGAAGACCATACCGAACCCCATCATAGCGGGCCAGATTACTGGACGCTTCGGCCGGGGCGATAATGTAGTAGGCTGGCAGCGCATATTTTGTATGCGGCAGACTGATATCAACAATTTCAGCACCGGCCTCTTTCAACCAGGCAATCCCCTGATCCCAAAGCGCCGCAATTTCTTCAGACATACCGTCCAGGCGATATTCTTTAGGTATACCAATTTTGAGGCCCCGGATATCACCGGTCAACGCTGCTTCAAAGTTTGGAACAGCCATATCAACACTCGTGCTGTCCTTTGGATCAAACCCTGCCATGGCTTCAAGCATAATAGCCGCGTCGCGCACGCTGCGTGTCATTGGACCCGCCTGATCAAGACTGGAGGCAAAGGCCACAACACCCCACCGGGAACACCGTCCATAGGTTGGCTTCATCCCAACAATACCCGTAAAGGCGGCAGGTTGACGAATAGATCCGCCCGTATCGGTACCGGTCGCCGCCATTGCAATTCGGGACGCCACAGCACTTGCAGAACCGCCAGAGGATCCACCCGGCACCAAAGGCTGATCGTCAGTGCTTCGGCGCCACGGGTTGACCACATTGCCGTAATAGCTGGTTTCGTTAGAGGAGCCCATCGCAAACTCGTCCAAATTCACCTTGCCAAGCATGACAGCACCAGCGTTCCATAAATTCTGCGAAACAGTGCTTTCATATTCAGGCTTAAAACCGTCCAAAATATGAGATGCCGCTGTCGTCAAAACGCCTTTCGTACAAAACAGGTCTTTCATGGCAATCGGAATACCTTCCATGATACCCGCTTGACCTTTTGCAATCCGTGCGTCGGACGCTGTCGCAGCGTCAACCGCATGTTCAGGTGTTTCGGTAATAAACGCGTTCAAACCCCGGCCCGCGTCCATCGCTGTAATATGAGCTGCCGTCAGTTCACGAGCGGAAAACTTTCCGCCTTTAAGGCCATCCCGCGCTTCCGCGATTGTCAGTTTTGTTAAATCACTCATTATTCAATCACCTTTGGAACTGCAAAGAAGCCGTCTTCTTTTGCGGGCGCATTTGCAACGACTTGTTCCTGATATCCGCCGTCAGTGATTTCGTCCTGACGCCAGCGCAATTTCATGTCTGCAACAGACGTCATTGGCGGTACATTTTCGGTATCGACTTCTCCAAGCTGCTCAACCCAGCCCAGGATCGCGTTCAGTTCGGCGGCCAGCGGTTCGAGTTTCTCTTCCTCGACCCTGATACGCGCCAAATTTGCTACTTTTGCCACAGTGGCTTTATCAAGCGACATGTGTCACCCTTTGTTGTATAGATGCATAATCTGGAAGGTCGGACCAGATATTACCGTCAAATATAGACAGCAGGCCAGCCCGACAATGGCCGCAAGTTAGCGCAAGCCATGCTCCTCGGCAACCCCAGCTATTTGAAACATTTCATTGCCCTCGATCAGCGCCTTATGGGGTTCGACCCAGGGACTAAAACCATCGGACTTGCATTATCCGATACCGGACTAAAGGTGGCAACCCCTCTCCTGACCATAAAACGCGAAAAATTCAGGGATGATGCGGATAAAATCGGCGCCCTGATAGAGACCCACAATGTTGGTGGTTTTGTGATCGGCCTGCCTCTGAATATGGACGGCAGCGAAGGCCCCAGATGCCAGTCAATCCGCCAGTTTCAAAAGAATTTGGAAGGTTATTTTGACTTACCCTGCTGCTTTTGGGATGAGCGCCTTTCCACTGTCGCGGTCACGAAAACATTACTGGACGCGGATGCCTCTAGAAAGCGACGGGCGGAAGTTGTCGACAAGATGGCCGCTGCCTTTATTCTTCAGGGCGCTTTAGAGTCTATGCGCTAGAAATTACCGGACATTATAATGGTATTCTGGGAAACAAAAAAATTGTCCTGAGCCTTCGACGTCCAATGGATCGCACAATGATTCTTTTTGGACGCCCATGATCGATCGCAACGGCAGGCCAAAGACTTTCCCGCTCGCCCATAGAAGACACATCTTCCTTTACGGGATATTTTTGTTAGGGTCGCAATGGGTTCTTGCTGATCAGACGAAGGATCGCTATACACTATCCTTTTAATGACACATTTAGAAAAAACCAGATTTGCCCATAGGCATTTGCTTGACATAGCACGGCTCAGCGCTGCGGATATCAGCCTGATTCTAGATGTCGCTGATGTTTATGCAGAGCGATCACGTGCCCGCGAAAAGAAGCTTTCCCTTTTACGCGGCATGACTCAAATCAACCTGTTTTTTGAAAACTCAACCCGCACCAGAACTTCGTTCGAATTGGCCGGTCAAAGATTGGGGGCAGACGTCATCAATATGTCGGTCGGCTCCAGTTCGGTAAAAAAGGGGGAAACCCTGATTGACACAGCAATGACGTTGAACGCCATGCGACCGGATATTTTGGTAATCCGTCATTCTGATTCCGGCGCACCGCACCTTCTCAGTCAGAAGGTCGACTGCGCTGTTATCAACGGCGGAGACGGTAGTCATGAGCATCCAACTCAAGCGTTGCTTGATGCTCAGACCATCCGCAATCGCAAAGGACGCCTTGCCGGACTGACTGTTGCAATTTGCGGAGATATTCTGCACAGCCGGGTTGCCCGTTCAAATATCGCCTTGCTCAATATCATGGGGGCCCGGGTCCGCATCGTTGGGCCAACGACCCTGATACCATCGAATGCAAAAACAATGGGCGTCGAAGTCTATCATTCCATGGAAGATGGTCTGAAAGATGCGGATATCGTGATGATGCTCCGATTGCAGACGGAAAGGATGCAAGGAGCCTTCGTCCCGTCCGTCCGCGAATATTTCCACCTGTTTGGTTTGGATAAAGAAAAACTGCGAGTGGCAAAGCCGGATGCGCTTATCATGCATCCCGGCCCAATGAACCGAGGTGTTGAAATCGACTCCGAGATCGCGGACGACCTGCATATCAGTGCAATTTCAGAACAAGTTGAAATGGGTGTTGCTGTTCGAATGGCCTGCCTAGATCTTCTGACACGCAGGGAGGCGGACGAATGAGTGAACCTGTTCATGCGTTAGTAAACGCGCGCCTTCTGGATCCTGCAACAGGGACAGATACCCTTGGCGGCGTTCTTATTCAGGATGGAAAAATTCTGGATTTAGGGCCTCATATTTCAAAAGACACACTTCCTGATGGATGTACCCAGGAAGACTGCAACGGTCACTGCCTCGCTCCTGGTCTTGTGGATGCACATG
This sequence comes from Sneathiella sp., assembly GCF_047631475.1. GTDB lineage: Bacteria > Pseudomonadota > Alphaproteobacteria > Sneathiellales > Sneathiellaceae > Sneathiella. Next base: position 2,962 of record NZ_JBLHZT010000069.1, on the reverse strand, counting down.
CCTATCTTTGTGAACCCGGGAAAGAGCACCGCGAAACCATGGCGACAGCCGGGCTTGCCGCCGCGGCAGGCGGAATAACCACGATCAATGCCTTTCCTGCGACAGAGCCCGTGATCGACGATCCATCCCTTGTGGCCATTGTAGCGCGGCGTGCCCGTGACACCTGCCCCGTGAACGTTGTCATTACCGGGGCATTAACACGCGGTCTTCTCGGTGCAGAAATGGCAGAATTGGGGCTGTTGTCAGAAGCTGGTGTTGTCGCATTCAGCGATGGGCAAAAGGCCATTGGTGATGTCAACCTGATGCGCCGGGCCCTTGCCTATTCTACGATGTTTGACAAGCCTGTCATTGTTCATGCGGAAGAACCTCATCTTGCCGGAAGTGGCGTGATGACGGGCGGAAGAACCGCAACCTTCATGGGTTTGAAATCCATCCCAGCCTGCGCCGAAGCCATTATGGTGGAACGGGATATCCGTCTTACGGCCATGACCGGGGCGAAATGGCATGCCGCTCATTTGAGCACAGCTGACGCTATCCGATCCATCGGCCGGGCAAAGGATGAACAGATCAATGTCACTGCGGGAACGGCCCCGCATTATCATGCACTGAACGATTTGGAAGTCGGTGAATACCGCACCTTCGCCCGCGTTTCCCCCCCTTTACGGGAAGAAACAGACCGAATGGCTGTTGTCCAAGGGCTGAAAGACGGCATTTTGGACATTATCTCCTCTCAGCATCTTCCGCAAAGCGCCGATAGTAAACGAGTACCGTTTGCGCAAGCGAAACCGGGCGTCGTTGGGCTGGAAACAATGTTACCGGTCAGTTTGCGGCTTTACCATAATCAGCAACTTGATCTGTTGACACTGCTGCATACCATGACAGTGGCCCCGGCCAAACTTCTTGGCATCGACAAAGGCAGGCTTGAAAAAGGCGCGGATGCAGATCTGTGTCTGTTCGATTTGGGCAAACCTTGGAAAGTGGACGGTCTGAAGCTGAAATCCAAATCCAAAAATACCGCTTTTGATGGTCATTTGCTTCAAGGCAGGGTATTAAAAACCTTTGTTGGCGGCACGGCCGTTTTCACATTTGGGGATGAGAAATAATGCCGGAACCTTTGGGGGATCTGAGTTACACATGGCCATTTTTAGCGGCAATCGTGATCGGGTATATATTCGGATCCATTCCGTTTGGTCTCGTTCTGACAAAAATGGCTGGCCTAGGAGATATTCGAAAAATTGGCTCCGGTAACATCGGAACGACAAACGTTCTTCGGACAGGCAATAAAGGTCTGGCGCTTGCAACCCTCTTACTGGATGGCGGCAAGGGGGCGGTCGTTGTCTTGATTGCCAACATCTACCTTACTCAGGATTATGCTGTTCTGGCTGGTGGGGCAGCTTTTCTGGGTCACCTTTTTCCCGTTTGGCTTAAATTTAAAGGGGGAAAAGGCGTCGCCACCTTTATTGGTGTCATGCTCGCCATTTCCTGGCCCGCCGGTATTGCAGTTGCCCTGACTTGGCTTCTTGTTGCCTTCGCAATGCGCTATTCTTCCTTGTCTGCGTTGGTATCGGCGGCCCTTGCCCCTGTATATATCTATGCCCTTTCCCAAACGCCGTTATTCGGATCTGTTTACTACGGGGATCTGCAACGAATCGAATTAGCCGCATTTATGGCCGTTCTTATTTTCATTCGGCACCACGAAAATATCGGGCGCTTGATAAAAGGCGAAGAATCCAAAATCGGCAAAAAATAATACTTACCAATAACGCGCATTAAATAAGTATTTTTTCAATTGACGCGTTTATCGATTTGCATCACATTTTTCTGATGCAACACAATATTGAACTTTCATTCGCAGAAAAATTAAATTGGTTACGCCTTATTCGATCAGAAAATGTCGGCCCAATTACATTCTTTCAGCTTTTAAACCGATTTGAGAATGCCGGTCGCGCATTGGAAGCGATCCCTGAACTTGCCCGAAACGGCGGCCGCAAAAAACCGATCAGAATTTGTGCGAAGGGCACTGCTGAGCGCGAGTTGGAACAGGTCCTTCAGTATGGAGGGCAAATGATAGGCAGTTGTGAGCCTGACTATCCGCCACTACTCCGCCATATTCCGGATCCCCCGCCCGTGATCAGTTTAAAGGGCCATACTGATCTGCTTGGAAAAAACATGCTGGGTGTTGTTGGGTCCCGAAACGCGTCCGCAGTTGCTCAGAATCTCACCCGTTCCCTGTGCACAAAACTGGGAAATAACGGGTTAGTCATTACATCGGGGCTTGCCCGCGGTATCGACAAAGTCGCCCATGAGGCGTCATTGTCAACAGGAACCGTTGCCGTGGTAGGCGGCGGCCTTGATGTTAAATATCCCCGAGAAAACGCTGAGTTGCAGGCACAAATCGAAAATGGAGGATGCGTGATTGCGGAGCAACCCTTTGGCACCCAGCCACAGGCTCGGCATTTCCCAAGGCGCAACCGCATTATCTCCGGGATGGCACTGGGTATACTCGTTATGGAGGCCACCCCAAAATCAGGGTCATTGATCACAGCAAGAATGGCGGCGGAACAGGGACGCGATGTTTTTGCAGTGCCCGGCTCTCCAATGGATCCGCGCGCAAAAGGAACAAACAATCTGATAAAAAACGGGGCTATTCTTGTGGAAAGTGAGCAAGATATTCTTCAGGAATTATCGGGACTGAAGTCCCGCCCCTTATCGGAACCAGAACAACCCGCCCTGCCCTTTGACAGAAACCTGTCGCCGAATGAACAGACCCTCGATGAAGCCCGCCCTGTTCTCCTCCGTCTTTTAAGTCCGACCCCCATTGATATTGATGCGCTTATAAGGCTTACAGAATTCCCTCCCGGCGTGGTTTTGACGATTTTGCTTGAACTTGAACTAGCAGGCAGAATAGAACGCCATTTTGGAAACAGGGTTTCCTTCGCGAGTTAGTCTCTCTATATATGGC
>NZ_JBLHZT010000068.1:0-10640 GCF_047631475.1 Sneathiella sp. | reverse complement strand
CGATTGCTGTTCGGGACCTTGAAAAAGCAAAACGTTTTTGTGGCGCGGTTTTGGCACCCATAGGGTTATCCATGCTTGTCGAACGGGAAACCACAGCAGGTTTTGGGAAGGCTTATCCAGAATTCTGGCTGAATGAACGGCTGGACATGAGACCGATATCAAAAGAAACGGGTTCTCATATTTGCCTGCGGGTTAAGGGAGCCGAGAATGTTGAGGAATTTCATGAGATAGCGATCGCACAAGGGGGCGAAAGTGCAGGACTGCCGGGAATACGTCAGGCCGCTCAGACCGAGTATTTTGGTGCGTTCATCTTTGATCTCGACGGAAATAAAATCGAGGCGGTCAGTTTTTAGTCCTTTTTCATTTCTGACATGCTGAACGTACCAAATCGTTCTTTATTCATCCGGATCGTTCTACAAGATTAAGACAAAAAAAGCCGGCATTGCTGCCGGCTTTTTCCGTTTGATCAGCAAGGGGTTACGCCATTGCTTTTTTCAGGTTTGAATCAATCGCGTCCAGGAACTGGTTTGTTGTCAACCAGGACTGATCTGGTCCTACGAGTAACGCAAGGTCTTTTGTCATTTCGCCGCCTTCAACCGTTGCAACACACACTTTTTCAAGTGTTTCTGCAAATTTGGCAAGTTCAGCATTGTCATCCAGTTTGGCACGGTGCAGAAGGCCGCGTGTCCAAGCAAAGATAGAGGCAATTGGGTTGGTTGATGTCTCATTGCCTTTTTGATGTTCGCGGTAGTGACGGGTAACCGTTCCGTGGGCCGCTTCGGCTTCAACCGTCTGTCCATCCGGTGTCATCAGAACAGATGTCATCAGGCCGAGTGAACCAAAGCCCTGAGCAACCGTATCGGACTGAACGTCACCATCGTAGTTTTTACAAGCCCATACGAATTTACCGTTCCATTTCATGGCACACGCAACCATATCATCGATCAGACGATGTTCGTATGAGATACCGGCTTTTTCAAAGCTGTCTTTGAATTCATTATCAAAAACTTCTTCGAACAGATCTTTAAAACGACCGTCATATTTTTTCATGATGGTGTTTTTTGTGGATAGGTAAACAGGCCAACCGCGGTTTAGACCATAGTTCATGCAGGCCCGTGCGAAACCGCGAATGGATTCATCCAGGTTATACATGCCCATGGCAACACCAGACGCAGGGAAATCAAAGATTTCGAATTCCTGTTCTTCACTGCCGTCAGCTGGTGTGTATTTCATGGTCAGTTTACCAGGGCCCGGGATCAGCATATCCGTTGCGCGGTACTGGTCACCAAAGGCATGACGTCCGATAACAATCGGATCTGTCCAGCCTGGCACCAGCCGAGGAACGTTGGAGCAGATGATTGGTTCGCGGAAGACAGTACCGCCGAGAATGTTCCGGATTGTACCGTTTGGAGAGCGGTACATTTCCTTAAGGTCAAATTCTTCAACACGCTCTTCATCAGGTGTAATGGTCGCACATTTTACGCCAACACCGTACTTCTTGATGGCTTCAGCGGCATCAACGGTAATCTGGTCGTTGGTAGCATCGCGGGATTCCATACCAAGATCATAATATTTCAGATCAATGTCCAAATAAGGAAGGATGAGTTTCTCTTTAATGAATTCCCAGATAATCCGGGTCATTTCGTCTCCGTCCAGTTCAACTACTGGATTAGCGACTTGAATCTTTGGCATGTCTAGATCCTTCTTTGCCTGATAAATTTTCGAATGATGGGCGCAAAATAGCATTGCCTGCGTATGGTGCAAGTTGCGTATGATAAAAAAGTGTAATTTTCTTACATTTTTGAGACATCTGGCTGTATTTCTGCATCAGGAGAGCGTTCAAGCGTCGGTAAAATTTCTTCCAGACTGTTTACAACCTCAAAAAGATCAAAAACTTCCTTCTCAACGAATCCCTGATCTATCATATGGTTCATCAAATCGATAAACGGACCCCAATAGTCCTGGTAGTTGACAAGAATGATCGGTTTGTCATGAAGTTTGAGTTGACGCCAGGTGATCATCTCAAACGTTTCATCAAGGGTTCCGATGCCACCGGGCAGAACGACAAACGCGTCAGACCGCTCAAACATCATCTGTTTGCGGCTATGCATGCTGTCCACAACATGAAGTTCTGTCAAATTTTCGTGACTGACTTCAATATCATGTAGATGACCCGGAATAATCCCTATAACATTTCCGTTGGCTTCAAGAGTTGCGTCTGCAATGATACCCATCAGACCGACATGTCCACCGCCATAGACCAGTTGGATGTTGTTGCCACCGAGTTGATGCCCCAGATCTTTCGCTGCTTTACTAAAGGCTGTATTTACAGGCATTCTGGAGCCACAGTATACACATAATGAAGAGATTTTTGTCATGAAGGTTTCCACTCGGTTTAAACGAAAATTCGTCGTTTTTCTTACCGCTTTTATTTGCGTTGCTGCAGCTATTACGTCAAGCCCTGTTTTTGCGGGCAAAGCAGATGTGATTGATGTTGTTATAAAAAAGACGGAAGCCGATATGTATCGTTTTTCTGTAACGGTACTGCATGATGATGCAGGGTGGGACCATTATGCAGATCGGTGGGATGTGCTGGATGAAAAGGGAACAATATTGGGAACCCGCGTTCTGATGCATCCTCATGATCATGAACAGCCCTTTACCCGGTCCATGAAGCTTTCCATTCCGATGCATGTCAAAACTGTAACAATTCGCGCACGGGATAAAAAAGACGGTTATGGGGGCGAAGTGATTACCAAAAAACTTCCAGACTGATAAAGGGTGTGCAGATGGCACCTTAAGACCAAGATCTGCGTTTATTATAACAATCAAAGGGAATGCTATGACACGAGAAACAGTTAGATTGGCTTTAGTAAGTATTTTGGGTGCTTCCATTACTGTTGGAGCGGCTATCGCACATTCAGAAACCACAGGGATCCCGGAAGCCGACGCGCGAATTGCCAAGATGAAAATGCTTGGTGAAAATATGCAAGCAATCGCTGCCGTGGCAAAGGGGGAGGCTGCCTACAGTCCTGACCTTAATAAAAATGCGGCACAGATCGTCAGTATTGGCAAGGAAATGCCGACGCTGTTTCCGGCTGGTTCAGGGGGCGAGAAAACCCGGTCAAAACCGGAAATCTGGACAAATAAAGAGGCATTTTCAAAATCAATTACCGCCTTTCAGATGGCCTCTGAGAGTTTACAAACAGCCGTTGCAACTGGCGATCAGGGAAAAATTGGCCAGGCATTAGGAGCTACAGGGAAAACCTGCGGCGGATGCCATAAACCGTTTCGGACACCTAAAGATCATTAAGGTCGGTTCTGATCCGTGAGCAAAATATCCAGAGTCATGATCTGTTCAATTTTTGGATGGATCATGCTTGGCTCAAATGGTCTGGCTCAGTCAATTGAAGAAGGGGCTTACCTGACCGCCGCTGCGGGGTGCAAAGCCTGCCATACGCAACCAAAGGGCGCCGGTCAGGAGTATGCTGGTGGCCGGGCGCTTGATACTCCTTTTGGAACATTTTATACCCCCAACATAACTTTTGATCCCGACACAGGTATTGGACGCTGGTCTGATGCTGATTTCGTCAAGGCGTTGAAAAAGGGGATTAGTCCGGAAGGGTTTCACTATTTTCCGGCATTCCCGTATACCAGTTATACCAATATGACGGATCGGGACGCTCGTTCCATCTATGTATATTTAAAAAGCCTGCCCCCCGTACAGGCCCCAAATAAGCCTCATGATGTGGGGGCTCCTTTTTCGTGGCGTTGGTTGCAGTGGGGGTGGAAAGTCCTGTTTTTTAAAGAAGGAGGCAGTTCCGTCCCGGTAATTAAGTCGTCAGCAGATCGAGGGAATTATTTGGTAAACGCCTTAGGGCATTGCGGGGAATGTCATACGCCCAGAAATGCACTGGGCGGGATTGATAACGACCTGTATCTTGCGGGCAGTACAAGCGGTGGTGAGGGGGAGCTTGTTCCGAACATCACCCCGGACAAAGAAACCGGAATAGGGGATTGGTCCAAACTGGACATGGTCAGTTTTCTGGAAACAGGTATGAAACCGAATTTTGATGATGTGCAGGGAACGATGGAAGATGTCATTACTCATGGAACATCCAAGCTGACGAAAGAAGATCGTACAGCCATTGCTGATTTTCTGTTTTCGGTCGCGCCCGTAAAAAACAAAGTGAAAAAATAGTCGAAAATCTTGAGGATAGACGCGCTAAATCAGTCTGTTGCGTCAATCGCGTCTAAGGTTCATACTGTTTCAAAATGGTAAACGGGTGAGGGTGCTGTGCGGGTTTTCGGAATTCTGGTTACATTATTGGTCATTGCGGGTTTGGGGCTTTTCTTCTGGCTATACGGGGATGGTGAACCTGAACTTGCAAATAAGGAAACACCAACTGCTTCCCCTGTTAAGAAAAAAGAGGAGAGGGTTGAACAGGCAACTGATCCGTCTGAACCGTCATCGCCGAAAGCGACCGCGAATATAGAGTTGCCGTCTGAACCGGCCCCCCAAGACCCGGATGGAAAACCTGTTATCATTACAAAAGAAGACAGTAAAACGGATACCACTTCGGGTATCGCGGCCATGGCAGCCCCTGCATTTGATGTTGTGCGGGTAGATAAGAATTGCGGTTTGTTGGTTGCAGGGACATCTGAGCCAACAGCCATTGTTCGAATTTTCGTCGGGGATACAGAAATCGGCAAGACACAGGCCAGTCGGCGGGGCGAGTGGATTTACCTGGCAACAGACCCCTTGCCAAAAGGCCCGCAGCAGATCAACGCAAAAGCCGTCAATCCAAATGGTCAGGAAGTGGAAACAGCCCGCATGGTCATCATGCAGGTGCCCGACTGCACCAAAGCGATTGAAGAACGGGCGCCCGCCATTGCCTTGCTGACACCGAAATCAGAGGATAAGAAAGAAGCTTTTAACAAGCGTATTTCGAAGCTTCTTCAGTTGCCTGAACCACAAGGGGATCGCACAGCAGCCAAAGATCTTTCCGTTGGCGCGATTGATTACAATGATAAAGGCGATGTCGCGCTTTCTGGCAAGGGAAAGCCCGGCAATGATGTGCAGGTCTATCTGGAGAATAAGCCTGTCGGAACAGCAACGGTGGATGAAAAGGGGAATTGGAGACTGGTTCCGGAAAAAGAAATCGAAGCCGGGAAATATACCTTGCGTGCAGATCAAACCGATCCAAAAGGGAAAGTAATTTCCCGTGTCGAAATACCGTTTAAACGGGAATCTGCGGATGATGTAATTCTTGCAAAAGGCGGTCTGGAAATTCGGGCGATTGTTCAACCCGGAAACAGTCTCTGGCGGATTGCCCGCCGCATGTATGGCGAAGGCACACATTACACCACAATTTATCAGGCCAATCAGGAACAGATTAAAGATCCAGATCTGATTTTCCCGGGCCAGATCTTTAAATTGCCATCAGAAGAAACCACCAACTAATCTGAACACCGATCGATCAGCGTTGGTGCCGGGCTACAGGGAGGCTCTACGAGAGTGCGCCCTAATGCCTTAATTTTAAAACAGTTGTTATTTTTCGTTTCAAACAGTGCCTGAGATTTTGGCGTCATCTCTACCGTCGTCTTCTGCCTGTTCTTTGGCAGGAGCACGGGATACGCCTGTATTTGGGGCGACGTTAAAATCCCGAGGGGTTGTATCAGAAGGGTGCTGCCATCCAACTTCCTTCGCAAGCTCTATATAGGGGCGAACCTGCAGCATGGACGTGACGACGGAGTTGAGCAACGCAAGGCCTGTCAGATCTTCTTCCAGCAGGTGGTCGATCATCAGGTAGATGTGGTGCCGTTTGGGCTCTAGAACGAATTTGATGTGGGGGTCGCCCGTTTCCCAAGCAACCAGATGAAGCAGTCTTTCCCGGAAATTCGGTTTTTCTGCCGTATAGGGTAAGGGCCCCAGCTCGCCAAGGATACGAATTCGGTGATTGTTTTCGATGAGATCCAGTTTGGCCGAAAAATGCATTCGATCCCAAACAAATCGGAAAGATAACGGAGCCTTGGGAGCAACCCAAATCTGCTTTTCGCTTCCCTCGTCAATAAGATTGTCAAATTTTGTGCTGGTTTTCAGCTCAATTTGTTGTTCAACCATCTTCTTTTTTAACCCAATACTTAATAAATAGGAGTCTGCGTCACACCCATGGTGTATGACTTTAGCGATAAGTGGTTAATATTCTGGTAACTGAAAGGGACAATCTATAGGGTAATTCTACGCTATTTCTGATCGGGGAAATGTTTAAAGCATATGAAGAATACCAATTTTGATAGTCATAGTGAAACCGAAAAAAGAAGCCATTTTTCTACGGCGATAACGTTGCTTGGATATATTTGGACAAAAGACCGAATGGACCTGAAAATCAGGGTTCTGATTGCTTTTACCTTTCTTCTGGCAGCAGAATTTGCGTCCATCTTCTCGCCCTATATTCTCAAATTTCTTGTTGATGATCTAACGCGCGATGGAAAGCCAAGTGATTATTTATTGGTGGTGCCGATTGCCTTGATCATTGCTTATGGCGCAGCGCGCGTTTTTCAACAGGCTTTCGGCGAGTTAAGAGACGCCATTTTTTCAAAAGTTGGGCAGAACGCAATTCGACAGGTTGCCTTGCAGACCTTTCGTCACTTGCACAGGCTTTCTTTGCGGTTTCATATGGATCGTCAAACCGGAGGATTAAGCCGGGTTATTGAGCGGGGCACAAAAGGGATCGATTTCCTGCTGCGCTTCATGTTGTTCAATATCATTCCAACCGTTCTTAAAATTATTATCATCTGTGGGATTATGTGGGTGGAATACGGGATCGCCATGTCGTTGATTACGGCGGTCACATTGTTTGGCTATATTTACTTTACGCTGGCTGTCACCGAATGGCGTTTAAAATACCGGCGCAGGATGAACGAAAAAGACAGCGAAGCGAACACCAAGGCGATCGACAGCCTGCTGAACTTTGAAACCGTAAAATACTTTGGCAATGAAGATCATGAAAGCAGCCGATTTGACAAGGCGATAGCCGGTTATGAAAAGGCCGCCGTTCAAAGTCAGACGACCCTTGCATATTTGAATATAGGTCAGGGTTTCATCATCAGTATCGGGATGGTTCTTGTCTTGTATATCTCCGCGAGTGGGGTTGTGGCGGGAACAATGACGGTTGGCGACTTTGTGGCAGCCCATGCGTTTTTAATGTTGCTTGTTCAACCGCTGAATTTTCTGGGTTTTGTTTACCGTGAGATCAAGCAAAGCCTGGTTGATATGGAAAAGATGTTCGAATTGCTGAGTGTCGGGCGGGAAATAGACGACAAGCAGGGGGCGGAGCCTTTGCCGGAAGGGGCTGGTGAGATCGAATTCAATGCCGTCAATTTCGGCTATGAGGAAAACCGCCAAATTCTCCATGATGTCTCGTTTAAGGTGAAGGCAGGACAGAAGGTGGCGATAGTTGGTCCTTCCGGCGCAGGAAAATCAACAATTTCCCGGATCCTGTTCCGTTTTTACGATGTAAATAGTGGCACCGTGACGATTGACGGCAAAAACATAGAGGATGTGACGCAACGCTCGTTACGGGCGGCCATTGGCATCGTCCCGCAGGATACGGTGCTGTTCAATGATACGATCCTGTATAATGTTGGATATGGCCGACCGGAGGCGAGCGAGGCTGAAATTCGTGAGGCGGCCCGCCTTGCCAGCATTGATAAATTCATTGAAAAACTGCCAGAGGGTTACGATACTATGGTGGGTGAGCGCGGGCTAAAACTGTCTGGCGGTGAAAAACAGCGAGTTGCCATTGCCAGGACGATTTTGAAAGGACCTCGAATTCTCCTGTTTGACGAAGCGACTTCAGCATTGGATTCCCATACAGAGCGTGAAATCCAGGAAAGCTTGAAAGAGGTTTCCAAAGACAGGACAACGCTTGTTATTGCCCATCGTTTATCGACGGTGGTGGATGCGGATGAGATTATTGTACTGGACGCCGGACGGATTGTCGAAAAAGGGAGCCATCAGGCCTTGCTGGACCAAAATGGTCAATATGCAGATATGTGGGCGCGCCAGCAAGAAGTCGCCGACTATCAGGAAAAATTGGAACAGGCGATGACCTGACCCCTAGTTGCTTAACCCGGAACCGTCGCATAAACGGATATTTTGGTTCTTTTTATCGGGTACTTACGGTATACGGCTATTATATAAAGAGTAATTCGAAAGACGAGAAATATGGATACACTGAAAACAGTAATGGTGCCGATTAACCGCGAAGGGTATCGGTTCGTTGCTATCTTTGCCGCCATTACCCTGCTTTTATTCCTTTTCACCTGGTCGTTTCTGGGATGGATTGGGGTTATACTGACATTGTGGTGCGTCTACTTTTTTCGCGATCCCGACAGGCATGTGCCTACCCGCGAAGGGTTGATTGTCAGCCCGGCCGACGGTGTTGTTCAATTGATAGAGCGCGCGGTCCCACCTGAAGAACTGGGAATGGGTTCAGACCCTTTGCTTCGGATCAGCGTTTTCCTGAATGTTTTCAACGTACATGTCAATCGTATCCCTTTGGGCGGTACAATTGTTAAGCAGGTTTACCGTCCGGGAAAATTCCTGAACGCTGCTTTGGACAAGGCGTCTGAGGAAAATGAACGCCATGCTGTTCATTTGAAAACGGAAGACGGAAAAGACATCGTCTTTGTTCAGATCGCAGGCCTGGTCGCACGCCGCATCCTTTGCCATCTGGTGGATGGACAGGAAGTAAAAACAGGAGAGCGTTTTGGTTTGATCCGCTTTGGTAGCCGGACTGATATTTATCTGCCAGAAGGGGTGGAGCCTCTCGTCGGCGTCGGTCAGAATATGGTTGGCGGTGAAACGGTTATTGCTGACTTAAAAGCAGAAAATGAAACACCTGTAGTGGTTGAGGTTCGATAAATGGCATTTAGTCGGCGCAGACGGTTTAGGGAATTACCGATCAATTCTTTAATTCCTAATATGTTGACCACACTTGCGCTTTGCGCGGGACTGACATCTGTTCGTTTTGCACTGGAAGAAAAATGGGAAATGGCTGTCGTGGCCATTCTTGTCGCCGGTGTACTGGACGGACTGGACGGTCGAATGGCCCGGCTTTTGAAAGGAAGTTCAAAATTCGGTGCTGAACTGGATAGCCTTTCAGATTTTGTCAGTTTTGGCGTGGCGCCGGCGATTGTTCTTTATCTTTGGACGCTCGATGCTGGTTTAGGGAGCTTTGGCTGGATCGTATCACTTGTATATACGGTTTCCTGCGGGCTTCGGCTAGCCCGATTTAATGCCATGCTGGAAGAAGATGTTCCTGCCTGGGAATCCCGGTATTTTACCGGGATCGCCGCGCCGGGCGGCGCATCAATTTCGCTTTTGTTCATGGTTGTTAGTTTTTACTCCGATGCCGAGATTTTCAAATCTGGTGTTTTGAACGGGGCCTGGTTGTTGTTCATGGCGTTTTTAATGGCTAGTCGAATTCCGACTTTTTCCATAAAACGCGCCCGTATCGCCCGCCGGTATATCATGCCGTTTCTGATCCTGGTCGGCGGAATGGCTGCCGTTATGGTGAGCTACCCATGGGAGTTTTTAACAGGTGTCGCCATTGTCTACCTTGGGACAATTCCTTTTGCGGTCGCAACCCATCGCCGGCTTGAAAAAGAAGAAGCCCTTAAGACTGAAAAGGTTGCAAGCCCCGCTGATGGTGATACGGCAGGGGACGCAGACACGAAAAATACTGATACCAATGCGGACACGGATAAAAAGTAATCAGGGATTGGCGGTCTTCAGCAGGTTACTGTAAAGAATGCGCGATCTTAGAATGACGATAAAAGAAAAGGGCGGCTGAATATCTCAGCCGCCCTTTTTTCATTCAGCGGGCTGAGCCGCTTGATTAATTTGCTTCTGGCGGAGGGCCTTCTTCTTTTTCCGGCTCTCAAAGAAAGAGCCCACATTGGCACCAACCATCAATAGGCTTGGGGTCACAATCAGCGTAAGGGCGGTTGCGAAGGTCAGGCCAAAGGCAACGGCCGTCGACAGCTGAACCCACCACTGTGAAGAGGGGGCTCCAGTGACCACCTCGCGTGTGAAGAAGTCAATATTGACCTGCATTGCCATTGGCAGCAATCCAAAGATCGTTGTTACCGTTGTCAGCATAACCGGGCGCAAACGCTGTGCCCCTGTTCGCAGGATGGCTTCCATTGCATCCATACCTTGCCGCCTTAAATGGGCGAAGGTGTCGATGAGAACAATATTATTATTCACCACAATACCGGCTAGTGAAATAACACCAACCCCCGTCATGACAATGCCAAAGGGTTGGCCAGTGACGATCAGGCCTACAAAAACGCCAATCGTGGACATTATTACCGCAGTGAGGATTAGAAACGCGTGATAGAAGCTGTTAAACTGGGTAACCAGAATAATCGCCATCATGAACAGTGCCACACCAAAAGCTTTTCCAAGGAAAGCCTGTGCTTTTTTCTGTTCTTCGTCTTCACCTTTAAAGGTGAAATTTACCGCTGGATCAATATTGGCTTCGTTGATCAGCCAGTTCTGGATCTCCTGAACTTTGTTGTCAACAAGGACCCCTTCACGAACGTTCGCTTTGACAGTCATAACCCGCTTA
>NZ_JBLHZT010000067.1:0-11994 GCF_047631475.1 Sneathiella sp. | reverse complement strand
TACTGATTTTTTACTTCATTTTTATTTGTTGTTTATTTAAATAAAATTTTCACTTTGCTTTAAACTAAAAATTAACCACGTATTTGTTTCTATTATTTATTCAGTATTTATTTTTACTATAAATTTAGCGAAATTCGACCGGTAAGTTTAGGCAAACTTAATAATTCTGTGCGCATATAAAGCAATATTGACTTTCCCAAACCTTAGAACTGGTAGTCACATGAGTATTTCGCACATTTTTCAAATATACCGTCGCAAAATATCTGCGTTCACCCACGACACTCGGGGGGTATCTGCAATTCTGATTGCGCTGATCGCTATTCCGCTTTTTGGTTTTGTTGGACTCTCTGTCGACCTTGGCAGGGCCTATGTCTTAAAATCAAAGCTTTCTACAGCCTTGGATGCTGCTGGATTGGCTGCGGGCCGGAATATATTTGCAAGCGACAGCGAAATTTACGCCGATGCTCAGAAGTATTTTGATGCAAACTTCCCTTCCGGATACATGTCGACGACCCCAATAACCCTTAACAGTTCAAACCTCAAATGGGATTCCACACGGGAAACAGTGACTTTAAGCGTCCATGTGGACCTAAATACAACTTTTATGAATGTGTTAGGACTGCCAAGCCTGACGGTTGGTGCCCTAGCGGAAGTGAACCGTGACAATAGAGGTATGGAACTTGTACTGGTTCTGGATAATACAGGCTCTATGAATTCATACACTTCCGGTGCAAGACGGATCGAGACGTTAAAAACAGCATCAAAGAACCTGATTGACATCCTATACGGCAATGATGAAATCAAGAAAAAACTTTGGGTTGGCATTGTGCCATACACGACTCAGGTTAATGTGGGTCCGCAGAATATTAATTTTCTGTCAAATGCAGATCGCGACAACATTCTAAACAACACGACCAGTATCTTTACGGCAGACGGCAACAACACAGCGCTAGGCCGCAATGTGAACGGAAGCGGCGGAAATGATACTGTTTATGGCTGGAAAGGATGCGTAGAGATGCGGGATCATCTTGACGGCGGAACCAAAGACCTGTCCGATGATCCGCCAAACAATGATTTTGTTCCTTATTTCTATAATTCCACAGAATCCTATTCGACCAATTATAAGAACGACTGGGCCACCAATGGTGTCAGTGGAAGCCGTGGTCCAAATAAATACTGCCCCCCTCCGGTTCTACCGCTAACCGCCGAAAAATCGACGATCAAAGGCCACATTGATAAAATGGAAACATCTGGTCCAACGGCCGTTAATATTGGGCTAATCTGGGGATGGCGTGCACTTTCACCACGTTGGAATGGCCAGTGGTATGGTTCTTCCACTGTAAACCTTCCTTCCGGGTATTCTGCCCTGCCATTACAATATGGCGAGGAATTCATGGACAAAGTAGTGATTCTGATGACCGACGGTGAAAACACGCTTGGTACTTATGGTATTTATCACGCTTATGGTCGCCAGAAACAGTTCGGGATCAAACAGGGAGAACCCGGCTACGATCCGCACTATCACACATCTGGCAGCGGTAATCTTGCAAGCAAAAGCAGCAGTTACTATAAAAGCTTGGATGATCAGAAAACCGCACAGGCCTGCACCAACATGAAGGCCGCCGGCGTGATCATTTACTCAGTCATCTTTGTGTCAGGGAATGAAGGCCTGTTTGAAAACTGCGCAACGTCGCCTAAACATTATTTTAAAGCCACAACAGCAGACGCGCTCATTGATAACTTTAATACAATTGGGGAAGAGCTGAGTAATCTTCGAATTTCCAAATAGACCCATCCGTACTATCAAAAAAACGGTCGGCTTTGCTGGCCGTTTTTTTGTGCGTATCGCTCACTGTTCTGCAAGGGTACCCCTTACAACAATCGCTTCAAACACAGTGAAAAGTCTCTATTTACTGTCAAATACAGCTAAACAGAAACAATTCGTCTGAACGAATAACCACAGTCTCAACGAGCTTTCCTATTGGGTCAGGGTATTGTGCAAATCGCCGGTAAAAACCGACACTAGAGGGCAGAACAGGCACGCCACCGAAATATATAAGCCCGTCCTTATCACAGCACTTCTCGGTACGGTGTTATCACTGGGCGCTTCATTTTCAGGCCAAGCACACAAGGATCAATTAACCGAAACAGCAATAGGTTCTTTGAAAACCGCTCATCCCCCCTCCCCTGTCCGCTGGAAAGGAAGATCCACTTGGCTGATGGTAAGCCCACTCACGTTCAATGCAAGCCAGCCTAATACAGAAAAACAGCAAATAAAAAAAAGCTGCTGATCCTATAGGTTCAGCAGCCAAATATAAGCTTTCCAATCACTTTTGTGATTTAGGGAGCAGAAGGAAACGTAATCCGTGCGGTAAAACGAGGCCTGAAATAAGCATCCCGATACAGGATCGTTTCGTCAAAAAGCCCCAATGCACCAATTAGGTATGGTTTATAAGTATAGATTAATTCTGCAACGACCAGCGTCTCGGTTTCAGGCAATGTTTCTCCGCCGCCCACATCAATGAAGGCAGGGGGTAAGGACGCATCACCATTGATTGCTTCGCCGATTGCGCTTTTCCCACCCGTTACCGTGCCTGAGACACGCTGACTTAAGATATAAGGAGCCGCTGCAGTCCGTCCCTGGACTGAGGTCAGCACGATCATACTGTCATTGCTGAAATCAAAAGGGCGGGCCATGTAACGCGCTGAGTCAATAATGTTGGAGATTTCCGTTTCGGTCATACTGGTACCATCAGATCGGGCAACCAGATCAGAGAGCGTCGCGACGATCCTATCCATTTTCTGGTTGATCAAGGCATAACGAGCGACTTCAAAACTACCAGCTGTCAGGATCATGAGAACCGGCAACATCATGGCAAATTCAGTCATTGCCACGCCCGTTCGGTCAATTGCAAATGCTTTGATCTTGCCTATGGTAAGGGTTCTAAAATTTCTAAGCAGTTTCTTCATACCTGCCGCGCTCCACATATATCCATCGATTAAAAAGGTTCGTTCATAACGACGATTGATGCGGACATTGGAATTGTTCCCTTGAGAATAGGGATGACCTGTCCACTAAGAAAATTCCAGTTATAGGTCACTGTATAAAGGACGATGTCCCCTTGCGTTCCCAGACCGGCTTCACCAAAATCTTCGTCCCAGACACCATTTCCGTTCACTTCTGTCCATGGCTCGCCGTTCGGGTAAACCGTCCCATCCTCAGCGGTAACTGAGGTTTCCGTGCGAACACCATTGCCATCGATATCAGTAAATTCTTCCCCTTTACCAACAGATGCAAAATTTTCATAAACAAGGGATGTAACATTTCCGGTCGTCAAATTCAGGAGACCGAGAGACGCCTCATTCAGCATATCGACAATAGCCTGATCGTTACTCGCACCTTCCTGGATTTGGCCGGTCAGCCCGAGGCGTGAGGCTTCACGCAAGCTTCCTTCGACCACGGTATTAATAAACATACCGATACTCAATTCCATGATGCCAATAAGAACAAGGAGGAGCACTGGCAAGACCATTGCGAGTTCCACCGCGGTAGCACCATCCTCGTTTTTTCTGAACTGCCGGATTAATCGTCGGCGCAGGAGCATTCTAACCATATCACTCAAGCCTCTGTTATATTGGCCCAAGCATAGGAAACACAGATTAAATCCCGGTTAAATTAAAGCTCCGATTTACCTAAATTTTTAACTTAGCCTTCCGAGGTACCACCAAACCTGTCCTGCCATTCAGCGATTTCATCATCGCTGATCTTACGGAACAGAACATCCGGTACTTCAAACGCGTGCCCGGGCTGCAATACCTGTAACTCGTCCAGCATCCCATCTTTAATCCAGTCGAACTCGCTCAACTCCAGATTTAAAGCATCTGACAGGGTTTTAGACGCTGTCGGAATAACCGGGGCACTTAGTATCGCAAATATACGGATCAGGTTAATTGCAATGCGTAAAGACAATGCAGCTGCTTCTGGATCAGTTTTGAAAGCTGTCCAGGGGGCGGCCTCTGTCAGATACTCATTCCCCATTACCCAAATAGCACGTAACTCCTGCATGGCTTTGCGAATTTGAATTTCGTCCATAAACTGATTATAGGTCGCAACTCGCTTGTTCAACTCGTCTGCAAGCGCTTTCTCACGCTCTCCAATTTCACCGCCCGCAGGCAATTCTGATCCAAATTTGGACGTACAGAACTTCAAAATCCGGTTAACGAAATTCCCTAGGGTGTCAGCAAGGTCTTTATTGCAGGTTCCTGCAAATCCTTCCCAGGTAAAACTGGTATCAGAATTTTCTGGCGCATTTGCCAGCAGATAATACCGCCAGTAATCTGCGGGCAGCATTTCAATGGCATCCGACATGAAAATTCCGCGCTTCTGACTGGTCGAAAATTTACCGCCATAGTAATTTAACCAGTTAAACCCTTTAACATAGTCAACCATTTTCCATGGTTCGCGGCTTCCCAGAATTGTTCCAGGAAAAGTCACTGTGTGAAAAGGAATATTATCCTTGGCCATAAATTCGGTAAAACGGACATCCTTTGCATCATACCACCAGGATTTCCAATCCCGATCTTCAGGACGTTCGTCTGCCCATTCTTTTGTAGCAGCAATATATTCGATCGGGGCATCGAACCAGACATAATAAACCTTGTCTTCCATCCCTTCTCGGCCAACCGGCACCCCCCATTTCAAATCGCGGGTAATTCCCCGATCATGAAGACCTTCATCCAGCCACTTCAAGGCGATGGAAGAAGAGAGAACCGGCCAATCCGTATGTTTGGTAACCCAAGCCCGAATTTCATCAGACAGTTTGGATTGAAGTAAAAAGAGGTGACGGCTTTCCCTGACTTCAAGGTTGGTGCTTCCAGAAATGGCAGAGCGCGGATTTTTTAGATCCGTTGGATCCAGCAGGCGGGTACAACTTTCACACTGGTCTCCCCGCGCCTTATCATAATCACAGTGCGGGCATGTGCCCTCCACATACCGATCCGGCAGGAACCGATCATCATCGATCGAGAAAACCTGCTTGGTCAACCGTTCCTCAATAAATCCATTTTCCAGCAACTTATTACCAAAATGCTGGGTCAATTCCTTATTCTGTTGCGACGAAGAACGTCCGAAATAATCGAAAGAAAGCGAAAAGGCCTCCCCCAACCGGGCCTGAACCTCATGCTGTTGCGCGCAAAACTCTGCAACATCCAGATTAGCGGCACGAGCTGCCAACTCTGCGGGCGTACCATGTTCGTCGGTCGCACAGATCAACAGGACCTCTTCGCCATTTGCGCGTAAGTATCGGGCATACAGATCAGAGGGCAGCATGGACCCCACCAGATTACCCAAATGTTTGACGCCGTTGATATACGGCAGGGCAGAGGTAATTAGGTGGCGTGTCATCTGGTTTTCCATCTTCGAAAAAATACAGGGAATAATGCTGTTCCTTTTACAGGAACAATTTCGTTCAATCAAAAAACTTTTCTAGTAAAAGGCCAGAATAGGATCAGTTCTACCCAAAACGTTTAATTTGTGGGCTATCCACGGCCACAAACGGTACAGATCGGGTCTTCTGCGTCAACCAGTGTTTTGCAGTGAACGCAGCGACGAAAGAAGCCGTCCGGTTCATCAGAAAGAATAGTTCCGCGCGAGGCTGGCCGTCCTTGCCCTTGAGGCGGAAGCAACACCAGAACAATCAAACTCAAAGGCATCATCGCAACAAGCAACAGCCAAAATAGTTGTGACCGTCCTTTAGTTTTTGCAAATTTTATGGCCCCGATCAGAAAGACCACCCAAACGAACAATCCGGCAATAACCATGACATTTTGATTCCGCTAATTTGGAAAACCTGACCGTTTAACATTCAAAGATTAAGGAACCGTCAAAAGCCCAGTCCATTAGATATGCGTTTTTTGCAAGTCAGTGTCTTGAAAACTGCGCTTATCAAATGGGTTCTAATTCACTATTTCTGCACTGCAACATAAAATGTATATTCAATCGGGAGACTTAAAATGGCTTATGCAAAACAAACATTGATTACTACTCAGGCCCCCATCGCTTATGATGACAGCTTCATTGAAACAATCAAAAATTACTTCGTTAAAAAACGCGCAACCCGTCAATTGGAAGCAATGACTGATCGCGAACTGTCAGACATTGGCATCAGCCGTTCAGACATCCACAGAGCCGTTTCAGGTGACCTGTACAGATAAAGTTGGCTTGTTCCTAGAACAATAAAACGTTAAAAATGGCGGTCCCTACTCATAAAGCTGAGACCGCCCATGCCGATTTCCCCACCAGAAACCATTCCTGCCGATGCCACGGAACGCCGGGCGATCAAGCCCGTCATCTGTTACCCGGTGCAAAGTCTGCCAGCCTATGATGCCGCATTCTACGAAAACGCCCGTACAGGAATGTCGTTGATCGATACAGTAATCGTGCCGCCAAGGGACGCCCGCTGTTTTACAATACCCGCCGGTCATTTCTTCAGAATAGCTTATCAAGATGGTCCGCAAGTCGGGGATCTCAATCTTTGGAACAGCAAAGACCTTACCGAAAAATTCTTCAGCGGAAAAACCCGTGCGTTACATGCAACCCATGTCACCACAGGCGACCGCCTGTGGAGTACTCTTCCAAGTTTAAGACCCCTTGCAACGATCACTCATGACACTCTCGCATGGTATGGCTGGGATGAATATGGCGGCGGCGTTCATGATGTTATTGGTACCCGATGCGACCCTTACACCAATTATTTATTGTCGGGCGAGGACTACCATTATTGCTGTCATTCCAATCTGACGCGGGCACTGGCGCAGGAAAAAAATCTCAGCCTGAAAGAAGCCGAACAGTATGTGCACGATGTCTTGAACGTCTTTATGTGCACAGGTTTTACAAAAGATACCCATCAGTATTTTATGAAAGCCAGCCCTGTTCGAACAGGAGATTTCCTCGAATTTTTCGCAGAAATCGATCTACTGGGAGCCCTTTCCACATGTCCGGGCGGTGATTGCGGAAGCAGCCATTCCAGTGAAGATGCCGCCTGTTATCCCTTGCGCATTGAAATCTATAAGCCCAAGGACGATCGCCTTGCGGGTTGGAAACCTGCCAAGCGCTCCGGATACGATCAAACTCACGGTGTTTAACCGTTCAAGGCAAACAGCAAACAAAAGCCGTCAGTCTATCCGTTCTTGCAAGCGATCTGAAACACTGTTCAGAACGACTGTCCGCCATGGCCTCGCATATACGGCGGATATTAAGTGCGCCAGTGGACAACTGAAGACAATATATCAAGCGACTGTTTAAATGATCTGAAACAGGATGTTGCAAACCAGAGCATCCTCAGCATTCTTCCGTTTCTCACACTGAAAGGCTCACAAATGGATAGACATCAGAATTTCACCACGTCGCACCCACCAGCCCTTTCCATTCCATATCAATGCCGACAATCAGTGTTCCCCTTCCTTCATTTAAAGACAAGACCGCATGTGGAGAGGATATCTTTCGGCTATAAGGCGGCGGCGATGTATCGTCAAAGTGATAGATCGGCTGTTTTCCATATTGATGAAAATATTCAGCATCAAACAACGCACGATATTTATCGTAATAGTCCTGCTTTAAAGTCGAAACAGTTTGGCCATCAGGTAAATTTCGTCCGGGAATAAACGTAACCCTCTTGCTGAGCCAATAGACCTTGTCATTCAGAATGCGAACTGACAGCTTTTCATACCCTTTTTTCCTTGCTCCCTTAATGGTGGTGCCGAACTTGGCATTAAAACATGGTTTTTGTAAGCTCGTTTTCGGTTTGGCACATTTTCCAAGCTTGTACCCTTTGGATTGTAGGGCCGCGACGGCATTTTCCTGGGTCATTCCAAGACCTACGCCATCGACAACCGCTTTCGCGACACCACCAGAACCATCATTCGACGTTTTCTGCACATTCTTCTTGGCACTGGCCTGCGCCACTTTATTTTCAGATTTTGCTTGGCTTTTTGAATCGTGATTACCGTTCGCATCACTTGGGCCCGTATGATTGGACACTTCCACGGCAATGTCGATAGACATTGTTCTTGTTTTTTCCGCCAAATCTTTCCAGAAAGCGGCATGAAGTGACTTTGGAGCTACTATCAATAAGCATAGTAAAGCAACATAAGCATATGAATGTATACGCGTGACACCCCCCTGAATTGTGAGAATTCAAGCCATACTCTAAATTAATAGTCCGGAAAAACAACACGAATTTCTAATATACAATTCATCTGATAACCAACCACGTTCTCTTTCTTCACGGCGGATCAGCGCCATCGCCGTTTGGGCGAGTGGCACAATAAAAAAGATAAACAAAACTTGTTCTCTTTTTTTCAACAAAATTTACCGGTTCACAGCAACAAACCGGTATTTCTTTAACACATGTCGGTCCGGCAGGCGCGCGCTGAAAAAGAAAACATCTCTGTTAGACACATGCTTCTTCGTTAAAGACGCCCCCAATTAGCGCGCTTCACATCAACCGCTTACGATTGCAGAACGGCGCGGATTTTATCTGCCTGGGCCTTGATCAAGGCCATATCACCCATAACGCCAGGCGGGCGTGTCTTGATACCCTCGTGACGGGGCAATACATGAAAATGCAAATGGAACACTTCCTGCCCTCCGGCAGTCTCATTGAATTGCTGAAGTGTCACGCCATCCGCGTCAAACGCCTGCATGACAGCCTTACCCAACCTCTGAACCGTTTCCATACATTTTGCCAACTGCTCTGGACTTGCATCCAGAATATTGCGCGCAGGCCCCTTTGGTATAACAAGCAAATGGCCATCGGCGCGCGGCATGATGTCCATGAAGGCGTAGGTATGGTCGTCTTCATAAACACATTCGGAGGGGATTTCTTTTCGAAGAATTTTCGCAAAGATATTGTCGTTATCGTATTGCATGGAATAGTCCTTGTTGTTTTTGTGCCGCCCGTGCCCCATAGCATTCTCATAAAGTATCGTCATCTGCAAACGAAGAAAACAGTTCAAACAACAGTTTAGAAAAAAACACCGCAATTCAGCATTGATAAAGCCAGATTTGGATCTGGTCTGTCGCTACTGCCTGAAAACCATCTATCTCTATGAAAGCGTCCCTTCTGCTTTATGCCCCTATCACCGGCCTGACCACCGACCTTACCCTATCTGTTTTCCTGTGAACCGTTCGGATAGACCTCTCCTCAGACTTCGCCTATAATCTCGCCAGATACAAAACAAACATTTGGGGGAGAACCCATGGGGCCGACATCGAATAGTTATATTTCCCAACGATCAAAGCTGCATTATGTGGATTGGGGAAATGCAGGGGCGCCCCCTTTGCTTTTGGTCCATGGGGGACGGGATCACTGCCGGAACTGGGACTGGGTAGCCGAAGAAATGCGTCATGACTGGCATGTTATCGCACCAGATCTAAGGGGTCATGGGGACAGCGAATGGTCCACGGATGGTAACTACACCCTGCAAAGTTACGTATATGATATTGCGCAACTGATCCACCAGAAGGAACTGAGCCCGGTGACCATCGTCGCCCATTCCATGGGGGGCAACATCGCCCTGCGTTACACAGGCACATACCCCGAAACGGTCCGCAAGCTGGTCGCGATTGAGGGACTTGGCATGTCGCCCAAGTCACAAGCAGAAACAGCGGCCAAACCGGTGGCCGAGCGTTGGCGGGAATGGATTGAAAAAAAACGAGGGGCCAGCGCACGCCCTCCGCGCAAATACAAAACCTTTGCTGATGCCCTCGACCGGATGAAAGGGGAAAACAAGCATTTGTCTGACATTCAGGCGCTGCACCTGACCACCCACGCGGTAAACCAAAACGAAGACGGGACATTCAGTTGGAAATTTGATCCCTATATGCGGGTCTGGTGGCCTTTTGATACAAGCCGCAAGGAGATACAGGAACTGTGGTCCAATATTACCTGCCCCACCTTTTTATGTTATGGCGCGGACAGCTGGGCCTCTAACCCGGTGGAAGACGGTCGGATCGAGCATTTTAAAACTGCGACCGTCAAGACCTATCAGGAGGCTGGGCATTGGCTTCATCACGACCAGTTTGACGAATTTATCGCCGACCTGCGCGCCTTTCTGTAATTCCGTATTTTCGGACCCGACTGTTTAGCGGTCCGGTTAAGAAGGGTGCGGCTTCATCCACTTGAATGTCCTGATGGATGGCACTGCCCCTCAGAATTCAATGGCGGATTTTAGCACAGGCTTGATTAATGGATGCCTTCCATCTTGTTTGACGGGTTGCCAAATATCGAGCCTGCGATAAACTGAGCCTTGGAATTTTCCGGGGCGCAATAACCGCTAACATAAAAACAAGAAGAGAAAAGCCAAAATGGATTTTGATACTGTTGTGCGCGAACGGCGCTCCACCCGCGGCTTCAAGCCGGACCCCATCCCAAAGAAAATTTTGAACGAAATCATCGAATTGGCGGCGCGGGCGCCCTCCTCAATGAATACTCAGCCGTGGCATCTGCATGTGATTAGCGGTGCGCCGCTTGATCGAATTCGGGCAGGAAATACGGAAAAAACGCTGGCCGGAGTGCCGCCCTCTCGCGAATTCCGGGTTGAGGGCAAATATGAAGGAGTTCATCGCCAACGACAGGTCGATATTGCCGTTCAACTGTTTGAAGCCATGGGCATCGAGCGTGACGATAAAGAACGGCGTCAGGAATGGGTGTTGCGCGGCTTTCGCCAGTTCGATGCGCCTGTGTCCGTCATTGTCGCCTATGACAAGGAATTACAGGGAGACATCCGACATTTTGACCTCGGAGCCATCACCTATGGATTGGTCCTTGCGGCCTGGAGCCGGGGCATCGGTGCGGTAATCAATAGTCAGGGAATTATGCAATCACCCGTGGTCCGAGAGCATGCAAATATTCCGGACAATCACGTCATCCAGACGGCGGTCGCCATGGGCTATCCGGACGACAGTTTCGCCGCCAACGCCGTTGTCTCCACCCGCCGCCCAACTGAAGAAATCGCTACTTTTGTCGGTTTCGACGACTAGATCCACCCGCTCTAGAACCAAAAAATCCGTCGGGCACCATACGCCGCCTGACGGATTACAACGCCCTCTTCCGTTTATTGAACCAGTATTCAACCGGCTTACGGAATAGATACTGGTCAGCGAAAACCAGCAATAAATCTGCGAGAGCACCACAAAAATAAAGCGACCCACTGCATACGCAGTAGATCGCTTTATTATGGTACATTTTGTGGACTAAATCCTTGTTAACGGAAAGCCCGACTTTTCCAGAGTGCTTCAAAATGTTTTCACATGATAGTACAGTGTGATATAAAATGCAATCATAACGATGAAAATATTTGGGGGGGAATCCATGACTGACCAAAAAGCTTGGCGACTAGGAATAGATCTGGGTACGAATTCGCTTGGCTGGGCGGCTTTACTCCTAAATGACAGCCTAAGCAACGCCGTTGGCATGCTTGATTCTGGAGTGCGAATTTTTTCGGATGGACGCAACCCAAAAGACAAGCAATCGAACGCGGCCAAGCGTCGTGAGCCACGCGGCGCGCGCAAAAACCGGGACCGCTCTAAACGCAGGTCCGCTCGTCTGATGAGGGAGCTGATTGAGTTTGGTTTAATGCCATTAGATGACGCAGAAAGAAAAAAATTAGAGGGTGGTAAAAACATCCCGCTAATTAAAACAGACCCCTGGATCCTTCGATATCGCGCCCTCAACGAAAAAATTGAACTGCATCAACTCGGTCGGGTCATTTTTCATCTGCACCAGCGAAGAGGCTTCAAATCCAATCGCAAAACAGATCGCGCCGACTCGGAAGCTGGAAAAGTCTATGATGCAATTAAGCAGACCCAGACAAAATTAGAAGAACAGGGTGCCCGAACCTTAGGAGAACTTTTTGGCAAACCTCGACATGAGGCTATTCTACATAATTGTGCCACACCAAAAGGAATGCGCAAACCACAACCTTTGGCAAGAG
>NZ_JBLHZT010000066.1:0-12275 GCF_047631475.1 Sneathiella sp. | reverse complement strand
GGAGCCGTTGGGTCATAAATGCGTTTTTATAGGCATCGACTAAGGAAAGAAGCAGTGTTTCATCGTCTTTTTCGTTCATCAAACTATGAATAGCCTGATCTAGATTAAGCCCAATGATAGACCTTATAGCGGCATCACCAGGAGCTTCCAGCCCTTTGTAAGTAAAAGCTTCACGCATACATGTAATGATATTGTGCTGACTGTCGACAAGCGTTCCGTCACAATCAAAAACCACCAACTTTAACGGCATATCCGTCATATTCTGATCCTTGTCTCAATAAAGGCTATTTCAGCTTCATAGCAGCTGCAAAATTTAAACGAACTGTTACATCAACTGGCCTTGAAAGACAAACAACCTGACTGCAATACCCCTCGTTTATACTCGGTTTCTGCGACACATTTATTTGTTAAAAAAACTATTTGAGAACGATGAAAGGTCGGATATGGTCCTTGAGACAGGAAATCATAAATCGAAATTGATAAGGAAATCAAAGATGTACGTTTTGTATGATTTCTTGCCGTCTGGTAACGGCTATAAAGTCCGCTTGACCTTAAAGCACTTACAGCTTCCCTATAGCCTCGTTGAAAAAGATATTCTGAAAGGGGAAACCCGGACGGAAGAGTTTCTTCGGCTCAATGCGAACGGACGTATCCCGCTGCTACAGTTGGAAAATGGTGAATGCCTCGCAGAATCAAATGCTATCCTCATGTATTTGGCTGAAGGAACACCATTGCTGCCGACCGAACGGATTGAAAAAGCACGGGTGCTACAATGGTTGTTTTTTGAACAATATAGTCATGAACCCAATATCGCTGTTGTCCGTTTCTGGATGACCCATGGCGGGCCTACGGACCAACAGAAAGAGCTACTTCCTGCGAAAAGAAAGGCAGGATATGAAGCGCTTGATGTTATGGAAAACCGATTGAAAACAAATCCTTTTCTCGTCGGTGACCGTTTTACCATCGCCGATATCGCCTTATACGCCTATACCCATGTGGCTCATGAAGGGGGTTTCGATTTGAACGATTATCCTGGCATTCAGGCCTGGTTGAAGAAAATCGCAAATCTGGATCACCATTCTCACATTACAGATCGATAGGCATAGGTAAAGTCGTGATCCGGATAGTTTCCGGTATCAGTAATGGTAAAACTCTTCAAAACAGACATTGTAAGGCTTACTGATGAGCAACTCTTCAGCGATTTCTCAAAACACCAGTATAAATTTGTTTAACTGGTTTATTCTAATAATCCTGTCATTTCTTTGGGGCGGGTCCTTTTTCTTTAATGGCGTCGCAGTAAAAGAGCTTCCGGTTCTGACAGTGGTTCTTGGCCGCGTCAGTCTGGCAGCTTTTGCTCTTTTCTTTTATTTGAGAATTCGCGGACATCACTTTCCAACAGACCTTCCAACCCTGAAAGCCTTCGCTGTTATTGGCCTGGTCAACAACTTGATCCCATTTTCATTAATCGTTTTCGGTCAAACCCATATCAGCAGTGGACTGGCGTCTATTCTTAACGCGACAACCCCATTATTTGCGGCCCTGGTTGCCCATCTCATCGGCAATGAAGCCTCTGAAAAACTGACCATTCGGCGGACTGTTGGAATTTTATTGGGGATCGCGGGCGTTGCGATAATGCTTGGGCCAGATATTGGCACCTATGGTCTCTCAAGTATGGCCGTTCTGGGCCAGTTTGCCGTTCTGGGAGCCACATTCTTATACGGTTTTGGCGTTGTTTATGTAAGGCGCCTGTCTCAACAAGGGATAGAGCCTGCGGTTAGCGCGACGGGTCAGGTCGCCGCAACGACGGTTATTTTGCTGCCTATTGTCCTGATTGTTGACCAACCCTGGACGTTTATTGCATCCGTCAGCGACACAGTTTTACTGGCCATTGGCGGCCTGGCATTTTTCAGCACAGCCGTTGCTTACATTCTGTACTTCCATCTTATTAAAACTGCGGGTTCCACCAACGCTTCGTTGGTTACCCTGCTAATTCCAGTAAGTGCGATTATCATGGGATATCTGTTTTTAGGTGAAAGTATAAGCCTGATTGCATTGGCTGGTATGGGATGTATTGCAATGGGGCTGCTGGTGATCGATGGTCGGCTGCTAAACTACTTTCGATAAAAAAACAGCCCGGTGATTGCCGGGCTGTTTCAAACATTTATTCGAACAAGATTAGCCCGCGCGATTAACCGCACTGGTAATGGCCTTTAAAGAGGCCGTCACGATATTTGCATGTTGGCCGACACCAAAGACCGGCCGGCCATCGGGATCCCGCATTTCGACATACGCAACGGCGACCGCATCAGCACCAAAGCCTGTCGTATGCTCACGATAGTCATTAACAGCAAGATCAACACCAAAATTCACTTTCAAGGCGGACATATACGCATCGATCGGGCCTGTTCCAGCTCCTTCAATGACCTTCTCATTCCCACCTTCGCGAATTGTAGCACTCAGGATACGGCGCTCGGACGCGTGCGTATCAACTGTTGTCTGGTGATTAACGAACTCAATCTGTCCGCTTGCTTCCAGATATTCTTTTTTGAAAACGTCATAAATAAACGCAGAGGACAGTTCCTTGCCTGTTTCGTCTGTAATCTGCTGAATGGTCTTACTGAACTCGACCTGAAGCATACGGGGTAACTCGATCCCATAATCTTCCTGCAACAGATAGGCGACTCCGCCTTTTCCTGACTGGCTGTTTACCCGGATCACCGCATCATAGCTGCGCCCCAAATCCTGTGGATCAATTGGCAAATATGGAACTTCCCAAAGTTCGCTATTTGCCTGTTTCAAGGCGGCGAAACCTTTCTTGATCGCATCCTGATGGGATCCTGAAAACGCTGTGAAAACCAATTCACCGCCATAAGGATGACGCGGATGCACTGGCAGCTGATTACAATATTCCACAGTCCGAACAACTTCGTTAATGTTGCTGAAATCCAGTTCTGGATTAACCCCTTGGGTATACATATTCATGGCAATATTTACCACGTCCACATTCCCTGTCCGTTCACCATTGCCGAACAAAGTCCCTTCCACGCGGTCCGCACCGGCCATGATACCAAATTCTGCAGCTGCGACACCGGTTCCGCGGTCATTATGAGGGTGGAGCGATAAGATAATCTTTTCCCGCTCTGGCAGATTACGATGCATCCATTCGATTTGGTCCGCATACACATTGGGTCCCGCAACTTCGACGGTCGCAGGCAGATTGAAAATTATCTTGTTGTCTTCCGTTGGTTTCCAGATTTCCATCACTGCTGTGCACACTTCACAGGCATAATCCAGCTCTGTTTGAGTGAAGCTTTCAGGAGAATATTCCATCTGAACTTTTGTTTGAGGCATTTCATCAGCCAATTGACGAACTAACTTTGCGCCTTCGATGGCAATCTCTTTGATGCCTTTTTTGTCCATATCGAAGACAACGCGACGCTGCAACGTCGATGTGGAATTATACAGGTGGACGATTGCCTCTTTTGCGCCGTCAATGGATTCAAACGTGCGGCGGATCAGCTCCTCACGGGCCTGTGTCAAAACCTGTATTTTAACACCGTCCGGGATCTCGTTATTCTCAATAAGGTGACGGACAAAATCAAAATCAGTCTGAGAGGCCGAGGGGAAACCAACTTCAATTTCCTTAAATCCTAAATCAACCAAATGCCGGAACATCCGCAATTTGCGCTCATGTCCCATCGGTTCAATCAGGGCCTGATTGCCATCTCTCAAATCAACACTGCACCAGATCGGCGCTTTGTCGATTACTTTACTTGGCCATTGTCGATCTTCCAGTTTGATCGGCTCAAAGGGTACATATTTATCACCAGGAGTGAATGTCATCATCTTGTCCTCAGATTATTTTTGCAGCGCATTAATGGTCAGACGCGCACGTGTTTTTGGTTTAAATTATGTGCAGCTTAATACGGTCACCGGTCGCTACTCAGAACGGCGACCGTGCATAAGTCGAGAGAGCCCCCCGGATGAAAGCGTCATGTCATCCTGGCTAGTAAAAAAATCAGATTTGAAAGCTTGAGTATTTTTAACGTCAGACCAGTTGGTCATATCTGCAAACATTTATTTTCTCGACACAGAAGGGAAAAGGACTTCACACGCCCCGGCAGCTTTATAGCGCCGGGCCAGTAAGTCGTAGTAGGCCGAGAATTCTATTTGCGTAATTCATACTGAAAAAATTATCCATTGCTCCGGATTAGTCAAGCCAAAAACCTCAAATGACTATAAAAGTTCGTCAAACGGGTCCTCATAATCATTTTCATGGAAACCAAGCAGCTTCCAGGTTGCTTCCATATGACTGGAGATTGGCGCAGAAACAGTTAGATCGCCACCAGAAGGATGAGAAATCGTAATTTCTTTGGCATGCAGGTGCATTTTCTTTGAAATGGCCCCCTCCAGAAAAGCTTCCGGCCCGCCATATTTTCCATCACCAACAATAGGATGTTCAATGGCAGCACAATGAACCCGAAGCTGATGAGTTCGACCTGTCAGCGGTTTTAGTGCCAGCCATGCAGCTTTCGTTCCTGCTACTGCGACCACGGAATAATCACTGATCGCCTTTTGCCCTGACCGATCAACGACCACCTTCTCGCCAGCGGCCGTTACAATTTTGGTCAGATTGTAGGAGACCGTCGCTTGATGCGGACGCGGAACACCGGCGACCAGAGCCCAATAAATTTTACGGGTTGTACGTTGTTTAAAGGCTTCCGTCAGATGTTTGGTTGCCAAACGGGTCCGCCCAATGACAAGCACCCCTGAAGTGTCTTTATCCAGACGGTGAACCAAACGAGGTCGTTCATCATAATCAAAGCGCAATCCATCGAGCAATCCATCAATATGTCTGGTTTGCCCGCTGCCACCCTGAACTGGTAGCCCCGCCGGTTTATTCAGGACAATCACATCGTCATCCATATGCAGGATCATTTGACGAATATCTGCAACATCATGATCCGACATAACCATTTTATTGACTTTTACCGCGCCGGATTTCTCGAATGCCTGGGTTGCCCATTCAGGCAAGGGCGGTATTCGTACGGATTGCCCTGGCTCTAATCGATCCTTGGCTTTAACCCGCTTCTTATCAACGCGCACTTCTCCTTTTCGGAGAAATTTCTCTAGCTGGCCATGGGTTACACCGGGAAAGCGGTTTTTGAACCACTTATCCACTCTTTGATCGGCCTCAGCTTCTGTTACTTCGATAAACTGTACTCTGCTCACGCCATCACCATCCGCATGACATGCAACCCTGCAAACAGGCCTGCAATAGATAAAAGGACAGACAGCATTATGTAACTGCCTGCTGAAAAATAATCGCCTCGTTGAACCTGAACGGCTACATCCAGAGAAAAAGTCGAAAATGTTGTAAAAGCCCCTAAAAACCCGGTCACCAGAAACACCCTGATTTCCGGACTAGGGGACCATCTCAGCGCCATATATTCAATTAGGGCTCCCATTAAGAAAGAACCAGCGATATTCACGAATAAGGTAGCAAAAGGAAAGCCTGGACCCATTACTTTGAAAAAAATCTGCCCCACACCATATCGGGCGCAAGCGCCAAGCGCACCGCCAAGCGCAATTGATAAATACATCCCCATCAGTCTTTTTCTTCCTGATTTTTCTTCAGTCGCAGTCCAGCCCAATAATCCAATCGCTTTTGAATATCTCTCTCAAAGCCGCGAGAAACAGGATTATAATAGTCTTCCCGCTTCATCCCATCCGGAAAATAGTTCTGCCCGGAAAAACCATCACTCGTATCATGATCATACGCATAATCTTTTCCGTAGCCCATATCCTTCATCATTCCCGTTGGCGCGTTTAGAATATGCTTGGGCGGCATAAACGAGCCGTTTTTTCTGGCTGATTTTGCCGCATCCTTATAAGCCCGATACGCTGCATTGGATTTTGGTGCCGTCGCAAGATAAATAACCGATTGCGCGATTGCCAACTCTCCCTCTGGGCTTCCTAAAAACTGATACGCTTCTTTTGCTGAGTTAGCCTGCACCAAGGCATTGGGGTCTGCCATGCCGATATCTTCCACCGCAAAGCGCACAAGGCGGCGCAGGATATAAAGAGGATCCTCTCCTCCATCGAGCATCCGGGTAAACCAGTATAAAGCCGCATTAACGTCAGATCCGCGGAGTGACTTATGCAGCGCGCTAATCAGGTTATAATGCCCCTCCCCATCCTTGTCATAGGCCGGTGCTTTTTTTGAAATCGCGGCGGCCAGTTCCTCTGCGTCAAGGAGTTTGTCGCCCGTTCTGAACACCGTCTCAACCATATTCAGAAAAAATCGGCCATCCCCATCGGCCAACTGAAACAAAGCAGATTTTGCCGTATCCTGCAGGGGGACTTTCCGCCCTTCCAACTGTTCCGCACGATCCAGCAGAACCTGTAAGGATTGATCTGTATGCCGTTCCAGAACCAGAACCTGACATCGGGATAACAGGGCACCGTTCAATTCAAAAGACGGGTTTTCTGTCGTCGCACCGACAAGTGTAATGGTACCATCCTCAACAAAAGGAAGGAACCCATCCTGCTGTGATTTGTTGAACCGGTGAATTTCATCAACAAATAAAAGGGTACTCCGGCCATTTGTTTTTCTTATTCTGGCCGCGTCAAAAACTTTCCTTAAATCTGCAACCCCTGAAAAAACCGCCGATATCTGTTCGAAATGCAGATCAACTTTTTCAGCCAATAATCGGGCCATTGTTGTTTTTCCGGTTCCAGGAGGTCCCCAAAAAATTAGCGATGCCAACCAACCGGCCTCTATCATTCGATATAACGCGCCGCCCTCTTTCAGCAAATGATCCTGCCCGACCACATCTGATAAGACAGCGGGTCTCAACCGGTCAGCAAGCGGTCGTCCCCTTTGGTTTTCAGCGACCGGTTTTTGAAACAGATCACTCAACTCGACACCTGAAAAGTAAGCGTCCGTCCTTTACGAACCAAACTAATGATCCAACGCCCGTCAGCATCATTCAGTAGCGTTTGCAACTGCCTGTTCGTGTTTACTTTCTGAGCATTCACCGACGTAATGATGTCTCCTGGGCGAATATTATAGCGCGCGGCAATACTTCCCTTTTTAACCTTCGAAACAATAACGCCCTTCAAACTAACGGGGATTCCAATTTCAAGCGCATAGGCAGGCGAAAGGTTACCAACGACAGCGCCCGCCAAAGGCTGCTGTCCCGTCAACTCAAAGATATCCCGTGCGGGCTTTTCCGGTGCTGTCATCAGCGGGATTGCCAAATCAATTTCCTGACCGTTTCGAAAGACCGTGATAATGGCTTTCTTTCCAATTATTCCAGTGGAAATTCGGTACAACAACGCCTGAGGATCCAGAACTTCGTGTCCATCAACCGCTAAAATAACATCCCCGGTTTCAAGCTTCCCAACATCTGCCGCACTATCTGCATAAACATTGTTGATGAGGACACCACCGGTCCGCTTCAGTCCGAGCCCCTCGGCGACATCCCGTGTGACAGTCTGCCCTTCAGCGCCCAGCCATGGACGAATAACCTGCCCCGTTGCAAGGCCATTACTCAGGACGGACTGGACCAGATTGGCAGGAATAGCGAAGCCGATCCCCAAGGAGCCCCCCCCCTTACTGAAAATTGCGGAATTGATCCCGGCAATTTTTCCATCCATTGTTAAGAGCGCCCCGCCTGAATTGCCTGGATTGATCGCTGCATCGGTCTGAATGAAGGATCGAATATCGTTGCGAACCCCTGTAGACCGCCCTAACGCTGAAATTATGCCTGTTGTAACCGTTTGACCCACTCCGAACGGATTGCCGATTGCAAGCACGAGGTCGCCCACTTCAAGATCATCTGAATCCCTGAACTCCAAAAAAGGCAGTTGTTCATTTTCAGCATCGATTCGCAACACCGCCAAGTCTGTGCGTTCATCCTCCAACACAAGCGTCGCGTCAAATTCACGCCGATCCTGAAGGGCCACCGTAATTTCATCCGCCCCGGCGATCACATGATAGTTGGTCACAATCGTCCCATCCGGATTCACGATGACTCCGGACCCCAACGAACTTTGAGTACGCTTTCTGCTCTTTTTATCCCGGATTCCAGGACCAAAAAACTGCTCAAAAAAAGGATCGCTAAACAAACTCGGGCGGGCGGCCTGCACGACGGTTTTCTTTGTAAAGATGTTCACAACAGCCGGTGATGCCCTCTTCACCAATGGCGCAAAGGACAAAGTAATTTCGCTTCGGCTATTCGGGACCGTTTTCTGATCCTGTGCTTGGGCCATATTCCCCAGCAAGACAGCAATCGCCAACCCGCTAATCAGGGAATTGACGAATGCCGCCAAACGCTGCTGAGGGTGTCTTATCTTATTTGATCGCCGTATCGTCATAATTTGGTCAATTCTTTTTACCATGAATGAATATGTATACTGTTGTACAGTATTTTGGTCCAGAATGTGTGCCTGAATAAACTGAATTTGTGCCCGCATTCCTTTGTTAAGGAGAAGATTTTGAAACGAAGAACAGCAACTTTCTTAACTCTGGCTACGATTCTTGCCTTTGGCGCCCAAGCGGTCCCTACTTCATATGCCGCAAGCGAGTCCAATCTATCGGGAAAAGAAATCGCCCGTGTAGTCTTTAGTGAGATCGAAAAGCGGATCATAGACGACTATTTTAAAGACCACTCGGAGTCTCTGAAGAACGAAAAGAAGAAAGGCAAAAAGAAAGGTCTTCCGCCCGGACTTGCCAAGAAAGAACAACTTCCCCCTGGTTTGCAGAAGCAACTGGAACGGAACGGAACTTTACCCCCTGGTCTCCAAAAACGGTCATTGCCAGATGATCTGCTAAGTCGACTTCCAAAACGGAACAGCCGCTTTGATCGCGTTATTGTCGACAACGATATCGTCCTTCTTGAACGTGGTACGAACCTGATCCTAGATATCCTCAAAGGTGCAGCCAAATAGATCAGCCTCTTTAGAACCAGCCTCCAAATAACAAAAAAGGCAGTCATCACTGACTGCCTTTTTTTAATTGGTATCGAAGGACACGTTACGCGACGGCTTCGGCTTCCAGAACTTCTTCTTCTGCGTTCTGGTCTGGTCCACTGTCCTGACCTTTGGCGTCAAGGTCACGATCGACAAGTTCGATCACGCCCATTGGCGCCGCATCACCGGTCCGGAAACCAGCTTTAAGGACACGTGTGTACCCACCGTCACGATCAGCATACCGTTCAGCAATTGTTGTGAACAGTTTGTCAACGATCGCTTTGTCAGAAAGCTGAGCCAGCACCTGACGACGTGCATGAAGATCGCCCCGTTTGCCGAGTGTGATCAGTTTTTCGACAATCGGACGAAGATCTTTCGCCTTCGGCAGTGTCGTTTTGATTTGCTCATGCTTGATCAATGATGCTGCCATGTTGGCAAACATCGCCATGCGATGAGATGAAGTTCTGCTGAACTTACGTCCAGATTTACGATGACGCATTTTATCTACTCCAAAGCAGTGCTGGCTGCCCTAAAAAGGTTCTTCTAGCCGTTTGGCCAATTCTTCAATATTTTCGGGCGGCCAGTTCGGCACTTCCATTCCAAGATGCAGACCCATCTGAGCCAGCACTTCCTTGATTTCATTCAAGGATTTACGACCGAAATTCGGTGTGCGAAGCATCTCTGCTTCTGTCTTCTGAATGAGATCCCCGATATAAACGATGTTGTCGTTTTTCAGGCAGTTTGCAGAACGAACAGACAGTTCGAGTTCGTCAACTTTACGAAGCAGGTTCCGATTAACTTCTGGTTCCTGATTCTCTTCCTTAACAACAACTTCTTCAGGCTCATCAAAATTGATGAACAACTGGAACTGTTCCTGAAGGATCCGAGCTGCATAAGCAACCGCATCTTCCGGGCTAACGGTCCCGTTCGTTGTGACTTTCAAAGTCAGTTTATCATAGTCCAGTACCTGGCCTTCACGCGCGGCATCAACTTTATAGCTGACTTTGCGCACTGGGCTGTACAGGCTGTCCATAGGAATAAGGCCAATCGGCGCATCTTCCGGACGGTTAGCCGCACCAGCGACATACCCTTTACCAGTATTGACGGTCATTTCCATGTTAATGGTTGCGCCATCATCAAGAGTAAGGATCACCCGGTCTGGATCCATAATTTCAATATCTGAGCCTGTATCGATCATGCCCGCGGTAACGGAACACGGTCCAGACGCACGAAGAGAAATACGCTTCGGGCCTTCGACATGACTGCGAATAGCCAATTTTTTCAGGTTCAGAACAATATCTGTGACATCCTCGCGGACACCGGCAATTGACGAAAACTCATGAAGTACATTGTCAATCTGGATAGATGTAATCGCGGCACCCTGCAGACTTGAAAGCAGAACACGACGCAACGCATTACCCAAAGTTAGACCGAACCCTCTTTCAAGCGGTTCGGCGACGATTGTAGCTTCACGATCGCCCTGATCTCCCGGTTCGATGGAGAGATTGGCCTGGATTAGCTCTTTCCAGTTTTGCTGAATCACGGCGTTGACCTCATAGCTTTGCAGGCCCACCATGGGCCTGCGTTATCTCTAAACTCTCAGTGTAGTCATTAATGACCACACTTACCACATATACCTAATTAAACGCGACGGCGTTTCGGCGGGCGGCAGCCATTATGTGGAATCGGTGATACGTCACGAATTGACGTGATTGTAAAACCGACAGCCTGAAGCGCACGCAGTGCTGATTCGCGTCCTGAGCCAGGGCCCTTAACTTCAACTTCAAGGGTCTTCATGCCGTGGTCCATGGCTTTTTTACCAGCATCTTCAGCAGCAATCTGTGCGGCGAAAGGTGTTGATTTACGAGAACCACTAAACCCCTGAGAACCTGCAGACGACCAGGCAATCGCGTTGCCTTGTGCATCTGTGATCATGATCTTTGTATTATTAAACGTCGCGCTTACGTGAGCAACACCAGAGATGATGTTCTTCCGCTCGCGGCGGCGAATACGTGTCTTATCTTTAGCCATATTACTTCTTCTTTCCAGCGATAGGCTTTGCCGGGCCCTTACGGGTACGGGCATTTGTATGTGTCCGCTGACCGCGCACAGGCAGGCCACGACGATGGCGCAGGCCACGGTAACAGCCAAGATCCATCAGGCGTTTAATGTTCATTGCAGTCTCACGACGCAGGTCACCTTCAACGACATGATCACGATCGATAGTTTCGCGAATGCTAAGTACTTCAGCATCGCTAAGTTCGTTCACACGAGTCTCTGATTTCAGACCAACTGACTTACAGATCTCTTTCGCCTGAAAGGAACCAATGCCATGAATATAGGTCAGTGCAATCTCGACCCGCTTGTTAGTCGGGATATTCACACCAGCAATACGAGCCACGCTAGTTTCTCCTCATCACCATAAATCGGGCCAAATCGACCCGTTTGAATCTTGCGCTTTCGGGAAGCGCGCGATTATATAAATTTGTTTCACCTAGTCAACACTTTAGATGTTCTGCAATTCTGCTTCTATCTGCCGGGTCACTTCATTAATTTCGGCCATTCCGTCAACTTGCTTCAGAATGCCTTTTCCCTTGTAGTAGGGAAGGAGCGGTGCTGTCTGTGCATGATAGGCTTTCAACCGTGATGTCACAGTTTCTGCATTATCGTCACTACGCCGGGTAAAATCTTGCCCACCGCATTTGTCGCAAACACCTTCTTTCGCCGGCTTCAGGAAACTATCGTGATAGCCGGCTCCACAGTTGGCACATGTATAACGGCCAGTGACCCGTTCGACAAGTACCGCATCGTCTGTTTTCATCTCAATAACGGCATTTAATGACAATTTCTTGTCGTTAAGCATATTATCAAGGGCTTCCGCCTGCGCTTCCGTGCGGGGAAAGCCGTCCAGAATGACGCCATTGGCGCAATCTGGTTGATCGAGGCGATCGGAAATGATTCCCGTCATGATGTCGTCGGACACCAATTCGCCTCTTTCCATAACTTCTTTGGCTTTTTTGCCAACGTCAGTACCGGCAGCAACCGCTGCCCGTAACATGTCTCCTGTAGAAAGCTGAACCAGCCCCTTGCTGTCTTGTAACCGCTGGGCCTGTGTTCCCTTCCCTGCTCCCGGTGCTCCCAATAATATGAGAATCATTTACGCCGTCCCCCAAGTTTGGATTTCTTGATCAGACCATCGTATTGGTGCGCCAGTAGATGACTTTGAATCTGAGCAACAGTATCCATCGTTACCGAGACAACAATCAAAAGTGAAGTACCACCGAAATAGAACGGAACCT
>NZ_JBLHZT010000065.1:0-12498 GCF_047631475.1 Sneathiella sp. | reverse complement strand
ACTTTGCACAATACTCGCGGCCATCGATTTTTCTTCAAGAAGCGTTTCGCCCTCAGAGCTGGTAACAGAAACAGTCGCCCCATATTGTGACGTTGACCATTCATCACCGATCACCTGCTCGCCAATCTCTTTCGCAATCAGAGAGCATTTTATGATGGCCTCTTCTTCTGAGAGGCTATCAAAAACAAAGACATAAGCGTCATCACCGACCCGATAATAAATATCATGAGGTGTCAGGCGTTGTTGAAATACCTTTTCTGCAAAGGTGTGTATATAGCTGGAGTATTTTTCCCACTTATCACCGAGTTTAGCCTTGATCGTTGCCAAATTTATCAGGCTGATTTTTCCGTTGACCAAAAACTCGTTGCCATCAATCAGATGTTTGATTTGCTCCTCAAGAAGCTGTTCTTCGGTTGTTGTTTGGGAGGAGGTTTTTTTCTTGTCAGGATCGTTCTGTTTGTCCAGTGGAGTAACAGATTTGGCTCCCGACTTTGAAACCTTTTTTGAGAACTGTTTCCAGTTGCTCTTTATTTTGTTGAAGCCTAACGCCTTTAAAAGCATCTTGTTTTTGTCCAATACGGTGAAAGGGCTAACGCCATTTGTTAAGGTATATGATATATAATATATATAATACGGAGATGGTGTTAAAATTCCGTGAGTAAACAAACAATACGACACATTTGGGATTAATGCTTTTTGGTTAAAATATTCCGCCTGTCCAAGTAGTAAAGTTACCTTATGTCCTGAATTATATATTAAAGTAATTTATAATTCCATTTTGTCAAACACGGTCAAAGCGCGCGATAAAAATCGAAAGTCGATACGACTAAAGTAGAGTGCGCAGGCTTCTTGCGGAGAGGTGTTTTCGGACTGATTGGAAGCCTTTTCATTGTTTTTCCAGATTAATTAAAATACGAAAAATTGTTTTGTGTGTCGGCTTTTCTTTACTTTCCCGTATTCTAGTATTAGAACCCCAGTAACTTGCTTGATGCTGCGGATCAGACGGTCTGTTCAGCCTCCTGAAAATTATATATGACTTCAGGGCAAGAGACCTGTGATCCGAAAGATAAATGATGACAAATTATGATGGCGTTATGACGCCACTGGCAACCGCGTTGGAAGAACGCGGTTATACGGACTTGACCCCCGTTCAAACGGCAATGCTAACCCCTGAACTAAATGGACGGGATGCGTTGGTATCCGCCCAAACCGGTTCCGGTAAAACTGTGGCTTTTGGTCTTGCGATGGCCCCAACTTTATTGGAGGCGCAGGACCGGTTCGCACCGGCCGAAGTACCGGTTGCTTTGATCATTGCCCCAACCAGAGAACTTGCTTTGCAGGTTAAAAGTGAAATTGACTGGCTGTACGCCAAAACGGGAGCTTCTGTGGTTTCCTGCGTTGGCGGGATGGATATCCGGACAGAGCGTAGAAACCTGGATCGGGGAGCGCATATCGTCGTGGGGACACCCGGACGGTTGCGGGATCATATCGAACGCGGGGCGTTTGATACAAGCGGTCTGAAATGCGTTGTTCTGGATGAAGCAGATGAAATGCTGGATATGGGGTTTCGTGAAGACCTGGAATATATCCTGGATACGTCTCCAAAAACCCGTCGGACTCTGCTTTTTTCGGCAACTGTATCGCGGCCGATCGCCAGCATGGCAAAACGGTATCAACAGGATGCCATGCGTATTTCTACCGCAGCGGAAGAAAAACAGCATCAAGATATTGAATATAAAGCATTGACGGTTGCGCCGAATGATCGCCAGAACGCGATTATCAATATTCTCCGTTTTTATGATGCAAAGAACGCCATTGTGTTC
The DNA here is from genome assembly GCF_047631475.1 of Sneathiella sp. Lineage (GTDB taxonomy): Bacteria > Pseudomonadota > Alphaproteobacteria > Sneathiellales > Sneathiellaceae > Sneathiella. The sequence goes on along the minus strand of NZ_JBLHZT010000065.1, from coordinate 10,675 downwards.
TGTGGGACCCGCGCAAATGTTAATCAACTGACAAGTCGCTTGAATAATCGCGGGTTTTCGGTTGTCGCGCTTTCTGGCGAGCTTAGCCAGAACGAACGTAGTCATGCCCTTCAGGCCATGCGGGATGGACGGGCGCAGGTCTGTGTGGCAACCGATGTTGCCGCCCGTGGTATTGACCTGCCTAATCTTGAACTTGTTATTCATGCAGACCTGCCCCGTGGTTCGGAGCCTTTGCTACATAGAAGTGGCCGAACAGGACGCGCGGGACGGAAAGGGGTTAGCGCCCTGATCGTTCCGTATAACTGGCGCCGTAAAACCGAACGGTTGCTTGGCAATGCTAAAGTAACAGCCACATGGGAAAAGCCGCCGTCATTGGAAGATGTCATTGCGAAAGACCGCGAGCGGTTCATGAACGATGCCTGTTTGACTGAGCCGGTTAAGGAAGATGAACAGGAGATCGTTAAAGAGCTTCTGGAAAAACATTCCGCCGACCAGATTGCAGCAGCCCTTGTTCGCATCCATCACACATCAAAGCCCGCTGCGGAAGAGTTGTTGGATCAGGCTGCCCCGGATCGCGAGCGCACAAGAAAAGAGCGTCAGGACTTTACCAATGGCGTTTGGTTTGAACTCTCTGTGGGTCGTAAGCATACAGCCGAGCCGCGTTGGTTGCTGCCGATGCTGTGCCGGGCGGGACATATTACCAAAAACGAAATTGGTTCCATTAAAATTCAGGAAGAGAAAACCTTCGTTGAATTGGAGGCCAAGTGCGTGGATGCATTTTTGGAAGCATTGGGCCCCAGCCGTAAGATGGAAAAAACGGTTGATGTTCAAAAACTGGACAAAAAACCTGTTTTTAAGGAAGCAGGAGGTCGTCCGCGCCGCTCAGAACGCCCTGACCGTCCGGCGCGCGCCGATCGCGGACCACGGCCGGAGCGCGGTGAAAAATCTGAACGTCGCGGCCCGCGTCGTGAGTTTGACAAAAAGCCTGTTCAAAACCGGGATGCAGGCAAAGAATATCATCGCAAATCTGACGCCGGTGATGATGCCCAGAAGAAAGAATATCGTAAACCAGAGGCCGCCTTTGATCGGCCGAAGAAAAAGTATGACCGGGATACCGAGGGTAAAAAACCTTTTAAGAAAAACGATCAGCGGGATGGCGCTAAGGGACGTGACAATCGATCACGGGACAAGTCTGGAATGACAGACCGGAATGCCAAACCTTCAAGTGGTGCTGATTTCGCTTATAATAAACGCTTCGGAAAACCTGAAGATCCGTCAGAACGGTTTAAAAAAACAGACAAGACTGTAAACGCTGACGCCCCTAAAAGAGCTTCTAAAAAAGATACTGCGAAGCGTTCTAAAGCGTCGGATACAGATCAGGACTTCGGTAAATTCAATCGGAAACCGAAAGACAAAAAGCTGAGCCTGAAGAAAAAACCTTCGGCTGATGGCGGCAAAAAGGACGGTGGTTTTCGCGCCCTGAAACGCAATAAGAAAAATGCGTCAGATTAGTCCGATAAATAATTCCTAGCGAGAAGGCGGCAGTCCATTGGAGTGTCGCCTTTTTTTATGCAGGATACTCCACAAGGATAACCCGCTCAGTGGCATTTTTTAAGGCGCGATACAGCGGGGCTGCTCTTGTCGTTGAATTGCTTATGACGACGATAATTTTGCTTTCTGAAACCGTGCCAGTAGTTGCGGGTATTGCATAGGCAGGAGCGACGATGTCCAATTCATCAAATTCAAACTCCAGCGATTTTCCTGAAAAGCTGATTTTGGCCAACTGGGCTTCGGCATCAATTTTTTTAATAATGCCAACTTCACCTTTGCCGAGGCCTTTATCTATTGCGTCCTGTGTGAGTATGATCTTGCTTTTCGATTTATACAGATGGCCAAAGCGGTTTACAGAGGACGGATTTTTCTCTTTCTGCGGAAGCTGGATTGCCTGTTTGTTGAACGCGTTGACACCGGCGGGTCCTGCCGCTTTATCGCACAGGAGCTGGATGTCTGTAATTGAATCAACTTCAAATTTTGCCGGCAAACGATTGTGAATAAGTTCCAGTGCCGTTGCTGATGCTTTTTCTTCTGACGGTGTTGATAAAATGAAAAAGTCGGCCTCCGCGGACGGCGGAAATTCTTCAACACACTCCCCTGTTTTGAACAGAGAGGCCAACGCCCGTGCTTTTTGACTGTTGCTGTCCACAGGTTTCGAAGGATTGTTCAGTATTGACCATTGAAGGCGGCGACAACGCTCTTCCAGCGGGTAGGCGGCCATTTCGAAGAAAGTGTTCCTCTCTTCTTGAAGGATCAGAACCGCAGCTTCTTTCGGGGTGGCAGTCAATAAGGCCCGTAAATGCTCGGGATCCATATCATCAGAATAAAAGAGAATGAGGAATTGGCATTTGAGAGGTTTTTGGGCGGAATGTTTAAAGTCCTGCGTAGCTTCATCCCACCCCAGCACTTTTAAAACGGGCTCTGCTTTTTCGTCCAAAGCTGTTTTCACCGACGTGGCAGCGGATTGAAACGCTGTCACAATTTTGGTCGTTACTTTTTTTGCGTTAAGAATGTGAATTAGTGGGTTGATAATACAAGATAAAGTATCGTTCTTGTTGGATAAAAGAACGGTTGCTTTCCGAGACAGGATAGACGACAGAATTTCGGTATGGGTCGGCTCTAGCACTGTGTCCGTCTGTTCCTGTGCCCATTGAACAGCTTTGATTGTATCAAACGGTTGCCACGGTGGCATGTGGCCGCTCAGGCTTTTTAAAAGCGTGCCCAGGGTTTCTTTTGTTTCGGCGGTGTCTCTGCGTTCAACATACAGAATGCCGTCTCGTTCTTCTTCAACAACTAACTTCTCTGAAAGTGCTGTTTTTAGCGTGTTTTCAACACTGACCGGACTGACATTCAAACGTTTGGACAGCGGGGCAATCAGTGTGCCCTTTTCGCGAGGAATGTTGAGCATTTGAAGCAATGCTGCCTGCAGCCGCGCAGGGTCGTCAGGGCTTAATCCGATTGTGTAGGCAATTTTGTCTGCATTATCGAACCCAAACCAACTGACTGCTTTCAGGATTTCGTAGGGCTTTTCGTGGACCAGTGTTAGCGCCTCTTCTTTGAAGCAGCGGGATAACCGCAGTCCGAAATGACGGGAAATCCCGTATTCTGCCAATTGTTTACCGATTTCTTTTGCCTGTTTTCTTTCAACGGCGGCGGTAACAATCTTCGGGCCAACGCCTTTGACTTCGGATAATCTTTCCGGCGTGTCTTCAACAATGGAAAGTGCATCAACGCCAAAGGTTGCGACGACTGCCTTTGCCGCGACGGGACCCAAACCGCGAATTAAGCCGCTACCCAATCGTTTTTCAATTGCAATCAATGGGTTGCCACCAAGATGTTCATCCAGAAAATCTTTGCAAACCTGAAAATCGGTATCAAATTTCTTAGGGGCCTTAATCCCTTTACGCGTGGCAATTGAGGTCGCTGTTGCGATCATTTTTTCCGTGGGTTTGCCGTTACCAAACTTCGCCCTGTCTTTCGGAGGGGCAACGCCTGTCATGATTTTAGGAACGCGCGCCGCATTATCCCGGATAACGCTAATCAGGCGAGAGGTTGCATCGCCGATTTCATCCCAAACCTGCCGGGCGGTTTGCTTTCCTTCGAGAATGTCATCAAGTTTCATTTCCCAAAGGGCCGTAACGCCGGGGTCAACAAGTTCTGGTGCGGCTTGTTTAAGGGCTTTGTAAAGTGCCAAGCCAGCCGGTGTCGGCACAATATGTTTGCCGTTCTGGGTGATAAAGTTCTGCTTTTTGAGCCCCAGAATAATTGCCGCGCGTGTCGCAGGGGTGCCGATGCCTTTTGCTTCTTTCAAACGTTCCTGAAGCGATTTATCAGAGACAAACCGCCAGGCATTTTGCATGGCGTCAATTAACGAGCCTTCATTGAAACGGGAAGGGGCTTTCGTTTTCTTTGTGTCAAGGATAACGGGGGAGAGACGAACAATATCACCATCCTGCACTGGGGGCAGTTCTCCTGCATGATCCTCTTTCTTTTCCATTTCATCTGTGAAAATGGTGCGCCAGCCCAGCTCTTTGGGAATGTTTCCTGTTACCTTGAACAGAAGCTCTTCGCCTTCAGGGGTGGGGACAGGCAGGGAAACTGTAGTGGACTGATAAACATAATCAGGAAGCAGAATGGCCAGATAAGAACTTGAAACAAGATCAAACATTTTCCTCTCATCGTCTGAAAGGCGCGGATAAATTCTGGCGATTTGGTCCATAGTGTTTTTATTGGGAATAATCGCGTGGTGGGAGACGCCTTTTAAACCGGCGTCGGAAAAATGTCCGCTTTTCCCTTTGCGAATTTCGGGTTTTCCCATATCCAGATTTTGATACTGCTCCAGACTTTTAAGGCCTTTGACTATTTCATCAATGTCGGCGATCTGGTTTTCCGCAAGATATCTTGATTCTGCACGCGGGTAGGTTTGAATTTTCTTGCCATCGCCGTCGTATAGCTCTTGCGCAACATCCAGCGTTTTTGTGGCAGACCATCCCCATTTGCGGGCGCAGATCTTTTGAAGTTCGGGCAGATCCAATAATTTTGGCGGCTTGGTCCGCTTGACCTTCATTACAGCCTTTATCGGACCTTCAAATCCATCGGCGAGAGCGCAAAGGCTTTCAGCCCGTGCCTGATCCAGAATTTTCTCTTTCGGGGCGTATCTTAGATCCAGTTTCCCAGCGGTCGTGTTGGCCGTTGCCACAAGGTGATAATAATCTGCGGGTTTGAAATCCAGAATTTCTAATTCCCGTATACAGACGATGGCCATGGTTGGTGTCTTGACCCGCCCAATACCAATGGCCCCGTATTCACCGGGTTGTTTCAATGCCACAGTTGCGGCTCGTGTTAGCGATAAATTGTAAACCTGATCGGCTTGCTGGCGGGCAAGGGCTGCCTGACCCAAATTGAGGTAGTTTTCGTTGGGTTCCAGATTTTCAAAAGCCTGACGCAGCGTTTTTTCGTCTTGTGCGGTGAAGATCGCTCGTCCGACAGGGCCTTGAAAGTTATAGTGACGGAGCAATTCTTCCCCGATCAGCTGCCCCTCCCGGTCACAGTCAGTCGCCAGAATGACCCGGCTCGCCTTTTTTAAGGCCTCTTCAATGGCTTTTAGTTTCCCGCGCGCTGAAGGGGAAGCATCTGGCGCCGGGCAGGTTGGGTAAAAATCATCAGGTTTCAGCAAGTCAAAAGACCATTTTCCCCAAGCGCTATTCACACTGAGAGGTTCCTGCAGACTTAAAAGATGCCCCTCAGCCGGGAGTATTTGACCGTACTCATTGCCTATTGCGGCCGCCAGATCTTTTTTCTGTGACGTTTTTTCCGTGATAATAAGTGTCGTCACACATGCGCCCCTTAACGACTAATTCCCATGGTTTGGTTTCTACATCATCCGGGAATTCAGGCAAAGCACAGAAGGAGAATTTATCTACAAAATGTGGTTTATATGCCCAGACTGCTTTGTTAATAGCGTTTCCATGCCGGCGACACAAAAATCGATCATGTCCTCGATATCCATCTCGGTTGTTCCGGGGCTCAGGGTTTCAATACGCCAGCTTGCATTAAAGAACGCCAATAACGCGGCAACGGAATAAATCTGGCCTGTCGCTGCGCGAGAGCGAACAGTAAGCGGATGAAGTTTTAGGATTTCGTCCAAGAATAAATGCGTGGTCGGATCAAAGCATTCCGAGGCAAGGGACTGCCATTTCGGATTAGCCGAAACATGGGCGATCAATCGCCCGTAATACAGCCAGTGGGGTCCATCCTGTGTTAGTAATTTGAAATGGGTCCTTAGAAAACAATCCATGATCGTTCGAACAGACAATTCTCCTGTCTGTTTCAATTTTTCCAGTTCCCGTATTCGAATGTCTGAAAGCTCTTCTGCGCGGCGCTTTACCGTTTTGGCAAACAGCTCTTCCTTGTTCCCACCGTGATGTTGGACCAATCCAACGGGGACATCCGCAAGCGTGGCTATTTCTCGTAGGTTAGAGCCATCATACCCTTTTTCCGAAAAAATGCGCTCGGCGGCATCCAGAATGCGCCTTTTTGTTTCCAGGGATCGGGCTGAGGGGGCTCTTTTTCTGGGGGATAACAACAATCTCTCCTGCTAAAAAACACTTGCCTAATGTTATACAATTGTTCAATCTAAACATCAACCGGGAGGATGGATGAACAAAAAAACTAAAAAATATGCCCTGATTGGCGCCGGGCCAATGGGGCTGGCAATGGCCAAAATACTATCGGAATTGAGGATTGAATTTCAAGGGTTTGAATTGCATACGGATGTGGGCGGGTTATGGGATATTGAAGCTCCCAAATCGACCATGTATGAGACGGCACATTTGATTTCTTCAAAAAAAATGACGGAGTTTTTAGACTTCCCCATGCCTGAAAAAGCCGCTGAATATCCGTCTCATCGAGAAATGAAATCATATTTTCAGGCTTTTGCGGATCATTATAAGTTACGGGACAATTATCTTTTTGGAACGGAAGTTACCCGCGTCGAGCCTGTTGGAGAAAACGGCGACGGATGGCGGGTCTATTGGCAAACAGACGGGGGGGCGGCCGAGGCGGTTTTTGACGGTGTGCTGATTGCGAACGGGACACTTTCTGAACCGAATATTCCTGAATTTTCAGGGGATTTCGCGGGCGAGATCATACATTCATGCTCTTACCGGTACCCGGAGCAGTTCAAAGACAAACGTGTCTTGATTGTTGGCGCGGGTAATTCTGGTTGTGATATTGCAGTGGACGCTATTCATCACGGCAAAAGCTGTGATCTGTCCTTGCGCCGCGGTTATTATTTTGTGCCCAAATATGTTTTTGGCAAACCTGCGGATACGCTGGGAGGGATGATTAAACTACCGATGTGGTTAAAGCGTCCGATTGATCAACTTATCCTGAGCTGGTTTGTCGGAAATCCGCAGAAATATGGGTTCCCTAAACCGTCCTATAAACTTTATGAAAGTCATCCGATTGTAAATTCCCTGGTGCTGTATCATGCAGGGCATGGCGATATAACGATTAAGCCAGACATTGAAAGGTTTGAGGGAAAATCAGTTTTCTTCAAGGACGGCAGTGTCAGTGATTATGATATGATCCTGACGGCGACGGGCTATAAATTACATTATCCGTTCATTGAGGAAGATCTTTTGAACTGGAAGAATGATGCGCCGCATTTATACCTAAATTGCTTCCATCCGGAGCGAGATGATTTGTTCGTTCTGGGCATGGTTGAAGCAAGTGGTTTGGGGTGGCAGGGGCGCCATGAACAGGCTGAAATGGTTGGTCGTTACCTCAAAGGGCTGCAAGAGGGGACTGCGGCCGCCAGTGCCTTAAAAGAAAAGAAATCTTCAGGATTTGAACGGGCGACAGGCGGGATGGCTTATCTCGATTTACCGCGCATGGCCTATTATGTCGATAAGGCAACATATCGAAAAGCGGTAACCGGATGGATTGAGACGCTAAAAGGGGCCGCGTCATGACCGGTATTGATGACGTTCTTTTGAATTTCAGTCCGCAATCCCTAACCTTACTAAATGCTATTCTGGCAATTGTTATGTTCTCGGTGGCGTTGGATCTGACCCCAGATGATTTTCATCGGCTGCGCCGGGCTCCAAAACCTCTTCTTGTGGGATTGTTTTCCCAATTTATTATATTGCCGGTTCTAACTTTTGGAATGGTCTGGCTTATACAGCCCAGCCCGTCTATTGCGCTTGGATTGATATTGGTTGCTGCGTGTCCGGGGGGAAACATCTCTAACTTCATCACGCATCGTGCCGGTGGGAATGCGGCACTGTCCGTTTCGATGACAGGGGTTGCGACAATTGCAGCGATCCTGCTGACGCCCATAAATATTGCTTTTTGGGGCGGTTTGTATGGGCCAACCGAAGAAATTTTGCGAAAAACGACCCTCGATCCAGTGCAAATCGCCATTACCGTTTGTTTTATGCTGGTATTGCCGTTGTTTCTGGGTGTGCAGCTGAACGGACGGGCCCCTGACTTTAGCGCCCGTTTGCGTCGCCCATTGCAATGGGTTTCCATGGCGATTTTCGTAAGCTTTGTAGTCATCGCGCTGGCGGTAAACTGGGAATTTTTTGTGAAGTTTGCCGGGGCGGTGGCCGCTTTGGTTATTTTGCACAATTCGCTGGCCTTGGGCGGGGGGTGGATCACGGCGACCCTTGGACAATTGTCGCCCTTTGACCGGCGTGCTGTCACAATTGAAACAGGCATTCAAAATTCAGCGTTGGGTCTGGTGTTGATTTTTGCCTTTTTTGATGGTTTGGGAGGAATGGCCGTCGTTGCTGCTTTCTGGGGGATCTGGCACGCAATTTCGGGATTGGCGTTGGCCTATGTGTTTTCCCGGTCGGAGGCAGCGCGATGAAGGTTTTGATTACCGGAGGTGCCGGACTGGTGGGCCGCGCCGTTTTGAAAGAATGGAAGCAATCCGACGAAATTCAGATTATTGCAACCGATATTGTTCCTATTTCTACTTTGCCTGATCACATCCAGTTTCGAAAAATGGATGTAACGTCGCCGGAGGTCGAGTGCGTTATCGCAGAGGAACGCCCGGATGTGATCCTTCATCTGGCGTCTATTGTATCACCACCTAAAGGAATGACTGATCGTCTGGCCTATGACGTGGATGTGGGCGGCACCCGGCGTGTGCTGGAGGCAGCAATCAAATACAAGGTTCAGCGGTTGGTTGTTACGTCATCGGGGGCGGCTTATGGCTATCATGCCGATAATTCTGTGCCCTTGAAAGAGGAAGATCCAATTCGCGGCAATTCTGAATTCGCCTATGCACATCACAAGAGGCTTGTTGAGGAAATGCTGGCGGAGGCGCGTTCACAGTCGCCGGATTTGCAGCAGGTAATTTTGCGCGTGGGGACTATTCTGGGCGCCGAAACAGACAATCAGATAACGGCGTTGTTTAAGAAGGATCGCTTGCTCGGTCTTTCTGGATATGAAAGTCCCTTTGTTTTTATTTGGACAAAGGATTTGGCGCGCATCCTGATCCGGGCGTCAACCGACGGTGCGTGCGGCATATTTAATGTCGCCGGGGACGGTGCGCTGGGGGTGAGTGACCTTGGGCGAATATTGGGCAAGAAAATACGCCGCGTGCCTGCTTGGCTCGTAAAGCTGGGCTTAGGGATCGCCCGTCCCATTGGCTTGTCACGATATGGTCCTGAGCAAGTGCGGTTCCTTCAATTTCGCCCGGTTCTGGATAATACAAAGCTGAAGGAAGAATTTGGATATACCCCGGAACTCACTAGTGAACAGGTGTTTGTACTGTGGAAAGAGCAGGCGGGCTTATGAAAACAGCGTTAATCTCCGGTGGGGCCGGCGGCTTGGGAAAAGCCTTGATACGACAGTTGCAGCAAGCAAACTGGCGAGTGATTGCGTTGGACCTTGATATAAGCAGTTTGCATGAAAGTGACACGCTATGGCCCATTGCCTGTGATTTGACCGATCCCGATGAATTGCAGAAAACCGCGAACCGGATTTTAGGAAAATACCAGTCCCTTGATTTGATCATTTATAACGCCGGCGTCACCCAGATCATGGCCTTTGATCAATCGACAGAAGATAGCCATAAAGCAGTGTTTGATGTCAATTATTTCGCAGCGGTGTCCATGGTCAGACACTTTTTAGAGGCTGTGCGGATTGCCAAAGGAACCCATCTGGTTATTTCTTCAGTTGCTGGCTTTACGCCTTTGTATCATCGCACGGCCTATGCCGCCTCCAAACATGCCTTGGAAGGGTTTTTTAAATCCCTTCGATCAGAGGAGAGAGAAAACGGATCGTCTATCTTAATCGCAGCTCCATCGTTTATTGCAACCAATATCGGGCAGCCTGAAACTACACAAGAGGGCATTGCAAGGCCCGGGTCCGCAACAGATGGAAAAGACTATATGGACCCGGACACGGCTGCACACGCAATCCTGAAAGGTTTTGCCAAAAAACAGCCAATGATATTGGTGGGCCGGGTGGCAAAATTTGCGTGGTGGATCAACCGCTTATCTCCCCGATTATTTCAGCGGATCATGGAGCGACAGATCGCCGGCACACAAGAGTAACCTTAATCGCCCATCACAATGCCTTCACGGCGCGGATCAGCGGCACCGATCAATAGGCCGTCCTGCATTAGGATGGCATGCAAACCAGAGTTTAAATCTTTGACAGCGACTTTGTGGCCCTTGGCTTCCAGTTCAGGAACCATTTTTTGTGCATGGGTGTTTTCTTCAATGTCCGTGGTGCCGTTCCGGTTCACAATATGCGGGTAGTTTAACGCTTCTTGCGGATCCATATTCCAATCGAGAATTCTGACAATAGAATGGGCAACATAATTTATGATGCGGGACCCACCGGGGGAGCCGATAGCAAGAACAGGTTGACCATCCTTCAGGACAATGGTCGGCGCCATTGAGGACCGGGGCCGTTTGTTGCCCTCGACACGGTTCGCAATGATCTTACCGTCTTTTTCGGGGGCCCTTGAGAAGTCGGTCAGTTCGTTATTCAGCAAGAAGCCATTGGTCATAACCCGAGAGCCAAAGCCAGTTTCAATGGTTGTCGTTAATGAGACAACATTTCCATATCCGTCGACAATCGAAATGTGGCTTGTGCCGGG
>NZ_JBLHZT010000064.1:0-12537 GCF_047631475.1 Sneathiella sp. | reverse complement strand
GTCTCCAATTTTTTCAGTAAAATCGAACCCCCGACGCCACGCATAATAAAGAGACCACATCATAAATAGGGTCGTCAACAGCAGTCCCGGAAACACGCCCGCCAGAAACAGGCGTCCGATAGATGTTTCCGTGGAAATTCCATAGACAATCATTGTAACAGACGGCGGAATTAAGATCCCCAGCGTCCCGCCGGCAGCAATCGACCCCGTTGCCAGACTGTCGGGATATCCCCGCTTCTGCATTTCCGGAATACCCATTTTACCGATCGCGGCACATGTCGCCGGAGAAGAGCCACTGAGGGCCGCAAAAACCGAGCAGGCTCCTATGTTTGAAATAATCAGCCCTCCGGGAACACGGGTCAACCAACGATCCAATGCCTCGAACAAATCTTTCCCCGCAGGGGACGATGCAACGGCCGCGCCCATCACAATAAACATGGGAATGGAGACCAGCGAAAATTCACCAATACCGGCAAAAAACGTCTCGGCAACAACTGAAAGGCTATCCACACCTTCAAAAAATACCAAGAAAGCAATCGACACCAGACCCAGTCCAAAAGCGACGGGCATTCCCGTGGCAAGCAAAAGGATGACAACAACGGCGGCAAGTACACCAATCAAAAGTGGTTCCATCAGTTTGCTCTCCGCTCTATCTCAAGATCAAACGCGGTCACCAGTATTTCTGATATATATTGAACACACAGCAAAAACATTCCGCAAAACATCGGCAGGTAAGCAATCCATAACGGCAATTCCCAGACCGTATCCGTGACCCACCCTCCTTCGAAAGCCTCTTTTAACAGTTCATATGACTGCCAGGCCAAAACGACACAAAAGGTCATTGCCAACAGGGACGCGATTAACGCCATCGCTTTCCGAGGGCCCGATGGTAAATAGTGCGGCAGTAAATCGACATTGACGTGACCTTTGACGAAAAGCACGTATGGACTGCCAACGAATGTCGCGGCTACGATCGAATAAGTAACAAATTCTGTCTGCCACACAGTTGAAGCGTTTAGGAAATATCGCATTATAACCATTTGACAAACAACGATAATTGCCGCGCCAACAAGAATGGCTGCAAAAATCCCAAATAAGCGGGATAAAGAATTGATAAGTGTAATAAATTGCGTCATGAGAGGCCCAAAATTCGAATAAGAAAGAAAAAGCTTCCGGCCTGAAAGACACAGAACCGGAAGCTTCCGACAGGTTTTCTTATTTTACAGCGAGTGCTTTTTTAATAAGCATATCGCCGCCTTTAACCTTTTCAGCGAAGGTTTTATAGGATGTTTCGTTCGCAATATCCCGCCATGCTTTCGCTTGCTCTGACGTCATTTCAACGACCTCAACACCTGCATCCTTATAGGCTTTGACAAGTTTGTCATCGAGACCCTTTGCCGCATCAAAAAAGAAATCTTCTGCTTTTTGACCGGCAGCCATGAGCGCAGCCTGCTGTTCTTTATTCAACTTGTCGAAACTTTTCTTCGACATCAACAATGGCTCATACATAAACCAAAGGGCATTAGCACCCGGTGCAGTCAGACATTTTGCCTGTTCGTAAATACGATAGGACACAAAGCTGCCGGAACTTGTATTTGCCGCATCCAGAACACCGGTTTGCAACGCGTTGTAGATTTCAGAACTGGGCATGGACGCAATCGACGCACCAGCACCAACCAACATCTGTTCAAATGCCTTACCCGCGGCGCGCGTGACCTGACCTTTCATTGTGTCAGGCCCCAGAATGCACTGCTTCTTGGACGCAAAACCACCTGCGAGCCACGCATCGGCCAGCACGACAACACCAGCATCATTAATGATCTTTTTTATATCATCCATAAATGGAGAACTATTAAGACGCTTCGCGTGATCATGGTTTTTGACCAGACCGGGCATTAGAGTAGAATCAAATTCCGGATGACGTCCAGCCGCATAGGCGAGCGGAAAAGCAGAGATATCAAGCTGCCCCTTGACCATAGCACCCCATTGCTCTTTGGGCTTGTACAGGCTTTTTCCCGGATACACTTTAACATCGATCCCGACATTCGCCTTTCCTACTTCGCGGGCGATAATCTGAACCATTTCATCGCGCACATCCCCTTTTCCGCCGGGCCATTGGTGCGATGCTTTTAGGGTCTTGGCTTCTGCCAGTCCCGACACTGCACCCGTAACACCGACAACGACAGCAAGCGCTGTACTCATCAATAATTTTCTCATCATTTCTCTCCCTGTATTGCGCCCTCATTCTTTGTTTGAACGCTTTTTTACGCAGCGTTCGAGCGGAACTGAAGCTACGGTTGCAAGAATTGTATGGCAGATTTTTTAAATTGTATACAAGAATTCGTTTTACGCACACATGAAAGCTGGTAAAGTAAAAAGACAGAATGCAGGAGGCAAGTTTGAAACTATCTCGCGCAAGCGAACTCGTACCTATACTCGAGCAGGAAATAGTCACCGGTGAATTGAAACCGGGAATGAGATTGGATGAAACCCTGCTCGCTGATCGCTTTGGTGTTTCCAGAACCCCTGTGAGGGAAGCCCTGACGCGCTTGGCTGCAGCGGGACTGGTTGAAATCAGGCCGCGGCGCGGAGCCGTTGTCGCGACCATCACCCTGCGCGACTTGATGAATATGTTTGAGGTTATGGCCAATCTTGAAGGTGTCTGTGCGCGACTGGCGGCCCGGCGCATTACACCCGAAGAGAAAATTGAACTGAAAGACGCCCAAATCGCCTGTGCAGCATTAAGTGAGACAGATCAGTTTGATGAATATTACAGGCTAAATCTGCGTTTGCATGAACTCATCTACAAAGCCAGCCATAACGAATATCTTGAAAAACAAACAATGGAATTGCGGGCCCGTTTATCGCCTCACCGACGTTTACAGGTAAGAATACCCGGGCGCATCCGCTCTTCCTCTGATGAACATGGAGAACTGGTCCGCGCAATTCTGGATGGCGAAGATGCCCTGGCTGAAAAATTGACCCGCGATCACGTTACCATTCAGGGAGAACGGTTTACTGACTTCCTCTCTACCCTTCCGCCTCATTACGTCCAGGCCACAGCCTGATCATCAAAAAGACAAAGAACGATATGCAAAACAATAACCTGTACGCTCTATTTGAAAGCCGCTTTAAAAAAGATCTCTCGAAAACAGCGTTTGAATCTCCGGATGGCAAAAGCTGGAGCTTTAATGACGTGATCAAAACAAGTGCCCAACTTGCAAACCTCCTTGCCCAAACCGGCGCCAAACCCGGGGACCGGGTTGCCGTACAGGTTACTAAATCGGTTGAAGCTGTGCTCCTGTATCTTGCATGTCTGCGTTCAGGATTGGTCTACCTTCCCTTAAACACGGCGTACAAATCAGCCGAAGTTGATTATTTTCTGACAGATGCCCGCCCGGCTGTTCTGGTTTGTGATCCCGCTGATAAAGAGGCCTTGTCACCGATTGCTGACAAAGCAAATGTCACGTCTATTTTCACGCTGGATAAAAATGGAGAGGGGCAATTAATGGCCAATGCCACGTCCCTGTCCACAGACTTCACAACCGTTGAACGGGCGAAAGACGATCTCGCGGCAATTCTCTATACCTCCGGCACAACGGGACGTTCGAAAGGTGCGATGCTGACCCATAACAACCTTTCAAGCAACGCCCAAACACTCAGCAAGGCCTGGGCGTTCAACGAAACTGACATTCTGCTTCACGCCTTGCCAATTTTTCATGTGCATGGTCTTTTTGTTGCCCTTCACTGCGCCTTTTTAAATGCAAACAAGGTTGTCTTCCTGTCCAAATTCGATGCGGAACAGGTCATTAAACATCTTCCGAACGCCACCGTTTTCATGGGGGTCCCGACCTTTTACGTCCGCCTCCTTGCTAATGAAGCGTTCAACAAGGACGTCTGCCTAAATATGCGCCTGTTTACAGCGGGCTCCGCACCACTCCTAGAAGAGACCTTCAACACATTCACACAACGAACCGGGCATGTGATTTTGGAACGCTATGGCATGTCGGAAGCAGGCATGATCACGTCAAATCCGTATGATGGCGAAAGAATAGCGGGCTCGGTCGGCTTTCCGTTGGATAACGACGTTCGTGTGGCGGATGAAGAAGGCAACATTCTGCCGGACGGTGAAATCGGAATTTTGGAAATCAAAGGACCCAATGTATTCAAAGGGTATTGGCAAATGCCCGAAAAAACAGCGGCTGAGTTCCGGCCTGATGGATATTTCATCACTGGGGACATGTGCCGTAAAGACGAAAATGGGTATTACAGAATTGTCGGTCGGTCGAAAGACCTGATAATTTCTGGTGGCTATAACGTCTACCCCAAAGAAATTGAGAGTTACCTCGACGACATGCCCGGCATATTGGAAAGCGCCGTTGTGGGACGCCCCCATCCGGACTTTGGCGAAGCGGTCGTCGCCTTCGTTATTAAAGACGGATCTTCCGAGGTTACACCGACATCAGTTATCGACTATATTCGTGACAAACTTGCAAATTTCAAGGTTCCCAAAGACGTCTTCATTCTGGACGAGTTGCCGCGAAACACCATGGGGAAAGTACAAAAAAATGAGCTGCGGAAACTGGCCGCTGGCTAATCGCTTTTTCTCAAGCGTTTAAACATTCTCCCGACAATAAAACGATGAAATGGGGCGATGACAAACATATAGACATCGCCCAATTTCTCTTTTGTTTTGACCACGGATGTAAAATACGCCCGGCGCCCGTCAGCAGTATCAATCAGCATCGAAAATGATGCGTCGAGATGGCGGTCGTTGGTCGTAAAAACAACTTCATTTTGATCCAGATAGGCGATCTCAAAGAAACCGACGTAATCCCCGACTTTATAGCAGCTTTCATCCTGCTCAATCTTTGTATTGCCCGCATCTGTTCTCAGGCCAAATAAACGTACCACCGTATTGCGGACGGTCATCAATCCCTGCACCCAGATCGGCATTGGATGCATGACACTTATAAAAAGCCCCACCGGCCCTCGTTTATCGGTTTCCGACAAGACTTCACAATAACAATCTCGATAGGTTGAGGATGCATAGCGATCCCTAAGGACACTCTGTTCGGGAAACGAATAAACACGCGCCATTATATCGGCCCTCCAGCCACATTTCTCTTCAAAACCACCCGCACTATACCCCACATTTGCCGTCCCTTCGTGCGGCATATTGTCAATATCTCTTGAAACATGGTCCCATTAGTTGTATATACACCCAATAGCAGGAGAGATCGATGTCCGTAAAGAGTGAAGCTGAAAATATATCACATCATTGTTTTGCCGTCCGGCTTAGAAAACTGAACCGCATGGTCAGCCGACTGTATGATGATAGCTTTCGGCCCTACGGCATAACGATTGCCCAGTTTAATCTTCTGGTTGCAGTTGGAACTGAGCGGGTTACCAGTCCCAGCCAAATGGTTCAGGTGCTATCATTGGAAAAATCGACCGTCAGCAGAAACATTGAAAAAATGATTCAAAAGGGGTGGCTGAAACGAGAGTCCTGCACCGATAAACGGTCCCACCTTTTGAGGCTCACGGAAAAAGGGAGCCAATTACTATCTGACGTTACACCGGCTTGGAAGAACGCGCAGAAAGAGGCCAATAAGGCGCTTGGCGATGCGTCTTCTATCCTCACAAATGTCCCGCTTCTCTAATTTTTATCAATTTAGTTGTATATACATCAAATTAAAGAGAGTCACAATGAACAAAGTCGTAAAATTGGAAACCGAAAAAACACTTGATCAGGAGTGGCTCAGAACGCTCTGTCTGGATGCTGGCGTTGATGATGTGGGCTTTGTTGAAATTTCCCGTGCAGGGCTGGATGATCAACGAGCAGACATCCTGACCGCCTTCCCCAAAACCAAAACCCTTATTTCATTCGTTATCAAAATGACGAGAGAAAACATTCGAACACCTAAAAGGTCTGCTTCCAATATCGAATTTCACAGCACCGGCGATGATGTCCTTCATACGGCGCGAAAAATCGTAAAAGAGTTGGAAAAATATGGTGTTCGGGGGCTTTATCCGGCAATGGGTTTTCCTATGGAAATGGATGACTATCCGGGCAAGACATGGATCGTTTCCCATAAACCCGTCGCCATTGAGGCGGGTCTTGGACAGATGGGGATCCACAGAAATATCATTCACCCGAAATTCGGTAATTTTGTACTTTTAGGAACCGTTTTAATTGACGCAACGGTTGAACGCTACGCGGAACAGATTGACTATAACCCTTGCATGGAATGTAAACTGTGCGTTGCTGCCTGCCCCGTTGGTGCCATTGGGCCGGATGGATATTTCGATTTTGCAGCCTGCTTCAATCACAACTATTATGAGTTTATGGGCGGCTTTACAGCCTTTACGGAGCAAATCGCCGATTCCAAGGACGCCAAGGACCTGCGAAGCAAAGTCACAGATTCTGAAAGCGCCTCCTGGTGGCAAAGCCTCTCCTTTGGCGCAAATTACAAGGCCGCCTATTGCCTGGCAGTGTGCCCAGCTGGCGATGACGTCATCAGCCCTTATCTTGAGAGTAAATCAGGCTTTAAGAAAGAAATTCTAAAGCCTCTGGTAGATAAACAGGAAAATGTATATGTCGTTCCGGGAACCGATGCGCATACTCATTTGCGCAAGCGTTTTAAACATAAAACGCCCCGGTTAATGAAATCCCATTTACGCCCAACGTCTGTTGCTGGCTTTCTGCGCTCCATGCCGCTTGTTTTTAACCGCCACAAATCTCAGGGATTAGACCTTACCTACCATTTCATGTTTTCAGGGCGGGAAAAAATAGAAGCAACCGTTATCATCAAAGACAAGACAGTCACGGTACAGGAAGGGTTGAACGGAAAGGCGGATTTCTCGTTAAAAGCAGATAGCGCGGCATGGCTTAGTTTTTTAAGGAAAGATAAAGCCCTGCCGCTCTTGCTTCTGACACGACAAATAAAGCCGATAGGCCCGTTGAAGCACCTAAAAGCCTTCAGTCGCTGCTTTCGATAAAAAGCAGGCTTTAGGTTTCCTGGCGCTTCAGGTAGGCATTCACTTTGGCCCTGTTTCCGCATGTAGACATGGAACACCACCGGCGCCGGCCGTTCCTGGACTGATTAACGAAGAACAGATCACAGGAATCACTGGCACACTGGCGGACTTTTTCCAGTTGGTCGGAAACAATGAACTCGGCGATATCTTTAAAAATAGGGTATAGGAGTTGCTCCGGCCCCTGCTCAGACTGTTTCGCGGTCAAAACATACCCACCCTCAGATGGCTCAAGCATCAGGTGCGTTTTGAAGTTGAGCAAATGATCGTTCAGCTCTGCAATAAAGGAAGGGTCAATGGGCCAGCCATTGGACGCCTGACCGAGCATCGCAAGAAAGCGGGCCCTCATGTGACGGAGCGTATTCATTGTTTCGGCACAACGGTCCGGATTTTGAAAAAGATACATATGATAACTGGAAGCTTCTTCTTCATGCAGATGGCCCATGGATTTCAGAAATGTCAGAAGCTCTTCAAGCTTTTCAAGACCGTCACCGTCCTTGCCAAACCGACGGGAGGAATTCGCAAAATCCACAGCGGTCCGCCCTCCGACAGTGTAAAATCCTTCTGCATTTACAACCCCGGCCTTAGCAAGAGCATTTAACTTGGCCACTTTTATCTCCGTCTCAAACCCGTTAGTATTGATCATCAAAATCAGCCTGCGCCGAATCAATTGCCGCAATCTGCAATAAATAATCTGTTTCGACTACTGTTAAATTCAGCATTATTCCAGTTTATTTTCTATTAACCGGTTCAAGGAACAATATATGGTCAATTGAATTGCACTGTGCCAACTCTTTATGGCAAAAATATGCCAACTCAAGCATTTGAATTTACTACAGAAAGAAAAAACCCCTGACATTTGGTGTCAGGGGTTTTCGGTCTTCAAATGAAAGGCAGGCTTACATTTTTGGTTCCCAATATTTCATGGCATCCATTTTCATCTGACGTTTTTCTTCTGCGGTAGCGCGCCATTTATACTGAATGGCAGCCCCTTCCCAAGAGCCATACATTGGATTGGCAATTGTTATCCATTTGCTGCTCCAATTATCCATGTATTTGGCAAAGACAGCATCGCGGTCAGCCAGCGTCGCGCCTTTTTCGGCATCCACAAAATCACCAAGATTGTCACCAAGAAGTAATAGAACCCGATAGTCTTTGGCAACATGGGCACGGCGGGTACTTTTTGCACTTCCCCACTCTTCTTTTTCATTCCGGAGTAAAACGGTATCGATCTTTTCGTTCACAGGATAACCAAGGGCTTTCAAATTTTTCACAGTCCCCTCTTCTCCCGGTGCCTTCCTGTTCGACACGTAGAATATCTCAACACCTTTTGAATGCGCATAGTCGATAAACTTCTTAGAGCCGGGAATAGGCTTGGAAATCGCTGCATCCACGTACGGACCCCAGGTTTTCGAGCTATAATTTTTACCTGCTTTGATCAACCAGGCTTCATACTCTGAATTGTCGAGTACCGTTTCATCGACATCGAGAATAACGGCCGGTGGTTTGCTTTCATATCCTTCGCCTTGCTCAAGAGCCGCGGTCCAGGTTTTGTCAGCCAAAGCCCGGTCCAGCATAATTTCTGCCAGCTTGTAGGCTGCGACGGCTGTCGCGTTAAATTCAACGGAAGTCTGTGTCCAGACAGTCGCGTTCATCAAATCATTAGCAGGTACTCCCATGGCCGCCTTAGCCATGTCCTTCTCTGGTACTTTATGAGAATCTGCGTTCGCAAAAGTCGCAACAGACGCCATCGTCAGCACTAAGGCTGAGCTCCTAAAAAGTGCACCCAATGTCATAGTTAGTCTCCCTATCTTCTTTGGCTGTTTTCTGGTGTCCGCATATTCTTTTCGTCAAACACCCGTCTTTTATTTCGTCAGAAATATGCGAGATATACAACCTTTAAATTCATCTGCCCAAAACACGAAGAGCGTTAAATGAACCTTCACTCAGGTCAGGAAAACTGAACCAATGCGAAAATAAACAGAGCAATGAAAATAGTCTCGGAAACGACAAGAATGACAATCGGCCATCCCACTTTGGCAATTTCCCGCAAAGAAGTCTTCATTCCCAAACCAGCAATAGCGGTTACCAGACAGGCGCTGGATAATGTTTTCAGTCCATCCGTAACGGTGGGCGGAATCAAATTAAAACTATTCAAGACCACAAACATAACGAACCCCACCAAGAACAAAGGAGGGAGCAGTCCAGCTTTGCTCGTTGCTTTTTCAGACCTGTTTTTTTGCGCGAAAAGAAGACTGAAGATCAAAACAATTGGGACAAGGGTTGCCACTCGAAGAAGCTTCACAATCGTGCTGACATCCCCCGTTTCGGTCGAAACACTGTATCCGGCACCAACCACCTGTGCCACATCATGAATGGTCCCACCTAAAAACACGCCAGCCTCAACACTATCAAGGCCTGCTTTTTGGGCGATCAACGGATACAGCACCATTGCAATTGTGCTTAAAGTCGTAACGGCAACAACGGTAACAATCGTATTATTTTCTGAATATTTGTTTTTCGGCATCACGGCTGATAACGCCAGCGCGGCAGATGCGCCGCAAATTGCCACCGCTCCGCCGGAGAGCAAACCTTGGGTTTTCTTCAAACCAAGAATTTGAGCCATGCCCCATCCAAAGATAATGGTCGCCGCGATAGCCAATATAACACCAATAATTGTGTACTCACCCAAACCAACAATCTGATCAAAGGTAATGCGGGCACCCAAAAGCGCGACCCCCAGACGGAGTATAGATTTAGAGGCAACCTCAATCCCGCGAACGCACACACCTTCTTCGGACAAAAAGTGAAATGCCATCCCCAAAAGGAGAGCGAATAACATGACCGGACCACCATAGTGGTCGTTTAAAAAAGACGCCGCCATTCCAATTGTGATGCATACCAGAACGCCGGGAAAGGCGTCCTTACTCCAGGAAACGGCTTCGTTTACAGCCCCTTTTTTCACAAGCTGGGATTTCATGCGCCCACTCCCCTCCCCGATTTCGTTTGTACTGCTATAACTTCTGCGGTCTTAACATAGCTGTTGGCTAGGGCCAATTTATTTGGTTGGACGCCGCGCATTTAAACGTTTATCTAATATTAAGATATGAAAACAATATTGGTATTTGAACAACTACTCAATAAGGATTAGTATTCAAAAACAAGAACAATTGATTAAGTTATTCAAATCATAAATGTAACACACTTTGATTATAGGTATTTCGGATGACGGTTGCAAAGAAGCTCATACTCTCGATCGTCGGTTTCAGCTTAATTGTCACTTTGTTAAGTACTGGTCTTCAACTCTATGTCGATTACCTGAACAATATTGAGGAAATCAATGCCGATTTTGAGGATATTCAGGAAACCCGTCTTCCTAATCTGACTCATAACGTCTGGGTTTTGGACGAAGAACAAATCATTCTGCATCTGAAAAGCCTGGTCAACACCGACAATATTGAGTTCGCTACAATATCCGATGATGGCACTGCTCGCTGGAATGATGGGGTTATTCGCTCTGAACGAACCATAAAAAAATCCTTCCCACTTGTTTTGGAAAATAATGGCCAATCCTTTAATCTGGGAACCCTGACGGTTGTTGCGGGCCTTAATCAGGTTTTCGCAAATCTACAAAGCCGCGCTATCGTTATTTTGGGCAGTAATGCGGTCGTGATCTTTTTGTTTGCCAGTTTTCTGTTGATTATCTTTCAGTATCAGATTTCCCGCCATCTTCTGACTTTGTCAAATTTTGCTCAAAATTTGAAATTTGACGCCAATCAGCCTGCACTGAAACTACAACGAAAAAATAACCCGGAAAACCCGGATGAACTGGACGATGTTGTCTCCGCTCTGAACCTTATGCAGCGCAACATTGAAAAGTCCTACCTCGCCCTGCGAGAGAGTGAAGAATATAACCGGATGCTGTTCGAAAAGTCTCCGATTGGCCTGGCGTTAAAGCACACGAACGGAGACTTTGTGGACGTCAATCCGGCTTTTGCGCGTATTCTGGGCTATAGCAGCGAAGAACTTACAAAGATGAGCCTTTGGGACGTTACACCCAAAGACTTTTATGAACAGGAAAGCCTTCAAATCCGGCTTTTGGAACGAAACAAAAGACTGCACCCTTTTGAAAAAGAGGTCATCCATAAAAATGGCAGTCTTGTCCCTGTACAGGTTTGGTACTTTTATCTGGAAAGGCATTCACAGAAATATATCGCCACGACCATGGAAGATATTTCTGAACGTAAAAAATCTGAACTCGCCTTGGCAAAAAGTGAAGAACAGCTCAGGCAATCAGAAAAAATGCGGGCCGTTGGTGAACTCACGGGCGGGGTCGCCCATGACTTTAACAACCTTCTCGCTGTCGTCCTAGGCAATGCTGAACTTCTTGAAGAAAAGCTTCCCGATGATGCGGATGAACAATCCTATTTGCGCACGTTGATGTCGGCCGCCGCACGCGGAGCAGAACTCACCAGAAGGCTATTGGCGTTTTCCAGAAAGCAGATGCTTAATCCCACCGTCACAGACATGCCGGCACTGGTGGACAATATGGCGGGCATGCTCAAACGTGTCTTAGGCGAAAATATTCATGTTGAAACCCAGTATGATAACGACTTGTGGAAGTGTAAAGTTGACCAAGGACAACTTGAGAACGCTATCCTTAATCTGGCAATTAATTCTCGAGATTCCCTGCAACATGTCAAAGGTAGAGCCGGCCGTCTGACAATTGTTATTTCGAACACATTGGTGGATGAGTTTACCTTTGAAAAAGAAAATGACGTTACCCCGGGTGAATATCTTCTAATATCTGTGTCTGACAATGGACAAGGTATGCCACGGGAGATTCTTGACCGTGTGTTCGAGCCATTTTTCACGACGAAACCTGTTGGCGAAGGCACCGGTTTGGGCTTAAGTATGATTTATGGTTTCGTGAAACAATCGGGTGGCCATGTTTCTATCTATAGTGAAGAGAATATAGGGACGAGCGTCAAACTATTCCTACCCCGAGCGAACG
Organism: Sneathiella sp.; assembly: GCF_047631475.1. Taxonomy (GTDB): domain Bacteria; phylum Pseudomonadota; class Alphaproteobacteria; order Sneathiellales; family Sneathiellaceae; genus Sneathiella. The sequence continues at coordinate 485 of NZ_JBLHZT010000064.1, read as the reverse complement.
AAGATATTGTGGAGAAGATAGACGAAATGGAAGAACAGCAACCACAAACCGGAAATGAAACTATTCTTGTCCTTGAGGACGATCCAGATGTTCGAGAACTGACCGTCCTGCAACTGAAAAGCTTGGGATACAATGTCAAGCAAGCCCATGACGGACATTCCGCTTTGGAAGTAATCAATTCTGAAAGCAAAATTGACCTTCTTCTTTCAGATGTCGTTCTTCCCGGTGGGTTGCGCGGACCCGAAGTCGCGCAAAAAGCTCGGGAAATCAAACCAAATCTGAGCGTTCTGTTCATGTCCGGGTATACTCAAAACGCACTGGACGCCCACCCCGAAATCGGAGAGTCATCTCTTCTGTTAAACAAACCATTTCGCAAAAGAGAATTGGCTGAAAAAATCAGAGAAGCGATCGAGATCTGATCAGGCCTACCAACTCTCCGCCACAATAAAAGCCAGACAATCGGTTTCCAGAAGGATTTGTTCCAA
>NZ_JBLHZT010000063.1:0-13239 GCF_047631475.1 Sneathiella sp. | reverse complement strand
ATGCGATTTTGGTATTCCCTGCGGAATTCGCCAATCGTGACAGTCTGATCGCCAACTTCAATGACATCTGCACCAACAGAACTTCCCAACATATCGCTGCCAATGCCCCAAACGGCAAAACTGGCAACAAGAAGGACTAATAAACCTTTGGCGAGCCATCCACCGGCCCCTTTACGCATCGAATGCAGCATGATCAACCATCTATCGCATAATATAAAATTTGAACTGCCCTTTATATAGGGAGCAGCGGGGCGACATGATAGGGGCTTGAAGTGTCCCGCGTAAACATAGAATTTTGTAAAGCGGTATCTTTATTGAAAAAAAAGTGGCATATGGTCAAAAAAGAGAGATATGAAAGACCAATACACACCAAACTGTGAGGGAAAATGAGCTCGTCATTGCGTCCGTTAATTGCCGGTAACTGGAAGATGAATGGTTTGAAGCGTGAATCAGCCGAAGAACTGAAATCGTTGATACACAAAGCAAGCGAACAAAACTCGGTTGGGTGTGACATTTTGATATGCCCGCCTGCGACTTTGGTCGCGTCGATGGCCGAGTTGGCAAATGGCTCCCCGGTTTCTATTGGTGGGCAGGATTGTCACGCAAACGAAAAAGGTGCCCATACGGGTGATACAAGTGCGCAGATGCTAAAAGATGCCGGCGCAGACTATGTTCTTGTAGGCCATTCCGAACGACGTACGGATCATAATGAAAGCAATGAAGACGTAAAAGCGAAGGCAGAAGCGGCCTTGAAAGCCGGTCTGATTGCTGTTGTTTGTGTTGGTGAAACATTGCAAGAGAGGGAAAGCGGCCAAACTTTATCTGTTATTTCAGGTCAGGTTTCCCGATCATTGCCGGCAGGCGGAACTGCTGAAAATCTTGTGATTGCATATGAACCCGTTTGGGCCATTGGGACAGGTAAAACCCCAACGGTCGAAGATGTTGCTGACGTTCACGCGCATATTCGGAACGATCTACAGGCGTTGTTAAAAGACGCCGATGGTGTTCGGTTATTGTATGGTGGCTCTGTCAAAGGAAGTAATGCGGCCGAGTTGATGAACGTTGCCCATGTAAACGGAGCTTTGGTTGGTGGTGCCAGCCTGAAAGCCGAAGACTTTTGGCCAATTGTTGAAACCAGTCTTTAAAGCGATTATTTATAGAGTTTAAGCTGGTAATCGGTTTGGCTTTGGTGTAGAAGCCCACCAACTGTTATTGATATTTTGGATGCGATATTTATCGCATTAGTCCGGGAATAATTGGATCATGGAAACTATCCTGCTGGTCGTTCATGTTTTGATCGCTGTCTTTTTGATCGGCGTCGTATTGCTTCAGCGCTCTGAAGGGGGTGCTTTGGGAATTGGCGGCGGCGGCGGCGGCGGTGGCGGCGGTGTTATGACCGGTCGCGGGGCTGCGAACCTTTTGACACGGACAACAGCGATCCTGGCGGCGGCTTTCTTCGGGACAAGCATTTTGCTTGCAGTACTGAGCGGAAACCACGCAGCACCGACATCCATCCTTGATCAACCTACTGATAGTGCACCGGCAGCGCCGGCGGTTCCGCAGGAACCTTCAGCACCGATTTCCAACTAGATGGAAAAAAAATCACGAGGCGGCGGGTTGGCCGCCTCTTTTACTTCACGACGTAACAAATTTCAGATATAGTATAATTCCATGGCTCGGTTTATTTTCGTTACCGGTGGTGTGGTTTCCTCTCTTGGCAAAGGACTTGCCGGGGCAGCACTTGCTTCCCTGTTGCAGGCTCGTGGCTACAAAGTGAGAATGAGGAAGCTGGACCCATATATCAATGTCGATCCCGGCACTATGAACCCCTATGAACACGGGGAATGTTACGTAACCGATGATGGGGCTGAAACAGACCTCGACCTCGGTCACTACGAACGCTTTACAGGTGTGGCTTCCAAACAGAGTGACAATGTCACGACTGGGCGGATTTATCAGACCGTTATTCGCAAGGAACGCCGAGGGGATTATCTCGGTGGTACAGTTCAGGTTATTCCTCATATTACAAATGCCATTAAAGAATTCGCGACTGCGGATATCGGCGATGAAGATTTTGTTCTGGTGGAAATTGGCGGAACCGTTGGTGATATTGAAAGCCTTCCGTTTATGGAGGCTATTCGCCAGCTAGGCAACGAATTGCGGAATAACGCGATTTTCATTCACCTGACACTCGTCCCTTATATTGCTGCCGCGGGTGAGCTTAAAACGAAGCCGACCCAGCATTCTGTTAAAGAGTTGCGGTCAATTGGTATTCAGCCGGATATTTTGCTGTGTCGCAGTGAAATGCCGATCCCGGAAGGGCAGCGGGCAAAGATTGGTCAGTTCTGTAATGTACCGCCAGAAGCCGTTATTCAGGCTTTGGATGTCAGAACCATCTATGAAGTGCCGCTCAGCTATCACCATGAGGGATTTGATGCAGCTGTATTGAATGCGTTTGGCATTACGGATGCGCCAGAACCAGATTTGTCCAAGTGGGAAGAAATTGTTGATCGCAGTATCAATCCCGAGGGCGAGGTTAATATCGCAGTTGTCGGTAAATATATTGAACTGCAGGACGCCTATAAATCTCTGACGGAATCCTTGACCCATGGCGGCATTGCCAACAAGGTCAAGGTCAATATCGACTGGATTGAATCAGAAGAGTTTGAAAAAGATCGGGACAGTGTCGCGGATCGTTTTTCTGGCGTTCATGCCATTCTGGTTCCCGGCGGTTTTGGTGAACGGGGCGCAGAAGGGAAAATCCGGGCCGTAACATATGCGCGGGAAAATAAAATTCCGTATTTTGGTATTTGTTATGGCATGCAGATGGCTGTGATCGAAGGGTGCCGAAATCTGGCTGATATGCCACATGCAGGTACGTCCGAATTTGGCGACTTTGATCCGAACGTGGTCGGTATTATGACCGAATGGACAAAAGGCAATAAGACTGAAACCAGATCTGCGGATGGTGATTTGGGCGGTACGATGCGTTTAGGATCGTATCCGTGTGATCTGATTCCAGGGTCCAAGGTTCATGAAATTTATGGGCAGGATCGTATTGATGAACGGCATCGTCATCGCTATGAAGTGAATATTGCCTATAAAGAAGTGCTGGAAAAAGTCGGATACAAGTTCTCTGGATTGTCGCCGCATGGTGATTTGCCTGAAATCGTTGAAATCCCGGATCATCCTTGGTTTATTGGTGTTCAGTTCCATCCGGAATTGAAGTCAAAACCCTTTGATCCACATCCACTCTTCAAGAGTTTTGTAAAAGCCGCTCTGGATCATTCCAGACTGGTCTAAGACGACGGAAACAGGACATATCATGACAAAGCAGCATCATATCAAGATCGGTAATTTCGAGGTTGGCAATGATCTACCGCTGACAATCATCGCCGGACCTTGTCAGATGGAAAGTGCTGAACACGCCATGGATATGGCGGGTCAGTTGCATGAAATGACCCAAGAGCTTGGGATCGGCCTTGTCTATAAATCTTCGTTCGACAAGGCTAACCGATCTTCCATTCATTCGAAGCGGGGAATGGGTCTGGACGGGGCGTTACCGGTTTTTGAACAGGTTCAGAAAGAATTTGGTATTCCTGTTCTGACAGATGTTCATGAGCCCGGCCAATGCGCTGAAGTAGCGACCGTTGTTGACGTTCTGCAAATCCCGGCTTTTTTGTGCCGTCAGACAGATTTGCTCGTTGCCGCTGCGAAGACCGGACGGGTGGTTAATGTTAAAAAAGGGCAGTTTCTGGCACCTTGGGACATGAAAAATGTTGTCGTCAAAATGCAGGAAAGTGGGAACGAACAAATCCTGTTGACCGAACGCGGCGCCAGTTTTGGCTATAATACGTTAGTGAGTGATATGCGGAGCCTGCCAATTATGGCTGAAACAGGGTATCCGGTGGTTTTTGATGCAACCCACTCTGTTCAGCAGCCCGGCGGTCAAGGGGCGACCACGGGCGGTAAGCGGGAATATGTTCCCGTGCTGGCTCGTGCAGCGGTTTCGGTTGGCGTTGCAATGGTGTTCATGGAAACCCATCAGGACCCGGACAATGCTCCCTCAGATGGCCCGAACATGGTTCCAATTCAGGAAATGCGGAACTTGCTACAAACTCTTCAGGCTTTTGATGCCCTCGCCAAAAACCTCTGATTTTACTTCTCAGACACTGATAACAGGAACTCCAATAAAATGAGCGCTATTCTTGATATTATCGGCCGTGAAATTCTTGACAGTCGCGGCAATCCGACCGTTGAAGTTGATGTACTCCTTGATACTGGTGCCTTTGGCCGGGCTGCTGTTCCTTCAGGTGCGTCGACAGGAGCTCATGAAGCTGTTGAACTGCGCGACGGCGGTGATCGCTACAAAGGTAAAGGTGTTCTCAAAGCGGTTGATGCCGTCAATGGTGAAATCTTTGACGCGCTTTCTGGCATGGATGCAGATAGCCAGATTGCCATCGACCGTATCATGATGGAACTGGACGGCACACAGAACAAAAGCCGGTTGGGCGCGAACGCTATTCTAGGTGTTTCTATGGCGCTTGCAAAAGCAGCAGCCGAAGATACTGGACTGCCATTGTATCGTTATATCGGTGGGGCCTCTGCGCGTACGCTTCCAGTTCCGATGATGAATATCATCAATGGCGGAGAACATGCGGATAATCCGATTGATGTTCAGGAATTCATGATCATGCCGGTTTCTGCCGGAAATATCCGCGAAGCGGTTCGCATGGGGTCCGAAATTTTTCATACTTTGAAAAAACAGCTGAGCGATGCTGGTCATAATACCAATGTTGGTGATGAAGGCGGTTTTGCCCCGAATATTGGTGGCACGCGCGATGCGCTTGATTTCATTATGAAATCTATCGAAGTCGCCGGATACAAGCCAGGGGAAGATATTTACCTGGCTCTGGATTCAGCGTCTACAGAGTTTTACAAAGACGGCCAGTATCACCTGAAAGGAGAGGGCAAGGTTCTCTCAGCAGGCGAAATGGTTGATTATTACGCAGCGCTTGTAGGTGACTATCCGATTATCTCTATTGAAGATGGTATGTCTGAAGATGACTGGGATGGCTGGAAGTTATTAACTGATAAAATCGGTGATAAAGTTCAACTGGTCGGGGATGATCTTTTCGTGACAAACCCTGTGCGTCTGGCGGACGGTATTGAAAAAGGGGTGGCCAATTCAATTCTGGTGAAAGTCAATCAGATTGGCACCCTGACCGAGACGCTGGAAGCTGTGGAAATGGCCCATAAAGCCAGCTACTCAGCCGTTATGTCCCATCGTTCGGGTGAAACCGAAGATGCGACCATTGCTGATCTGGCCGTTGCGACTAATTGCGGACAGATTAAAACGGGCAGCCTTGCCCGGTCAGACCGGTTGGCTAAATACAATCAGTTGATCCGGATTGAAGAAGCCTTGGGGGCGTCTGCTGAATATGCTGGCCGCTCCATCTTAAAATAAAACTTATGGTTAAAAGCCTAGTGAAAGAAGGCGGGGTTTCCCGCCTTTTTTTATGGATGCAATAAACCATTCGATTTTACAAAACCTGTCCTTTTATCTTTTTTGAAAAGGATGCCACGATGGGCAGGTGGGCTACGGTTTTCTTTTGAAAAATCGGTTATTTGTCTTGAATAACCACACTTTTGTGCCGCTTTTGAAATATTCGCTGAAATAATCGAATAAACATTGACCCTTATGGAATAATTTGATTCATTAAGAATATGAGCATTAGTTACGAAATTGGCAAAAGACTAAAAGCCGGAGCGGGGCCTATTCTGGGACTGCTGACCATCTGCTATTTTAGTTACCACCTGATCGAAGGCGATCGGGGGCTATTCTCCTATCTGAAATTACAGATGGAAATACAGAAAGCGGAAGCCGAATTTCAAATCACGGAACTTGAAAAAGAAAAGCTGGAAAATCGGGTCAAACTTCTTGATCCAGAGAATCTGGATTTGGATATGCTGGAAGAACGGGCTCGGGAAGTGCTGGGCCTCGCCCATCCGGATGAGCTGGTTATTTACACCGAAAAATAAGTTACATTCGGAACTTCTGATAGGAAGTTGCTTTTCTCACCGCCAATAGAGAATAATTATTTCAAAAAACATCTCTGAAAGTATCTTCTTGTTACGATATTTTGCATATCGTAAGAAAAGCTGTGTTTTTACATTGCTTTGCAGCATTTTTAACCGAAATAACTATAATTTAGTTAATTATACAGAATTTCTTGTTTATTAAGATATTTGTTGCCACATTTAGGCATTATTCGACGCGCCAGGAAGTTTTTCGGCGCCTAAATTATAAAACAGACCAAATTTGTCTAGAGGGAGAGATCATGGCGCGCAAAGCCACTACCGCCCGGAGTAAGTCCACTAAAGTGGATAAAGAACAGGTCAAAAAATTCTACACAGATATGTTGCTGATCCGACGCTTTGAAGAAAAAGCAGGCCAGATATATGGAATGGGCCTGATCGGCGGCTTCTGTCATTTGTATATCGGACAGGAAGCTGTTGTGGTTGGCATGCAGTCGGCCATCAATCCAGATGATGCCGTTATTACATCCTATCGGGATCACGGGCATATGTTGGCCTGTGGAATGGATCCAAAGGGCGTCATGGCAGAATTGACGGGCCGTGAAGGGGGATATTCCCGCGGCAAGGGCGGTTCCATGCATATGTTCTCCAAGGAAAAGAACTTTTATGGCGGTCATGGTATTGTTGGCGCGTGCGTTCCTTTGGGAACGGGGCTTGCCTTCAGTCAGAAATATGACGACACAGACAATGTGACCCTTTGTTATATGGGGGACGGCACTGTTAATCAGGGTCAGGTCTATGAAAGCTTCAATATGGCCGAGTTGTGGACCCTGCCGGTGATTTATATCATCGAAAACAACGAATATGCCATGGGAACTTCGGTCAAAAGGGCCTCGGCACAAACGGAACTTTTCCGTCGGGGTGAAAGTTTCAATGTTCCGGGAGAACAGGTAGACGGCATGGATGTCTTTGCTGTTGCAGAAGCGGGCCGCAAGGCTGTTGAATGGGCACGCAGCGGCAAAGGTCCTTACATTCTGGAAATGAAAACCTATCGCTATCGCGGACATTCCATGTCTGATCCGGCAAAATATCGCTCTAAAGAAGAAGTGAACAAAAAACGGGCTGAAAGTGATCCTATCGAACGGGTTCGGGAAAAACTGTTGAACGACAAGGTTTATACAGAAGATGAATTGAAGGAAATTGATCGGGACGTAAAAGCAATTGTCGCCAAAGCAGTAGAGTTTGCGCAGGAAAGTCCGGAACCTCATCCGGATGAACTGATGACTGATATCGTAGCCTAAGCACAGAGCAATTCGAATTAAGAGGGTATCTAATGCCAACAGAAATTTTAATGCCGGCTCTGTCGCCGACCATGACCGAAGGAAAACTTGCTCGCTGGAATGTGAGTGAGGGGGATACTGTCGCCTCTGGTGACGTCCTGGCAGAGATCGAAACAGATAAAGCGACGATGGAAGTGGAAGCCGTTGATGAAGGCACTGTCGGAAAAATTCTGATTGATGCAGACACGGACAATGTCGCAGTGAACACACCGATCGCTCTTTTACTGGAAGAGGGAGAGGATAAAAGTGCTTTGGACGGATATTCTTCCAAAGCGCCAGAAGCAGCCTCCGAAGGCGCAGAGGACGACGACGATAGCGACAGTGACAATCAAGACGACCGTTCGTCTTCTGTTGTTATCGAAAGTTCGGGCGACGCTTATGATGCCAGCGGAGAAATCCCTGAAGGCACTGAAATGGTCAAAATGAGTGTACGAGAAGCGCTCAGGGATGCCATGGCCGAAGAAATGCGAAACAATGACCGCGTTTTTATCATGGGCGAAGAGGTTGCTGAATATCAAGGGGCCTATAAAGTAACGCAAGGCTTGCTTGACGAGTTCGGCGCCCGCCGCGTGATCGATACGCCGATTACAGAGCATGGTTTTGCCGGTATTGGTGTGGGCGCGGCCTTTCACGGTCAACGTCCTATTGTTGAATTTATGACCTTCAATTTTGCCATGCAGGCTATTGATCAGATTGTAAACTCAGCGGCTAAAACCCGATATATGTCGGGCGGCCAGATGTCCAGTCCGATTGTTTTCAGGGGTCCTAATGGCGCGGCTTCACGGGTTGGGGCCCAGCATTCACAGTGTTTTGCGGCCTGGTACGCCCATGTGCCTGGTTTGATTGTCGTTGCGCCTCATACGGCGTCGGATGCCAAGGGACTATTGAAATCCGCAATTCGTGATGAAAATCCAGTAATTTTCCTTGAAAACGAAATTTTGTACGGACAAAGCTTCGATGTTCCGGTTCTGGACGATTTCACTGTGCCGCTCGGGAAGGCGAAAGTCGCACGTTCAGGCGATGATGTATCCATCGTTTCCTTTGGAATGGGGATGACATATGCCCTTGATGCCGCTGAAAAGCTTGCGGCGGACGGCGTAAATGCAGAGGTAATTGATCTGCGTACAATTCGGCCTTTGGATATGGATACAATTCTTGCTTCTGTCCGGAAAACAAATCGCTGTGTAACCGTCGAAGAAGGATGGCCGCAACATGGTGTGGGGGCTGAACTTAGCGCACAAATCATGGAAAAAGCGTTCGATTATCTGGACGCGCCGGTCATTCGGGTGACAGGTAAAGACGTGCCTATGCCTTATGCCGCTAATCTTGAAAAATTGGCCCTGCCGAGTGCGCAGGACGTCATCGATGCGGTGAAAGCCGTCACATATCGTTCTTAAGGGGAAGCCGGATGCCAATTACAATTACAATGCCAGCTCTCTCTCCGACGATGACAGAGGGCAAGCTTGCCAACTGGCAGGTTAAAGAAGGGGAAAGTGTTTCTTCAGGGGATGTTTTGGCTGAAATTGAAACAGACAAAGCAACGATGGAAGTAGAAGCCGTTGATGAAGGGGTTCTTGGTAAGATCCTTGTTGAGGGCGGTACGGACAACGTCGCCGTCAATACGCCCATTGCCATTCTTCTAGAGGAGGGGGAAGATCAAAGCGCCCTCGATAATTACTCACAAGATGGTGCCTCGTCAGCCGGTTCTTCAAAACCGGAGGATAAACCGGTGGCCCCTGAAGAGAGTGCCGCGCCCGAAAAACCGGCTAAACAGTCCGGTGGATCAGCAGGCGACAAAGTCGTTACCGGCGGCCGTGTTTTTGCGAGCCCTCTGGCGCGTCGCATTGCATCGAACGAAGGGGTTGATGTTGCCGATATAGATGGCACGGGTCCACGTGGACGGGTGATCAAAGCCGATGTGGAAGCCTTTGTGAAGTCAGGGGGAGCCGCTGCCCGTAAGTCGGATGCCAAAGCGGAAGACAGTGCTAAAGCTGGTGGAACGACGGCTCAACCAACGGCTTCTTCGGGTCCTGTTGCAACGACACCGCCGCATGCAGGAGAGCATGAAGAGATTGCCTTGAACGGTATGCGCAAAACAATTGCGAAGCGCCTGACCGAAGCCAAGCAAACCATTCCGCATTTCTACCTGACGGTTGAATGTGAACTGGATAATCTGCTTTCCATGCGAAAAGACCTGAACGCACGGGGAGACGATTATAAAATTTCGGTCAATGACTTCGTTATCCGGGCGTCGGCACTGGCACTGCGGAAGCTGCCACAAGCCAATGCGATCTGGGGCGGTGACAAGATCCTTCAGTATAAGGATATTGATATTGCCGTCGCTGTTGCGGTTGACGGGGGGCTGATTACCCCGGTTGTCCGTACAGCAGATCAAAAAGGCCTGGCGAGTATTTCAAACGAAATGAAGTCTTTGGCTGGCAAGGCGAAAGACGGAAAACTGATGCCGGAAGAATATCAGGGCGGATGCTTCTCGATTTCCAACCTTGGTATGTTCGGGATTAAGGAATTTTCCGCTGTGATTAACCCACCGCAATCAGCCATTTTGGCCGTCGGTGCGGGGGAACAGCGGCCTGTTATCCGGGATGGTGCGGTGGCGATTGCGACCGTAATGAGTGTGACATTGTCTTGTGATCACCGGGTTATTGATGGCGCTGTTGGCGCAGAACTTCTTAAATATTTCAAAGGCTATATCGAAGAGCCTTTGACAATGATGCTTTAAAGAGGACGGCACAAATGGCAGAAACAAATTTTGATTTGGTCGTCATCGGAACAGGCCCGGGCGGATATGTCGCCGCAATCCGGGGCGCGCAGCTAGGTCTGAAGACTGCGGTTATTGAACGGGAACATTTTGGCGGTATTTGCTTGAATTGGGGCTGTATTCCGACAAAGGCGTTGTTGAGAACCGCAGAAGTTTATCGCAACATTCAGCATGCCGAAAGTTATGGCATTAAGGTTGAAAAGGCTTCTGTCGATCTGGAAGCCACTGTCAAGCGATCCCGTCAGGTTGCGGCTCAATTGTCCGGCGGTATCTCCGGTTTGCTGAAAAAGAACAAAATCGCAGTCTTTGAAGGGCAGGGGAAAATTGCCGGATCCGGAAAAGTGTCTGTCGAAAAAGACGGCAGCAAAACCGTTCTTTCAGCAAAACATACGATCCTTGCCACAGGGGCCCGGGCCCGCAACCTTCCCGGACTGGAGCCCGATAGCAAGCTTATCTGGTCCTATAAAGATGCGTTGGTGCCCGATACAACACCTAAAAAACTTCTGGTAGTTGGTTCCGGTGCAATTGGCATTGAATTCGCCAGCTTCTTTAATGCACTTGGATCAGATGTCACGGTTGTCGAGGTCATGGACCGAATTTTACCGGTCGAAGATGCTGATATTTCGGCGCATGCAGAAAAAGCCTTTAAAAAACAGGGGATGACCATAAAAAAGTCAACCAATGTGACAGAGCTGAAGAAATCGTCCAAGGACGTAACCGCCACTTTCAAGGATGCCAAGGGTAAAACCAGCACAGATACCTTTGATCGGGTGATCATGGCTGTTGGAATTGTTGGAAATGTGGAGGATATTGGGCTCGAAGGTACGAAGGTAAAAGTTGACCGCAGCCACATTGAGGTGGATGAATTCAGCCGGACAGGCGAGGCCGGTGTTTACGCCATTGGCGACCTGACGGGTCCTCCTTGGCTGGCCCACAAAGCGTCCCATGAGGCAATTATCTGCGTCGAGAAAATCGCTGGTGTAAAAGATGTTCATCCGTTAGTTACAACCAATATTCCTGGCTGTACTTATTGTCACCCACAAGTGGCGTCCGTTGGGCTGACAGAAAAGGCCGCCATTGAGGCTGGTCATGAAGTGAAGGTTGGTCGTTTTCCGTTTATCGGAAATGGTAAAGCTATCGCCCTTGGAGAACCCGAGGGGTTGGTAAAAACCATATTTGATGCGAAAACAGGGGAACTTATCGGGGCTCATATGATCGGGGCCGAAGTTACAGAGTTGATTCAAGGCTTCGGCATTGCTAAAACCCTCGAAACAACTGAAATCGAACTGATGCATACGGTCTTCCCGCATCCGACGTTATCGGAAATGATGCATGAGTCTGTTCTTGATGCCTACGATAAGGTTATCCATATGTGAGGGAGAGCTTCGTTAAATCGACAGTTTTCCTTCTTTGATCGAGTAAAGTGATATTGCCATGACTGAGAATACTCAAGTTGAAGCACGTGTAAGGCATCCGGAAAAGGCTCACAAGCCTGACAACCCGGTGAAACGCAAGCCGTCCTGGATACGGGTGAAGGCTCCTGTGTCAAAGCAATATCACGAAACGCGCGAATTGATGCGGGGGCTTAATCTTACGACTGTTTGTGAAGAAGCGGCCTGCCCAAATATTGGCGAATGCTGGGCTAAAAAGCATGCGACGATGATGATTATGGGTGAAATCTGCACGCGAGCCTGCGCTTTTTGTAACGTTTCAACGGGCAAACCAAATGCCCTTGATCCGTTTGAGCCGTTCAATGTGGCGACAGCCGTTAAGACAATGGGGCTTGAACATGTTGTTATTACTTCTGTTGACAGGGATGATCTGGCCGATGGTGGGGCACAGCATTTCGCAGAAGTTATTCAGGCGATACGGGAATCATCTCCGGCAACAACAATCGAAATCCTGACCCCTGATTTCTTGAAAAAAGACGGCGCCCTGGAAATAGTTGTTAAAGCGAAACCGGACGTTTTCAATCATAATCTGGAAACTGTTCCAAAATTGTACACAACGGTGCGCCCGGGCGCCCGTTATTTCCATTCTCTTCGATTGTTGCAACAGGTGAAAGAACTGGATCCTACAATCTTCACGAAATCGGGTCTGATGGTCGGCCTTGGTGAAGAGAAAGAAGAAGTTCTACAAGTGATGGACGATATGCGTGTTGCGGATATCGACTTTATTACCATTGGTCAGTATTTACAGCCAACCGTCAAACATCATGGACTCGATCGGTTTGTAACGCCGGAAGAATTTGGCGTGTATGAACGTCAGGCCTATGCAAAAGGCTTTTTGATGGTATCGTCGTCGCCACTGACCCGGTCCAGTCATCATGCGGGTGAGGATTTTGCCAAGTTGCGGGCTGCACGTGAAAAAGCTCAGGCTAAGTAATAGTTGAAACGATAAAAACAAGCACGAGTAACCATGCCAACACATGCAGAGCAGCGCGTCTTGCCTCACAGCCCCCAGCAGCTTTTTGATCTGGTCGCTGCGGTCGATAAATATCCGGAATTTCTACCTTGGTGTATCGGCGCGCGCATTAATTCCCGCATTGATGATGTCATCATGGCGGATCTTGTGATCGGCTTTAAGATGTTTCGGGAAAAATTCACGTCCCGCGTAACCCTTGATCAGGAAAATATGCGGATCGATGTGGAATATATGGATGGCCCGTTCAAATATTTGAATAATCACTGGATTTTTGAACCGCATCCTGAAGGCTGCAATATCGATTTCTTCGTCGATTTCGAGTTTAAATCGATGCTTCTGCAAAAAACAATTGGAATGCTTTTCAACGAAGCGGTCCAACGTATGATTGCGGCTTTTGAAACCCGGGCAAAAGATCTGTATGGATAATCCGTCTGGTTGTCGGTCTGTTCATTCAAGCCCGATTTAGGATTTCGCTGCCTTCAGCAACATTTCCAGGGCTGTCGTGACGGTTGCGAGGCGGACATTGAGGCGCCCGATATCTCCATAATCCATTTGCCGATGCTCCATCACACCGTCTCGGTTTGCAACGGCCAGATGAACCCGTCCTCCGGGCTTATCCGCGGTTCCGCCAGGTCCAGCAATACCGGTTACCGCTAC
>NZ_JBLHZT010000062.1:0-14312 GCF_047631475.1 Sneathiella sp. | reverse complement strand
TATTGGTAAGCCGGTAAACAACCCAATCTGTCTCGTTTGGGCTTACCGGTTCCAGGATGATCAATATTGAATGACTGGACAGAGTGGTAATATGGCAATTGGGAAACAGCTGAATGACATAAGTTACCATGCCATCGATCCGCCTTTCCTCTCGCGGTATATCGCGCAACTTTTCTATCCGACGGAACGGAAAAGTCACCCGGGAGTTTCGTCCAAATATTTCAATTACATTAATATTATCAACGCCATATGGGTAAAAGGACTTATTGTGGAGGGATTTGATATGATACCCCTCCATGGAGGTTTCACCCAGCAGCTTCCAGTTTGCAGGATCCGACATGGTGCTTTGTTCAAAAACCTTTTGCTCGGGTGAGAAAAGGTCGGGAATTGACTCAAGGCATCCCTCAGAAATGGGCTCATCCTGCGTAACAAAAACAACGCCATTTTTCTCAACCACCGAATGAACCGGCACCAAACCATGATCTTCTTTGTTGATCCCAGGAAACGCCTCATTCCCCGGAATGTGTTTTAGCGTCCCATCGAGACCATAGGTCCAGGCATGGTACGGGCAGACAAATGCTTTGGTACAGCCACTTTCATCCCCCTTAAGTTTCATTCCTCGGTGACGGCAAGCATTTTTGAACGCCCGAACAACACCATCCTCTCCCCTTACAACAAGAAGGGGACGGCCGGCTGATTTACGCGCAATGTAAGAGCCTTTATCGAGAAGAGCAGCAGATGGACAATACGGAACAGGCATCCGCCGCAAAAGTTCAATTTCTTTCTCAAACCGCTCTTGCGAGGTGTAGTTTTCTACGGGTTCTTTCCAAACCGTTTCGCCTAAATCAGTCGTCTTGTTATCGATATGCTGGAAGATCCTATCAATAACATCATTATCGCTTAATAGTGTGGTCATTTTCTAACTCTTGTTGTTAATGTTATTATGCCAGAAAAATACTTAGCTTGCTTACTATATACCATATTTCATGCCTTAGAAAATGCTAGAATTCGATTTCTCTGCTTTTCGAAAATTATGAGACTTTGATCGTCAAAAGACTTCTGTCAGGTAAAAAAAGCATTTAAATTCGCCACATACATGAAATCCACGCACCAAAAAACAGAAACAAATTTCTCGCGCATATTTCTCATTTTTTTTCATCAAGACGAACGCAATCATTTTGGGTTTGCCAGAGGGCACAGAACGTACCCACGTAATTCGCCTGCAAGTGGGATCGTTTTTCTTTTGCTAAAGACGGCGTGCATGTTGCCGTCGCACATCCAGATTTTCCGGCCGAAAACTATCTGTTTTGTCAGCAATTTCGGGTTATACTTCGGTCCCCTGCCAGCGTTACGAAAAACTGCCGCCCCTCAACAAGATCTCCTAAAACAGCCCAAAAGTCGGGGATGCCAGAAGATATACTCGGACTGTTTCTTAGATTTATGAAAACGAAAGATCTGAAAATTAAGGCAAATGGCTTTTGAATGAGAGTTGTCCTATCGACTTGTCAATATTCAATTTTTATATATAATCTTTAAAAAATATACCAAAAATGATGGTCATAATAAAAACTGAAAACGCACCCTTTCCGACCCTCATTTCTCGTATATTTTCCAAGAATAAAAAAGTGCTGCGCTAAAGAATAAATGAAAATAACGGTTGTAACAGGCAGCCATACAATCGCACATCGGGAGGACTATCATGACACAACAAACCAAACATATAAGCCGTCGTCATGCGTTGGCGGGAGGTGCCTCGATTATCGCAGCTCCGGCATTGATCGGCAAAGCATCTGCGGCCGAAAAAGTGACCTGGAAAGTTCAATCTCATTGGCCCAAAGCCTCCTCCTCTTTTGGGGATAGTCTTCAACTGATCGCCGATGAACTGAAAGCAAACACCGAAGGCCAGTTTGAGCTACAGCTTTTTGGAGCTGGTGAATTTGCCAAAGGCGGCGAGATTTTCAATATCGTTCGCAAGGGCGTGGTTGAGATGGGCACCATTTCACCAGGTTACATCCAGGGCGAGGCGGTGACCGCCGGATTGGCGCTTGGTGTGCCGGGTACCTTCCGCGAACCTTGGGAATTTTCTCATTTCCTTAAAAATATGGGCTTTGAAGCGCTGTTTAATGAAGATCTCGCAAAATATGGCGTCGTTAGCCGGGCTGAGAAAATTTATCCGACCGAACTTGTTGTCTCTAAACCTGTGAATTCGCTTGAGGATTTCTCAACCCTGAAACTCCGCTCTTCTGGAAGTTACCTGAAATTCCTGGAAGCCGCGGGTGCGTCCACGCAAAGTATTGCAGGACCAGAGCTGTATTCAAGCCTTGCCAGTGGTGTTGTTGACGGTGCCCATTGGGGCGCGGCGCAAGGCGCAATGTCAATGAGCCTATGGGAAGTGGCGAAATTCCATATGAAGCCAACGATGGGCCTTGCAATGGATACACTGATCATGAACCAAGGCGCCGTTGATGCCTTGTCTCCTGATCTGAGAGCCGAATTCTTTAATCTCGTTGACCTTCGGTTCTGGAAACGCACCACCGAATATCAATACAAAGAAAAACTGGCCCTTTCAAAAGGTCAGGCCGAGATGAATGTTGCTGTTTCGCAGTTCCCCGATGATGTGTTGAAAAAATTCTCGGAAGCCTCCGGCGCCATTTTGAAAGAGGAGAGTGCAAAAGGCGGTAACGCAGCCAAAGCCACCGATATGCTTGTCAGTTTCCTTAAAGGAATGGGTTACATCTAAAACCGGTGGATCATTGTATCTTCAAACAAAGCTAACCCAAAACCACCCCCCCCCTTTGGCCATCGCGCCATAGGGGACCGGTCGGTTTTTTGTGACGGAATTTTTAATAATTCAAGTCTTTGAAGTTGCTGGATAAGCAACATAAGCAACAATAAAAAGGAGGGGTTATATGGGTGCCCTAACCGCATTTGCCCGCGCGGTGACTGTAACGAACGCTTGGGTCGGGCGCGTTGCCAGCTACGCCGTACTTATTCTATTTATTCTGTTACTCAGCGACGTGGTCATGCGTTATGTCACGCAAAGCCCCGTTTCCTGGTCTTCTCTCGCCTCCAAAATGGTGTTTGGTGTCTATGCCATTATAGGCGGCGGCTATCTGTTGGCGCGCCGCGACCATGTGAATGTTGATCTGTTCTATGGCAATTTTTCCAAGAAGAAAAAAGCCGTCACCGACATCGCCACTTCCTTTCTGTTTTTCCTGTTTTTGTCTGTGTTGCTAACGGAAAGTTTTTCCATGGCCTATGACAGTATTTCTCGCCTTGAGGTGAGTTATGAAACCACCTGGCGACCGCCCCTTTGGCCCTCCAAATCCATGATCTTCGTCGCGGCAGCGTTATTGGCCTTGCAGGGTATCGTTAAATTGATCGCCGATATCATGATCCTGATGGATATAGAGGTGGATGAAAGCGCTTTCGGGCCGCTGCAGGATGATGACACAAGCGAAAAGGAAACCGTCTAATGTATGATTTCCTGAGTATCGAGCTTCTCACCCTCCTCTTCTTCGGATTGTTATTTGTTTTCATAATGCTGGGTGTGCCGCTGGCCTTTGTGCTGGGCGGTCTGTCTATCGTGTTTTTGTATTTCGAACGCGGCCCCATCTCCTTTTACCTGATTGCCTCAAAAATGTGGGATCTGATGGAAACATCGTCCCTGATTGCCATACCGCTCTATGTGTTTATGGCGCTTCTGCTGGAGCGCAGCGGCGTCGCCCATGATCTGTATCGCATGATGCACCTATGGTGGGGCGGTGTGCGTGGTGGCCTTGCGATCGGAACGGTTGGGATCTGCACCATTTTTGCCGCTATGTCTGGCATTTCCGGTGCCGCGGTTGTGACCATGGGAACCATTGCCCTGCCGCAGATGTTGAACCGCGGGTATGATAAACGGCTTGCGCTTGGTGCTATTAACGCAGGCGGAGGCTGGGGTATTCTGATCCCGCCGTCCATCCTCATGGTTCTCTATGCGCTGATCACCGAAGTTTCTGTTGGCAAGTTATTTGCGGCCGGCGTTTTTCCGGGTCTTTTGCTTTTCGCTCTTGTCTCGACCTACATTGGAATTCGCTGTTGGTTCCAACCCCATCTGGGACCGTCCCTACCGCCAGAGGAACGGGCCAGCTGGGCGGAGAAGATAAATGCCCTGAAATCAATTTTCCTGCCGGTTTTCATCATCTTTATTGTGCTGGGCGCCATTTTTGGTGGTTTTGCCACAGTGACAGAAGCGGCCGCAGTCGGCGTTTTTGGCGCGTTAGTTGCCAGTGCAGTTAACCGCAAACTCTCCTGGAAAATTATCTCGGAAGCCTCTCTTCGAACCTTTCGCCTGACAACCATCATCACATGGATCGTCTTTGCAGCTCACGCCTATTCCATGGCGTATACTGCGATGGGTGCCGAAGAATTCATCACCCATTTAACCGCACAGATTCCGGGTGGCAAATGGGGTGCACTCGCGTTCATGATGTTTGTTCTGCTGCTGTTGGGAATGGTTCTGGATCCAGTGGGCATTATGCTGATTACCCTACCGGTCTTCCTCCCGCTTGTGGCTGCGCACGGATTTGATCCTGTATGGTTTGGTATTCTGTTTGTGATTATGATGGAGATCGGATACATGACACCGCCGTTTGGGTTTAATCTGTTTTACCTGCGCTCCGTCGCACCGCCCAGCGTCACCATGAAAGACATCTATTGGTCAGTCGGACCCTATACGTTGGTGGAACTATCAGGGCTGCTGATCATCGTGATCTTCCCAGGGATTGCCCTATGGCTGCCTGAATATCTGTTCCAATGACGCACTCCGTTATCATCCCAAGGTGATGATAAAAACCATAGCAAGCGCCGATCCAATTTCAAACGATTGGCGCTTGCTACAAAAAGAAACCCTCAGCACGAGCATTGCTCGCTTTGCCCCCGTTTCATGCGGTTTGAGGCTGCGCATCCGATAAACGTTTAACTGACAGCATAGCCCTATTTTCTTCGATAAACTTAAACCTCATGGCTTTTGGTTCGCGAAGAACTGTGTTGCCTTTTTTAACACTTCCCTCTCCTCACGCAGAAGCCGGTTTTCTTTGCGAAGTTCTATAATCTCGCGTTCCTCTGTCACCTGAGATAACTGGGATTTAAGATGTTGGATCTCAAGAGCTTGATCAACATCCGGTTGTCGCTCCGGCGCGGGCTTTTGATAGGTTGCTTTCCAGTCATAAAGCGACTTGGTACTGAGACCCAATCGGCTAAATATTTCTCTAACTGAATATCCTCGATCTGTGACTTGAGCGACCGCATCACGTTTAAATTCTTCTGTGTAACGAATACCTGACATTACTCAAAACTCCTTGTTTCATTTTTAAACTGCAAGGTGTCTTCAAATCTAGGAGGATCTTATATTGATACATAATCAAATGATTGTTGATGTCATTTCTAGACGCGTATTAAAGGCACTGGATATCCTGCGGTGTGATGGAATATAGTTGTAATTCAACTTCTTCCACGTTGCCTGTAGCTAAAGGTCAGGCAATTATCTAGGAATTTGATGTTATGAAGATAGGTGCAAGCGGTTTAGTCAAACTATCTCAGATGATTTGTGGAGAAGAGCCTTTCGGCTTCTTTCCCTATCGTAGTTCTTCTTATCTGACACGGTTTTTTGTAGATTTGGATCTTGATTACGTCCACGACGGTTCAACGCGCCGACACTGGGTTAACGATGCCCTGGTGGAGATAAATAATGAACCTGCTCCTTCAGCTGAAATGCCTTCCAGCAGCATGACCAAGGTTATCGAGAGTCTTTTGCATCCTGATAATTATTTTTTAAACTCAGATAGAGACCGTGCAGAAGCACTTAAAGCGATGAATAAACTTCTCAGATCATATGACCTCACTGTGAAGGAACAAACAAATGGTCAAGTTATACTAGGTCCCACATTTGGAGAATCTATTTCAACCGCACATGGTACTTTATCCGTAGAAAAATTCATCACGTTAAAACCAAGTGTTTTTAATGTCCCGGATAAGTCTCAGAATGAAAGATTGGTTTCTGTGATGATGCCTTTTAGCTCCAATTTTGATGGTACTTTTGAAGCTGTTAAGCGTGTCACCGACCATATGAAACTCGAATGTTTGCGCCCAGACAATATTTGGGACAACGATACATTCATGCAAGACATATTCGACCTGATTTACTGCGCTAAAGCTGTTGTAGTTGATTTCACCGGACGGAATCCGAATGTCATGTATGAAACTGGTATTGCTCACACACTCGGGAAGTCTGTAATTCCTATTACGCAATCATTAAACGATATTCCATCTGATCTTGGGCATCATAGAGCCTTGAAATATCTACCTAACGAGGAAGGATACCGTGATCTAAGTAATAATCTGTTCAAGCGCTTGCAGGTTGTAGTTAAGTGACCTTACCGAAAACACAAAACATTACATATAAAGCAGCTATCCAAAATTAGAGCAAACGTGTGGGGTAAACGTGTGGGGAAGTGTTTTCACCGATACTAATAAGTAATTGATTTTATTGAACTATATAGGGCATGAAATCAATGGCGGTGAAGGTGGGATTCGAACCCATTTTTTTCTAGTCATTTGTTTTAATTAAATTTTTTCTGATTATATAGAAAGAATGTACTGTTTTTTGTACGGTTTTTTGTACGGTTTTAGGACGAAAATGGCGAATTATCTAAAGCTTCGAGGAAAAAAATTCTATTTCACAATCTCGATCCCCGGTGAATTACAGAATTACTATGACGGTAAGAAAGAGATCACCAAGGCACTTAAAACTGACAGCGAAGAAGTCGCTCGCCCAAAAGCATTGCTGTTAGCCGCTGACTTCAAGAAACAGTTTCAAGATCTTGAGAATGGAACAGTCCATACACTCCAACTGCCTGAAATCAGATCAGCTCTTAAGACAGCTGCTAATGATGAAGATTATAGGGCGGCTCAAGAGGCTTTGCTTGATATGGTGGACGTCGTTAATCCCCCTCACCGCCCAACCAGTATAGCCGCAGCAAAAGCCCAAACCCTCTATAAACAAGCGCATTGTCAGGCGACCGAAATTCTGTCGCTCAAAGATCAATTTGTGAAAGAGCACCAGAATCTAGCGCCAAAAACCATGCAAGCCTATCTGGCAACCTTAAATGACTTTGCCGCTCTTAATCCTGTCATGGAGGAAGTTACTCTTAAGGACGCGTCAAATTTCCTGGTGAAACCGATCATCGAGGAAAACAAATCGCCGGCCACAATTAAAAGATGGCGTACCGCACTTCGGCAATTCTTCGCTTGGGCCATCAAGCGTGGCCTTGTTGAGAAAATGGACAACCCATTTGCGCAGGTTGAGCTTCCTAAATCCCCAAACAAAGAAAAAAATACAGAAAAGCCTCATCGTGAATTTACAAATGAAGAAGTCGAAAAGCTACTTCAACATATCCCTGAACGAGATCCTGCCCTCAAAGACCTCACTATTTTGGGAATGTATTCAGGTGCCCGCATTGAAGAAATTTCCCGGATCAAGAAAGATCATGTGAACTTGGAAACAAAGACGATACTCGTCGATGTGTCCAAAACACAGGCAGGCATCCGCCATCTGCCAATTGTGAGTGCGATTGAACCGCTCGTCCGGAAACTGATGGAAACATCAAAGAATGAATACCTGCTCGACAATCTCACCTGGAGCGCGCTGAACGTGAACGGTGAGCGAATTGAAGAACACTCCCGAAGCAAGAATGTCGGGAAACGGTTCAATCGATTAAGGCAAAAGCTCGAAATTTTGGGGACATCAAATAGAGTTTGCGACTTTCACTCCTTCCGAGCCACAGTCGCGGGAAAACTGGAACGAGCCGGTTGCCCAGAAGGCATCGCGGCCGATATTCTGGGGCATGAGCGGAACAACAACCAAAAACTTGGGATAACTTATGGGCTTTATGCGGATCCTGCAGATATACATGAGCGCAGGAAGTGGTTGGAGAAGATTATTTTTTCATCTTAGTTTGTGAAATCGCTAAAAATTCAATTTCTCAATTAGATGTTAGGGGTTAAAAACCTAATTGGGCCTTTTATTTAACGGAAAGATTTAAGTTTCAATATTCCCGCCTTTTCACAAAAAACCAAAAAATAATTATACCTAAGCTTCGCAAACTCGATCCCTGAGTTACCCAGCACCTCAACAACTGATAGGTCATATTTTGCTCACATGAGTGTTTTAGTACGATCCGCTAACGAAATGTAGAAGATCGTCCCGCTAAAAAACTAATATAGGTATTAAAATCAATCTTACTCTACCAAATGTACTCATTGTGCAGAGCCTTATCGCTACACAGAAATAGAACTTCCTATGGCTAATAATCATGTTGAAAGTGTGATTGAATAAGGTAACTGCTAGAAAAAATTCAAAGCAATAGTTTTAGTCACTGTCAGCAATCCCTTGTAAGGTGTTGAGAGCGTCTTCAACTTTATGACATATACTACAGTTAAATAACTGATCAATATGCAATCTATCGCTTAGAGCAATTGCCAACTTACGTTCGGTAAAAAAAGCGTCGCAAAAAGCAAGAGCTTGAGAAGCATGATTGAAATCAATTAAATCGTTAGGTTTGAACTTCTGCCCTTTATTCCAGCGAAGATCAGCATGCAAGCTAACTCCAACATGGATCATTTTAAGCTGATGCTTTGTCTCCTCCTTTTTGAAACTCTCAAGTAGAATATTCTTTCCAGCGTTATTCAGTAACTTCCATTGATTTGGTGTTGGCTCGTGCTGCATTCCTACCTGTTCACAAGCCATGATGTGAAGTATGTATGCGGCCTCTTCTCCCAATATGTCGATAATACCTCTGAGCTCAATTTTGTAGGTTTGCTCTAAGCTTCTTAACTCTTTAGCGTTTGCAGCGACATCGAAATTCATTTTGGCTGGCTTTGAACCCGGTAAAGGCAAAAATTCGGCTAGACTGTCGCCGAGTATGTCGATCATTTGCGAGAAAGATATCTGACCCATAAAATCATAAAATGATTTCTGAACATACGCCGCCTCATTTGTCGCCATTTCAGTCCAAGTGGGAACTAACGTTCCCAATACATAGGATAATTTAGTCCAAACCATATTCCTTAGCGGATGCAACTCAAGATCGCCTCCTACTGACCTAAAAAAATGAAACAACTCTGCCCGCTGTAAAGTGATTGGATCTTTCAAAGATACTCCAGTGCTCAACTCATCTACGAGTTTTGCTGTTTCTTTCAATCTATGAATTGGTTGTTTACAAAACTCCAAAAAAGCGTATGGGCTTAAAGGGCAAAATACTTTTTCAGTTCTCACTAGTTCCTTGAGGAGCGAAAGAAATTCTTTCCCTTTAGCAATGTTTTTCTCCCCGGTATGAATTTGTCTTAGAATAACCCAAAATCGTGTATCCAGATAGATAGCCTTGCGGCCCTCAAGCTTTTCTCCAAGAGCAACTGACTCTTGCCTGATATATTCATCTATCGAAAAATTTTGTTGCGTTTTCATACCTGAAATAAAACTAAGTTGACTTACAATCTGAAGCTAGTACCTATCGAATTTTGAACGCTCTACAGACAACTTTTAAAATACACATACGCACGAAAAACCAACCTCAATCCAGAATGTTGATCTGATCCTCAGAAAGAAACCCATTGGCAACCAGCTCATTCTTTGCTGCTTCTGGGGATGGCGTGAACAACACAATGCGGAGGTTCGTCTCAGCGCGTGAAAAGCACACATACGCTAATTTGCTGGTACGGTTTAGCTGACCATCTGTCCCCACTCCAGAAACACCAGGGGTCAATGTTTTAGTAAAACTATACTGGTTCCATGCTGCTTCAACATCGTCGAAGACAACTAAGACATTTTCATATTCTTCTCCTTTGACACCGTGTTGAGTACTGAAAAGAGTATTGTCTTCAACAAAATCACAATAATTTTGCAGCTCAGACGACTTCATTTCAAAGAAAGTATCGCACAACCAATCTGATTTTTCTTCGGTATGGAGATCCGGATCGTACTCTTCATCTCTTGGAGCTCGTTCAAGATGACTTATTAACCGCTCTGCAGGCTTAAACAAACCATGCTCATTACAAAAAACAAGTATCTCTTTAAGTGATCCATCCGCCCATATCGCAGCTAATTCTTCTGCAAGCTCCTTTGAGAGAGTCATCATTGCCTTAAGTGATTTCTCACTATTTTGCCCACGAACATCGAAAGCAGGGCTAGTTCGCCGAAGCACATCTATCAAAGATCGATAATCTTCTTGCCTTTGATGTCTAACAATTGGGCAAATAGTTTTTACGAAAGGCTTAAGTAGAAAATGATCCCCGCTTTCATAATCTTCCTGAGCTTTGGAAGATGCATAAGCCCCAGTGAATAATTTATGTATGTTGGTAAACCCTAACCGTCTGGCTATCATCTGGCGAACCAGAAACAATTTTTTTACTTCAGTTCCTTCAGCCCAACCCCAATCCTGAACTGCCTGATCAAACTTTTGTAAAGATTGTTCCAATTGTTCATCTGTATAGCGTTTTCGAGGTCCTGCAGGCTCTTGTGCCTGAATAAGAGTCAAAAAAACACTTCCCTCAATATCTTTGTTATTTCCAGCAGGGATTTGACGAACATCTTTCCGAAATGCATTCAGCAAATTAATAACCTTGACTGAGCATCTGAAATTTTCCTGTTTGGTTATCTCAACTGAGCCAGGCGGACCTCCAAAGCCTCCAGTGCCCTGATCATAGATTTGCTGCATTGGATCACCAAAATATCCAACTATGGGCAGCCCATCCTTCGCACAAACTTTATTCAAAGCTGTGACAACTTGTTCGAAAGTGTCTTGCGCCTCATCTACAAAAAAATAGGGGTATTTTTGACCTAAAATTCGCTGAAAAATAGGTTTATTGATGATGATGTATGCTGCTACAGAAACAATATCATCATGACTAAGTTGGCCCTGGGCATAATTACTTACAGCGGCATCATCATATTTAAATGCTTCAACATTTTCCAAGGCATTAAGGTCGGCTTTAAGTCTCTCTGCTTTTGCACGAGCTTTCAGTGCTGTTTGTGAGGCTCCACCATTGTCTTTTTCTTCCGCTTTGGCAATTTGTCTAGGGATTATGTCTTCCTTGAGAGCTTCACGTATTTCTCGCGTAAATCTATGGATTTCTCCCCAAAGAAAAGTATGAAGCGTTTTGACAAAAAAAAGATCATCAAACCCAAGCCTTGAAGAAATCACATCAACCGCTCGGTTGGTATAGGTAATACAAACTACTCTTTGGCCTTGTTGGCGCAATTTGGAGCCAAATTGCCCTCTCACAAAATCCAGAGCTAAAACCAATGAAGTTGTTTTCCCGGAACCGGCCCCGGCCACAACGGAGAAGGATAAGGGTTGAGCCAAGCATTCTTGAATCTTGTTATCAGCTTCAGTTGGAAGGAGATCCTTTTTCATTGTCCCCCACCTAGAGAATCAATTTGGCCATCGACATCCCCAAGCCGCCCGATCAACCAATTCAGTCCATCACATATGTATTTGGGAACATTCCAATCGACAGATGAAGAGATGATATCTAAGGCAAATTCAGTTTTCTTAAACGATGATGATTTTACCCGATTAAAAACCTCCTCAAACACTTCACCAGGGTTCTCGGGCAGAGTGATATCTAGCTGTAACTTGCTCGACTTCACTAGGGTCAAGTTCTCATAAATAAATGTTTCCTCCAGTGTTCTCCCGTGAAGTTCCATTTCATCATCTTCATATTTAATGGAAACCGGCATTTGAAAGGAGACGAAACGACTATTGTCTGCTTGAGATCGTATAGCTGGATCAATTGCAACTAATTCTCCAATGCGGCTCATCCCAAAAAATTTCACAAGCGAAGCATTTGAAGTCACAGCACCATCTTGATCCGCACGGCAAGCCCTCCTGTTATTTGCCGGATCAACAGAGTCAATATCTGTCAAAACAAGATAGGGAATATGTAAAAATTCCAATAGCCCCGCAAATCTATGGGAATAAGCGCCGCCCACTTCCAAAACTGAAATGTATTTTGAACTTAGAGCCGGAGCATGTTTTTCTATCATTTTGGGCAGCAATAATTTTTCTGCCGCACCCTCAATTAAAATGGCTGCGTCTGCAAAAAACAGGTCACAATGAGTCAACCTTAAATATTTAACCAGAAACTTTAGCGCCTCTGCAGGATCGATTTCCTCGCCTTCGATTTCCACAGGCTCGGGTTGAAACTTTCTGAGATTATGAACTTGAGAGGCGTTGAGAATTACGGTATCGTCTGCTTCTTTCGCTTCTGATTTACATCGCTGGAAATAGCGAACTTTACCAAACTCAACAGCATCCAATATATGAGAAGAATGCGTCGTAACAGCAAGCTGCGGAACAAGGCTATCTTCTTCACTAGCAGCAGTTTTAAGTATGTTCCACATGTTACTGATAAAAGTCTGTTGAACCTGTGCATGAAGGTGAGCTTCAGGTTCTTCAATAAAAATGACCTGACATAAAGGCCTGTCTTTTTCTGTATTCATCCATTGAAGGTGATAATGAGAGATGCGAACTGCCATATAAATGAGATGTTTGAAACCTAGACCATTATAAGCCTCTGGTAATTCATGTCCTAAACCGGCATCGACATAAAGCAGGTCGGTACTTCCCTCTAACACAATTTCAGAACTGAGAGCAGACACGAGTCGAAGTTCCCGATCATGTACAGTTGGAACACCCAAGCCCTTAATTACGGTTATTAAGCCGCTGAAATGCTTTTCGTAATGTTCCGTTAGGCGATCATTGTTTTCATCAATGACCTGCACAGCTTCTTCGTTAATTTCTGGTTGGTCGAGATTATGACGATAGAATGAAGCAAAAGCAGAAGAAAGTTTGTTGCTTCTACCAATTTCCTCGTCGTCAATGTTCCTTTGAGCATCGATAAAATCCACCCTAATCAAAGACTTGAGAATCCTTTTCCCTTCCGTCGCCTCTAATGGCAGCGCCTTAACTTCATCTCCATTTCTTTCAAGAGATGCGTAAGTCACATGAAAATTATTGGCTAAGTTTCGCTCTAGGCCCAAGAAATGACCTAAAGATTTTTTACGTACCCCGCCTTCATCTACGGGAAAAGTTGCTGAATATTCCTGCCACAACTTCATAGGATCTTTCACACATAAAGTGCAACGCATACCTACTTCGTCGAATTCATCAGACAGATTTGGCAATAAAGAGAACGCTCTTCCAAAAGCTATGCTGGCCGGATCAATACTAAACCATAAATCCAACTCAATTGTTGGCAGTTTTGCCTCGGCATCATCAACATTTAACTCATCAAAATCAGCAATCGAACCAACCGAAAAATCATGAATTTTGAAAGTCCGATTTTCCAAAAAACTTCTGAAGGCCGCTACAATGGAAGTTTTTCCACTATTATTGGGCCCGACAAAAATTGTCTCGCTGGCTTCAAAGTCTAGATCAATATTTTCCAGTCGTCGAAAATTTTTCAGGCATGCATTTTTTAGTTTCACTATTGGTCACACTATTTTTGGTCTCAGTAGAAAAAGCTTCTGCATTCTGAATACGTCAATTTGATAAATTACGCAATTATAGGATGTAATATCTTTAAACTTGATCTCCTATCATAATAAATCACTGATCCTTACCATGGCACCTGCTCCAGCCTAAAAGGCTTAGCTATGTATCGCCCTGGTTCATTTTGGTCAGAACCTCCTGATTGAGAGAGATTCTCCATTTGGGTCGAATTGCTAAACAGACATTGCAGGTTCACTGGCTCTTGCTTCAAAGGTTGAAACATTTGCATTTGCATTTCCAAGATAAAGTACATCATTCAAATAGTATTTTTGAGATTGGGCCATTTTTTAGACGCTCTAGTTTCATTTCCATTATCCCCTTTTTGGCCCCGAACTTTGCTCACTGACCAGATGAATTTGTTTAATTCACTCAATCTGCTCAAAGTTTTGATGAGAGTGCTGCTGGTTTTATTAAAGACAAAAAGAAATTTTGAGGTATATCCAAAGCATCCTATAACGCCTGTAAATTTTCATATGAAAATTTGAATATAAACTCCCCTAATGAGCTTTCGTATTTTTGGATCAGTTATCAAAGAGTTTAGAAAGCGATTTTGTATGAATGTAAATATCAAGCAATACTGCCAGTCGTCAGGCCACATGTCGCTACAATTCTATTGAATTAGGGACAGTACTTCTTTTTTAAAATACTCGTTTGCTTCTTCAACAAACTCAATAACTTTTTTATCAAAATGTGCATCTAAATCATCTTTGGTAATGGCAT
>NZ_JBLHZT010000061.1:0-14662 GCF_047631475.1 Sneathiella sp. | reverse complement strand
TCAGGATGGCATGCAATCCAGAGTTTAAATCTTTGACAGCGACTTTGTGACCCTTGGCTTCCAGTTCAGGAACCATTTTCTGTGCATGGGTGTTTTCTTCAATGTCCGTGGTGCCGTTCCGGTTCACAATATGCGGGTAGTTTAACGCTTCTTGCGGATCCATGTTCCAATCGAGAATTCTGATAATAGAATGGGCAACATAATTGATGATGCGGGACCCACCGGGGGAGCCGATAGCAAGAACAGGTTGACCATCCTTCAGGACAATGGTCGGTGCCATAGAGGACCGGGGCCGTTTGTCGCCCTCGACGCGGTTCGCAATGACCTTACCATCTTTTTCAGGGGTCCTTGAGAAATCGGTCAGTTCGTTATTGAGCAAGAAGCCATTGGTCATAACCCGAGAGCCAAAGCCAGTTTCAATGGTTGTCGTTAACGAGACAACATTTCCATATTCGTCGACAATTGAAATGTGGCTGGTGCCGGGCCGCTCCAGTTGTGTGTCTGGAGAGCGTAAAGAGGTCTCCTTCCAAGGGGGCGTTCCGGCCTCTGCCTTGCCCATGGATTTCAGTGGGTCAATCAGAGCCGCGCGACTTTTCAGGTAGGTTGTATCCAGCAGTCCTTCAGGCATTTTCACAAAATCGGAGTCTGCCATATACAGGCCTCTGTCGGCATAAGCGAGCCGGGCAGCTTCCAGATATAAATGGGCGCTTTCCAGTCCGGGGCCCATCTTCGGAAGATCAAAATTGGACAGAATGCTGAGAATTTGACCAACCGTCAGTGCGCCAGATGACGGAGGACCCATGCCACAAACTTCATACTGGCGGTAAGGCGCACAGGCCGGCGTTCTCTCGACGACGGTGTAGTTCTTCAAATCCGCAAGGGTCAAAATACCGCCGTTTACTTCTGTTTTGACAGCCGCAACAATGTCGGCCGCGATTGTTCCTTCATAAAAGACTGTCGCGCCTTCTTTTTGAATGAGGGATATAGTCTTTGCAAATTCTGGATTGCGAAGCAGGTATCCTGCTTTTAACGGCGCTCCCTGTTTATCAAAGAAATAGGCGCGAGTATTTGCAAACGCATCCAACTGACGCTTGCCTTTGCTTTTATCGATCAGTGCTGCAAGGCGCGGTGATACCTGAAAGCCACCATCAGCCAGTTTTCTCGTTGGCTCCAACAGGTCAGTCCATTTCTGATTGCCGTATTTTTGATGGACGGTTTCCATCAGTTTCAAAGTGCCAGGGACGCCCACGGACCGTCCGCCAACGACGGCCTTAAACCAGCTGATTGGCTTGCTATCGTCGCCCATCCAATAATCAGGTGTTGCCGCTGAGGGCGCTTTTTCCCGCCCGTCAAATGTTGTCAGTTTCTGGGCTTTCGCGTCCCAATAAACAAGAAAAGCCCCGCCGCCGATGCCAGAACTTTGAGGTTCCACTAGATTAAGAGCAAATTGAACGGCGACAGCCGCGTCCGCCGCGGTCCCCCCTCGTTCCAAAACTTCATAACCGATTTGAACGGCAATCGGGTTGGCCGCTGAAACCATGAATTTCTTGGCCTTAACAGATTGTTTCTGTGTAAGGGCAGTTGTCGCCTCTGGTTGGATAGCTTCCTGCGCGATCACAGGGGATGCCACCATCGACAGGGTACAAAAGGCTACTAAGATGGTTTTTCGATCGAATATACGCATGTGAAGCCTCATGAGGTAAGAAGTGGAGCGGGAGCCGAAAAAGCGAAAACAAAGTCTGTTTGAAGATATTAGTGCGGAAAAATAAAATGTACAATCTCCGCATCAGTGACGATATTTACAGTGACGATTGTAAATTGATCCGGACTTCGGCAACGCCAGTATTAAGGGGAAAGACCAGTGGGACTCCGATTTATCTTTATGCTTACGCGCGATGATAAAACCGTGACAGACGCCCGGCTTCATTTGCAAACGGCGCTTAATGAAGGGATCCATCATATCGGGTTCAAGGATGTCGGGCTGCCCTTTAACGAATTAAAAACGTTGAATGAAGACATTAAGGCAGGGGGCGCAACAAGTTATCTTGAAGTTGTCTCACTGGATAAATCCAGCGAAATAAGATCGGCAAAAGCGGCGCTGGAAATTGGGGTCGATATTTTGCTGGGTGGGACCCATGTGGACGATGTCCTGCCGCTGTTGCAAGGTAGCGAGATCCAATATTTTCCCTTTCCGGGGAAAATCGTTGGGCATCCCAGCGTATTAGAAGGCACTATTGAAGAGATTTCCGAGGATGCCCGGCGGCTGGCACAAAAGGATGGGGTGGACGGCCTTGACCTGCTGGCCTATCGATCAGGCGAAAATGTTCAAAAGCTGATGACGGCGGTTTGTAAAGCAACGGATAAACCGGTGATAATGGCAGGCTCCATTGATAATCGCGGCCGTATTCAAGATATTAAAGATGCTGGTGGGGCTGGCTTTACGATCGGTACCGCTGCGTTAAATGATCAGTATAGTCATGAGCCGGGACTGGAAAAACAACTTCGCGCCATTATGAAGGATGTCGCAAAAACCAACGATCATATCTCTCCGTTTCGAAAACAGAGCCTTGCTCAATCTTTTAGTGCGGCGGCGGCAGCTTCATCAGATGTGATCGAGGGGCGATTGAACGATATGCGGGTCAGGTTGGAGCGTATAGAGCATGAGGGAAACTGGTCTTATCATCCGTCGATGGATGAAATGATATTTGTACATAAGGGGACGTTGACAATGAAATTCCGTGATAGGGATGAAACTGTCGGGGAGGGAGAGTTCATCATTATCCCTCAAGGTGTTGAATATTGTCCGGTCCCAAAAACGGAGAGCTGTGACGTTATGATGTTAGGGGCGAGAGACTGACCGGTTGTAACGGCAGCACCCTCAGGTGAATTTTCTAAAAAAGCGGGTGCGATCGAACATATCTTCCAGTGTTTCCATTCTTTTGCGCGTTTGCGACCAGTTTCTTTCCTGAACCTCCGCGATGATAATTTCCATCATCAATAAAGAAGTGACAGAACTATCCCAGGCAGAGGGAACAGCAATCTGATTGCTGAATAAAACATCCGCAATTCCGGCGACCGGTGAATGCCATTGATCTGTGAAAAGAATGATGCGGGCCCCTTTTTCGGACACCATCTCTGCCAGTTTTTGGGTGCTGGTTTCATATCGGCGGACATCGAAGATGACAACAACATCCCCTTCCTTGATATCCAGTAAATAATGTGCCCAGGCGTTAGAGCTGGAACTGATATGGATAACCTTTTCCCGAATGACCTGCATATGCAGGAAGAAATAGTCCGCGAGGGTTCGAGTGATCCGGCCACCGACAATATAAACTGTATTGTCCGTATCGGATAAATATTCACAGCAACGGTTAAAAGCCTCGAGATCGATCTGATTAAGAGATTGCCGGATATTTCCGATCACGGCATCTGTGAACCGATTGATGATATGTTCATCAGGTGCTTTATTCGCCCAGATGTCGCGTTTTCTGATCGGGCCGGAAATTTTTGCATCCAGTTCCTGTCTGAGGGACGCTTGAAACTCTGGAAATCCGGTATAT
Source organism: Sneathiella sp. (assembly GCF_047631475.1). Classification (GTDB taxonomy): domain Bacteria; phylum Pseudomonadota; class Alphaproteobacteria; order Sneathiellales; family Sneathiellaceae; genus Sneathiella. The sequence continues at coordinate 11,102 of NZ_JBLHZT010000061.1, read as the reverse complement.
CCGAGCTTCTGAACCAGACGCGCAACGGTTGGAGTAGACACTTTTGCAGCTTCCGCCAGCGTTGTAATAGTTCCCAGACCGGAGACAGGATAGTTTTTCAGAATAATATCAGCAAGTTGGCGTTCGGCCCGGGTAAGGGACCCTGATTGATTTTGCAGTCGATCCGCGATTGTTTGTTGTGACACTCTTTTTGTCCTCCACCCTGAAGAGATATCCATTTTTAGAGGCAAAGTGAATAAATTGTTTCAGAAAAGAAAATAACATTGTATTGTCTTCTGAAGAAAATATTACATTTTTATGAGTTACGGTGTCTACACGGATGTTAAAAGTGGACGAAAGTCTAGAGGAAGTTCCCGCCGCCAGAATAACCAATCAAGGGGCTGAAAATCCTGTCATGCTAGTATGTGAGCATGCTTCTCCTTTTATCCCGGCGGCATATGATCGCTTGGGTTTGACACAAGAAGAGGCGCTCAGTCATATTGCGTGGGATCCTGGCGCACTCAAAACGTCTCTTGCGCTGTCCGAGTTGCTGAAGGCACCGCTTGTCAGTTCGAATTATTCTCGGTTGTTATACGATTGCAATCGTCCGCCGGAAGCGCCGGACTCAACCCCGGAAAAAAGTGAAACGATTACGGTTCCCGGTAATCAGAACTTAACCGCGCGTCAACGAGAAGAACGTGCAAACATGTTCTATTATCCATTTTGTGACGCGGTTTCAAACGTTCGAAATTCTTTTGCGATCCCGCCCGTTGTTATCACGATACATAGCTTTACCCCCATATATTTTGGCGAAAAGCGTCAGGTAGAACTGGGTATTCTTCATGATGAAGATGTTGAATTGGCACACGCACTTCTGGCTGAGGGTGAGAAACGGTCTTCTTTGGATGTCCGCCTGAACGAGCCGTATCAGGCGTCAGATGGTGTGACCCATACATTGCAGAAGCAGGCAACGGCATTCGGGCTGAAAAATGTGATGCTTGAAATCCGGAACGATCTTGTTTCAAATGATGAAAAATGCCAGAAAATGGCAGAAAAACTGGATACTTTAATCCGGGCGGCGTTGAGCCATCTGGATATTAATTTACAGGTAAAGGGGGCGTAATGCCGGGATTTATCCGCTCATACGTTCGAATAGTGGATGCCATCAACAGGCGCATTGGTCGCGTGATGATGTATGGTATTTTTGTAATGGTCGGTATTTTTATCTGGTCATCTGTGTCCAAGACATTTTTCCTTCCCTCACTTTGGACGCTGGAAATGGCTCAGTTCGCCATGGTCGCCTACTACATTATGGGCGGGCCATATTCCATTCAGCTGGGATCGAATGTGCGGATGGACCTGTTTTATGGTGAATGGTCTTACAAGAGAAAAGCGCAGGTTGATGCAATCACGATCTTCATTCTGATCTTCTATCTTGGTGTTTTGCTGTATGGCGCAATCGATAGCACGACATATTCTTTACAATATAGCGAGCGCAGCCCAACGGCGTGGAGACCTTATCTCTGGCCGATCAAGATTATTATGTGTTTCGGGATTTTTATGATGTTGCTTCAGGCGTTTTCGGAATTTTTCAAGGACATTGCGCGTATGCGCGGGGAGGAACTCTAGATGTCCTACGAAATGATTGCGATTTTTATGTTCGCCTCCATGATGGTTATGCTGCTGACGGGGCAGCGGGTTTTCGGCGCTATTGGCGCGGTTGCAGCTATTGCAGCCCTCACCCTTTGGGGAACGGGCGGATCGGATATTCCGTTCTCGGCGGCCATGAAACTTATGAAATGGTACCCTCTGCTGACATTGCCCATGTTTATTTTCATGGGTTATATTTTATCAGAATCCAAAATTGCCGATGACCTTTATAAAATGTTCCATGTCTGGATGGGGCCGGTCAGTGGTGGTTTGGCAATCGGAACTATCGGTTTGATGGTCTTGATTTCTGCGATGAACGGTTTATCCGTTGCCGGTATGGCCATTGGTGCGACGATTGCGCTGCCAGAGCTGTTACGTCGAGGCTATGATAAAAAAATGGTTACAGGTGTGGTTCAGGCCGGATCGTCTTTGGGGATCCTCGTGCCGCCGTCAGTTGTTCTCGTGCTTTATGCCATGATTTCCCGCCAACCGGTTGGTCAGCTGTGGCTCGCAGGTATTATCCCCGGGCTGTTGATGGCCTTTTTCTTCATTGCCTATATCTATATCCGCTGCAAGTTAAACCCGGAATTAGGGCCAACATTGCCGAAAGAAGAACGCAATGTTCCCATGAGGGAAAAGTTGCGGTTGCTTCAGGCGGGCCTTCTGCCGATCGTTATTTTCGCGGCCATGATGATCCCGTTTGTGAATGGCTGGACATCACTGGTTGAAAGCTCGGCCATCGGTGCCATGACAGCCTTCATTGCAGCTGTTGTCAAACGTCGGATGACAAAACAGGTTTTCGAAACGTCCGTGCGTCAAACGCTTGCGATTTCGTGCATGTTCATGTGGATCATTCTTGCCGCCCTTGGATTTGGCGCGGTTTTCGACGGGCTTGGTGCTGTTCGGGCAATCAGTGGCTTCTTTACCGAGCAATTGGGTCTCGATCCATGGATGATCCTGATTATAATGCAGGTCAGTTTTCTGGTCATGGGAACGTTTTTGGACGATACTGCGATGCTGGTTATCGTTGCGCCACTCTATGTGCCGCTTGTCAGTGTGCTAGGATTTGACCTCATTTGGTATGGCGTCTTATATACGATCACAACCCAGATTGCGTATATGACCCCCCCCTTTGGATACAACCTGTTCCTGATGCGTGCTATGGCCCCACCAGAAATCAGTTTGAAAGATATTTACGGTTCCATCCTGCCGTTTGTGTGTGTGATGGTGTTTGCTTTGATCGTGATAATGGTATTTCCTGATATTGCGCTCTGGCTACCAGAAACGGTGTATGGAAAATAGAGAGAGTCTTAAAAGAGACCGATAACGACGATAAGCCAAATATGGAATTTACTAGGAGGTAGAGATGACAACACGGCGTAATTTTATTAAAGGTGCAGCAGTTGCCGCACCGGCAGCGGCGTTCGCAGCACCTGCGATTGCCCAATCAAAAATCAAGTGGCGGATGCAGACATATGCAGGGGCAGCCCTTGCAGAGCATGTAATCAAACCAGCCATCGACAGCTTTAACAAAATTGCTGGCGATGAAATGGAAATTGAATTGTATTTTGCGGATCAGATTGTTCCTACGGGCGAATTGTTCCGTGCCATGCAAAAAGGCACAATTGACGCTGTTCAGTCTGACGATGATTCAATGGCATCCCCAACCGAAGTTACTGTATTCGGTGGTTATTTCCCATTTGCATCACGCTATTCTTTGGACGTGCCGGTTCTGTTCAATCAGTACGGTCTGAATGAAATCTGGGATGCTGAATATTCTAAAGTTGGTGTGAAGCACATTTCTGCTGGCGCATGGGATCCATGTCATTTTGCGACGAAAGATCCGATCAACAGCCTCGCTGACCTGAAAGGCAAGCGCGTCTTTACATTCCCAACAGCGGGTCGCTTCCTGTCACAGTTCGGCGTTGTTCCAGTGACCCTTCCATGGGAAGATATTGAAGTTGCTGTTCAGACGGGTGAACTGGATGGTATCGCATGGTCCGGTATCACCGAAGATTATACTGTTGGTTGGGCTGATGTAACGAACTACTTCCTGACAAACAATATTTCTGGTGCTTGGGCGGGATCCTTCTTTGCCAATATGGACCGTTATAATGAGCTTCCAGCCCATCTTCAGGAACTTCTGAAAGTATGTATGGACCAAAGCCATTATTACCGTCAGTGGTGGTACTGGGGCGGTGAAGCCAACCTGCGTGTGAACGGCACCAAAATGAAACTGACAAGCATTCCAGATGAAGAATGGGCAACTGTTGAAGCTGCTGCGTTTAAGTTCTGGGATGAAATCGCAGCTGAGTCTGAAACAAAGGCCAAAGTTGTGAATATTTTCAAACAGTATAACGCTGATATGCAAAAAGCGGGTCGCCCATACCGCTATGGTTAAGCGTTTCCAGCAAAACAATGAAAAAGCGCCAGTTTTCTGGCGCTTTTTTTGTTTGCCCAACGTGTAACAGTCTGCCGTTTTAACCAATTAGCGGAGAGTGCGCAGGGTTGGCGGAAATGTATTTATTCTTTGCGTGGTAAACGTAACATTCGCAGGAATGCTTCACTGTCAATTTGACAATGGCTTAGGTTCTGAAATCAGTTTTAGAGCATCCTGCTTGATCGCTCTTAGCCCTGCCTCGTCATAGACACCGCGCGCCAGAACACGTAACCCGACAACAAGAGACAACAGCGATTTTGCGGTTGTATGGGCCTCCACATGTGATGGAATAACATTCTGTCTTTGGCCTTTTTTGATCATGCGTTCAAAAAATTTGACGAAATCATCAAGGGCGGCATTCACCATATCCCGGATATCGTCACTATGGTTTGGCAGATCCAATGCCGTATTGACCAAAAAGCATCCTTTATGGGCATCGTCTGCCAGACTTTGCGCGATTAAGTCATCGAACAGGGTTTCAATTGCGTCATGGGGATTTTCGTAGGCTTCAAGTGCTGCTATGGACGCCTGACGATTATCACGGTCGTACTTGAGTAACGCCCGCGTAAAGAGATCCTTTTTGCTGCCAAAAGCGTTATAAAGGCTGCCTTTGTTAATTCCCATGCTTTTGGTCAGGTCAGTAATCGAGGTCGCCTCATAGCCTTTCGACCAGAATACAAATTGCGCGCGATCTACCGCGTCATCAAGATCAAAAGACTTTTCCCAAGGCATTTGTTTCGCACCAAAAAGTTTGTTTTACCTTTTCAAGATATAGAAGTTTTATACCAACTGTTCAAGACTTTCGCGGTTTGGACGGATGTTGGGAAAATAAATTGAAATCGAAAACATTTTTCTGTTGAACGATCGGTATAGACTTCCTAAATGAGTTTATACCGATCGTTATAAACATGCTGAGCTGACGCTCTCACAACAGGAGATTACGTATGACTGATTTTAAAACGCACACAATTGAAACCGCCCCGGCCGCTGCTAAACCATCCCTTGAAAAAGCGAACAAAGCATATGGTTTTGTGCCCAATCTTTTGGGGACGATGGCGACGGCGCCAGCTATTCTTGATGGATATCTTGCACTAGCCGATATTTTTGGCAAAACAGATCTCAGCGAAACAGAACGTCAGATCATTCTGATGACGAACAATCGCCTGAACGGATGTGAATATTGCATGGCGGCTCATACGTCGATCTCACAGATGGTGAACGTACCAACAGATGTCATTGAGGCGCTGAGAAATGACACGCCAATTTCAAACCCGAAACTTGAAGCCCTGCGCGAGTTTACAACTGTCATTAATCAGACACGCGGCTGGCCGACACGTGATGATGTCAGTGCTTTCCTAGCCGCAGGATACACTGAGCAGTCAGTGCTTGAAGTTATTCTTGGTACAAGCTTGAAGGTCATGTCAAACTACACAAACCATATCGCTGAAACAAAGTTGGATGATGCTTTTGCGCCAAACGCCTGGGTTTCTCAGTCTCGGGACGCGGCCTGATTTTTTTGCCCGCCTGCTTTCACGAATAGAGGGCAGGTGGGCAATGATCTGGTTCGGAACAAACGAAAAGGATACGATATGCTGCTTGATACACCTGTCTGCGATTTTGGCTGGAAAGCACCGGATTTTGCCTTGAAGGATCCTGATGGCGCTGAATTCAGGATGACAGAGCAAATGGGCGAGAAAGGCTTGCTGGTGGCTTTCATCTGCAACCACTGCCCCTATGTGCAGGCAATTGCGGAACGGTTTGCGTCAGATGCTCGTATCTTGATGGAAGAAGGTATCAATGTTCTGGCTGTGATGTCGAACGACTACCGGTATGTACCTGCTGACCAGCCATCCAACATGAAACGATTTGCAGAACAGTATCGCTTTTCCTTTCCCTATCTGGTCGATGAGGGGCAGGCCGTCGGCCGACAATATGGCGCCGTGTGTACGCCTGATTTTTTCGGTTTTAATAAAGAAGGTACCCTTCAATATCGCGGGCGGCTGGATGATGCTGCGCGCGGTGAGGGGCGGGCCCGTATCCCGGAGCTTCTGAATGCCATGCGGCAGATTGGGGAAACAGGTAAGGGGCCGCAGGTCCAGGTTCCAAGTATGGGGTGCTCTATCAAATGGGCTGATTGATCATATCGGATATTTAAGAACGTTCTCTTCACAACATGTGTACCAGGATTAATCCCTGTTTTTCTTTTTTTGGATGCCTTTGTTCTGTCAAACGCACACTCAGTGGATGTTTAAAGCGGGATCCTGTTTTCGATAATCCGTCATATCTTGCAGCAATCCATAAATCATCTTTGGTTGCCCGATACGATTGAGAAGAATACTGCCATAACTGGTCACATATCGGATGGTGCCATCTGAATGTTGTATTCGGTAATCAAAAGAAAAGGATTGCCCGGTATTTACACATTTTTCCTGATTGGCCAGCAAAGAGTCCCGATCATCCGGGTGGATGCATTTTTTAAAGGCTGAAAAGCTTGGGACGGTATCTTTCGTTAAGCCATAAATGTCAAAAATTGCGTCAGACCATTTTTCTTCGTTTGTTTCGAAATTAAGTTCCCAATATCCAATTTTTGCAACTTTATGGGCGTTCAGAAGGTTGATGTTATTTTGCTTGATCGCATTGAAGATTTTTTCTTGCGTTTGAAGTTCATTTGCCAGCTGTTCGATTATACTTTCGACCCACAGGAGCATGATCGCATTAGCACTATTTAAACCGGTTTTCTGAGATCTGGGCTGTAGGGATCTTTGCGGCTGATAAGGGGTGAGTTCCAATGGGTCCGACTGAATTGGTCGTTTTTTTATAACAGGCTGCCAAACCGATCTGACAATTAATAACAGGATAAAAGAGAGAAGCAGGCCTGCACCAACGAGCCCGGCAATATAAATCTGGAGGCTCTTCTCCCGTTCTTGATTTGCCAGAATTGTCTGCTCGGTTCTTTCGTTTATCAGACGAAAAAACTGGTCTATTGGTTTCATTATTTTGGATTTTTGGGTCAGGTATTCCCGGCCATTTAAAAGGGTGTTGGCCAAAACCGGGTCTGGTTCTTTTTTGACAACCAGATTGCCATGAGCATCTGCAAAATATCCCTTCATTGCTGCAAAGGCTATTTTTTCCAAACGGATCAGATGCTCCGAATGTTTTTCAGCCAGCAATAACAACTCTGTCTCGCGTGTTGTAAGTTCTAAGTTTTTCACCAATGATAAGAGCGAAGTTGATTGGCCTTGTGTATCCAGAACAGCATCACCGCTCATAATGAAGTCCCAATAAACAGTATCATAATTTTCAGGACGCGGGGCCTTGCCGTCTCGAATGTCCAGGATTTTATAAAAATAGGCTTCATATCGAGGATCATTGGTTGCAACATACAGACGCGCCATTTGAGTAAGGTTGTCTGAACTGCGTCGTAATTGATGAGCAATTTCTATTGCTTCAGCGCGATGCAATGCCAATTCTCTGATTGTGATGGCATTCTTCGCGCTAACGCTTATGGCGAGAATTGTCGCAATCAGAAAAAGGCAAAGTATCCCAAATAATATAACAGCCCATATTTTGCGTGACATATAGCCGACATTCCAAAATCAAAACCTATTGTAGAATATATTATTGGTCAATAATGTTAAAGCTTAAACCACCGATAGTATAAATCGAATTGTCATGCAATTTGTCGGATTGCGGGTGAGATTCCAAGCCCTTGGGCTAGGTTGCTCGGGGTTTGTGCCGGTTGGGGCGTCTCGTGGTATTATTACCCCCGTTTGATCGGCCATTTTCGGGGCGGCGACTTCTGGACCTTTGATTTTTCGGTTTTGAACTCTTTGCAGGGCTAGAATTGGCTGTCGAGGAATGATCAGCGTGAAAGGGCTGATCGGTGGATTGTGGAATGGATTGTTTGGTAATCTTCTCGATGGCCTTAAGGTAATCCAATTCATCGTGATCGCAGAAGGTAATTGAGATGCCGGTCATCCCGGCGCGCGCCGTCCGGCCTATACGGTGCACGTAATTGTCCGCATCATTGGGGACATCGTAATTGATGACATGGGTCACATTATCAACGTCGATCCCTCGTGCTGCAACATCCGTAGCCACTAGAACCCTGATATCGCCATTTTTGAAACTCTCAAGTGCCTTTTGTCGCGTATTCTGCGACTTGTTACCATGGATAGCACTACAGTCAATGTTCAGCTTTTCAAGGAAACGGGTCAGCCGGTTGGCACCGTGTTTTGTTCGGGTAAATACAAGAACCCGCTCCATCTTTTGATCTTTTAGCAGATGTTGTAAAAGAGGGCGCTTGTTGTCCTTTGATACCATTAAAACCGTTTGGCTGACTTTTTCCGCTGTTGTTGCGGACGGGGCAATGTTAATGCGGACCGGGTCTTTCAAGATACCGGCGGCCAGTTTCTCAACTTCTTTGGCCATTGTGGCAGAAAAAAGCAGGGTCTGTCGCTTTTTGGGAAGTTGGGCAACGATCTTGCGAATATCGTGAATAAAACCCATGTCGAGCATTCTGTCCGCTTCATCTAAAACAAAATAGTCAACTTTGCCCAACCAGATGTAATCATCTGAAAACAAGTCCAGCAGGCGGCCGGGCGTCGCAACAACAATGTCGACGCCTCTGGAAAGGGCTTTGATCTGTGGCTTGGCTGAGGCACCGCCATAAACAAGGGTTGTCCGTAACGAAACATGTTCCGCATATTTACGCACATTTTCGGCGATTTGTACGGCCAGTTCGCGTGTTGGGGCAAGGATCAGGGCGCGGGTGGTTTTCCCGACATATTCCTGATGTTCAGATATGATTTTGTGGATAATCGGAAGTGAAAAGGCGGCCGTTTTACCTGTGCCGGTTTGGGCAATCCCGATAAGATCCTTTCCCTGCTGAATTGCGGGGATCCCTTTTTGTTGAATGGGCGTCATTTCCGCATACCCCTGCTCTTCAACAGCGCGCAGGATAGAGGGGTCCAGATCAAGGTCAGCAAACAGGCGAGACGGATCGGTTTTCTGTACTTCATTTTTTGTCATGGATGCCGGTTACCTGTCTTTTGAAGGGAAGTCAATTAAACTCGCATGACATCACAGTTGGAAAAGGGAGCGGTAACACCGTTACTGGGCCAGGCCGGAAGTGTTAGAGGGGGATTGCATACTATTTGGCTCGCTGGGGTAGTCACTTGATTGAATACGCTTTATTGTCGATTGTCATCTGCGCTTTGAACAGCCGGATGTTTCTTCGCCCAGAGGAATAATATGAAAAAGACCAAGACCGCTGATAAAATTAAAATCGCTGCACAAACTTTATTCGCAGATAAAGGAATTGAAGCTGTCAGCGTGCGAGAGATTGTTCATGCGGCGGGTCAAAAAAATATGGCCTCTTTGCATTACTATTTCAAAACGAAAGAAGCGCTTGTCAAAGAGCTCCTCCTTGATGCCTCCAAAGCAATGGAGGATGAACGGACGGTATTGCTCGATCAATTGGAAAAGCAGGGAGGTCCTGCCACTTTGATCGAGGTTCTCAACATCTTCATTAAATGTGCTGTTGTTTCCGGCGATGATCCTCGCAATTTAAGCAATGTGAGATTGTTTTTGCTGGCCTCTAAAGAAGAGCCCAAACTTGTATCAGAAGCGATTAAAGCCCATTCCGGTGGTGCTTTCTTCCGGTGTCTTGATTACATGCGCAACTTCATGCAGCATCTGGAGCCAGATGTCATCGAAATGCGTCTGTCCTTGATGCAGGTATATGTGTTCCATAGCCTGTCCATTCGGGAAATGGCGCTGACAAATCATCGGCAACCCGCTTTATGGGAGGGAGACCGCCTTTTGGAAGAACTTGTTATAACTACAGAGGGGTTGTTGTTGGCCTGACCGAAGTGTTTAAGGCAATTGACTTAAAAAAAACTCGGGTTAATCTCGGTAGATCATAAAAAAATAATAATGGGGCGGTGCAAACGCCCGACCAATGAAGCCGAAACGGCGCTCAATATGGAGGGGTGGAAATGTCGTTGCCACAAGTGCTTAAAGTCCCGTATTTCCTGTATAAACGGTTTCTATTAATGAAAGCGAGCGATGCTTACTGGAAACGAAAGATTGGATCGGGCGCATTGTGTATCGATGGTCGAACTCTTGATCCCCGGGCGCAGGCGCTGATTGAGTTGCAGGGTGAGTTTGGCGTTCCTGCGTCACAGTGGACGGTGCCCATGTTGCGCGGTGGATACAACAAATCCATGGAACTTTTTGATGGTCCCAAGCATCCCCTTGAAAAAGTGGAAGATATTTCCCTTTCTTTGCCTGAACGCGAGATAAATGGGCGTCTGTATGATCCAAATCCCGGTATTCAACAGCGTCCGGGCCTTGTTTATTTCCACGGTGGCGGGTTTGTCATTGGCGGCCTTGAAAGCCATGATCGGTTTTGCCGGAAAATTGCATTGGAAACCAGAAATCCAGTTATAGCTGTAGACTATCGCCTGGGGCCTGAGCATAAATTCCCGGCTCCGCAATTTGATGCTCTGGACAGTTGGAAATGGGTACAGGCGCATGCTGAAACTCTTGGTTTGGATGCGTCAAAAATCTCAGTTGCAGGGGACAGTGCCGGGGCTGCGCTCGCGTTACTCGTCACCAGTGAGGCGTCAAATGGGGAATTGGGGCATATCCCGGTGGCGACTGCGTTAGTGTACCCGCCGATGATGAATACCCCAAAAACGGTCTCCCGGGACGTTCTGGCAAAAGAAAATATCGTTTTAACACAAGAGTTACTAGACTGGTTTTCCAGTCATTTTGACGTTCAAACCAAAAATGGTCAGGAGAGGCTTTTGTCGCCGATGGATCACGCCATCTCAGGGAAAATAAATCCCACCTGGATCCGTGTATGCGGCTTTGATCCTCTTCGGGACGATGGGCAATTGGTCGCAAATCAATTGGAGAAGCTGGGAGCCCTCATAGACTTCGCTGAATTTGAAGATCTCTATCACGGTTTTATTGGTGCGTCCGCGATCCTTAAAGATGTCGACGCGATGATTGCGGATCTGGCCAG
>NZ_JBLHZT010000060.1:0-16181 GCF_047631475.1 Sneathiella sp. | reverse complement strand
TTCCCCGGCCCCGCGCAATCGTAGATCCTCTTCGGCGATCACAAAACCATCTTCGGTTTCGCGCATGATTTTAAGACGGGCTTTCTGGGTCTCTCCCAGGGGGCCTGCATATAATAACAGGCAATTTCCAGCGAGACCGCCACGGCCGACCCTGCCGCGCAACTGATGAAGCTGCGCAAGTCCGAAGCGTTCGGCATGTTCGATGATCATGACAGTGGCCTCGGGAACATCAACACCCACTTCAATGACGGTTGTTGCCACAAGGATTTGCGTTTCGCCTGACTTGAAGGCCTCCATCGCGGCTTCTTTTTCGTCAGATTTCAGCTTGCCATGTACGATGCCAACCTGACCGGGATACAGGGCTTCCAGATAGGTCTTGCGGTCTTCCGCAGCAGCAAGATCACTGACCTCGCTTTCTTCAACAAGGGGGCATACCCAATATATGCGTTCATTTTCCGCTATTTTTCGTCCCAAACCTGTCGCCAGAGCATCCAGTCGTTCAATTTCAATTGCCCGTGTATCGACCGGCTTTCGCCCGGGTGGTTTTTCATCAATAATCGACACATCCATGTCGCCGTAGGCCGTCAGGGCCAAGGTGCGTGGAATAGGTGTTGCTGTCATCACGAGCACATCAACCCCGCCGGTCTCTGGCTTTCCTTTGGCGCTTAAGGCCAATCGCTGATGTACGCCAAAACGGTGTTGCTCATCAATGACCGCAAGCCCCAGATCATGATATTGAACATCCTCTTGAAACAGGGCATGGGTTCCAATGGCCACATGGATCGTTCCCTCAGCCAGTTCCTGTAAAACGGCAGCCCGTTTTTTACCCTTCAAGCGTCCGGTCAATAAGGTGGTTTTGAGGCCAAGTTGTTTGAAATATGGATCCAGGCCTTCCAAATGCTGACGCGCCAGAATTTCAGTGGGGGCCATCAGGGCCGCTTGTGCACCGTTTTCCAATGCCTGCAGGATGGTCATAAGAGCAACCATGGTTTTACCACTGCCCACGTCCCCCATGAACCAGTCGCAGCATCCTATAGTTTGCGGTTAGATCCGCCGATATTTCTGAAATTGCGCGGCGTTGGGCCCCTGTTAAAGCAAAGGGAAGCAGATCAATGACCGCTTCCGTCAGGGTTCCATTGGTTGGCAGGGACCGGCCTTTCTTACGTTTCATACTCCGCCGGGCAAGCTCCAACGCCAATTGATTTGCAAATAACTCATCATATGCCAGCCGCTGCCTTGGAAGACTATCTGGTTCCAGATCCTTCTCCCCCGTTGGATTATGGACCGTCAGGACGGCGGTTTTCCAATCGATCCATTTTTCCCGGGTGATCAATGTTGGGTCCTGCCATTCAGGAAGGACGGGCACGAAAGAAAGAGCCTGTTGAATGGCTTTGCCCAGCATATTATTCGTTATACCCCCCGTTAGCGGGTAAACGGGCTCATGAATTGAAATATCAGCGTGATCATTAATGTCGAGAATATGATCGGGATGGGTAATTTGATAAACACCGCCATATTCTTCAAGTTTTCCGGCAACGATCCTTTGTTTATCCACAGGCAGCTTTTGCTTTAAATAATCTTCCCGTCCGTTGAAGAAAGTCAGTGTTAAAGCCTCGCCATTAACATCGCAGTCTATTTTATAGGGAACCCGACGGCTTCTGGAAGGATGGTGTTTTCGGGTGGTAACGGTCACAATCACCTGACCTGTTACATAATCCGGTGACAAATGATCAATTTTTTGCCGTGTCACGATACCACTTGGCAGATGCCAGACAAGATCAATCACATGTTCGCCTGTTAATTTACGCAGCAGACCCATCATGCGCGGCCCCACGCCTTTTAGACTTTCAGCTGATTTGAAAAGCGGAAATAGTAATTCCGGGCGCATACGGGATCCTTGCCTTTATCAGAAAGATAATCATGTTGTTGCGTAGCTTAATGCTGACAGAAGGGAACATAAAGGGTATATCCTTGCTCATTCAATAAAAGAGCTAGTCATGACCGAAGATATTGTTATACGCCGAAAACGTCTTTTACACCGTTCCCGCTACACCGGAATGAAAGAGACTGACCTGATGCTGGGACGGTTCGCTGAGAAATATGTGCATACATTTGATCAGGGTGAATTGGACCTCTATGAAACGTTGTTACATGCAGGGGATCCCAGTATTTATGCGTGGGCTGTTGGGCGGGAAGAAACGCCGGAAGAGTTTGATACGCCCGTCATGGACAAGCTCAAGAATTTCGCAGTATTTGAACATGATCCGGCTAACTTAAGACGTGATGACTAACACCCTTCAGTCCAGCGTAATCAGTAAACTGATTGGCCTCGAAAAAACCAACCAAAACTGTCGTCTTGAATCTGTTCCTGAGGGATATGACGCGTATTTGCTGGCGAAAGTTGCCGCGCAGGCGTCGCAGGATATTCTGTATGTTCTGCGCGAAGATATCCGCATGGCCGCGACAGAATCGACCCTCAACTTTTTTGATCCTTCGATAGAAGTGATCAGTATTCCCGCGTGGGATTGTCAACCCTATGACCGGGTCTCTCCTAACTCCGAGATTGTTGCCCACCGCATGACAAGCCTTGCTCGCTTGACAGAAAAGGCGGAAAAGCCGCGCATCGTACTGACAACGGTCAACGCGATGTTACAGCGCACTCCTTCGATAGACATGATCAAGGGGGCCCGTTTCTCTGCGAAGGTTGGCGACACTGTCGATATTTCAGCGTTAACCGCGTTTCTGGTTGCCAACGGTTTTTCCCGAATTGGTACCGTGATGGAGCAGGGGGAGTTCGCTGTTCGCGGCGGATTGATTGATATTTTCCCGCCCGCCCTTAAAGAACCTGTCCGTCTCGATTTTTTCGGTGATACTCTTGAAGGGATCAGAACCTTTGACTCCCTCAGTCAAAAATCAACGGGCAAGCTGAAACAAATCGAATTTACAGCAGCAACAGAATTCCTGTTGGATGATGCCGCTGTGACCCGTTTTAGAAGTGGCTACCGCGAGAATTTTGGAAGTGTAACGGGTGACGACCCTTTGTATGAAGCGGTCAGTGAAAAGCGCAAACATGTCGGTATGGAACATTGGTTACCCTTGTTCCATGACAAAATGCAGCTGATAACGGACTTCCTACCAGATGCAATGATCTTTCTGGATTATCTGTGTGATGAATCTCGGGACGCCCGTCTGGAAACAATTCAGGACTATTTCGAAACCCGCGAAGCGGCCGCCATCGGTAAAAATGTCGACTATCACCCGCTTTCGCCTGAAAAACTGTATGTCACACTGGAAGAATGGAACGACTTGCTATCGGTTCGGGCAACGTGCCAGATTTCTCCATATCGCAGCGGCGCTGTAGGCGCAGACATTTTTGATGCTCAAGGAAAAGAAGGGCGTGATTTTGCCCCTGAACGAAAACTTCAGGACAGTAATATTTACGACCATCTGCGAAAGCACATTACGCAGATACTGGGGCAGGGCAAACAGACCATTTTGACCCACTTTTCAGAGGGCTCCTTGGAAAGAAACGAAAAGGTTCTGAAAGATCACGGGATCAGCCCGATCAGTCGTATTTCGTCTTTTGAAGACCTGAAAAGCAATCTGAACATCCCTTATTTAACCGTATTGGGTTTGGATAAAGGCTTTGAAGCGCCCGATTTCGTTGTCATTGGAGAGCAGGATGTTTTGGGAGACCGTCTTGTTCGGCCCCGTAAAATGTCTCGTAAGAGTGACAATTTCATTGCCGAAGCTTCACAGCTGTCGCCAATGGATTATGTTGTTCACGTTGATCATGGTGTGGCTCAATATGAAGGGTTGAAAACCATCGATATTTCCGGCGCACCGCATGATTGTGTCACGCTGCTATATGATGGTGGGGACAAAATCTACCTGCCCGTTGAAAATATCGAAATGCTGTCCCGATATGGCGGCGCGGATGCAGGCGCGACCCTTGATCGGCTGGGCGGAAGTGGCTGGCAGGCGAAAAAAGCCAAGCTGAAGAAAAAGGTCATGGAAATGGCCGATCAGCTTATTAAAATTGCCGCATCCCGCCATTTGAAAAAAGCCGAGCGATTGATACCGCCGGATGGGGCATATGCCGAATTTTGCGCGGGCTTTCCATTTGAGGAAACCGAAGATCAGCTGAATGCCATCAATAATACGCTGGATGATTTGACCTCTGGCAAACCCATGGATCGATTGATCTGTGGGGATGTTGGGTTCGGTAAAACAGAAGTAGCGCTGCGGGCCGCTTTTTCAGCCGCCCTTGCCGGCAAGCAGGTCGCTGTTGTAACGCCAACAACGCTTCTGTCGCGTCAGCACTACAAGACTTTCAGCCAGCGATTTGCGGGCCTTCCCGTTAATGTTGCGCAACTATCCCGCATGGTCACAACGAAAGAAGCGACGCTCACCAAAAAAGGGCTGGCCGCCGGTCAGGTGGATATTGTGATCGGCACTCATGCATTGCTTGGAAAAAGTGTCGATTTCAAAAATCTTGGACTTGTGATCGTTGATGAAGAACAGCATTTCGGTGTGGTTCATAAAGAACGTTTAAAAGAAATGCGCGCAGATCTGCATGTTTTGACTTTAACAGCAACCCCCATACCCAGAACATTGCAACTGGCCATGACCGGCATTCGGGATTTATCAATTATTGCAACCCCGCCGGTAGACAGGCTTGCTGTTCGAACATTTGTTCTGCCTTTTGACCCGGTTGTGATCCGCGAAGCTTTGCTGCGCGAACATTACAGAGGCGGCCAAAGTTTCTTTGTCTGCCCCAGACTGACCGATTTGAAAGAAGTTGGCAAATACCTGAAAGAGCATGTCCCCGAGGTCAAGTTTGTAACCGCTCACGGTCAAATGCCGGCAAAAGAGCTGGATGATACCATGAACGCCTTTTATGACGGGGCATATGATGTTCTGGTGGCAACAAATATTGTCGAGTCCGGTTTGGATATTCCAACAGCCAATACGCTTATTACATATCGCGCAGATATGTTTGGTCTGGCGCAGCTTTACCAAATTCGGGGTCGAATTGGTCGTTCGAAAACGCGGGCCTATGCGTATCTGACGTTACCGCCCCGCAAAAAACCGACAGCCGCAGCCGAACGGCGGCTACGTGTTCTTCAATCCCTTGATACCTTGGGAGCAGGCTTTACATTAGCCAGCCATGATCTTGATATTCGCGGCGCTGGAAACCTGCTTGGGGATGAACAATCCGGGCATGTGAAAGAAGTCGGGTTCGAGTTATACCAGGAAATGCTGGAAGAAGCCGTTGCGGCTGCCCGCGATGGTACTCTTGAGGGCGGTGAAGAAGCCGAAGATAAATGGTCACCATCGATCAATATCGGTACATCAGTGCTCATTCCTGAGAGTTATGTCTCTGACATTACGGTCCGAATGGATTTGTATCGCCGGATCGCGGCCCAGGACACAGAACAGGAAATAAATGCGTTTGCTGTTGAAATGGTCGACCGTTTTGGCTCGATGCCGGAAGAGGTTAAACATCTGGTGGAAGTCATGACCATCAAACAATATTGTAAAGCTGCAAATATTGAGAAAATTGAAGCGGGACCAAAAGGGGCCGTTTTGACCTTCAGGGGTAATCGTTTTGACAATCCGGGCGGACTGGTCGCCTTTATATCGAAACAGCCCGGTTCAGCGAAATTGCGCGCCGATCACAAAATGGTCTACACCCGGTCGTGGGATCACCCGGATGATCGTTTGAAAGGTGTTTTATGGTTATCCCAGAATTTGGCCAAAATCGCCAAAGCAAGATAGGATCGGAAGAATGCAGGTCGGGTTAAGTGATGAAACCAAAGAACAGATTGCAACAGAACTTGGTCAGTTTTTTGCCACTGAATTTGACGAAAACATCAGCCATTTCAGAGCGTTACAACTTGTTAACTTCATGGTGAAGAAAATTGGTCCGTCACAGTATAATCAGGCTGTGACGGATATTCAGGCTTTTCTGCTCTCAAAGGTTGAAGATCTGGACGTCGAATTTAACAAGTATGAAGAAGACTGAACGTCCTAAGAAGTCGCCTCATTTGCTTCTGTTTCAATCTGTTCAATGACTTGAATAAAGGTTGCCGGATCCTGTGCCCCTGACAACGCATATTTGTTGTCAAAAATGAAGAACGGAACACCGCTGATACCCATTTCACGGGCCCGCGCATCTTCTTGAGACACCAGTTCGACATCGGCGTCACTTTCCAGAAGGTTCTTGACGATCTCGACGTCCATACCGGCTTCACTGGCAGCATCGATCAACACCTGATCATCACCCAGATCGGCCCCTTCCATAAAGAACTTCCGGAACAGGATTTCCACGACTTCATTTTGCAAGCCAGCTGTCTCGGCCCACCGAATAAGCCGGTGCGAATTCAACGTATTAGGAGATCGCTTAACCTTACCGAATTGAAAGTCCAATCCGACGGCCGCACCCGCCTGCCTGACATTTTCATACAATTCTTTGGCCCGCTCAATGCTACCAAATTTTTGTGTGATGAATTCCGTCCGATCAGCGCCTTCTTTGGGCATATCGGGATGAAGCTGAAAGGGATGCCAGGTAATCTCGACATCCAGATCAGGTCGTTCTGCCAACGCAGCTTCTAATTTGCGTTTGCCAATAAGGCACCAGGGACAGACCGTATCAGAGACAATATCTATTTTCATAGGATATAGAATAGGGAGACCGGCGGTCTGAAACAAGCCCCTTATTTGAATGATTGTTCCAGAATTAACTGGCCGCCGCTTGTGTTGTGACCATACTCACACCTTTGCAACGCCGGATGGTTTCTTCAACGGTTTCCTGTTCCGCCATTTCAGCCAATCCCATTTCAACCCTAGCGGCAACCGGTTTATCCTGTCCCGCCACAGCAAATTCTGTCGTTTTTGTCACCCCGTAAACACGGTTTAGGGCAAAGCGGGCCTGATCAATCCCGGTGCAGGGCAGGGCGATCAGAAACTTGTTCCCTTCATACCGGCAACATATATCTTCACCGCGAACCAGGAAGGAAATGATATTTCCAATCTGCCGCAAGACCTGATCGCCCGCGGCGTAGCCAAATTCTTCATTAATTGCCTTGAGGTTGGTAATATCGAGTGTTGCAATCGTCAAATACTTGTCTTCCGCACGATGATCTGAGATCAGGTTATTCAGATGTGCCCGCATGAAGCCAAAAGAATACAAATCGGTGGGACCATCCGTAACCGGAAGGGGCTTGGATGTCTTGAAAAGCTTTTGAAGAGAAAATCGATAATCCGCCTGATTGATATGCAGAAAAGTTCTCACTCTCAGATTTTTCATTTCAGACGGATTTAAAACAATATCGGAAGCGCCGTGGACATAAGCCGCCTGCCGATTGCTTTCATGATCAAGAATAAAGATGATTGGCAGATTAAAAAGCCGGCTATTTGCCCGAACATCGTTGGCGAAGCGAAGATTGACATCTCCTTGGCCCGCCCCTAACAGGATCATCGCGTCATACTGCGTGGACTGCAACTCGTCCATCGCTGACATGGCGTTTTGGCAGACATTTATCTGGGTTCCACGATCCAGCTGCAACATCACCTGGCCTAATACATCACTCTCTGTACCAACAAGAAGAATATTTTTGCTGGTTTCCTCTGATACAGGATCAGGAAGATCTTTGGCTTTCAACCCATATTGCGACGTGGTTTCAGAGCGTCTGATAAATTCTCGTTTCATGACCTGCAGGCGCACAAGAGAGGCAAGCCGTCGTTCCAGTTCCATATCACAAAATGTCGTGGGGATAGACTGGATGCTGTCTGAAAAAGGATTTTCTCCGATGATCAGGATTTGAGAAGTCTGTTCGGTCAATGCTTCCTTCAAGCCGGATAACTGATCACGCCCATCGTTATTCAGGAACAAGATCAAGTCATACAAAGGGGAGGCAATCTTTTCACTTTTGAACTTGGAATAGTCCATTCTTGAGGCGGCATATCCAAAGCCCGTCAGGCATTTGGTCAGGGCCGCTTCCTCTTTATTGGAAACGACCAAAATCTGAGCGGAGACAGACATATTTTTTCTTCCCTGATTTATTTGTACCCTATTGAAGCAAAATTTAGTTAAAATTGTCTTTTTCGCGGGCCAGAATTTTGAGAAATCTCAAAGCCTTGATTTTATTCGGCCCGCAGTGAATGATGTGCGCCAATGAAACAAGAAAAAAGAGGAGATAAACAGTGAATTCACCCACATTTCTAGAGGGAAAGCATGCTCTGGTGACAGGAGCCTCTTCCGGATTAGGGTGGCAGTTTGCTCTGACGCTTGCCCGTGCTGGCGCCAAAGTTACGCTGGCTGCGCGCAGTACCGATAAGCTGGAAACACTGGCGAAGGAAATCGAAGGCTTCGATGGCCGCGCCCTTCCTGTCCGGATGGATGTAACAGATGTTGCAAGCATCCGTTCGGCAGTTGCCGCCGCTGAAACAGAATTGGGGCCGGTTGACATTCTGGTCAACAATTCAGGTATAAGCGCGTTGTCTCCTTCGGAAGCCATTAGTGAAGAAGATTTCGACGCCGTGATGGATACAAATGCCAAAGGAGCTTTCTTTGTCGCGCAGGCGGTCGGTCAAAGCATGATCAAACACGGGCATGGCGGTAAAATTATCAATATCGCGTCCGTCGCCTCGAACCGGGTCTTGAAGCAGAATATTGCCTATTGCATGTCAAAAGCAGCCGTTAAGCATATGACAGCCGCCCTTGCAGATGAATGGGGGCGGTATAACATCAATGTCAATGGCATTAACCCTGGATATATTGTCACTGGCATTAATCGCGATTATTGGGACACGGATCACGGAAAAAAACTGATCAGTCGTTTGCCGCGCCGCCGTGTGGGGGATCCTGAGGTGTTAGATGGTGCTTTACTGCTTCTTGCAGGACCCGGCTCTGATTTCATGACCGGTAGCATGATTGATGTTGATGATGGCCTGACAGCCAAGGGATTCTGATTTTTTGCTGGACAACAGGTGATACCCAGATCAAGTTTCACCTGTTGTTCCCGGACGCAAATTCAGGGAAACCACAAGATGTTTCGCTTCTTCATCTTCCATGCTGGTCATCGATGCCAGAAGCATGGAAGCCCCCGTTACCCCTTCTTTATGTGCGATAAGCTTGCTGTGGCCGGCACCAATAGCCTCATCAACAGTTTCGAGATAACATTCTTCAATCATTTCAAGGATTGACGGATCAATTTCAACGCTCATCCAAAAATTTCCACTTAAAATTTAAACAAGCTTTCGATGACCAAAACACACTTTGTCCAATCAGGGATATCAGCCGAAATGAAAGCAAGTGACATAGTACAGTATTAAAAATAGCCAGCTTGCACACATCTGTCATCCAATTTTCTACCTGTCACTTTTTTAGAAACACATCAATACCACTTATTTTTAATCATAAATAAAAGTATAGGTAGTATAATGTGTCCTAAAAGAAATTTTATTGTCGTTGGTGGTGGGGTCGGGCCCGCAGCAGGCGTTGCTTTTCATCAGAAA
Organism: Sneathiella sp.; assembly: GCF_047631475.1. Lineage (GTDB taxonomy): Bacteria > Pseudomonadota > Alphaproteobacteria > Sneathiellales > Sneathiellaceae > Sneathiella. The sequence continues at coordinate 6,659 of NZ_JBLHZT010000060.1, read as the reverse complement.
CTTATTGATATGCTTGATAATCGTGGCATGGGAGATCAGGGACATGCCCCGGTAATCCATCTTTCAATGTCACCCTACGTCCTTGATCGGACTGCGTACCTGCTTGGCAACCAACAGGGGATCAATCCTGGAATGGCCATGGGATCTTCTGTCAATGTGGCCTGTCACGCATTTGAAGCGGTGGCGCAGAAATTCGTGGTCGGCGTTCCCTGCAACACTTTTCACTCTAGAGTTGTGTATGAAGCTTATCTGGAACAATTGGAAAGCAAACAGATTTGCCCCATCAACATGATCGAAGAGACAAAAAATTACATTCAGCAAAAGCTGCCGTCCGACGAGATCATCCTTTTGTCGACCTCTGGCACCCGGGAAACACAGGTCTATAGTTCACAAATTCCAGTTCTTGAAACACGAGATGTTCCCAACCCACAGGACAAAAACACAAAGAGACTGAGTTATTTCCTAACGCAGGAAGGAAATCCCGACCTAAGGAAAATCAGTGCTGCGCCGCAAGCTGCTGTCATGGCTGCAATTTATGACCCGGAAATCGGTGTAAAAGGAAGCGAGCCCCATTTTTCTGAAGCAAAATGGGTTTTTGATGTTGTCATCGATCTATTGAAAGAAGGCCATGCCCAACGATCGGCAAAAAAGGAAAATTATAGCGTCATTATGGGGTGCACAGAAATTCCGTTGGCCTATGCCTATGGCGAAGGCCCTCTCATTTTAGGAGATTTCGAAAAATATATCGATCCAATGGAAATCCTGGCCGCCCGCTTAATCACTGCCGCAGGGTATCCGCTTAAACAGGCGTTTGCAGAAAAGTATGATTACATGTTGAGTTCAGAAGTGCTCGCAGAACCGGAAGACAGCGCCCAAATTCGCCTACATGTCGAAGACTTTGCGGAAAACATCAAGATCCGGTCGAAACTGTAATTGCCGAAGACCCTTGCGTTTGAACCAGCCCCCTGGATATAGTTACAAATAAAACTATTTCGCGGGAGGATAAAGGGTCGTGCAAAAACCAGAAGGCATAATCGTAGGGGGAGGGCTCGTTGGTTTGACATTGGCCCTCGCCTTGCATCAAAAAGGATTTAAATGCCGTATTTATGAGACTGTTCCTGAACTATTACCGCTTGGTGTCGGGATTAACCTTCTTCCGCATTCTGTCCAGAATTTGGCGAAACTGGGTTTATTGGACGCCCTTAGAAAGGTTGCGATCGAAACATCCAGTCTCAGCTATTATACCGAAGACGGTAAAACCATCTGGAGCGAGGCGCGGGGTCTGGCCGCCGGTTACGATGTCCCGCAATTTTCCATACATCGCGGTGATTTTCACATGATTCTTTTGGCGGCCGTAAAAGAACGTCTGGGAGAAGACTGTCTGTTTATGGATCACCGGTTTGATCGATATGAACAGGATGGCGACGGTGTAACCGCCTATTTCACAAACCATGACGGTACCCAGGAACAGCAAAAAGCCCATGCTGACTATCTGATTGGCGCGGATGGTATAAACTCCCGTTTGCGGAAAATTTTGTATCCTGATGAAGGGCCGCCGCATTATTCCGGTCAAATGTTATGGCGCGGGGTGACGGAAATGGCGCCCTTCAAGGACGGAAAATCCATGTTCATGGCGGGACATAATGATCTGAAACTCGTCGCTTATCCGATCCGAGCCGAAAGTGCTGCGCGCGGAAAATCCTATATTAACTGGATTGCAGAGCGGAGGATCCCGTCTGATTTAGCCGGACGGCAGGCTGATTGGAATGCAGAAGGCCTGTTATCAGAGTTCAAGTTTGATTTTGACTCGTGGGATCTTGGTTGGCTGGACATTAACGCATTATTTGATAACGCAATTTCCATTCACAAATTTCCCATGATTGACCGGGACCCAATTCCGAAATGGAGCTTTGACAGGATCACCCTTATGGGCGATGCGGCCCATGCCATGTATCCAAATGGATCCAACGGTGTGTCTCAGGGCGTACTGGACGCCATGGAGTTTGTTTCTCTATTGGAAAAGGGCGGAAACATTACCGATATTCTGACACAATATGAAGACAATCGGCGCCCACATACAACGCGCATCAGTCTCGCCAATCGAGAAACAGGGCCGGAAAGGGTCATGGAAATGGTGAAAGATGTCTGTACCGGGGACTGCGCGGACATACATACCTGTATTCCGGCGGACCAACTGGAAGAGGTCGCGACCGCCTATAAAAAGCTTGCAGGATTTGATAAGGACAGTTTGAAGCAGGCTCCTTAAAGGTTTTTGTACATGCAGACGCGCGGCTGAACATCCAGGCCGTGCGCCTTTTCCTGTTGCCGAGTTTCCAAAAGCGATGGCCATCCTTTAGCTGGCGAGAAAATTGAATATCCCATAGCCTGATAAAATGGGGCGTTAAAAGGAATAAATTCATAGGTCGTCAGGGTTATCTTTTGAAACCCCTGATCCTTGGCCCACTTTTCCGACAAACTAAGCAATTTTTTTCCAATTCCCTGGCGCATAAATCGGCGTGAAACTGAGATTTCTTTAAGGTGGGCCTGACCGTCTATTGGCTTCACAAACGCAAAGCCAACAGGCTTGTCGGCTGCATCGCAGGCAACAAGCAGCAGGCATTCTTTTTCAAGTCCGATCAAATAGGCAGCGGGATCAACCGGCAGGTCAGCAACGTGATCTAGGCCATATGCACGCAAAGCTTCCCCGGCGTCCATCTCAATTGCAGTTATAACAACACAGTCCTGTTGTTTTGCGTCTCTATAATGGAAGATGATCACATTCCAAATTTGTATTTTTCCAGATTCTGGTTCTTGTCGCGGACCGGTTTCAAGGCAATCGCCGTATCAACCAAAAAGCCCAGCGAATAATCAAGCCGTTCGGTGAGCGTCAGATCAAGACTGTTCGGCGGCGTATCGACAAAAAGCTGTGTAACGTTTCGCAAAATCATGTGATCGGGTAGCCACATCAGCATGTTGTTTTTATATCCGCTCATCCGTAGTTCAGCAACAGGATATGCGCCGCCCATGCCAGAACTAATTCCGATCAACTGACAGGGTTTGTGGGCCAGTTCACCCTTATCGCACATCAATAGGAAGTTTTTAAGATGAGGAGGGGCCATTCCCGCCCATTCGGGAACCACAAAAACAAATCCATCACACTCTGACAATTGACGTGAAAGCGGCAACCAGTTTTGACTTACCGGGCTATTGCTATCCCATTTGTCTTCAGTCCATAAAGGAAGGTCCAGCAGACGCAAATCAAAAATCTCTGTCTCGCAATCCAAATGGGTCCGATGCAATAAACCATCAACATAATGAGATATTCGGGAAGATTCAGAATTTTCCCTGATACTGCCAATTACTATACCGATTTTGATCATGCTATTTCCTTAAAGTATGTAGACCTTTTAGGTAAGCACGCCTGTAATTACGTCAAGCAAAACTAATCAGGACGGGGGTTTCATTGGTTAATAAAAAGCCACCCCCGCCTGATTTGTAAAATTTTATTTTAAGGCGGGAAGGGCCAAAATTGTCGAACTTCCGGCCCCATTTCTTAAGGCATGAACCGGGGCAAGGTCGGGATCCTGGCGCCACGCACGCGCATGATCAATCGATGGAAATTCGAGGATTGCAATAACATCCGGTATTTCACCATCCCCTTCCAACGCTTCAGGAGCAGGAAGTCCGGCAAGTACTTTTCCCTGATGTTTTGCCAAAGCATCCGATGACACTTTTTTATACTCATTCATTTTATCCGGATGTTTTACAGAAATAAGCGCGATGAATTGTACTGACATATCAAGAACCTTTAATTGTGGAAGTTGTCGCCTTGTATCTAGTCAGCATCGACCTGATAATAAATGCTAAACATTGCGAAATTTCTGTGCAAAAATGCACAGATGGAAGATTGGGACAGTTATAAATATATTCTGGCCGTTGGCCGCCATGGAAGTTTAAGTGCCGCTGCGCGTTCGCTTTCCGTGAACCACACGACGGTTTCCAGAAGAATAACCGCCATTGAAGAAAAAATGAATGTTCGGTTATTCGACAGAATCGCTAAAAATTTTGTGCCAACAGATGCCGGGCATAAAGCAATTGCCTCGTCTGAGCGCATTGAGAAAGAAGTCTTTGCGTTGCGCCGTGAAATCGCATCGAAAGACACAGAAATTGCAGGTCCCTTACAAATTACGGTCGCTGATCAGCTATATCAGACCTATATCGCAGATATCGTACACGCGTTTATGGCCCTCTATCCACAAATAGACATCACTGTCCGAACGGCGAGCGAGAATTTCAATCTCAGCAAAAGGGAAGCCGACGTTGCCATCCGGGTTGGGGATCAACCGGACAGCCACTTATTTGGTCGCCGCATTATGCGACAAAATCGTTGCTTTTATATCTCCAACGCATATTTGGCGCAATTGCGATCAACGGATGGGACTATAGACAAATCAACAAACATAAAGTTTATCAATCATGTAGAATGGTCCTCGACTATTTTAGATGAATTGAAAAAAGTGTATCCAGGCTGCAATGAAATTCTCAAAACCGATGCAATGATTGTTCTTCTGACAGCTGTAAAAAGGGGCATCGGTGTTAGCCGGTTGCCCTGTTTTTTAGGGGAGAGTGATCCCGATCTTGTACCGTTGCCCGGCTGCACGCCCACGAAAAATAAAGATATCTGGGCGCTCACCCATCCCGATCTAAAGAATGTGTCACGGATCCGGTTGTTTATGCAATTTGTCTCAGACGGATTGAAAAATCACACCGACACTTTTTTGGGAAAGCAATGATATTACAGCATTATATTATTTAAGATTAACAATAAATAAAGGAAACATGAAGTAAGAGGATACTAGTTTAAACGGAAGTTTTTGGTATCAAATGGGCGAAATCGAAACATATTTATCTGCGATAAGATTCGCTATTCTAGCGCTCGCATTTTTATATTTTTTTCGAATTCGCCGTCAGGTCCCTTATTCAGACAAGGGGATAATTCTTATTCAAGTTGGTTTCGGCTCCTTAGCGGTCGCGGGACTTGCCAACTTACTATTCCTATCACCTGTTTTTATTGATACCTTTTCTCCCACTTTCGAAACACGTGACATCATCCGCATTTCCTATAACAGCGCCTATTATGTGGGTATTCTTTGCGTCGTTATTGGTCTCATACGATGGAGTAAAGCTGTCATTCTATTGAATGATCAAATCAAAAAAAGACGGACTTTACAAAAAGAATTAGAGGAAAATAATAAATTCCTGAGCCTACAGGCCCGAGATCTTGAGGTTTTGACCGTTGAATATATCGAGCAGCGGGAAGTGGCCATACAAGCAGAAAAATCGAAAACTGATTTTTTAAGAAATACCAGTCACGAACTTAGAACTCCATTGAATGCGATCATTGGTTTTGCCGATATTCTAAGAGGCAGCCACCCGGTTTCAGATGAAGAAAAAAAGGAATATGCCAATTATATTTCAGTTTCTGGTAACAGACTTCTTAATCTGGTGAATTCCATCATCGAAATGGCTCATATTGATACCCGAAATTATGTGGCGACGATCGAGCCCCTCAATGTTCTGGAAACCATTGATCCATTGGCCAAACATATGAGATCAATCGCAAAAAACAAGGGTATCTCGATTGAAATAAATACAGACAGAGACACGCCGATTTTTGCCGAATTCGACGAGAATGCAACCCGACAGGCCATAATGCATGTACTTGATAATGCCATTAAATTCTCACCAGAAGACGGTACGGTTACTGTTCAAATATCGGAACAACTCAAAACCAACTTCGTCGCTATCTCTGTCACTGATAATGGTCCCGGAATTCCGCCTGAACAGTTAAAAACAGTCTTCGATATTTTTTCAAAGTCCGGAAACGCCTTGACCCAGGCCGACGAAAACCTTGGTATCGGACTTTCCTATTTTCAGAAACTGGCTGAATTGCAAAACGGAAAGGCCGCGATCGAAAGTGACGGAAAGAACGGCACAACATGCACTCTATACCTGCCAAAAGTACGGCCTGCTGCCAATGCGGTGGCATCGGACGCAAACGAAACTGACGACATAAAAATAAGCGCAGAACTTTAACGCGACGGTTCTGTTCAAGAAGCCGGCTTCAAAAAAACCACCATTCCTTAGCGGCGACAGGCAATTTGTATCTGTGTGGGTCATTCTCACTTTTGCCCCATCAAACAAATAATGAGAGTGTGGCCACATAAAAAAGCGGTTGCCCACTTCAGTTCGTTAGAAGGGAAGCTTATAATCTCTGGGAAGTCCTAACCATTCCAACGCGGGTTCTGGTGAAGTGAATATATTCACCGTAGGGGAACCTTCGCTCAGGAAACTGCCATACATGCGGGAAATGCCGTGGGTCAGTTTTGAGGCTGTAACAAAAGCAATTGGAAAAGTGCCGCGCCAAGCCATCTTTTTTTGAACAAAATCATTGACCTTACGCACATCATCACTTGTGAGATCAATCCGTTCACAACATCGGAAATCTACAAAACTACCATATCCGGGTAATAGCCCAGCCGTTTCATTCGCTTCCGTTGCGACTTGCATCAGAATATCGAAATTTAATACTGCGCCATGTCTAATAAAAATCACACCTGCGCTTTTATCAAGAAACAGTTTATGTGGGCAGGAGTCCG
>NZ_JBLHZT010000059.1:0-16689 GCF_047631475.1 Sneathiella sp. | reverse complement strand
CGCTGCATTACTTTTTGCGATTTAAGATTGATCGTCGCCGTGAAAGAGACGATTTCAACCAAACTCAGATTATCAAACGCAAAATCCAGACACGCCGCCGCCGCTTCAGTAGCATACCCAAATCCCCAAGCTTCCTTGTCAAGACGCCATCCGATTTCAACACAAGGTTTAAAGGGCAGGAGGGCTGCGGGATTATTAAGGCCGACAAATCCGACAAACTTCCCCGTTTCTTTCAGCTCGACCGCGAAAAAACCATATCCATTGCAATCGATCTTTTCGCGAATAACCGCCGCCATCGCATTACTTTGTTCAGCCGAAAGGATCGCCGGAAAAAATTCCATGACGTCCGGGTCGCCGTTTAAAACGGCAAAAGGCTCCAGATCAGTTTCTATCCAGTCCCTGATCAGAAGCCTTTTTGTTTCAATCGCTTGAAACGGCATTTTATTTAGCCAAAAACGCGCTTGAACAGCGTGTCTACATGTTTCGTATGATACTCAAGATCAAACACGCTCTCGATTTGTTCGTTGGAAAGGGCCGCTGATACTTCGTCATCATTTTTCAGCAGATCCATAAAGTCGGCGCCTTCACGCCAAACCACCATGGCATTCCGCTGCACCAGACGGTACGCATCTTCGCGGCTGACACCGGCTTGCGTCAGCGCGAGAAGAACACGCTGTGAATGGATGAGCCCGCCAAGCTTGTTCATGTTGTTCATCATATTTTCGGGATAAACAACAAGTTTGTCGATGACGTTTGTCAAACGAACCAGCGCAAAATCAAGTGTGATTGTTGCGTCTGGACCAATGCCACGTTCAACAGAAGAATGCGAGATATCGCGCTCGTGCCACAGGGCCACATTTTCCATCGCAGGAATGGTTGCCATCCGAACCAGACGGGCAAGACCTGTCAAGTTTTCGGTTAGTACAGGATTACGTTTATGCGGCATCGCAGACGATCCTTTTTGGCCAGGGGCGAAATACTCTTCCGCTTCCAGAACCTCTGTCCGCTGCAAATGACGGATTTCAACGGCCAGCCGTTCAATAGAACTGGCGATCACGCCCAATGTTGCAAAAAACATAGCGTGGCGGTCCCGCGGAATGACCTGTGTCGAAATTGTTTCTGCTTCAAGACCCAAAGCTTTCGCGACATGCTCTTCAACGAACGGGTCAATATTGGCAAATGTCCCAACTGCCCCGGAAATAGCGCAAGTCGCGATATCTTTTCTGGCGTTAATAAGACGCTCTTTATTCCGTTCGAATTCTGCGTACGCCTGTGCCATTTTCAAACCAAATGTAACAGGCTCGGCATGGATGCCGTGAGACCGGCCAACACAAACATCGTCTTTATGCTCGTAGGCCTTTTTCTTCAGGGCCGCCAGCAATTTGTCCATATCGTCCAGCAGAATATCGGATGCCTTGGTCAGCTGTACGTTCAGGCATGTATCCAGAACGTCCGATGACGTCATTCCCTGATGCACAAAACGGGCTTCGTCACCGACATATTCCTGAAGGTTGGTCAGGAAAGCGATGACATCATGTTTTGTTTCCCGTTCGATTTCGTCAATGCGATCGATTTCGAAATTGCCTCGGTCCCAGACAGCCTTGGCTGCCTCTTTAGGGATGACGCCCAGTTCTGCCTGTGCGTCACATGCGTGGGCTTCAATTTCAAACCAAATGCGGAACTTGCTTTCTGGTTCCCAGATTGCTGTCATTTCCGGGCGGGCATAACGGGGTATCATGGAGCGTCACCTTGTATGTAAAACAAAAGGGTGTCTTTTGTTATCAGAGATTGTCAAAGACCAGTTATCAGATCGTTGCGCACTCACTAACAGGAAGCATCAAGAATCTCAACCATTTCTGAAGCGAATTACCGAAATACAGGCCGCTAAAAACAGTTTGAGTGCTGTGGAAAGTAACCAAAACTGCGATAACGATATTTTTTCAGTTGCTATTCTGCTCAATCAACAGTCTGCTTAAGGTGGGGTCAATTAACTATGAGTTGATTGTATGGTATCTGACGAAGACATTATTGAAGCAACAATCACAACCCTCGCTCATAAACCCGAAGCCACGATGCAGGAAATAGCGAGAGAGGCCGGGGTAAGCCGGATTACGATCAATAGAAGATTTGGATCCAGAAATGACCTATTACAAATAGCATCAGCCTATAGCCTTGATTTATTTGAGGATATCCTTCTAAACGCCCAAAAGTCCCGAAAACCCCCGCTGGATCAAATACGTCAGATTTTTGAAGGCTATGCGGGCTTGAGTAATCACTATTTCTTCTGGATGAGAGGGTTTGTCGAGGACCGCAAAAAATATGAGACAATCTTCCTAAATCAACTAGCCATGGTGGAAAAGCTTGTTCTTGCCGCACAAGACCGGGGGGAACTCAGGAAAGATTTGCCAGCCGGATGGATCGCGGGGATGTTTGACTATCTTGCCATCACTGTAAATTCATCTTTAAATCGCGGTGTTATCGCTCAACGCGACGCATTGAACCTGGGTTGGGATACCTTCTTGAACGGTGTGAGCCCAAAAAAATTCTTTTGATCCATGGCCAACAATATTCCTAAATAAGGCAGAGGCTGATTTGAAGCTGAAAACCCTACATCAAGCCCAAGGATTTAAGGCTGGTGCTTTCATTCGCGCTGACAATCAGATGATCGTGAACTTTGATACCCAATGCAGCCGCGGCGGTGACAATTTCCTTTGTAATCGCGATATCGGCCTTTGAAGGGGTCGTGTCGCCCGACGGATGGTTATGCACCAGAATAAGCGACGTAGCACTAAGTTCCAACGCTCGCTTAATAACTTCGCGGGGATAGGCTGCGGTATGATTGACCGTGCCCGTCTGTTGCACTTCATCAGCAATCATGTGGTTTTTATTATTCAGAAACAGAATTCTAAAATGTTCTATTTCGCGGTGGCCCATACTCCCCTGACAATATTCCAGCAACGCCTGCCATGAACTCAAAACATTGCGTTTTTCCGTTTTGGCGCGAAGGAGTTTTACCCCTAGTGTTTCAGCAACCTTCATGGTCGCGATGGTCGCATCGCCAACCTTGTCAACTTTTCGCAAGGCTTCTGGGGAGGCCGTTAAGACCTTCGCCAGTGAGCCAAATTCCTTGATCAGTGATTTTGCAATTGGACGGGTATCCCCGCGCGGTGCCGCTGCAAAAAGCAGCATTTCCAATATTTCATATTCAGCAAGGCTTTCCGCACCCGCAGAGAGCACCTTGCTTCGCATGCGTTCGCGGTGTCCCAGTTTATGATCATGCTTCTTTTTTAACGAAGCACTACCTTCTTCCATGTTGAAGTAAAAATCATCCGGCAGGATCGTTTGACCAGACTGATCGGTAAATCCGGCAGTATTCCCCTCTAGATCCTGAGAGGTTATGCTATCTGCTGAATTTTCCGGATTATCTTCTGTCTCAGAGGGCATAAGGCGGGCAATTCAATCCTTCAGGCGACAGCGTAAAAATTTCGTATCCGGTTTCAGTAACACCAAGGGAATGTTCAAATTGCGCAGACAGGGACCGATCTTTCGTAACTGCTGTCCAGCCATCTTCCAGTACTTTCACCTGCCATTTACCCAAATTGATCATCGGCTCAATGGTAAAAATCATACCGGCACGCAGTTCGACACCTTCACCTGGTGTCCCATAGTGAACGATGTTCGGTGCGTCATGGAAGATTTGACCAAGGCCATGTCCACAAAAATCGCGAACAACAGAACAGCGTTTACTCTCCGCATAGGATTGAATGGCATATCCAATGTCACCGGTTGTTGCGCCGGGCTTTACAACATCAATCCCGCGCATCAGGCATTCATAGGTAATGTCAATCAAACGACGGGCTTTTACACTAGGCTTTCCTGCAACAAACATCCGGCTGGTATCACCGTGCCAGCCGTCAACAATCGGCGTTACATCAATATTGATAATATCGCCGTCTTTCAGTTTCTTGGGGCCGGGAATGCCGTGGCAGACGACATGATTAATGGAAGTACACACTGATTTCGTAAAACCGCGATATCCCAATGGCGCGCATATTCCACCCCGTTCAGTAATGAAATCATGGCAAAGAGTATTGATTTCTTCCGTTGTAATGCCTGGCACAACATGCTCGGCGATCATGTCCAGTGTTTCCGCGCCTAACCGACCTGCTTTACGCATGCCTTCAAACCCTTCGGCACCATGAAGTTTGATGACACCGTTGTTTTGTTGGGGCGCGTCTTTGCTATCAATATATTTCATTTATCTCGGTTCTTAAGCTAGTTTTAGATTTATATCATACTCAATCTATTCAATGATAGATTTAAATTTATTCTACTATCTGGATAGCGGACCTGACTTCGATCCCATCCGGATTGATCGTGCAGTCATAACAATATACTTCGACCCCACGAGATTTTGCATCCAAAAATGCGGCGCGGTATGTCGGATCAATATCTGATGCCAATTGGAAAGACTGGCAATCGCTGCGTTGGACTAAATAGAACATAGCGGCTCTATAACCACTTTCAACCATATTTGCCAGTTCATTCAGGTGTTTTGTGCCCCGGCTTGTTACCGCATCCGGAAATTCTGCGATGCCAGCTTCCCGGCTTAAAGTCACACTTTTCACTTCAACATAGCAATCCGGCCGATTTTCGTCCGTCAAAAAAATATCAATGCGCGAATTCTCGCCGTATTTTACTTCATTCTTTAATCCGCTATATCCAGCCAATGGCTCTATTAGACCGTCTGAAATGGCGTCCGAGACAATCCTGTTTGGCAGGGCGGTGTTTATCCCGACCCAGGAGCCCCCCGGATTGACCAGCTCCCATGTGTATTTCAGCTTTCGTTTAGGGTTGTCAGAGGGGGACAGACAAACGGCGTAACCCGGTTCTTTTAATCCCATCATTGATCCTGAATTCGCGCAATGTGCTGTGACAATAGAGCCGTCCTCCAGCTCAATATCGGATAAAAAGCGTTTATACCGCTTTATCAGGGTGCCTTTTACAAGCGGGGTACTGAATTTCATATTGCGTCCCAGATACTTTTAGATTGGAATAAGTTTAATTTACTTTGAAATTTTTCGGGTTCCGGCGATAACATATATCCAAGTCAGACAATAATAATGTGATCGGGAAAGCGCAAATGGCAGATACTCCTTCTGGAAAACAAATTGTAACAGCCTCCATGCTGGTGATTGGCGATGAAATACTATCGGGCCGGACACAAGACAAAAATATTGCCTTTCTTGCGACAAAACTCGGAGATGTTGGAATTCAGCTGAAAGAAGTTCGCGTAATCCCTGACATTGAACAGGAAATTGTTGAAGCACTGAACCATTGCCGCCAAAAATATGACTATGTTTTTACCAGCGGTGGAATTGGGCCTACACATGACGATATTACCGCCGATTCAGTCGCCAAGGCGTTTGAGATCGGCATTGATCATCACCCAGAGGCCATGAAAATCCTGACCCAGCATTATGATCAAAACGGTATTGAATTTAACGAAGCCCGCAAACGAATGGCAAGGATCCCCGAAGGCGGTACCTTAATCGATAATCCGGTTAGCAAGGCACCCGGCTTCCGGGTTGAAAATGTATATGTCATGGCTGGCGTCCCGCAGATAATGCAGGCGATGATGGAAAGCATTCTTCCGACCCTGTCTGGCGGCGAGAAAATGCGTAGCCGGACATTGAATGTCAACATGCCCGAAGGGAAGGTCGCAAAAACCCTGGGTGAACTGCAAGACGCTTATCCGGCCGTTTCCATGGGCTCTTATCCCTATTTCAAACAAGGAGAACTCGGTACCAACCTCGTCCTGCGATCAATTGAGCCGGACACATTGGACGCTGCGTTTGATGCATTAAAAGAAGCCCTTGTTGCCTTTGATTGCGAGTGTGTTGAAACAACCTAAAAGATGGCGGTGATAATAAATGAAAACAATTCCGCAACTAATTGATAAACAACAAAAATTATATGGAAGTGAGATCGCGATCCATGATCGCGGAACCTCCTATAGCTATGACGATCTACATGATTTGAGCCTGCGATTTGCCAATGGATTAAAGGCTCAAGGACTAGGAAAGGGAGACCGGGTCGGCCTTTGGCTTCCGAATATCGCCGCCTATCTGATTGCATTCACGGCCTGCGCCCGGCTGGGCCTTATCGTCGTTTCCATAAACACCAAATTCAAATCTTTCGAAGTCTCAGACATTGTTACCCGATCAGGATGCAAGGCACTTGTTCTCTGGCCAGATTTCAAAGGCATTCCGTTTTTAGATATTTTGGAGGAATTGCCCGAAGGTGCGCTTGAAAATATTGAAACGGTTATTCTATACACGGAAAATGACATCACAGTTGATTGTCCGCCTTGCCTGCGGGCCTCCCAAATTGTGTCGTTTGATAAAATCACGTCGTTCCCAAAAACCCCTGTCCCACCGGTAGAGGCGGAAGAGGGGGTTTTAATTTTCACCACCAGCGGAACAACAGGAAAGCCAAAATTCGTCCTTCATTCTCAGTTTAGCTTAACTCAGCATGCCATTGAAGTTGCTGAACATTATTCATATAAAAATGAGATTTGCCGACTACTGCAAGCGGTCCCTCTGTGCGGTACATTCGGGCTAACACAGGCACTGGCTGTTTTGGCTGGCGGGGCGACCCTTTTTTGCTTGCCCGTCTTTGATCCTTTGGAAGCGGCGCGGTTGATACGGGACAATGCGGTGACGGACATGAACGGATCTGACGATATGTTTGCCATGCTGCTCGATCAGGGAACTGAAGCGGTTCCCTATCCAAGCCTGAAAAAAGCCGGTTATGCCGCTTTTAACCCGTCCCTAACCGATATTGTCGAGCGGGCGGAGGCCGCCGGGATAAAATTAATGGGTCTTTGGGGTATGAGCGAAGTTCAGGCCCTGATCGCCCATCAGGACCCAAACCTGCCGGCAGCGCTTCGAAAACGTGCCGGCGGGCGATTGATATCGCCTTCTGGTCATATCCGAATAACCGATCCCGAAACCGGCGAAATCCTGCCTTTTGGTGAGAATGGCGAGATAGAGCTTAAATTGCCCAGTCAACTTAAGGCCTATTTCTTAAATCCGGATGCGACTGAACAGGCTTTTACAGAAGATGGGTATTTTAAAACTGGAGATTTGGGATATCAGGAAGAGGCCCGTAGCTTCGTGTTTTTGACCCGAATGGGCGATGTCTTGCGTCTGGGCGGATATTTGACCGACCCGGTAGAAATTGAAACCTGCCTGCTGGACGTGGAGGCGGTCCAACAGGTTCAAGTGGTGGGGGTCATCACACCGAAGGGCGAAAGAGCCTATGCCTTTGTGACAAGTGACCGCCAACAGGCGCTAGATCTGGACGATCTTCAGGCCCATTGCCGACAAAAGCTGGCAGGATATAAAGTGCCAATTGGCGTTCAGCAATTATCTGAATTTCCAATGACAGAAAGCGCGAACGGAAAAAAGATACAACGATCCAAATTGCGTGAAATTGCCCAAACGGCCATTGATAAAGGTCGATCATAAGGCTAGTTGCATATGATAAAAAAATAGTTTTCAAGCCAAGCTAAAATAGCACTTGTCTGTAAAACAATCTGCTATTAGGTTAGCCCTGCTGCCCGCATGGTGAAATTGGTAAACACAGTAGACTTAAAATCTGCCGCTCGTATGGGCTTCCCGGTTCAAGTCCGGGTGCGGGCACCATCTAAAAATTCCGTCGCTTTTGCGGCGGTTTTTTTTGTGCTTTTTTCACCGATTACTGGGCAGGCTGGCACGTGGTTTTAGGTGTCTGGTTTTCCAGTACTGATATCTGGATTAATGATCCGATTAGGCTTGGTGATACTTTCCGATATGACGACGCTAGCTTTCTGTCGCGGGGTCCAACCGGTTTTACATAACGCTGTTATCTACCCTTTCATAACGCTGTTATGTTTAGGAAGATTTTTCATTGAAGATTATATTTTTCAATCAGTTATAGAACCATGCTTGACACTTTGTCTTTTATCAACCGTTAATAGATTTCTCGTATCATTAAACAGTTACCAAAAAAAATGAGAAAAACGTGACTGAAATACCACCCAAAAATAATCAGGCGAAAGCACTCTTATGTCGCCAACAAATTCTGGAGGCCGCTCGGCTTTTGTATCAGGATAAAGACGGACAAGAAGTATCTGTTCGGGACATTGCCGCCCGTGCCGGATATTCAACAGGGGCCGTCTATTTCCATTTCAAGAACAAAGAAGCGATCTATGCAGAGCTTTTAATTCAAACCCTTACTGACCTTTCAACGCAGGTAAAACAGGCTTCAGAGGCAAAATCCGACGCTTTTAGCAGCCTAATGGCGGCCTATTTGTCATTTTACCGGTTTTATGATGAAAACCCGGAAGACCTTATTGATATCCTGTCCCGGATACATTCTCCGCTGATGAAACAGAGGGACGATCCGGTTCGGGTCGCCATAAACGAGCATTTTCGGCAAATCAAATGGTGTTTCAGGGAAAACCTTGTACGCTTTGGTGTTTCGGATCGTCAGGCAGAGCAAGAAGCTGCCGTCTTAATCAGCGACATAATCGGCCTGCTTCTTTCCTCTGCCCGCAAAACTGATATTCTGTTCAGTATGCCATCAGACGATCTTCTGAATACCCATTTGGAGCGTTTGCAAAATCGCATTCAACACATCGTTCACACCCCATAAGAACGATCAAACATTAATCAAAAGAGATTTCTGTGGATCAACTGTGCCGTTTACAAGCTGATCATAGGTGTCTTTTGCCGCTTGCGGGCCTGTCAAGTCCATCATCTGTGTTAGAGTGGGGGCAAGGGTCGCAAAACTATCCCAGGCAGCATTCATGCGCACCTTCAGGCCACCAGCGCCCCAGTCAGCTGAGCGGGCCTTGATGCGGCCGGGGGCGAAAAAGGGAGTGGGTTGAGGACCAGGAAGCCCTTTTGCGGGACGGGACGAGTCCCAATGCGAAATACCGACAAGCAAACTAAATGTCAGATTTTCAATAAAATGCTGATGAACCGCATTAATAAACTCACCATTACCCGCCATATCGATCAAGGCTGTCTTCGTGCCGGAGCTTAATTTCGAAATGTCATCATAGGTTATAACATTGTCATAAAGCTCTGTTTTTACAGTATATTCTTTATTCCATGATGATGTAACACCGATCAGTTTAGGCGCTCCCTCAAACAGCCTGAACGAATTGGCTGTCATCATTGCGGTTTTGCTGGAAGCACTGGCAATCAGGATCTGGTCGGCGCCATAAAACCCGTTTTCATCAAACTGATCACAAATCATATAGCCCGTAACCAGTAGAGGGCGGAAAACGGGCCAGAGGTCCTTTTCCTCAGCTTTCAAGTCGTCCATGGCCTGCACCCGGTTATATTGGTTGTATACGGGTGCCAGCGCTTGTCTGTGGGCGGTCATATCTACTAGAGAACCGTTACTGATATGCCCCGGGGTCATTCTCAAGTGCGACGATAAGGGGAAATAGCCGTATAGCTCTTCACCCACCTCAATATCTGGATTTTCTGAACGGGTCACAGTGGCAAAACCCCAAACAGGCAATTGACCAACCGTTTCGTTTTCGGCTGGAAAAAAGGCCCAGTAACCGGGCATATCTGTCCAGCTACCAAAGGACTTCCCCAATGTCGCATAGGTAATATTGTTCGCGGTCAGGGCAAACTTGTTCAAGGCGACTTCGATCTGTCCGTCTTTTAACGGAGTATGTTCAGCGGCGGGATGCAAGCTTGATTTGGTTATGTCGTCTTTATCAATCAGGATTGTCCAGCGAGAGAGCGTCATTATTCTTTTCCGTTCATTTTTGTTTTTGTCCCAGTTTCTCTTTTAGTTTGATATTTTTATCGTGGAAATATCAAGTGCTGCGTGTCATATTTGATTTAAATAATAGACAGGCAATTAGGAGGTCTGGTTTTTGTTGCCCGCGGTGAGAATATTTATCGTCATCCTGTTGATGGTTAGCCTGCAAAGTTTTCCTGCCCGGGCAAATGACAGAACAACCGAAGCAGAACGGATGGTCAGCACTCTGATCAAGACAGCCACAAAAATTCTGAACGATCCAAACGGGACCCTCACAGAGCGTGAAAAAGCCTTTCATGCTGTTTTAAGGGATAATATTGATTTCCCTTTCATATCCGTTCTGGTCGCCGGAAAATTCTGGAAAAAAATGGCGCGGGAACAACAGCTTGAGTTTCAGGAACTGCTCACCAGTTTTTACCTTTGGTCCTATGCGCCTCTGCTGGGGGGATATCCAGGCGATAATACAGACTTGGTCGCGGCCAAACAAATCGGCTCGTCAGATGTCATTGTCACGACCCGCCTGAAACGAAAACAGAGAAAAGATGCAAATGCAAAATGGCGTCTTCGCGAAATAGCCGGAGATCTCAAAATTATCGATGTGGTTATTTCAGGATCAAGTGTTGGTTTTTCCCATCGATTTGGTTTTACACAGCGGATGGAGAAAAAAGGGATAGAGGGCCTATTGACCTTGCTTCGGGTAAAAGCAGAACAGGTGAGGACAACACCATGACGAGATCACTGTCACGCTTTGGCAAAGAAACAGGACACGCGCTACTGACTGTATTGGTTGTTATCTGTTTTTGGCTGACGCCCGGTATTTCCTTGGTTTCGGCAAATAACGACTTTAAGAGCAAAGCTTTGGAGTATTATCAATCCGGGCAATTTGCCAGCGCGTTGAAAATTTGGAAAAAACTCGCCTCGGAGGGGGAGGCAGAAGCCCAGTATAATCTCTTCTTATTATACGAGCAGGGGCGCGGAACCGACCCGGACCCCGATCTGGCGCGGCGCTATCTCACCATGGCCATACAACAGGACTATGCACCCGCCCTGCATTATCAGGCCCTCGACCTGACAGCGCAGGATAAATTTGAGGAAGCCCAGGGCTTTTTAATCCGGGCCGCCGGGCAATCTTTTCCCTCGTCACTCTATACACTTGGAAAATTCTATCAGGCCGGATTGCTGGGGACTGAAAAGCCAACTCTTGCCTTTCGTTACATTTCCAAGGCCGCCGATCTGGGACATGTTAAGGCGCAGTATAATATGGGGAAGATGTACCGTGATGGATATGGGACGTTGCAAAATGATGTCATATCCACCGCCTGGTTCCTAAGAGCCGCAAAACAGGGGCATCCGTCGTCTCAGGGAAAACTTGTAACACGATATATGAAAGGGGTGGGTGTCCCCAAAGATGAGATCGAGGCTTTCAAATGGATGCTTATTTCAGAAAAGAATGCCAAAAATATCTCGCTGGAGACTAAAAACCGACTGAAGTCTCAACTAACCACTGAAGAACAGAAACGGGCGGTGCACGCGGCAAAAAACTTTACACCAACAATAGAAAAGTAAGGCTGCGCAGCGATGAAGAAGAGGGGGGTTGGCTGTCATTTAGACAAAAAAAATCCTAGCAACATTTCTGTTCCCAGGATTGAATGGTGAGCCCGACAGGATTCGAACCTGTGACCCACTGATTAAAAGTCAGTTGCTCTACCAACTGAGC
Source organism: Sneathiella sp. (assembly GCF_047631475.1). GTDB lineage: Bacteria > Pseudomonadota > Alphaproteobacteria > Sneathiellales > Sneathiellaceae > Sneathiella. The sequence continues at coordinate 5,141 of NZ_JBLHZT010000059.1, read as the reverse complement.
TACGGGCCCACATTCTCAATTACAGCGTTGGTTTGTCGTTTGTTAAAAGCGACATGCCGTTGCTGTGGAGCGCAACATAGGGACGTCTTTGAGATTGGTCAAGCCGCTTTTTTACATTTTTTTATGAGAAGTGAAATTTCATTATTTATGAGGAAATGCTATATGAAACAGGAGGTTTGTAAAACGGTTTGCAAACTTGCTGAAAACGCCTGAAAACTAACATTAATGAGAGAATTCATGGGTCTGCCACAATTATGCAAATGCCTTATGGCTTTAGCGGTTTTTTTTCTGATCTCCACGCCGGTTAAGGCTGCGGATATTAAAAATCCAGAAAACACACTTCTGCTCGAGCTTAAATATGGACAGGTTGTCATCGAAATGCTGCCCAGAGTGGCACCAAGACATGTCAAACGGATCAAAGAGCTTACGCGCCAGAAATTTTACGATGGGGTTAAGTTCCATCGGGTAATCGAAGGGTTTATGGCTCAGACCGGCGATCCAACCGGAACGGGACGCGGCGGATCGGGTAAAAAAATTCGCGCCGAATTTTCCAATGAACCCCATTACCGAGGCGCCGTTTCAATGGCGCGGGCAAACAACCCCAACAGTGCAGACAGTCAATTCTTCATTGTCACCGCTGATTCCAACCATCTGGACGGAAAATACACCCTTTGGGGAAAAGTTCTGTCAGGCATGGAATTTGTCGACATGATCAAAAAAGGATATGGGAGCGGCGGCACGGTCCGCAACCCCGATGTCATTGTCAGCATGCGTGTTGCGGCTGACGTCAAATAAGCCTGCTTGTTTAAGCCAAAGAAAAAGGGGACTGATCATTAATCAGTCCCCTTTTTAATGATAGAGTGATCAGTCGGTATTAGATACAGCGCCCGCCATCAACTTCCATGGCAACACCTGTAATGAAAGACGCCTCGTCGGATGCGAAATACAAGGCTGCATTGGCAAGATCACGCGGTGTATTCATCCGGCCCAATGGAATTGTCGAAACAAACTTATCCCGAATTTCCTGCGTGTCCACACCGCCCATAAACTCGACGGTCATACCGGTTTGAGCGATCACGGGACACAAAGCGTTCACCCGAACCTGTTGCGGCGCAAGCTCGACAGCCATGGCTTTTGTCATGGTCACGACGGCACCTTTACTGGAGTTGTACCAGACAAGGCCTGGACGCGGGCTCAAGGCCGCCGTAGAGGCAATGTTGATGATGTTTCCGCCGCCTTGTTCAAGCATCACAGGAACAACCGATTTCGTGGTTAGAAAGATGCTTTTGACATTCACATCATAGATTTTTTGAAAGGTTTCTTCGTCAACATCGAACATTGATCCATTTCGTTGAGGCATACCTGCATTATTGACAAGAATATCCACCTGACCGAAAGCATCCAGCGTATTCTTAGTCATGGCAGCGACATCGGCGGCAGAAGAAACATCCGTGACATCAACAATGGCGGTTCCGCCACTTTCCGTTATGTCTTTTGCAACGCGTTTGGCGGCCTCTTCGTTAATATCACTGACAACGATTTTTGCGCCTTCTTCAGCAAAGCGAATAGCCATGCCTTCACCAAACCCGGAACCGGCTCCTGTAATGATGGCAACTTTATCTTGCAGTCTCACATTTTCCTCCTTCAAGAAAAACCATGTGTTTACCATCCGGTTTTACCGGACGCATTGTTAATTCGATTGGAATCAAACAATATACAGGGATCAGGGAGAGATCAAGCGGCGCTGCGAGTGACGCGTTTCTGAGGCAATGTGACGGTTACGGTTGTGCCTTTGCCGTAAACGCTGTCCAGCGTCAGGCTACCCTCATGCAGTTCCATAAGGTTTTTGGAAAGGGGAAGGCCAAGACCGGTTCCATTATATTTTCGGTTTAACTCACTATCCACCTGAACAAACGGTGTCAGTGCTTTTTGAATATCATCTTCGCGGATACCAATGCCGGTATCTTTGACATAAAAGTTAAGAGACCCATCCGCACCATATTCAGTAAAGAGGGAGATCTGTCCCCCATTAGGCGTGAATTTGATGGCATTCGACAACAGGTTAATGACAACCTGTTTTATCATCTTCGCGTCGGCATGAACGAATAAAGGAAATCCGGAAAGGTTATTCAGGATGACAATGTTTGACGCTTCCTGCTGTGTATGGGTCAAGCGTACACACTCATTTACCAATTCAGCAAAATCCAGCTCTTCCTCAAATAACTGCTGAGTACCTGCTTCAACTTTTGATAAGTCAAGAATGTCGTTGATCAAATCCAGCAGGTGACGCCCACTTGCGTGAATATCTGTCGCATATTCTATATATTTGTCATGACCGATTTTGCCAAAAATCTCGTTTCGGATAATTTCAGAGAATCCAATGACAGCGTTCAGCGGTGTTCTTAGTTCATGACTCATATTGGCAAGGAAAGTTCCCTTCATTTGAGACACATATTCGGCTTCTTCCTTGGCTTTCAGAAGAATTTCTTCCGCTTCTTTCTGTGCGGAAATATCCCGCAGGATTAATTGCATCACAGGGCGGCCACCGTATAACAAGGCCGTGGCCTCAACCTCTACATCAGTTTGTTTGCCAAATTGATTGATTGTACGGGTTTCGATCGGCGGAATATTATCACCCGGTTCCATATGATCGGCATTTCCAAGATGCTGCTTTAAATGCTCGTAGTCGTTTGTTGGAAAAAACTTGCGGGCCTGTTTGCCGATCAGGCTATGCAGATCCCGTTCACCAAATAACTTAATGGCAGAGACATTTGCATAAATGATCAACCCGTCCTTTTGAACAAGAATAGCATCGGGGGAAAGTTCGACCATTTCACGGTGGCGGGTTTCGCTTTCCTGTAGCATTAACTGAGCGGTTTTTGTCAGAGTAATGTCGGTAAAGGTACAGATATAGCCGCCGTCCGGTAGTTTGGATCTTTGTATCTCGACAATCTTACCAGATTTCGTTTTCCGCTCTATTTTGGTATAAATATTGGCCTGCAACGCCCGAATAGCACTTGCAGCATAATCTTCCGGGGAATCGCCAACTTCATCATAAGAGGAATAGTGCGCCTCCAGCAATTGCTGCATGTGAATGCCCTTGAAGATAGTGTTGGGTTCAACATCCATGATTTTCATATAGTTCTGATTCCACCGAACAACACGGAAGGTGCTGTCCAGAACACAGATCCCAATGGCAATCGTTTCAAACACATTAGAAAGCAACGCTGATTTTTCGTAGAGCTCTTCCTTCTTCTGATGGGTCTCGGTAATATCGGTGAAAACCGAAATCAGCCCATTTTCCTTGGTTTCTTTTTCCAGAACCTGAATAACCTTGCCGTTCGGCAAAGCCCATTCCTGTGCTTTTCGGGAGGAGGCTAAATTTATTTTGGCCCTGTCCAGCTCTTTTTTGGGTTCGGTGGCCATACCTTCGTCAGCGAGCCATTTTCTGATGGCGTCAGATATTTCGTTCCGGGTAACACCGGCGGTAATGGAAATCCCGATACCATCAAGCATTTCATCGACCGTTTTATTGCCGACAATCACTTTCCGGTCTTTATCAAACAGAAGGAAACCTTCATCAAGGGCTTCAACTGCATCAAAACATTGTGTCAGCAGAACGCCAGCTTCGTTGGTTTTGGTTTTGGACTTCACGGAGGAACAGATGGCCATTGCGAGGCCAATCGACAAACCAATTGTACTGAATAATGTTATATCCAACATTAAGCTTCGCTCGGCTGCTGGTAGTAAAAAGTTAACGGTCAATAACCCAACACTAACTCCTAGTACCCCTATACAGGCATATGTCGGTTTTGTTATTGAACGAAAATCAAACAAAAATTGTCTCTACACAAATGGTTCTACAAGTGCCGAAGCTTCAGTTTTCTGGCAACAGCAGTGAACATAGACGAAGACCGTTAAAGTAAAGTTTATGAAACTTCATCAAGAGGGTGAAAAATTAAAAAGCTATCTTAGATATGAATGTGGTAGCGTTGTCCAATGAACGGTTCGTGTGTCAGGAAATGGTGAATATGAAAAAGATTAAGAGGTCCGGTGAGAAGTCTGATCACCCAAAAACAAAGGGGCTTGTTGAACCTGCGCCTAAGGTTGGGGCCTGGTCGAAGTTACGAAATTATTTTCTGACGGGTATTGTCGTAACGGCGCCAATCGGTATCACGATCTATTTAACTTATGTGTTCGTTGATTTCGTCGATGCAAATATAACACCTTTGATTCCAGCCCGGTATAATCCTGAAACATACCTGCCGTTTGGCGTTCCGGGTTTGGGCGTTCTGATCGCTGTTTTCGCATTGATCCTCATTGGCTTTTTGACAGCCAACTTTTTAGGTCGGTCCTTCCTGCATTTTGGGGAACGAATTGTCGGGCGGATGCCTGTCGTTCGATCCGTTTACAATGCCTTGAAGCAGATCATGGAAACGGTCCTTGCCCAATCCAGTACATCCTTCAGGGATGTTGTGCTGGTTGAATACCCCCGCAAGGGTTTGTGGGCCATTGCTTTTGTTACAAGTACCGCCAAAGGAGAAGTCGCGGAATTGGATGACGAAGACATGATCGGGCTGTTCCTGCCAACAACTCCAAATCCCACATCAGGATTTTTACTCTTTTCTCCAAAACGAGATCTGAAATTCCTCGATATGTCCGTGGAAGAGGGGGTTAAGCTTGTTATTTCAGCCGGTATGATCTGGCCGGAAGATCAGCTTCCCGAAAAAGTGCAGCCCCAACCAAACAATCAGGACGGTGAAAATACAGCGAAAAAAGAAACCGCTTAACCTGACCGCAAATAGTGAATAGCACTATCTCTTTCAAATAAATAGAGAAGGGTGCGGACAGCATTTCCGCGCTCCGATTGCAGTTCTGGGTCTTTCTCAAGGAAAAGCCGGGCGTCATCCCTTGCGATAGTGACCAGATGTCCGCATTTTTCCAGTTCCGCAATTTTAAATTCGGGCAGGCCACTTTGCCGGGTGCCCAAAAGTTCCCCAGCCCCGCGCAATCGCAGATCCTCTTCGGCGATCACAAAACCATCTTCGGTTTCGCGCATGATTTTAAGACGGGCTTTCTGGGTCTCTCCCAGGGGGCCTGCATATAATAACAGGCAATTTCCAGCGAGACCGCCACGGCCG
>NZ_JBLHZT010000058.1:0-17442 GCF_047631475.1 Sneathiella sp. | reverse complement strand
GGGCCGCGGCAAAATTTGTAAAATGTGCAGAGAGTTTCGACGCAGACATTATCGTCCAAAAAGACGAAAATGAGGTCTCTGGTACGTCGATTATGGGTCTTATGCTGCTTGCGGCCTCCAAGGGAACCGCCATTCATGTGACCGTTTCCGGGACGGAAGCGGATGCAGCGATGAAGGCGTTGATCGATTTGGTGAACGATAAATTTGGCGAAGATCGAACAGAAGAATAACCCGTCAGAGCTCCCGCCTGTTTATTAAACTGATTATGATATAAAGATGTCTTTATATTAATCTTGAAAAAGTCTGATCGTCTTGTTATATAAGCGGTCAAGAGGGAGCCTGTTCAGGTTAAGGTCAGGTTCTAGCCATTTACTCAAATCTTGAAAAGAGTGTCACATGACTACATCGGAAGACTTTAAAGTTGCCGACTTGTCGCTTGCCGACTGGGGACGCAAGGAAGTAACTATTGCTGAAACTGAAATGCCGGGCCTGATGGCGCTGCGTGAAGAATTTGGCAAGTCGCAACCTTTGGCTGGCGCACGGATCGCGGGCTGTCTTCACATGACCATTCAGACGGCTGTTCTGATTGAAACACTGACGGCATTGGGCGCGGAAGTGCGCTGGTCGTCTTGTAATATCTTCTCCACACAGGATCAGGCGGCGGCCGCAATGGCGGCGGCTGATATTCCTGTCTTTGCCTGGAAAGGCATGTCTGAAGAAGAATTCTGGTGGTGCATTGAGCAGACAATCGAAGGGCCAAATGGCTGGCGTCCAAACTTGATTCTGGATGATGGCGGTGACCTTACTCAGCTTATGCATGAAAAATATCCGCAATATCTGGACGATGTTAAAGGTTTGTCAGAAGAAACAACAACTGGCGTTCATCGCCTGTATGAAATGGCAAAAGCCGGTATGCTGAAAGTGCCTGCCATTAACGTCAATGACAGCGTGACAAAATCAAAGTTTGACAACCTGTATGGTTGCCGGGAAAGCCTGGTGGACGGTATCAAGCGGGCAACGGACGTTATGGTTGCGGGTAAAGTTGCCGTTGTTGCCGGGTATGGTGACGTGGGTAAAGGCTCAGCAGCCTCTCTTCGCAGTCAGGGTGCCCGTGTTCTGGTTACAGAAATCGATCCAATCTGTGCGTTGCAGGCCGCCATGGAAGGCTATGAAGTCGTAACGATGGAAGACGCTGCCCCATTAGGGGATATCTTCGTGACAACAACCGGTAATGTGGACGTGATCACAATCGATCATATGCGCGCCATGAAAGACCGGGCGATTGTCAGTAACATTGGCCATTTTGATTCTGAAATTCAGATCGAAGCGCTTCGTAACCTTGCTTGGCACAATGTAAAACCACAGGTCGATGAAGTCGAATTCCCGGATGGAAAGCGCATTATTGTTCTGGCTGAAGGCCGTCTGGTTAATCTTGGCTGTGCAACTGGTCACCCAAGCTTCGTCATGAGTGCTTCCTTTACAAATCAGGTGTTGGCGCAGATCGAACTTTGGGAACGGTCTGAAAAATACGGCAATGAAGTTTATGTGTTGCCGAAACACCTCGATGAAAAAGTGGCAACGCTGCATCTTGCCAAACTTGGTGTCAAACTGACAACACTGACTGAAAAGCAGGCTGAATATATTAGCGTGCCGCAGGTTGGCCCGTTTAAACCAGAACATTATCGCTACTAATCCAGTTGACGGCCCCACGGGCTGTGACTTGAAGAGTGCAGTTGAGGCTGGCGAATATTCTTCGCCAGCCTTTTTCTTGTCTTTTCAGGCTTTTTCTTTTTAAAGTGTGGGGCGGGCATCTATTGATCCCGCTTTTAAATATGCTGTTAAGCGGGAGTGCATTTTTTTAATGCGGGACTATGGGAACTGATTTTTCGTCAACAGAACTGATCATGATCTGGTTGATCGTTTTGATCGCTCTTGCTTTGGCAATGGCGCTATATGTGATGCGTCGCAAAGCCCTTTCCCTGCTCAGTCATTCCGACAAGCTGGTGGATCGCCTGCGGTTACTGGAAGATGAACTGGAAACGGTGCGAAAAACAGAAACCGATCAGCAACGAGAAATTTTGAGCCTGAAATCCAGTTTAATGGATACCCGTACGGAACGGGATGATTTCATTGACTTGCTGAACGCAGCGCCTTTTGCGATCTGGCGGCGGGATCAGCAATCGCGCATCGTCTGGCACAATAAACAGTACGAAAAAATTGTCGGACCGCCGACAGCATTAGGGGATATGGCAGAACTGGCGTCCAGCCGAGAGCCTGACCAGGCCCGCAAAATGGCGGCAAAAGCGCGGGTTTCCCAGCAGGCGCAGACTGAAACACGCCGTTATGTGGTGGGCGGTGATCTCAGGAGTTTCCGCATCCATGAAATTCCGATGGAATTTGAAAACGAACTGGCTGGTTTTGCGCAGGATGTCAGCCGTGAAGAAGAAATTGTCGCGGAAATTAAAAACCATGTGGATGGGCAGGCCAATGTTCTTGAGAATATCTCAACAGCCATCGCCATTTACGGCCCGGATCAGCATCTGAATTTCTATAATCAGACTTATGCCAAATTATGGAAACTGGATGATGCGTTTCTTCAGGAAAAGCCAACACTTCTAGAGGTATTGGACAAACAGCGCGAAATGCGGCGATTGCCAGAACAGGCCGATTTTTCAGCCTACCGGGCAAAGCGGCGTGCGCTGTTTACCAATCTGATCAGCACGAAGGAAGAATTGTCTCAATTACCTGACGAGACGATGATTAGAACGGTTATTACGCCTCATTCCTCGGGCGGTCTGTTTTTCATGTTCGAAGATGTGACAGATAAAGTTGTGCTGGAGCGGGCACGTAATACCCAGACGGCCGTTCAACGGGCGACACTGGATAATCTTCATGAGGGTGTTGCCGTTTTCGGCGCCGATGCGCGCCTTAAACTGTTTAATTCCGGCTTTTGCGAGATCTGGAACCTGCCCCCTGAATTTCTGGAAGAAGATGTTCATATCGGCAAAATGGTCGACAAGATTTTTTCCAATTGGAACCTGACCGATTACGGTGACCTTCGGGAGCGGTATGTTGCCAATGTAACACGCCGCGATGCATCGGCGGGTCGGCTTGAACAGCCGGACGGCCGGATCATCGATTTCAACCGCGTTCCACTGCCGGATGGGAATGTCCTGTTTACTTATATGGATATGACCGATGCCTTGCAGGTTCAGCGAGCCCTGACCGAGCGTAACGAGGCGCTGGAAGCCGGCGACAAAATGAAAACCGAATTTGTTGCAAGCGTAAGTCATGAATTGCGAACACCGCTGAATACGATCATTGGATTTGCAGAAATACTGGTGAAGCAGTTCTTTGGTCCGTTGAACGAAAAACAGGACGAATACGGTCATGGTATTCTGGATAGTTCCAACCATCTGCTGCATCTGATTAACGATATTCTGGATATGGCCAATATTCAGGCCGGTAAAATCGAGCTGGATCTGGAGCCGGTGGATGTACATGCGCTTTTGGCTAATGTGGTGACCATGGTGCATGATCGCGCCCGAAAGCGGCGGATTACAATAGAACTGGAAGTCGATACGGAACTGGGTTGGGCCAATCTGGATGAACGCAGGATAAAGCAGGTTATTTTTAATCTGTTCAGCAATTCGATCAAATTCACCGAACCGGGTGGACAAATCACCCTAAAGGCTGGCAAATCACCAGAGGGGTTATCTTTTCAGATCATTGATACCGGCATCGGTATCCCCAAGGAAATGCAGGATCGTATTTTTGAACGATTTTCCAAAGGTGATACAACCCGTGAAAACGCGGGCGCCGGACTGGGGTTATCCTTGGTCAAAAGCTTTGTTGAAATGCATGGCGGGACGGTATCGCTTGAATCCGTTGAATTTGAAGGCACGACCATTACCTGTACCCTTCCCGACAGTTTAAGAATTGAAGCAGGCGCAGCCTGAAAACACCATGACAGACTTTCTAGAATGCGTTGTCCAAAATGAGCAGGAAACCGCTCAGTTGGCAGCGAAATTGGGCCCTTTGCTCCGACCATCCGACATTCTGTCTTTAAGCGGAACTTTGGGGGCAGGGAAAACAGCGTTTGCCCGTGCCTTGATTCGCGCGTTGATCGGACAGGAAATTGAAGTGCCCAGCCCGACTTTTAATCTGCTATTGCTCTATGATACACCTGCAGGCACGGTTTATCATTACGACTTTTACCGCCTTGAAGACCCGGAAGAAGTTTGGGAACTGGACATTGAGCAGGCTTATGAAGACGGCATAACCGTAATGGAATGGGCTGAAAAACTTGAAGATCTGGCCCCGGATGACGTTCTGAAAGTCGATATAACAATCCCGTCTGATGCGGCAGAGGACACGCGTGTTTTTCGGTTCTCAGGCTCTAAAAACTGGATAGAAAGATTGGAAACCCTTTCCTTATGACACTCGTATCGGAAGACCGTATCATAGCTTTTATTGAAAAAGCGGGATGGAAAGATGCTTGGCGGCATGCGCTGGCCGGGGATGCGTCAAGCCGCCGGTATGAACGCCTGACCCAAAAGGATAAAACAGCGATTCTGATGGTTGATCCGTCAATTGAAACGATGGATCGTTTTGTTCGGGTGACCGGTTTGCTGCATAAGATGGGATATAGTGCCCCGGAAATCCTGACCCGGCAGAAAGACGAAGGTCTCTTGTTGCTCGAAGATTTCGGGGACCGGCTTTTTACACAATGTATTGAACAGGGCGCCCCGGCAACCGATCTGTATCGGCTGGCTGTTGATCTCCTGCTGGACTTGCGCACGCAGAAACTCCCTGAAAATCTGCCTTACTTTTCGCCGAGTTATGTTCTTAATCAGAACGCCCTGTTTCTGGACTGGTTTGTATCGGATGTAAATGGACGGCCAGTGCCTGAGAATGCACGCCTGTTCTATCAGCAAATCTGGCAGGAATTGATGGTAGAGCTAGGGAGCATGGAAGAGGTTTTTCTGTTTCGGGACTTTCATGCTGAAAATATGATGCATCTGGAACAGCGTTCAGGGCTGAAGGCCTTGGGCCTGATTGATTATCAGGATGCCATGATCGGTCCGGCGGCCTATGATCTGGTGTCTTTGTTGCAGGATGCCCGCCGGGATGTCGGCGCCGGGTTGGAGCAGGAAATGCTGACCCACTATATTGAACAAAGCGGTGTCGACCATAACGTCTTTTATCGCCAGTATGCTATTTTTGGGGCACATCGTGCTCTTAGAATCCTCGGAATTTTTACACGTTTGTCCAAACGGGACGGGAAAGACCGGTATCAGAAATTTGTACCGCGAGTAAAAAGCCATCTAAGCCGCAATCTGGCGCATCCGGATTTGCTTCCCTTGCAACATTGGTTAGCCCTGACACTCGGTAAGGCTCTTGAATGAACAATACTAACAGCACGAAGGTCGATCGCGCGATGGTACTTGCCGCAGGGCTGGGGACCCGGTTGCGTCCGCTTACCAACACGATACCGAAACCGCTTGTGTCTGTGGGGGGACAGCGGCTTATTGATTATAGTTTCGATTTGATCCGCGGGGCACATATTCAGAATGTTGTTGTGAATTATCATCATCTCGCTGATCAGATCCGTGCTTATGTTGGCACTATTAAAGATTTGAACATCACTATGTCCGATGAAACGGATGCGCTTTTGGAAACCGGCGGCGGTGTTCTGAAGGCGCTGCCTCTGCTTGGAGACAAGCCTTTTGCGGTTTTGAATTCTGATGTGATTGTTCGCGATGGCGCGCACCGGTCGCTGGATAAGCTTATTCGCTTCTGGGATCCGGACAGAATGGATGTCGCCTTGTTGATGCAAACGACAATATCGGCTGTTGGGGGACATGATCACGGCGATTATCATATGGATAGTGGGGGAAAGTTGACCCGCCGGGATGAACGGGTCGTGGCACCTTTTTTGTTCACCGGCGTTCAAATTATAAAACCGCACCTGTTCGATGGGATGAAAGAAGAAGCCTTTTCACTTAATCGCCTTTATGATCAGGCAGAGAAAAGAGGCCGGTTATACGGCCTGGTCCACGAGGGGCAGTGGCTTCACGTGGGAACGGAGGTTGCTATTAAAAAGGCAGAGCAGAAAATACAGGGACAGTGACAGAAACATCGATCTCAACTGATGCATTAGGGCCCAATGTGTCCGCGATACCGCCCGAATTACCGTTTGTGGATTGCCTTGCCCGGGAATTGCTGGCACGCCATGGTGGTTCGCTGGAAGAATTGGGGCAGGTGACGATCCTGACGACAACCCGGCGGGCCGCCCGGGCCTTGCAAAATGCGTTTTTGAGAGAAACGGGCGGCAGCCCCCTGTTGTTGCCAAGAATGCGTCCGTTGGGCGATGTGGATGAAGATGAACTGTTGCTGGATGGGGCAGCAGGAGTTGATCCATTGGGTGATGGTGCTGCATCACTGGATATACCGCCAGCAATCGACCCCATGCGCCGTCAACTGCTTCTTGCGCGGATGATTGAACGCCGTCAGGGCGACAAGATGGATTTTGCCCAATGTGCGGCGCTGGCAAAAGAACTGGCGCGCCTGCTGGATCAAATTCAGACAGAAGGTCTGGATTTTAAGGATTTAAAGGCACTGGTTCCGGAAGATTATGCGGAACACTGGCAGATTACGCTGGAATTCCTGACCCTGATCAGTGATTTGTGGCCTGATATTCTGGCCGCCGAAGGAACCATTGATCCAGCAAGACGCCGGGATATGCTGATCCGGACACAAACAGAAGAATGGCGCCAAACCCCACCGGCAGGCTTGATCTATGCGGTGGGCTCGACCGGATCGATCCCCGCCACCGCCGAACTACTGACGTTGATCGCGTCCCTGCCTAACGGCCGGGTCATTTTACCCGGACTGGATCGTCATCTGGATGAAAAAAGCTGGGACCTTGTCCGTCAGGAGCCGGGTCATCCGCAGTTTGGACTGGCTGTGTTGCTGGATCGGATGGGGCTGAAGCGCAGGGATGTGCCGGATTTGACGGACCCAGCTATTCAAAGTTGCATTGTGGGTCGTCCGGCCTTGTTATCTGATGCGTTAAGGCCTGCTGAAACAACCGATCTTTGGCAATTATCCAAGGCCCCGGTGGCTGGGGCACTGGAAAATGTCCGTCTGATAAATTGTCCGGGCCCGCAGGCCGAAGCGCAGGCCATTGCGCTGGCCATGCGGCAGACCCTTGAAGAGCCTACTAAAACAGCGGTTCTAATAACGCCTGACCGGGATTTGTCCCGCCGGGTGAGTACCGAACTGAAACGTTGGGACATTGATGTAGATGATAGTGCCGGCAGTAGTCTGGACCAATCACCACCGGGTGTATTTTTACGGCTGACGGCTCGCATGATGGCGGAAAAATGTGCGCCAATTGCCTTTCTGGCGGCGTTAAAACATCCTTATGCCTCCATGGGGCTGCCTGCGGATAAATTCCGTCGTTATATTCGCATGCTTGAATTGAACGTGTTGCGCGGGCCGCGCCCGGCGCCCGGATTATCGGGGATTAGCGACATTATCAGGACATCGGATTTTCCAGAGGAATTTCTAAACTGGTTCAGTGATTTTGAAACACTGGCCCGCCCGTTTGAAACACTGTCTGGCCGAAAAGAAGTTCCCTTCATTGATTTGTTCAAGGCGCATGTTCATTTTGCCGAACAACTGGCAAATGACGGCCAATCGGAAGCATCCGGTCTGTGGCGCGGTCATTTTGGCGAGGCGGCTGCCGGTTTTGTGGCAGAGCTTCTGCGATCTGCCGACGCGATGGAGACGATAACGCCCGGAACATGGCCGGATTTGCTGGATAGTCTGATGTCAGGTCATATGGTGCGGGCCCGGTATGGCTTGCATCCCCGATTGCAGATTTGGGGACCGATCGAGGGACGGCTGCAACGAGCGGATCTGGTGATCCTTGGCGGCATGAATGATGGTATCTGGCCGCCAGACCCGGGAAGTGACCCATGGATGAGCCGACCCATGCGGCAGGACTTCCAGTTGCCGTCTCCGGAGAAGAAAATCGGTTTGTCAGCGCATGACTTTCAGCAGGCCTTCTGTTCGAAAGAAGTGATTTTAACACGGTCTGAAAAAGTCGATGGCACACCCATGGTGCCCAGCCGCTGGTTGCTGCGCTTGCAGACATTGCTCAAGAAGTTTGATCAAAGCCTGGTAACACAAGGGTCTGATCAGATCCTTGGCTGGCAGATGGCGCTGGATCGGCCGGATCGATATGCACCGGTCTCTGCCCCCCGCCCAACACCGCCTGTGTCCTCCCGGCCACGAAGGCTTTCTGTGACGCGCATCGAAAAATGGCTGAAAGATCCTTATTCAATCTTTGCGGACGCGATTTTGAAACTCAAACCACTGGATGGTATTGCCGAAGATCCCGGCGCGGCCGACAGGGGTAATTTTATTCATAAAGCGCTGGAAGAGTTTGTCAAAAAATATCCGGATACCTTACCGCCCAATGCGGAAGAAGAACTTTTGGAAATGGGCCGAGACGCCTTTGGGCAGATGCTTTCCTATCCGGCTGTCTGGGCGTTTTGGTGGCCCCGCTATGAACGGATCGCCGAATGGTTTGTATCGTTTGAACGCACCCGGCGGGAAAATTACAAGACAGTGCTGCTTGAGAAAAAAGGAATATTGGACATCGCCGCGCCGGGCGGCACATTTGTTTTGTCTGGCACGGCAGACAGAATGGATCGCCACAAGGATGGCGGGATAGCCATCATCGACTATAAAACAGGAAGCCCGCCTTCAACGAAAGAAGTGGAAAGCGGGTTGGCGCCCCAATTGTCGCTTGAGGCTGCGATGGTTGAAAAAGGTGCGTTTGGCCGAGATGTGTCCCACAGTGTCATCGAACTTCTTTATATAAAACTGAGCGGCGGCAACCCAGCGGGTGAGGCCCGTCAGGCCGGCAAAGACTTAAGCGTTGAGACCCTTGCTGAAGAGGCGTTTTCGGGTTTACAGCGCTTGATTGCCCAGTTTGATAAAGAAGCAACACCTTATCTGACGAAGCCAAGACCGGCCTTTGTCGACAAGTTTAATGATTATGAACATCTGGCCCGCGTTAAAGAATGGTCAGGCGGGGGACAGGATGAGTAAACCCTTATCCCCCCTTGCGGAAAAGGGGATCGCACTTCAGAAACGGGCGGCGGATCCGCGTCGGTCTGTCTGGGTATCGGCCTCTGCCGGATCGGGAAAAACACGGGTTCTTGTGGATCGGACCTTACGGTTGATGTTAAGCGGCACCCGTCCGGAAAAAATTCTGTGTATTACCTTTACAAAGGCAGCGGCGGCGGAAATGTCGAACCGTTTGAACGGGCTTTTGGGAGACTGGTCGGTTCAGCCTGATCAGGTTTTGTATAAAAACCTTACAGAGCTGATGGACCGTGCGCCCAGTGATGATGAAATGAAACGGGCTCGGCGTTTGTTTGCCAATGTGCTGGATGCGCCCGGTGGATTGAAAATTCAGACGATCCATTCCTTCTGCGAGTCTGTTTTGGGCCGGTTCCCGCTGGAATCAGGGATTGCGCCCAACTTCGATGTTATGGATGAGCGGACCGCCGCAGAGATTATGGAAGCCGCGCGGGACCATTTGCTTGAAAATAGCAGGGCCGAAGATCAAACCCTGCTCGCGGAGGCGCTTTCTGTCGTCAGTCGACAGGTGAACGAGCAGGATTTTTCCAGTTTGATGCGGGATTTAAGCGCGAAAAGAGGGCGCCTGAAACGGTTCATAAAAGCGCAAGGGGGGCTTGAGGCGGCGCTGAAGGCTCTGGCGGATCTGTTGCAGATTGATCCGAATCTTAACGAACAGGATATTGTTGAGCAGGCCTGCGCAGAAACCGCGTTTGACGGACCGGCGCTTCGTCAGGGGGTTGAACTTTTCCTCAATGGCAGCAAAACGGAAACCAGCAATGCCGCCAAAATGGAGCCCTGGCTCAGGCTCACAGATAAACGGGTGGAATTATTTGACGCCTATTGTTCCGCCTATCTGACGCAAAAAGGCGAGATTAAAGCAGACCGAAATCTGGTTACGCAAGGCAGCTTGAAGAAAATTCCAGGCTTGCTGGAAACAATGCAGCGCGAAGCGATAAGGCTAACCGAGGTTCGCGAAATGCGAAACCGCGTCAAAGTGTATAAAAATACCGCTGCCTTAATGCGGCTTGGCAGTCAGTTGATTAATGAATATGACCGCGAAAAAACCTGGCGAGGCAAGCTGGATTATGACGATCTTATTTTGACGACCCGTGATTTGCTGACGGCAGAAGACGTTGCCCCTTGGGTGATGTTCAAACTGGATGGCGGGATTGACCATATTCTGGTGGATGAGGCACAGGATACCAGCCCCGAACAATGGGATGTCATCGGCGCACTGGCGGAAGAGTTTTTTGGCGGGGATGCAGCCCGCGACCATCACCGAACCCTGTTTGTTGTCGGGGACGAAAAACAATCGATTTATTCGTTTCAAGGCGCTGATCCGGCGGCGTTTGACCAAATGCGTCAGTCGTTCGAGGAAAAAGCACGGGACGCTGAAAAAGAATGGGAGCTGGTCCCCCTTGATCTATCGTTTCGTTCAACGGAAGCGGTCCTGTCACTTGTCGATGATATTTTTGATAAAGGACATGCCCGGGAAGGGCTGACGGCAGATCTTTCGGAAATACAGCATTTCGTCTTTCGGGAAGGTCAAAAGGGATTTACCGAAATCTGGCCAACGGTCAAGCCACCGGATCAGGAACAGGTTGATCCATGGGAAATTCCGCAGGATCAGGGATTAAGCACAGATCCCGCGGCGGAACTGGCCAATCGTATTGCCGAGCAGATCAAAACCTGGCTTCAGTCTGGTGAACGGCTGATGTCAACGGGACAGCATATTCGGCCGAAAGACGTTATGATCCTTGTTCAAAGCCGAAATGTTTTCTTTGAAAATATGGTCCGGGCATTGAAGAAAGCGGATATCCCCGTCGCCGGTGCGGACCGGATGGTTTTAACCGAACAACTGGCCGTGATGGATTTGATGGCGCTGGCGCGGTTTGCGCTGATGCCCGACGATGATTTGAACCTGGCGGTTATTCTGAAAGGCCCGTTTGTTGGCTGTGATGATAATCAGCTTTATCAACTGGCGTATAACCGGCGCACCAGCTTGTGGCAGGCCTTGCGCACAAATACCCCCGCCTTACCGGTTTTCACCGAGGCCGTCGCCTTTTTGCGCCGTCTTCTGGCCCGCGCGGATTTTGTGCCAGTGTATGAATTTTTCGCCCATATTCTGGGCCGCGAAAACGGACGCCGCAAATTACTGACCCGTTTGGGTGCAGAAGCCGCAGATCCGATCGATGAATTTTTGTCGCTGGCTCTGGGGTATCAACGCACAGAAGCCACGTCCCTGCAGGCTTTCCTGCATTGGGTCGAAGCAGGCGGGGCCATTGTCAAAAGGGATATGGAACAGGTTCGCGATGAAGTACGGGTTTTGACGGTGCATGGCTCCAAAGGATTGCAGGCTCCGATTGTCTTTCTGCCAGACACTTGTCAGTCCAGCCGGGCTTCTGGTGTAACCAGTGTTTTCTGGTCTGATGATGATGTTCCTGCGCCTTTATGGCCCGCCCGAACAGAGAATGACGAAAGCTGTTCAGCCCAGGCACGGGCCGAGGAGAAAAAACGCAAAAATGAAGAGAAAAAACGTCTTTTGTATGTAGCGCTAACCCGTGCAGAAGACAGACTTTATATTTGCGGCTGGGAGGGCAAAAATGGTCGGACGTCTGATTGCTGGTATAATTTAATCGATACTGCTTTTGGGATGGATTTTTCGGAAAAAACTGAAGAAGTGCAACTTGCTTGGGGCGATGTCGCCCGGCGCCGAAGTTCAGGAAGCTTGCCCGCAAGTGACCCTGAAATGAAGCAGATTTCGGATGTTGTACCGGTTACCTTGCCTAAATGGGCAACAGAAAATCCCGAGATGGAACCCTTTCCTCCGCAACCGTTGACGCCTTCAAGGGAAGAGGAAGAGCCCGCGGTTCGCTCGCCACTTGGACAGGATGAGGGACGGCGTTTTCATCGGGGTATTCTGATCCACCGTTTGTTGGAAAGCCTGCCAGCGGTGCCAATGAATGCCCGCGAGAAAACCGCGCGGGTGTGGCTTGCCCGACCCTCTCATGCCTTGTCAGACGCGCAGCAACAGCAAATTCTGCAGGAGACCCTGACCGTCTTGAACCATCCGGACTTTGCCGAGATTTTTGGCCCCGGCAGTTTGGCTGAGGTGCCGCTGACCGGTTTGTTTGGTGATCAGGTGATGTCCGGCCAGATTGACAGGTTGCTGATCAAGGAAGATGAAATTCAGGTTATCGATTACAAAACCAACCGGCCATCACCAACCGATCTGGAGAAGGTGCCTGCGGTTTATTTACGGCAGATGAGAATTTATCGGGATGCCCTGAAAAAAATGTATCCTGAAAAACGTATTAAATGTGGGCTGTTATGGACAGATGGCCCGCATTTGATGGTTGTTTCTGACGGGTGATGTATGCCTGATCACTTGACGGGCTATCTGTATTTACGTCATTATCTGTTAACAAACGGGCGATTTTCGCCTTAATTTTTTGCCTGAAATGAGGACATGATGGCCACAACAAATGTAACAGATGCTTCTTTCGACCAGGACGTTTTAAAAAACGAAGGCCTGGTTCTGGTGGATTTCTGGGCTGAATGGTGCGGTCCGTGTAAAACTATCGCGCCTTCTCTGGAAGAGCTTTCAAACGAAATGGCTGGGAATATCACCATTGCCAAAATCAACATTGATGAGAACCCAAACACCCCGACAAAATACGGTGTTCGCGGTATTCCAACAATGATCCTGTTTAAAGATGGTGAAGTTGCCGGTACGAAAGTAGGGGCTTCTCCAAAAGGGCAGATCGAAGAATGGATCAAATCAACAGCGTAAAGCGGATTTGAGAACACATGGGAACGGGCCTTTCAAGGCCCGTTTTTTTTGCGCTATTATCCTGATCTGATCGGGTTGGCATGGATCAAAGAGAGGCGGGGGCATGGTTCAGATTGATACTGGAAGAGTCACACTGGAGGTCGAGAAGTTTGGACGGCAGGAAGACCCTGCACTTGTTCTGATCGCGGGTCTTGGCTTTCAATTGATTGACTGGCCAGAAGCCTTTTGCAAACAGTTGGCCGATAGCGGGTTTCAGGTACTTCGGTTCGATAACCGGGACGTGGGCTTGTCGGAAAAATTTGACGCCAAAGGCGTTCCTGATCTTGAAAAAGCGATGGCCGCCAAAGCAGGCGGGCGTGCACCAGAGCTTCCGTACAGTTTAACCGATATGGCAGAGGACGTCATTGCCCTGCTGGATCAGCTTGGCCTTGAAAAGGCGCATATGGTGGGCATGTCTATGGGCGGTATGATTGTGCAGCTTCTTGGGGGTCATTTTCCCGAACGATGCTTAAGCCTGACGTCGATTATGTCCTCCAGCGGTGAGGCCAGTGTGTCTGTGCCACACCCGGACGCGATGGCGGTCCTGACGCAGGCACCGGCAAGTCAGGAAAAATCCGACATTGTAGAATTTGGCCTGATGGTGAACGATACGATCGGCAGTCCAGGATTTCGGTGGAACCGGTCCGCCCTGAAGGCCCATATTGAAGCCTGTTTCGACCGCGGATATTGCCCCACCGGATATTTAAGGCAGATGGGCGCTGTGTTTTCTGCAGGTTCACGCCGGGAGTTGCTAAAAACCATTCCGCTCAAGACGCTGGTTATCCACGGAAAAGATGATCGTCTGGTCCCGCCCAGTGCGGGTCAGGATACAGCCGATCATATTCCCGGGGCCCGCTTTGAGCTGGTGGAGGGGATGGGACATGATTTATCCCCATCCCTGTGTGACCATCTGGCGGCTTTAATTCGTCCGCATGTGATGTCAGCTGGATAATTACCGAAACGCTGGTTCGTCAAAGCTGCGCAATTTCCGGGAATGCAGACTTTCGACGCCTTCATTACGTAAACTGCGAAGCGTATCAATGCCGATCCGCAAATGTTTTGCCGTTCTGTCCTGATAAAACTTGTTGGCCATGCCGGGGAGTTTGATCTCGCCGTGCAATGGTTTGTCAGAAACGCAAAGTAAGGTGCCATACGGTACGCGGAACCGGAAGCCGTTGGCCGCAATGGTCGCAGATTCCATATCAATCGCAATTGCCTTGGTTTGATTAAACCGCATGGCCAGTTCTTTGTGACGGAGCTCCCAATCCCGGTCGTCCGTGGTATAGACGGTTCCGGTTCTGAAATGCTCTTTCAGGTTGGCGAAATCCTCTGGCGTTCCGGAGGCTTTGGCCACAGCTTCGGTGAGCGCCACCTGAATTTCTGCAATGGCTGGCAATGGAACGGAGGGATGAATATCTTCATCCAGTACATGGTCTTCGCGCACATAGGCATGGGCCAGAACATAATCACCTAGTCGCTGTGTCCGGCGCAATCCGCCGCAATGGCCGACCATCAACCAGCAATGAGGCCGCAAGACAGCGATATGATCAGTGATGGTTTTGGCATTTGATGGGCCAACCCCAATATTGACCAAGGTAATTCCTTCATGTTTGTTTCGAACCAGATGATAGGCAGGCATTTGCGGTAAATGGGTCGGGGCAACGCCTTGCGGGCTTTCAATCTCAGTGCCGGGTTTGTTCACAATCACGTTGCCCGGCGATACAAAGGCACGAAATTCATCGCCATTTTCTACCTGATCCAGACCATATTCAATAAACTCGTCTACATAGCGCTGATAGTTGGTGAACAGGATAAATCGCTGAAAATGGCGGGGGGCCGTCCCTGTGTAATGGGACAGGCGCAACAACGAGTAGTCCACCCGCTCTGCCGGAAAAAGCGACAGCGGATGCGGCTCTCCTGCGGCAAGGGCATGGGTCCCATTTGCAATATTATCGTGAATATTAGCCAGATCTGGCATAGGAAAGATCGATTGCAACTGATGAACATCGTCCCCTGTCACATTGGCGGAGGCTTTTTCGATCACAAAGGGTAACGGCATGGGGCGATCGCTCAAGCCCACCAAAACCGGTTGCTGGTGATTGTTGATAATCAGGTCAATCTGTTCGTGATAATAGCTGCGAAACAGATCAGGGTGGGTAAGTGTGGTTCCAAACGAGCCGGCAGCATGCAGGTTTCCGTAGGCCAATTTACCGCTTAGATTGATGTCACTTGGGCCGATATCCAGTCCCAGATAGGGGTAAAAACCGGTATCCAGAGGGCTTGTTTTGTCACCTTTTGAAAAGGCTTCGAACCGTTTTTTTACTTTTTCGGTATTTTCCAGATAAATCGCTTCGATTGCGTCGACAGCCTTATCGGCATCTGTGAATTCCTGTAAGTCACGCGCTGTACCGTGACCGGTTATTGTCTTGGATAGAAATCCACTCATTCTCATTTTTCCTTTCCGACAGTGATCCCTATGATCACTCATTTCATTTCTCTCTTTTTCCTGTTCTATTTATCATTTATTTATGACAACTCAATAAATAAAGCGGGCCCTCCTGGAAATATGATAGGGTCGCGCCGCTAAATTTAAGGTTTAGCGAAATGAATTAAACGAAAGACTCTGTTTGTTGTGATCCTGTTGGTATGACTTTAACTCTGGCCCCCATGGAAGGCGTCGTCGACGTCCATATGCGTGATATTCTGACCCGGATTGGCGGGTTTGATCTGTGCGTTTCCGAATTTGTGCGCGTGAGCAATCATGTTCTGCCCGCGTCGGTCTATCACCAATATTGTCCAGAATTGAAAAGCGGCGGTAAAACTGCGGCAGGCGTACCTGTTCATGTTCAACTCATGGGCGGAGATCCCTCTCTTTTAGCAGAAAACGCTGCTTTTGTTGCAGAATTAGGGGCGCCGGGGATTGATATCAATTTTGGCTGTCCGGCAAAAACAGTGAATCGCAATGACGCTGGGGCCACATTATTGCAGTGGCCGCACCGTTTGAATGACATTGTTTCAGCGGTCCGCCGTGCGGTCCCGGCCGCCATTCCTGTCAGTGCTAAAATGCGTCTGGGCTTTATGGACAAGTCTCTTTACATGGAAAATGCGCAGGCTATTCAGTCCGGCGGTGCGATGAAGTTGACGGTTCATGCCCGCACAAAGCTGGAAGGCTACAAAGCACCCGCCCATTGGGAGTATCTGGCACCGCTGCGCGAATCTCTGACTATTCCCCTTGTCGCGAACGGTGAAATCTGGACACGGCAGGATTACGAAGCCTGTAAAAAAATCAGTGGCTGCACCCATTTTATGGTTGGCCGCGGCGCGATCGCCCGACCTAGCCTGGCACTTGAAATTGCCGGTTTGGAGCAAGCCCCGTTTCATTGGGCGCATGTTCAAAAATGGCTGGTTTATTACCGGGATCTTATCCGTGTCATGGATCACGATACAAGAGAAGCTGGCCGATTGAAGCAATGGATTAAACTGCTGGCCCGCAGTTATGATGAAGCAACGGATCTATTTACAGAAATTCGTCGGCTGAAGACGCCAGACGAAATTTGCGCGGCTTTGACAATTCCGGTTTAGGAACTTAGAGCGAGAATACCTGAATAACAACAAAAACTAATTTATGGTTTCTCAAATTATTCTGTGTCGATTAGGATTCTTTTAACAATGTGTACTCAATATAGGCACAAGTTTAATAAAACTGCTTATAGGATCAAGTATATGTTGAAGAAACTACTCGTATGTACCTCACTGATGGTTTTGCTGGTCTCAGGCGTAGCCCATGCCGAAAATAAAGAAGAGACTGTTGTTGCTTTGCTGACAAAAGCTGTGAAGCATTTTGAAACAGCTGGCGCTGAACAAGCCCAGAAGGACTTTGCTGTAAAAGACGGAGAATACTACAAAGGCGAATTTTACGTCGTTACGCAGTCCATGAAAACCAACAAGATCATGTCTCACCCAGTTAATCCAAAACTGAACGGTAAATCTCTTATGAAAGTAAAAGATACCGACGGTAAGGCGTTCATTCAGGAAATGGTTGAGATTGCCAATAAGCAGGAAACCGGTTGGGTTTCTTACAAATGGCCACATCCTGTGACTAAGAAGATTGCCTCTAAGAGAAGCTATATTGTCCGCTCTGGTGACGTGTTGTTCATCAGCGGCTATTACGAATAATCTGAATATTCGTTGGAGTAAATGTTATGAGCTTGCGGAATCTCAGTATTTCAATAAAGTTATTCATCTCACCCGCTATTTTTGCATTGGCACTGGTTGTTTTAGGAGCCGTTGCCATTACAGGATTGCAGCGTGGGCATGAAAAAATGGTGTCGTTGGACAATCAATCGTCCATGACGGGTGCCGCATACCGATTTCAAAGAGATCTGCAGGCTTTTAACGGAAGTCTGTTTCGCTTAATTTCCCAGATGAACGCAGGTGTTGAAGAAGAA
>NZ_JBLHZT010000057.1:0-18755 GCF_047631475.1 Sneathiella sp. | reverse complement strand
GCAGCAATGCCGGCTTTTTTTGTTTTGATCATGTAGAACAATCCGTATGAATATAGAACGATTTCGTACGTTCAGCATGTCAGAAATACAAAAGGACTAAAAACTGACCGCCTCGATCTTATTCCCGTCGGGATCAAAGATGAACGCACCAAAATACTTGGTCTGAGCGGCCTGCCGTATTCCCGGCAGTCCGGCACTTTCGCCCCCTTGTGCGATCGCTATCTCATGAAATTCCTCAACATTCTCGGCTCCCTTAACCCGCAGGCAAATATGAGAACCCGTTTCTTTTGATATCGGTCTCATATCCAGCCGTTCGTTCAGCCAGAATTCGGGATAGGCCTTCCCAAAACCCGCGGTAGTTTCCCGTTCAACAAGCATGGAGAACCCTAAGGGTGCAAAAAGCGCGGTATAAAAGCGTTTTGCTTTATCAAGGTCCCGAACAGCAATCGATACATGATCAATCATCAGCACGCATCCAAACGTTCCCAAAGCAGCAGGTTTTCATAATCATGACCATCCTTACCAGTTTCCGGTCCTGTTTTAAGAAGTAGATCGTCTCCTTGCCAGATCATAGTTCTACGCAATGTCGTACCGATCCAGCCCGGTATGGTGGACAGATCCACATCGTGGCAGACTTCTGGCCCTTCGATATACCAATTTCCTCCGTAGGATAAACTGATCGCAGCAGAAGCATCACTACGCGGGGGCCGGTCTTTAAAATCAGCGCGCATCAAAAACCCGGACATGCGGCCGCAGGGCGTATAGATAAGCTGTCCCTTTACATCCTTTTCCATTGGATAAGCATAAAATTCGCCATTTTTTCGGGAATGCCAATCCTTGAGTTTCCAGGTTCCGATGATTGATTGCGGTTCTTCGACGGACATAAACGTGCCTTTCTTATTATTGTTTTAACGCAGTCTAACATACTCCCCCCATCTGACACAAAAAAAGCCGGCTCCCACAGGACCGGCTTTTTTTCAACATCATCCCTGATCAAGGATGGCGTGTATTGAGAAGCTTATGCTTCTCCGTCATCCTCGGCTTCCGGGGTGCCCTGAAATTCATCAGACAAAACACCGGCATGAGTCAAAATTTTCTTTTCAATCTCAAGGGCCATCTCTTTGTTTTCTTTCAAGAAGGCTTTTGCCTGTTCACGCCCCTGACCAATACGAACACTGTCATAGGAATACCAGGAGCCGGATTTTTCGACGACTTCGGCTTTCACACCCAAATCAAGTATTTCACCTGTTTTGGAAATTCCTTCACCATACATAATGTCAAATTCAATCACTTTGAAAGGAGGAGCAACCTTGTTTTTAACAACCTTCACGCGGGTCTGGTTACCAACAATGTCGTCCTTATTCTTGATTTGCCCGATCCGGCGAATATCCAAACGCACAGACGCGTAAAATTTAAGAGCATTTCCGCCTGTTGTTGTTTCAGGGCTACCAAACATCACGCCAATTTTCATCCGGATCTGATTGATGAAAATCACCATGCAGTTGGACCGTGAAATTGAACCAGTCAGCTTGCGAAGAGCCTGACTCATCAAGCGCGCCTGCAAGCCAACATGGGTATCACCCATTTCGCCTTCCAGTTCCGCCTGCGGTACCAGGGCAGCAACACTATCGATTACCAGAACATCAACCGCCCCGGAGCGGACCAATGTGTCCGCAATTTCCAGGGACTGCTCGCCTGTATCAGGCTGTGAAATCAATAATTCATCGATA
Organism: Sneathiella sp.; assembly: GCF_047631475.1. Classification (GTDB taxonomy): domain Bacteria; phylum Pseudomonadota; class Alphaproteobacteria; order Sneathiellales; family Sneathiellaceae; genus Sneathiella. Next base: position 17,025 of record NZ_JBLHZT010000057.1, on the reverse strand, counting down.
TCAACGCCCAGCTTGCCCGCATAAACAGGATCCAGCGCGTGTTCTGCATCCACGAACGCACATGTTCCACCTTTTTTCTGGGCCTCTGCAACCACGTGCAAAGCGAGGGTTGTTTTACCAGAGCTTTCCGGACCATAAATTTCAATAATCCGGCCCTTTGGCAATCCGCCAATTCCCAGAGCAATATCCAAGCCTACAGACCCGGTCGGGATCGCTGCAATGTCCAATGCTTCCTGTTGACCCAGTTTCATGACAGAGCCTTTACCATAGGCCCGATCAATCTGGCTCATTGCTGCTTCCAGCGCTTTTTTCTTATCCATGCCACCTGCTTCGACGAGTTTCAATGCTGTTTGTACCATTCATCCCTCACTTATTTCATAGGTCTGCCCCGGATGCAATAAATGGAATGTACATGTTTTGTTCTCATTGGCAAGTAATTTTTAATTCATTGTTTTTAAACATTATTTTTAATCTGTTTTTCTTTTGTTCTCAAAAATTCGAATCAGATTAGCGTCAAATCCCAATACGATTCTCTGGAATCGCCTAAATGAACCTTTGGCGTCAGTTGCCATCCACGTCATAGGAACAAGACGAGATCCCGCTTTCCCCTTTCAGCGCAATCAGTCTTTTAAGGTTCAGCTCCCCGTGAGGAAACATGCTTCAGCGGCCACACGCGATGGCCTATTGTGGTTGGTGCAATCCTCTTTTGATGGATTAGCCTGTTCGGGTGAATTTGACGCCTAGTAGAATAATGACGGCACCAAAGAGCTGTACAAGGGACATATGTTCACCAAAAAACAAAAGCGAGGTCGCTATCGCCACGGCGGGAATGAAGAAACTGTAGGACATGCCTTTGGCCATTCCAAGCCTGCTAATACCAGCGCAGTACCAGACAAATGCAAGCGCCGCGCCAAGGAAGGCTGTACTTGCCCAGGCAACCCATCCGATCGCGGGGATGGCACTCCAATCCTGTTCAATCAGCGGCTCTACACTAATGGCCGTCAGGAACAGAGCGCCAAAAGCCATTCCGTAAGCGGTAACAAAAATAGGCCCCCGCCGAATAACCATCGGCCCGGAAATCAAGGTATAGATTGACCAGATCGCGGCAGCGCCGATGATCAGCAGATCCCCGACCATACTGCCCGCATCAATCGTAATTTCTGTCAGGCTGTTATTGATCAGGATTACAACACCCATCATGGACAGAAAAATACCGCCCCATCCGACAAGTGATGTCCTTTCTCCCCGAAAAGATCCAATAAGTGCGCCGAAGACGGGGGCGGTCGCCACCAGAATTGAGGCCTTCGAGGCACTGGTGAGATTAAGACCGTACGCCCAACCTCCCTGAAATAGGGTAATTCCCAGAAACCCGATAATCGCCAGTTCGAAAAATTCCTTAGCCGTAATCGCCAGTCTCTCGCGTTGGAAGATCAACAGCACAAAAAGAAAGGACGCAGCGACAAGGTACCGGGTCGCGGAAAAGACCATCGGATCCATGTAAAGAAGGACAGATTTGGCAATCGGGAAATTGATGCCCCATGCACAGGAAGCGGCGAGCAAAAAACCGTCACCAGCCCCCAATTTTATTTTGTTGTTGTCCGGAGTGCGCGTTGTAATATTCATGAGGCCACAGTTTCTAAGTCTGTTTTAAATGTTACAGACACGCTATCAGAAAACCGGTTAAAACAAAGCGCGAAAATTTAGCCCGTTACAGTCAGCATTTTTGGGGTCATGAAATGCGTAATAAGTCCGCCTGAAGTTTTAGCCTTGTTCCAGCAGGCTATATCAAACTCCAGGCTGGCGACAGCACAGGTCGAGAATTTACGGGTTAGTTTCTGCCGTAAAGACTCTGTGCCCTCTTGCCAGTTGGTCAGTGTCAGCGCAAGCTCCTGCATCGTGGGGTTATGGCCGATGATCAGCACATGACCATAAGCCTCTGCAACCGTCGGTAAAAGGTCAAGAATACTTCCCCCCATGCCAGCGGAATAAATCATCGGGTCAAATATGACCTTTGTTTCGACCGAAAGGTGCGGCATCGTACGGGCAAGTGTTTCTCGGGTCCGTTTAGCAGGAGAGCAAAGGATGAGCTCTGGCACCAGGTTTTGATCTCTTAGATATTGTCCAATAAGGGGGGCGGCCTTAATCCCGCGAGGCGATAAAGGCCGCTCGAAATCCCGGATTGCCCCATCATTCCAGCTGGATTTGGCATGCCGCAACAACGTTAATCGTTTCATTCTGTATCCATTGCTTACGTTGAATGTTCAGAATTCTCCCTCTATCCTGCCATCATTGCGCCTGCATGACAAAATTAAGGCTTTGCTTGATCTCCATGATTGGACGAACGATAGGAATTATCGATATTCTGTGGCGTGTGATTACAGGCTGCCAGCAGGAATACTGTACCGAGAACCATTAATATTTTCATTGAACTTATACTCCATGTGTCGTTTGAATTTTATATGGTTATCAATTAACGGGAAAACAGTGATAAATATTACGGGCGCTGCATTGACCCTTCTTTAAATCGACTGATTTCAAACTTCCTCTTTTATTTGCTCCTCATTCAAGGCCCGTTATACTGCTACAAAACAATACTCTGTGCATATCTGCGACAAGGAGAAACTTCATGCGTGCCATTGTTGTTCGGGAATTTGGCCATTACCGGGAAAAAGCCCATCTCGAAAACCTTCCAAACCCTGTGGCCGGTCCGGGAGAGGTCGTCGTCAGAAACACAGCCACCGGGATCAGCTTTGCAGCCTCGCTGAATATTGCCGGTAAATATCAGCGAAAACCCCCTCTTCCCTTCATACCCAGTCCGGAAACGGCCGGGGTTGTTCATGAAATTGGTGAAGGCGTTACTCGGGTACAGGTTGGCGATGCGGTCATGATCAGCGGGGATGGCGGTGGATGCGCCGGATATAATCTGGTTCAGGATATCTGTTGCCACAAAATCCCCCATAGTATTGACCCTGCCGTCGCTGCTGCATTGGTGCTTTCCTATACAACCTCTTACGGGGCACTGACACGCCGCGCGTCGCTGCAAGCAGGAGAAACGCTCTTGGTTCACGGGGCCGCTGGGGCGGTTGGCATGGCCGCTGTCGAAATTGGCAAGGCGATGGGGGCGACCGTTATTGCCGTTGCGGGGGGTGAGGCGCATTGTTTGTCAGCCCGTCGCCATGGTGCGGACTTTGTTATCGATCACCGAAAAGAGGATTTTAGAGACAAGGTCCTTGAAATAACCGAAGGGCGTGGTGCCAATGTTGTTTATGACAGCATTGGCGGTGACGTGACACTCGCCTCGTTAAGATGCATGGCCTGGGAAGGACGCCTGCTCACAATCGGATATGCCAGCGGTACCATTCCAGACATCCCGGCCAATCGGCTCCTCCTAAAGAATATTTCAGCAATGGGTTTTAATATTGGTCATTTCTTTGGCTGGACCCCCGGTACAAAACGCGAAGACTTTATCGACGATTTAGACGACATGATCCGTGGGGTCCTTGATTTGTATGATAAAGGGGCGCTCAACCCGGAAATCGGTAAACGTTATTCACTTGAGCAGTTTCATGAAGCGATGGATGCGGTGATTGACCGTAAGGTAGACGGTAAATGCGTCGTCATTTTAGGAGAGGACGACTACTGATTTGATGTTCGCCGTACACGAAAGTTCACAATACAAAAAAATAGAAACGCCCGGCGCAAACCGGGCGTTTCCTCCCTCAAACAATGGTTCGGTCAGGGGAAACCGACCATCATTTTTCCTAGCTATGAGAGGCCACAGCTTTGTTGCTTGAATAAGGCAGGATTTTTTTCAACAGTGCATCCACTGAAATCATCCCCGCCCCTTTAATAACAAGATAGACAAGCGGAAAGACCCACAGCAGGCGTTGATCAGCGATCACACTGTCCTGAAAACGATCGAACAAACCACCAATACTTTTCTCGTCAAGGCCATGGCCATATATATCCACAATGCTCATCACGGTGATGAACCCGATCATGCCAGCGGATGCGAGTCGGGTCATCAAGCCAACCAGAATAAGAAGCGGTAAAATAAACTCGGCATAGGTTCCCGCCAGAACTATCAGGGAATGAAAGGCCGACATTCTGTCTGTGTCATAATCAAGCGCCTCCAGTGTTTTCGGGAAGATCTGCGCATAGGCGCCCGCGGACGGTGAAAACAGCCCACCATCCAGTTTTGTGGCCGCTGATTGCCAGAAAAAGACCAGCAGCACACTCGAAAAAACAGCTCTTGCCGCAAGACCCGGCAGCCAGTTAGCCAGACTTCGTTCAACTAATTCAAATACTCTGTTATGCAATCCAAAAAGGGATTGTACGATATTACTCATGACATTCATCCGTCAGTTTGCAGCTACGACCAGCCGACTTTCGATAATACTGGCCAAGCAATCGGCCAGGTCAAATCCATCAATGGAACCTGCTTTTTCTGCACTTTCCCCAAGTGTATCGCCCCGCGCCAAATCCATAATAAACCGTGCCCCACCGGGGCAAAGCTTCCGCTGAAGAACGGATGATCCTTCCCGGTAAACGAGACAGTCCTCCCCCGTCAAACCAGAAAGATCGATCGTTTCGCCGGTTGTATTCCAGTTCGTTTGCCAAATGGAATACACGGGATACGCAAACGATAACGTTCGATGGGCCGGATGCAGATCAAACCTGACAGACGGCAATTCCTCGACCGAAAATTGCGTTAAAAAATCGCCCGCCAGAGATATCCCGTCGGCTTCATGATATACCTGCCTGCGGGCCAGTTCTAACCGTGCGACATCAGGCAAATACGGTAATTCCTCGACTGGCGGAAACGTCGTCAAAAAATCCGGGAACGCCTCTCCATATAAAGCAAGGATCGGCGACTGGGGCGGATTTGCGCGCACGAAGACCGCTGCCATTGCATCAAAGAACTCTTCCCCTACCAGCTTATCAATCGTGGCAAATGCAACGCGCAAAGCGTCAATCAAACTGGATAAAACATTGTTACGATAGACAGAAAACCGCTTCTCGATGTCATACTGTGCCGACGGATCAATTGCCTCGGGGATTGGTTTGCCCGGATCCAGAAGGGCCACAGAAAAATCTTGCTGTAGATCATCAAGCAACATGACTGGCCCCCTCCTCAACCCTAGCCAAACCATTCAGAATAGTTTGAGCCTTGCTGACCTCTGCTGATAATGTATCCCAGTCAGGAATATCATTGTCCCATTCAATCAGTGTCGGGATTGCGCCGTTTTCCGAGATAAATGATCGATATAAAGACCAGACAGGATCCGCCACGGGCCGATCATGAGCATCTACCAGTAGGGTTTCCGTGCTGTCACTTTGTTCCGAAGAATGACCCGCAAGATGAATTTCACCGATCTTTTGTTTTGGGAAATTATCAAGATAACGGGATGCATCAAACCCCAGATTAACCGCTGAGACATAGACATTGTTGATATCCAGAAGGAGTCCGCATCCTGTACGGTCAGAGATCTCCTTCAAAAACGCCGTTTCTTCGTAGCTGCTGTCTTTGAATTCCAGATAGGATGACGGGTTTTCAAGAAGCATCGGCCGCCCCAATGCCGTCTGAACCTGATCAACATGCTCGCATATCTGCGTTAATGTTTCAGAATTATATGGGACAGGCAGTAAATCGTTCAGAAAACCAACGGAATGACTGCTCCATGCAAGATGTTCGGAAAATGACGCGGGCTCAATCTGATCACATAATGTTCTAAGGCGCGCAAGATGTTCCCTATCCAGACCACGTGCGGAACCGATTGATAATCCTACCCCATGAACTGAAATGTCGAAGTCAGACCGCAGGCGTTCGAGCATCTGCAAGGTTGGTCCGCCGCGGGACATATAATTTTCGGCATGAATTTCAAACCACATTTTGCGATCAGCCTTTTGCTGTATGTCGTCAAAATGCTGTGGTTTAAAACCTGCTCCCACACTGAACGGTAGGGTATTTAAACGAGAAACCGTCACTGTTCAGCTCCATTTCGTATCAGTGTATAGAAGCAATTTAAGTCAGGAAGGCGTCCCAAACGCCTTCCTGATTGTCTTTGATCCTAGGATGGCAGGTCGCGTTTCAAAGCTTCCAGTGATCCTTTACGATCAGAACCATCCGCCATTTTAGGTACTTCGATTGAGGCACATGTCCCTTTAGGTACCAGCTTCCAGGCATTTCCTTGATAATCTACTTTCGAAGTCCCGGCGCAGGTTGTTCCAGGACCCGCGGCGCAATCATTTTCACCAGCTAAAGACACACCGTAACATTTTTCTTTACCCGCCGCATTTGCAGTTGTCGCAGAAAAAGCAGACGCGGTTAGAGCCGTTGCAACAGCGCCCGCAAGCGCAAGAGAGGTCAATTTATTTGATGACATAGTTCTGTTCCTAATCAAAAGACATTGAATAACAATACCAGCATAAGAAAAAGGAAGCAGAAGATACACTCACTTCCGCTTCACATTTTCGTAAGATCAGTTTGCGAGTTCTTCAGGAGCTTTGTCTTTGATGTTGACCCATTTGTTATCGGCCTGCTCAATAAGCTCGTTCAACTCGCTTTCCCAGCGACCCTGTACTTTTTTGGACAGGTTCAGGTACAATTTATTGTCAACGATTTTCCAGATTTTTGGATCGCCATCAAATTTGAAACCCATTGCTGTACCAAAGGCACAATATCCACCGTAAGCCGGCGCATATTTTTCAGGAGCAGCAACAAATTTTTCTTTGTTTGCTTCGCTTGCAAATCGGTAAGTTGCACCATTGAATTCAGCAGTATGAGCCAAATCACCTTCTGCCGGGGCGCCCTGGAAATAGGATACCGGATCGTAACCGCGCATCGCCAGACCAGTTGTTGTAGCGTTGACATCGACACCGGCTGCCATGGCCGTGGCGAAAAGAATTGTGGATAAGACTGCACCAACAGCAATATTCCGTAACAGTTTAAACATTCTTTTTCTCCTATTGATCACACACTCGCGTGCAAGAATGAGTTTAATTTATTTTCGGGTCCAAGAGCCTTGAGGGGAAACTTGCCTTCCGATAAAACGAGATATATAATAAGGAACCAATTGGTACAAAACACAAAACTGTGAGCTTTTCGTGATAACCGTGATAAGGCGACAAACAAATGGCCCGACCGAGAGAGTTTGATAATGACACCGCCCTAGAGGGTGCCCTGCAGATTTTTTGGGAAAACGGTTTCAGTGCAACAAATTTGCCTGATCTTCTGAAAGCAATGGGTCTTACCCGCGGATCTTTTTACAAGGCCTACGGCGATAAACGATCTGTGTATCTGGAAGCGCTAAAACGATATGACGAATGCTATGTGGGTCAAACGGTCAACCGCCTTACAGATGCCCGTTTAGGACCGCCCATGGATCGCATTCTTACTATGTTTAATAACAATATTGACGACCGGGCCCCCTTAAAGAACCGGCGGGGTTGTTTAATCTGCAATGCGATGGTTGAACTGGCCCCCAGTGATAGTGATGTCGCTAAAATAACATCCGGTATGTGGGCCCGCATCCAAAACGCGCTCACTTTAAACCTTCAAGAAAAGATGAAGGATAAAAGCCTCGCATCGCAGCAGGCGACCATCATTACCAACCTGTATTTCGGATCCCAAGCGGTGAGTAAAACCGGTGCAAGTACGCCCGACTGGCGGGGCATTATTGAAACAATAACAATGCCTTGATCGACTTACCTAACCACCTGATTTAAGTCTCTTCGGTATTGGAAAGCACTTCTTTTACCTTCTCGGCGATTTCTTTAAGGGTGAAAGGTTTCGGTAGGAACTCAATTTTGTTGATGTCAAAATCAAGGTCTTTGCGAAAGGCATCTTCCGCATAGCCCGAGATAAAGATAATCTTCAAATCCGGCATTTTCTTTGTGATATTTTTGACCAGGGTGGGACCATCCATGCTGGGCATCACAACATCCGTAATCAGCAGGTCAATATGCCCTTCATGATTTTCAAATAGCTCCAGTGCACTTTCACCGCAATCCGCCTGTAAAACCTCATAGCCTTTATTCTGCAAAGCGCGGGACGCAAATAACCGCACAGGATCTTCATCTTCAACCAACAGAACAGTCCCGACACCTGAAAGGTCTCTATGCACTTTCTGGGGGCTTTCCTCTTCAGCCTTGACCCCGTCGATGGCCTCAATATGTTTTGGCAGGAAGATATTAAAAGTCGTCCCTCTATCCTCGTTATTTTCGGCGAAAATGAAACCACCGGTTTGTTTGATAATGCCGTAGACGGTACTCAGTCCAAGCCCTGTTCCTTCCCCTACTTTCTTGGTTGTAAAGAATGGATCGAATATTTTTTCGATGACTTCTTCAGGGATACCTGAGCCCGTATCAGTTACGCTGATCTTAATGTAGTCGCCAGGCGGCACCAGTTCGTGTGCATCTCTTCCCCGTTCACGAACCACATAATTTTCCGTCTTAAACGACAGTTTTCCCTCGCCGGACATTGCGTCTCTCGCGTTCACCGCCAGGTTTATGACCACCTGCTCAAACTGGCTTTGGTCCACCTTAACCAGCCATAAATCGCGCGCATGCTTGATTTCCAACTCTATTGCTTCACCGATCAGGCGCCGTAAAAGGTTAGACAGTTCCGCCAGCACTTCCGTTAGATCCGTAACTTTCGGGCGCAGAGTTTGTTGACGGGAAAAGGCCAAAAGCTGGCGAACAAGACCGGCGGCCCGAATTGCATTTTGTTTGATCTGGCTAATATCGGAATAAGACTGATCGCCCACCTGGTGCCGTAATAGCAGCAAATCACAAAATCCGATCATCGCGGTCAACAGATTGTTAAAGTCATGGGCGATACCACCGGCCAACTGACCAACAGCCTGCATTTTCTGACTTTGAGCAAACTGAACTTCCAGCTGCCGCTGTGCAGATGTCTCGATAATATGAATCAGCAGGCTATCTGTATTTCCCTCAGTTCCGGCGACAGAACTAATGTAGAAGTTTGCAACCCGTTCACCGTCGCTCAGTTTCATTTCCGTCGGTTTAAGCTCGAAATCACTGGCAGATGCTTCTTTCAGCTTTTCGTTGAGGACGTCATGATCCTGCTCCGCTACCAATTTTGTAACATGACTGCCGATGGCGTTATCAACCACCGTATCGGTCATCACCCGAAAGGCCGGGTTTGCCTCGACAACAATCCCTTGCTGATCCAACAAAATAATGCCAATCGGGGCAGCTTCAAAAAACCGGCGGAAATGCTGTTCAGCGCTTTCCACCCGCTCGCGCCACAACCGTTCCTGCAGCAATTCCCGAACCACACTACGAGAGCCAATAACTTTGCCATTTTCATCCCGGGCCAGCGTCTGCGTAATATGAACAGGCAAAACAGTGCCATCGCGCCGGCGCAATTGCAGTTCACCCTCATACCGGTGCCCCGTATCGTTGAGGTTATCCATTAAGTTCAACTGCCGTTCATCACCTTTAATGATGACATCCGCAAAATCCAGTGTCCCCTCTGACAATTCACGCTGATGATATCCCAACCAATCGGCAAGAATACGGTTTACAAATTGAATTCTTCCCCGATCATCCAGCGAATAAAAGCCCACCGGTGCATTGTTGAAATATTCAGACAGCTTTTCTCGCTCGCTCCGCTCTACCTCTTCAATTTTATGCTGGACCGTCGTTTCCGCGACGTACCAGATCAGACAATCGGGTATGGATTTGATCGTATGGGCCAAAACAGCGAGCCATTGACCTTTATTGGTTTTCATTTCAACCCGAATACCCGCATTACCCCCTTTGATTGCCGCATTCTGAAGGGATTTAAGCTGTTCCCGGGCAGCAAAATTCCCCTCCATGACTTCAAGAAGAGTTTTAGTCTGTTCTTTCTTGCTCAGCCGCATAACATCGTAATAAGCATCGTTGGCCAGAACAAAAGCGCCGTCTTTTGTCGTTACGAGCCGGCCTTCCGGGCTGGAAGAGACAAACTCAGCAATAAGATCCAAATCTCCGGACGCGGCCCGGCGCAAGCCATGAAAGATCAAATACCAAAGTCCAATCCCCATTGCCGCCAGAACCATGGCGCTCAGGATCATCAGGTTCAGGAAACTCAACTCCTGTCCCAGGATCGCTGCAATGATAATCAGGGTCGCAACGAGGAAGTACGCTGCCGCCAATTGCCGAGCATCAACGCCTAGGAAAAAACGCCGATCTCTCACTCTTCCTGGTTTATATTCGGGCCTCATACGCTCGGTTTCCTACTTCATTTTTTTTAGTTTTAGAACATAACCGATTACCTCGGCAACCGCCCTGTAATGTTCAAATGGAATTTGCTCGTCAATATCACAGGAAGCAAACAACGCCCGTGCAAGCGGTGGATTTTCCACAATGGGTATTTCATTCTCGTTGGCGATTTCACGAATTTTCAATGCGATATTATCCGACCCCATCGCCAGAACAATTGGCGCTGCGTCGACTTCCGGATCGTACCTCAAGGCAACCGCATAGTGGGTCGGGTTTGTCACAACCACATCAGAAGATGGGACAGCCTGCATCATCCGCTGACGGGACCGCTGCATCCGCAAAGATCTCAGTCTGGATTTGATCATAGGATCACCTTCCGACTGTTTGTTCTCGTCTTTGATCTCCTGCTTGGTCATTCGGAGGTCTTTACTATGATTATAACGTTGATACATATAGTCAGCGCCGGCGATCACGGCCATCAGGGAGGCAACACCAAGCAACAGGCTAAGGATCTGCTTCTTCAGAACCGCCAACACCCCTGAAACCTCATAGGACATCAATACAGGCAATTCATCCATTTCAGGCATCACCAACCAAAAGGCCAGACTGCCAACCAAAATGATCTTCAGCATACCTTTCAGGAATTCGGCCATCGATTTCATTGAAAAAAGCCGTCCAACACCCTTGAACAGGGAGATTTTACTAAACTGGGGCTTTATGCGTTCAGTCGACAGGACAGGGCGATGCTGGACCACATTTCCAAGAAAACCGGCCAGCATCAAAACACCAAGAACAGGCGCCATAACACCGACGACAGCCCAACCCAACGCACCAAAGGTATCCCGCAGATTTAAACCGCTTAAGGAGATGTTGTGGGGTTGCTCCAGGAATTTGTAGAGATCATAGGAGAGCCCCGTTCCTAAACCACCAATAAAAATGACGGCAACCAAGGCAATTCCCATGGTCATAAACAGATGACCGACCTCTTGGGATTTGGGAACCTGGCCTTTTTTATGGGCATCCTCCAGCTTCTTGGAGGTCGGCTCCTCGGTCTTTTGGGATTCGTCTTGATCGTCTGCCATTCCGCTATTCTCCGAGGAAACGCATCAGCGTTTCCTCATAATAGTTTAGGAACAACATCATACTGCCGCTTAGCGTTATCGACAATACAGCGAAAGCAAGGCCAATCTGCAAAGGCATCGCAACGAAGAAGATCTGCACCTGTGGCATCAGCCGGTTAATCAGCCCTACACCAAAATAAAAGGTCAGACCGTATACCAGAAACGGCGCTGATATCTGAAATCCCAGTGCGAAACTACCAGACACAAAACCAATCACCAGTTCGGCAACATCCCCAAGCGGCGGAACAACCCCCACTGGAAACAGAATGTAGCTTGAATAGGTCCCTTGCAAAAACAGATGATGCAGGTCCGTTACGAAAATCAGTGTCATTGCCATGATCGTCAGAAAACTACTGGTCACCGCCCCTTGTGTCATTTGGGCTGGATCAAAAAACTGGGCCGCGGCCAGACCGGCCTGCTGTGCGATGATCGTACCGGCCGTATGCAACCCACTGATCGCCAGACGAAGAGCCCCGCCAATAATCAAGCCAATAACGATTTCACCTAATAGAAGCAGGAACAATGCAATAACGGATACGGGTTGTTCTGGCAGTCGATCGACAACAAATTGTGTGACCAGAAACGTAACTGCGAGTGCGATACTCAGCCTGACACGCGGCGCAACAAAGCCCTCACCAATGCCGGGGACGATCAGAAAAGCGGTCCCGATGCGCGCAAAAACCAGCAAAAAAGCAAAAATATTGACAGTGAGAAACTCGTTCAGCATCCGCCCACCCCTAAAGAGAGGCTATGCGTTGTGTAATTTGTTCCATCAAGTCAATCATCGCTGAAATCATAAAAGGGAAAAACACGATCAATGTCAGGAAAATCGCAAGAATTTTCGGCACAAAGGCCAGCGTCATTTCTTGAATTTGTGTGAGTGCCTGAACCAATGCAACGACCAAACCAACGCTCAATGCCACCAGCATCACCGGCGACGCAACGATAAGCAACACCCAGATGCCCTCTCTGGCAACATCTACAACGTCGGTGGGTGTCATGGTTTCTCCTCCTGCAAAAAGCTCAGGAGATTAGATTGGCATTTTAATGATGTCTTGATAAGCCTGAATCACACGATCACGGACAGAAACCACGGTTTCGAGTGTCGCTTCTGCACTACTGACGGCCGTTACGATATCTGCAAGCCCCGTATCACCGGTCAGCGATTTCAGACTTACCGTTTCCGCGGCCATGCCTTCAGAAATAGCTTCATTGCCGGCTTCCTGCATTAATTCGGAAAAACTCGGGCCTGTCGGAACTTCATCTGTCCCAACGGCGGCGCCGCCTGCTTTAACATTAGACAGATTGTCCAATGCTTTTCCATAAGCCTGCATCGCGGACATCGGAGTTGTATCAACCATCTTTTCGTTCTCCTATGTCTTATTAGCGCAAGATTTCAAGCGTTTGCATGATCATTTTCTTGGAGGCATCAATCACCCCAAGATTGGCTTGATAAGAGCGTTGGGTTTCTTTCATATCCATCACTTCAACCAAGGCATTCACATTGGGTGTTTTTACATACCCGTCTGCATTCGCCGCTGGATGGTTAGGATCAAATTTTTCACCAAAAGCAGAGCCATCTTCAACGATTTTATCGACTGAAACCAGACGTGCACCCAGTTCGCGATCCAGCTCGTTACTGAAACTAACCGTTTTACGGCGATATGGGTCATCATCAGCGGTCCTGCCGACACTGTCCTTATTGGCCAGGTTTTCGGAGATAATCCGCATTCTTTCCCCTTGCGCCTTCATGCCGGAAGAAGAAATATTCAACGCTTTAAGCAAATCCATAATAAAGCTCCGGCTTACTGACGCCCTAGGGCGGTTTTAAGCATGTTCAAATGCTTTTTATAAAGGGTCGTGGTCATTTGATATTGTATTTGTGTTTCCGCCAAGGACATCATCTGCTCTTCCAGAACAACACCGTTGCCTGTTGGAGAGACCTCGTACGGCTTTTTCACCTTCTTATTGACGAAATCGCTTTCGCTGCCCCGTTCAAGCTGCATATGGCTTTTATTCGTGCTGGCGATCGTGACTTTCATGTTGTCTGGATGGGCGACCATGTCCTTGAATTTTAAAGGCTTCAGGTCTCTGGCTTCATAGTTCGGAGTATCCGCATTCGCAATATTCTGGGACAGCACCTTTTGGCGGCTGGTCAACCATTTCATGCGCTCTGTTAGCGCTGCAAATAAAGGTATGTCCTGTAAACTCATAAAAAGCCCAATTCACTCATCACAAACTGATCTGCTCTTACTCTAGGCTTCAACGGTTAACAAACTGTTAACTTCACATATTCAACTCGGCCGGGATGCCCCCTGCTCAACGCACTGCCTTTCCATTTTTCCAAAAAAAAAGCCTTCTGAAAACAGAAGGCTATTTCATCAGGTGTCTGGCTGAACCAATCAGGCGGCTTCCCAAGCTTCCGGCTCGTAGCTCTGAATGCATTCAACAAATTTTTCTACCAAAGGCAAAATCTCTGTTTTTCCTGTGCAAAGCATAGAATCAACAGCAATGTCTGCCTCTGCAACTGTTGCTTCTTTTTCCGCCATCAGTTCTTTGATCGCGTCAGAGACAGCAACCGTCCGGTTTTCAAGAAGGTCATCCACTGCGATAATTTTTGCAGCATCATCAAACAATGCGACAGGCTTATTGTCTTCCATGAACCCCCGCATGAAACGTGCGGTCTGTGGGTCTGCAGAAAGGCGCGCAACATGGCGGGAGCCTCCTGGAACGATCACAGCATCAAAATGATGAGACATAGATGTTGGCAGATGAGAATTAGCAGGAAAGAAATGCCCCCAGTTACCGTCGTGCCAGCTGTTTACAACACCTTTTTCAGGGGAAACGATTTTAATCTCAGCTCCGGTATCGACAAGGTTCTTGTGCAAACCTGTCATGTGGGATTCTTCGAAACCGTTCGCAACAAGAATGGCAACTTTTTTACCGATAAGCGCATTTTCAAACTGCATAATTCATATATTCCTTTCTGGCAGCTACCTGAAAAGCAGGCAGCGCGTGACGTCCTTGGACGAAAGTTAGACAATCCCCAACACCGCACAATCGTGCAGCCCGCCTGTTAGCGCGTTTTGGTCGGACAAATTGTCTTTTGCAAAAATGAGGGGGTACCCTCACTGAAATTTCAAAATATTGCGACAGAGTATTAGGACTTCGGCGTCCACTGCGGCAATTCTGTGGCGGAACATAATCATTCCCTTAAAAACTTGCAAGAACGAATTGTGATTCTTTTTTTGAACGCACATTCCAGTCGTTGACAAATCGGCCTTCAAAGACCTTTTCTGACTGTCCGGGCCGAAATGGACCACGTCCAATATTCGGCAGATGGCTTGTTCCCCACACCCCGTCTGCGACCAATCTATGAGGCAAATTCTATTTATTTTTCATATTACTAGCGACCATTTGACTTTGCTCTGTTTTGCTTCTACTTTTCTTTCTGGAGACTTGGATGGTGGAGCGCAAATGCCTGATAAACCGGACACTGAAGGAACAGTCGAAAAAAGACAAATCGCTGTCGCGCTCAATCACGAAAAGGGCACTTCTAACGCTCCAGTCGTCACGGCAACCGGTCAGGGTGCGGTCGCAGAACAAATTCTTCAGATAGCGTTTGAAAATGGCATCAAGGTTCGTGAAGATGCAGACCTTGCCCAAATCCTGAAAGAAGTTGACATAGACACCCCTATTCCATTGGAAGCCTTTGCCGCCGTTTCCGAAATTTTATCGTATCTTTATCGGGAACAAGGGGCGCCCATCCCCCGCCCCGAGTTTAATGTAAGTGAGTCCAAATGACGCCTGAACCTTCCATCGAACAGTCAATTGGCTCATTGAAACAGGAAATTCTGAATCATTTGGAACAATCCAAAATGGGTGCATCTATTGATATTTCACTTTTTCCGCAGCGATTGCTGGACCTTCACGAAAAGGTCAAAGCCCAGGATAACCCGGACAAGAGCCAACTCACCGAGAGCCTTAAAGAGGTGCTGGAAGCCTTGGATTTGCTGGCCGCCGAAATTCGACTGAAATATGATGAATTGTCCACCAGCGTTGATAATCTGGAAGGTACAACAGAAAAAAACAAAGAATAGTTTCCAATTCAATTTTCGCAAGGTACCCTTCGTAACATAAAGATTGTTTCGCAAACCGATAGAGCTAGAGGACCATGGAACTCCTTCCTTATATTAAATATATAGCCGTCCTGATCCTCGTTTTAGGACTTATCGGACTCCTGACCCTTATTGCCCGGAAATTCGGTATGGTGGCAAAAGCAGACGGAAAACGGGGCGAGAAAAAACGCCTGGGGGTCACCCAGGTTGCCTCTGTGGACGCAAAACGAAAGTTGGTTCTGGTACGCCGTGATGATCAGGAGCATCTTCTCCTGCTTGGTCCAGAGCGGGATTTGATTATCGAGCAGAATATCCCCATCAAGCGTCGCCCCGAACAAGAAAATCGGCCGAGCCCGTTCACAACCGAAACCGAACAGCAGGAGCCATTGGCCCCTAAACTTCCACCTTTGCATAAACGGGTTGAGCAATCTAAATGACAAAACGAATGCTTTCCGGGCTTGCTCATATAAATGGGCATCGATTGCGATATCTTTCGTTCTCTATCACCGCCCTGCTCGGCCTTATCGTCTGGTTCGTACCGGCAGAAGCCATCGCGCAAACCCTGTCTCTGGATCTTGGTGATGAAGCGGGGCCTTTAACTGGGCGGATCGTGCAGCTCGTTGTCCTGATGACGGTTCTTAGTCTTGCGCCAGCGATCCTGATTGTCACCACCTCGTTTACCAGATTAATTGTTGTTCTTTCACTGCTTCGAAGTGCGATCGGAATTCAGACAACACCGCCAAATGTTGTGATGATTTCCTTGGCGCTGTTTTTGACCGGTTTCATCATGGCTCCTACGCTAGAGGAAGCCTATGAAAAAGGGCTTCTTCCCCTGATCAATGAAGAGATTGACGAAACAACCGCCTTTGAAAGAACCGCCATACCGTTCCGGAATTTCATGCTGAAACACGCCCGGGAAAAAGACGTTCTTCTTTTCATGGATCTAAGCGCCGAAGAAGAAGTCACAGCGCCGGAAGAAATTCCGCTAAAAGTGTTGATCCCGGCTTTCATGATCAGCGAATTAAAACGCGCTTTTGAAATCGGCTTCTTACTGTTTGTGCCCTTTCTGGTGATCGATATGGTTGTCGCATCCATCCTGATGTCCATGGGTATGATGATGTTGCCGCCGGTTATGATTGCCCTGCCCTTCAAGTTGATCTTCTTCGTTCTTGTTGATGGCTGGAATTTGGTTTCCAAGAGCCTGGTGGAAAGCTTCGTGACGGGTGCCGGTGGTTAGCGGACAAAACCCCTTTGCCTATGCCCTACAGGGTTTCATCATTGGGCTTTTCCTTCTTGGCTTCACGTCAACGGTTTTCGCCTTTGAACGCGAACTCTGGTCGACCACAGATCCGCAAATCAACCTTGTTCATGTGTTTGATGGGGAAATTAACCGCAAAGATAAACCCACCGGCTTTCATCACTTATCTCCCCGCACCGACCCAGCCCGCAGCCGGATCAAGAAAGTACTAGCCGGCCCTGATAAAGCAGGGGTTTATACGGCGCTTGTTGAAATTTTCGATCGCAAACGAAACCAGTGGAAAGAAAAATTTTCCAGC
>NZ_JBLHZT010000056.1:0-20885 GCF_047631475.1 Sneathiella sp. | reverse complement strand
GTCTGGTTGCCCGTATCCACCAGCGAATGTATACCCTCACTCAGCATGGCAGAACTACCTGTTACTGCGGCTGCCGTAAATTTTGACACAGCAATCAGAAAATTACCAATAAGTGCCGCATAAATAACCTTTTTTGAACCGCTGGCCAAAATTTTTCCTTGAATTTTTTTATCAATGGGTCGGGCCTGCCGACAACAGATTTGAGAGTAGTCGGACAGGGTTAAAATTTCCATGTTTAAACGAAGAAGAGGCTAATTTTGTCTGAATAGGCAATTGCGGCTGTGAAAAATCTGCCTTACACTCTCGCCTCCTTTTCGCGTTTCTATTCTGGAGGCAGCAATGCTTGACGTCACTGAAAATCCCTTGAACCTCAAAGACCCTCAACTTTTTCGTCAGCAGGGCCTGATCGATGGAAAATGGTGCGATGCAGATAGCGGTGCGAAGTTCGCAGTCACCAACCCGGCAACAGGCGATGTGATGGGAACGGTTCCTGAAATGGGCGCTGCGGAAACGAAACGGGCGATCGATGCGGCCAAGAAAGCCATGCCTGCCTGGGCCGGCCTTACGGCAAAAGAGCGGGCGACGATTTTACGTAAATGGCACGATCTGATGATCGAAAATACAGATGATTTGGCGCGCCTCATGACGATGGAAATGGGTAAACCGCTCGCCGAAGCGAAAGGTGAAGTTGCTTATGCCGCATCGTTTATTGAATGGTTCGCGGAAGAAGGGAAGCGCATTTATGGCGACACAATTCCTGAACATCAAAGCGACAAACGGATCATTGTTTTAAAGCAGCCGATTGGCGTTACTGCGGCCATTACACCGTGGAATTTTCCGATTGCGATGATTACACGCAAAGCAGCGCCTGCTTTGGCCGCAGGTTGTCCAATGGTGATTAAACCTGCCGAAATGACACCGTATTCGGCCTTTGCCATGGCGGTTCTGGCTGAACGCGCTGGCGTGCCCGCTGGCATTCTAAGTGTTCTAACGGGTGTGCCCCAGGATATCGGCGGCGAAATGACCAGCAATCCGGATGTTGCCAAGTTGACTTTTACCGGATCAACAGCAACAGGAAAGCTTCTGATGGAGCAATGCGCAGCGACCGTCAAGAAAACATCCATGGAGCTGGGCGGCAACGCGCCGTTTATCGTATTTGACGATGCTGATCTGGATGATGCGGTCGAGGCGGCTTTGGCGTCAAAATACCGAAATGCCGGACAAACCTGCGTTTGTGCCAACCGCCTTTATGTTCAGGAAGGCGTTTATGACGAATTTGCCAAGCGCTTGGCTGAAAAAGTGAAAGGCATGAAAGTCGGGAACGGGCTTGAAGAAGGGGTAACCCAAGGGCCGCTTATCAACGAAAATGCTGTTAAAAAAGTTGAAAGCCATATTGAAGATGCGCTGTCAAAAGGCGCAAAGATCTTGGTCGGCGGTAAACGCCACGAGTTGGGCCAAACATTTTTTGAGCCAACGATTTTGACTGGCGCCACAACGGATATGACAGTTGCGCGGGAAGAAACTTTTGGACCAATGGCGCCGTTGTTTAAATTTAAAGAGGAAGACGAAGTCATTGCCCTTGCCAATGACACCGAATTTGGGTTGGCAGCCTATCTTTGTGCCCGCGATATTGGCAGAATTTGGCGTGTCAGTGAAGGCTTGGAATATGGGATTGTCGGGATTAATACAGGCATCATCTCAACCGAAGTTGCCCCTTTTGGTGGTGTAAAACAATCCGGAATTGGACGAGAGGGTTCAAAATACGGATTGGATGACTATCTTGAGATTAAGTACATGTGCTTGGGCGGCTTGGATAAGTAACACAGGCACGAATAGGGCGGGCGCTCTTTTATAAGGAATAGACTTTTGGCTTTTGATTATGATCTTTTTGTGATCGGTGCAGGTTCTGGTGGAGTCCGGGCCTCTCGTATTTCGTCTTCCATGGGGGCGAAGGTTGCGATCGCAGAAGAATTCAGAGTTGGCGGAACATGTGTCATTCGTGGCTGCGTTCCGAAGAAATTGTTTGTGTATGCAAGCCATTTTGCGGAAGATTTTGAAGATGCTGAAAATTATGGCTGGACAGTTCCAAAAGCCAAACACGACTGGAAAACCTTGATCCGTAACAAAGACACGGAAATTGACCGGTTGAACGGCATTTATCATACAATCCTGAGCAATAATAATGTTGAGCTGTATGAAAACCGGGCGACAATCCTGGATAAAAATACCGTTCAGGTCGGCGATAAAACAGTTACTGCGAAATATATTCTGATTGCAACTGGTGGCACGCCAACCATGCCGGACGTGCCGGGCATTGAACATGCTATTTCGTCCAATGAAGTCTTTCATCTGGACGAAATGCCCAAGCGCGTTGTTGTTGTGGGCGGCGGTTATATCGCTGTGGAATTTGCCGGAATTTTTAACGGTCTAGGCGCCGATGTAATCCAGCTGTATCGCGGCGAGCAGATTTTGCGGGGCTTCGATCACCATGTACAGGCCATGGTCGCCCAAGAGATCACGAAAAAAGGGGTGGATTTAAGAACACATGCTAACCCGGCAAAAATTGAAAAAACCGCCGATGGACTGGTGATTACTCTGGAAGACGGTTCTGTCATCGAAGCGGATGCAATCATGTATGCGACCGGCCGCCGACCAAATACTCATGGTTTGGGCCTCGAGGCGGTAGGGGTTGAAACATCCCTTAACGGTGCGGTCGTGGTCGATGCTTATTCAAAAACTACCGTGGATAATATCTACGCTGTGGGCGACGTTACTGATCGGATCGCGCTAACCCCGGTTGCCATTCATGAAGGAATGGCCTTCGCGGAAACTGTTTTTGGCGGGAAGCCGCGTGCATTTGATCATAGCAATGTGCCCTCTGCCGTGTTCTCGCAACCCCCTGTTGGCTCTGTGGGTCTGACAGAATTGGAAGCCCGTCTTCAATTTGGTGAAGTGGACATTTACAAGTCTGAATTCCGCCCCATGAAGCAAACCCTTACACAGGGAAGCGAACGGGCCATGGTCAAATTGATCGTTGATCGTGCCACAGATCGTGTTTTGGGTGTTCATATCGTCGGTGCTGATGCTGGTGAAATCATTCAAGGGATCGGGATTGCTGTTAAATGCGGCGCCACCAAAGAGCAGTTTGACGCGACCGTGGGGGTACATCCCACTTTGGCTGAAGAAATTGTCACGATGCGCGAGAAATATACCGGGGAATAAAATTTCATCTCGGATTTGCGCCATAAACACTGATTTATGGCGCAAAAATGAGCAATTTGTGTGCTTACACACTGCTTAAGCATTGCTTTCATCGTAAAAGCCTGTAGTAATTTGTAAAAAATGCTGTTTTGCAGTGCGAATATCTGTTTAGGGAATTAAGACAATGTCAAATTTGTGGACACCTGAAAGTTGGAGAGAGAAGCCAATCCGTCAGGTTCCGACATATACCGACGAAGCGCTTCTACAATCTGTTGAAAAAGATCTGGGCGATTTTCCGCCGTTGGTTTTTGCAGGTGAAGCGCGGAACTTGAAGAAAAAACTTGCTGAAGTGTCAGAAGGCCGTGGTTTTCTGTTACAGGGTGGTGATTGCGCTGAAAGTTTTGCCGAGTTCCATCCGAACAATATTCGTGACACCTTCAAGGTTCTGTTGCAAATGGCGGTTGTCCTGACCTTCGGAGCAAACAAGCCCGTTGTTAAAGTCGGCCGTTTGGCCGGGCAATTTGCGAAACCCCGCTCTTCAGATACAGAAGTGATCGATGGCGTCGAGCTTCCAAGTTATCGCGGTGATATCATCAACGGATTTGATTTCACGGAAGAAGACCGTATCCCTGATCCAAAACGGATGCTGACGGCTTATTCTCAGGCAGCGTCAACGCTGAACCTGTTGCGGGCTTTTGCGCAAGGGGGTTACGCGGACCTGCATCAGGTTCAACAGTGGAATATGGGATTTGTGGCCAGTCGCCCGCAAGGCGCCCGTTACAAAGAAATGGCAGACCGTATTCAGGAGTCGCTTGCCTTCATGGAAGCATGCGGCGTTAATTCTGAAAATACACCGGCCATGGGCAAAACAGACTTCTTCACGTCGCATGAAGCCTTGTTGCTTCGGTATGAACAGGCCCTTACCCGGATCGATAGCACATCCGGTGAATATTATGACACGTCTGCCCATATGCTTTGGATTGGCGATCGTACGCGCGACCCGGATGAAGCACATGTCGAATTTCTGCGCGGTGTTTCAAATCCGATTGCCGTTAAAGCAGGCCCTTCACAGGATCCTGATACACTGCTTCGTCTGATTGACACTTTGAACCCGGAAAATGAAGCGGGCCGAATGACTGTTATCTGTCGTTTTGGCGCGGGAAATGTTGAGAAGCATTTACCAGCCTTGGTTCGGAAAATTAAGCAGGAAGGCCGCAACGTTGTCTGGTCCTGTGATCCGATGCACGGAAACACCATCAAATCGGGAACAGGCTATAAAACACGCCCATTTGATCGTATATTGTCAGAAGTTCGTGAGTTTTTTGATGTTCACGCTAGCGAAGGAACCTATGCAGGCGGCGTTCATTTTGAAATGACCGGTAAGGATGTTACTGAATGCCTTGGCGGTGCTTTCGAAGTCACTGAAGAACGCCTGAGTGATCGGTATCATACAGCTTGTGACCCTCGTTTGAATGCAAATCAGGCGTTGGAGCTTGCTTTCCTGATTGCCGAAACCCTTAAGAAAGAAAGAGGTAATGACGTTTCAGCTGCGGCTGCGTCATAATCTTCGGGCAAATGAATCAGCAATCCATAAAAACCGGCCTGACGGCAGTTGATCAGAGTATCTCTGATCATACAGATCAGTATTTTAATAAAACGAAAAAAGTCGTCCGGGAATTTGGTGATAAAACAGTCACTTACGCCGTTTTTATGCGGCGTCCGGTTATCTTTTGCCCTCGGCTTGTTGTCGAATGGCTGGAAGAGATCAATCGTCTTCGGGGATACACTTTTCAGGTGGAACCCTGTTTTGAAGAAGGCGACTGGGTTGGGGCAGGTGAGCCACTGATTTATATCACAGGCAGTTTTATCGATCTTGTTGATCTTGAAACCTTGTATCTTCAGAAACTTGGGTCCGCCTGCGTTGCCGCTTATAACGCGTATCTGATGTGTGGTCATTTGCCCAATGCTTCCTTTTTGGCAATGGATGCGCGCCACTGTGCCGGATCTGAAATGGCAGAAATGATGGCCTATGCCGCATCGGTAGGCAGTAAGGCTGCGAAAAATGAACATGGTGCAATCGGGTTTATTGGGAATGCCAATGACAGCACCGCTCATTACTTCGGGAATACAAAAGGGCTCGGCACCATGCCCCATGCCCTGATTGGATATGCGGGCAGTACGCTCCGCGCAGCCGAAATGTTTATCGAAAGCTTTCCCGGCGAACCGATCACGGTTCTTGTGGATTATTTTGGTAAGGAAATCACGGACGCACTTGCCGTATGTCGCCGTTTCCCTGAGATGGCGGCCGATGGCTTAATCTCTATTCGGATGGATACCCATGGCGGGCGATTTATCGAAGGGCTGGATCCGGCTGGATCTTACGCGGTCGTCGAACGTTACATGCCGAAAGGTATTCGTCAGTATCGGTCTGAAGAAGAATTGAAATGGATCGTCGGGACCGGGGTCTCGGCGGCAGCGATTTATCGAATGCGCGAATGTCTTGATGAAGCAGGCTTCGACAAGGTCCGGATTGTTGCTTCCTCAGGCTTTTCAGCAGAAAAATGTCGGATCATGGGCAGTCTGAATGTACCGATTGATGTGATCGGGACGGGGTCCTATCTCCCCTCCAGTTGGACGGAGACTTATGCGACCGCAGATATCATTGCGTATGATGGTGAACCCAGTGTGAAACTGGGCCGGGAATTTTTGTTGAAAAAGGAAAAATAGTGTCTCTTTTGGGATAGGGCCGTGAGAGGACAGGCGCTATACCGCCTGTCTTTGTCTTATGACGCGTATTACTAGCGTAAGTGATCGGAAATAGCCCCGTGAGATCAGCTTTATCGGCATGTTGGCCACTCTTATTTGGAATCGCCTTGATGATGCTCGGCAATGGTTTGCAGGGCAGTCTTTTAGGTGTACGCGCCAATATTGAAGGCTTTCCGACCGCACTGACCGGTTTCATCATGTCAGCCTACTATGTAGGCTTTCTTTTCGGATCGATTGTCACCCCTAAAATTTTGGTCACAGTGGGCCATGTACGTGTATTCGCGGCGTTGGCGTCGCTTGCTTCCACGACCACATTGTTGCACGCCGTTATTCCGGATCCGTATATGTGGGGGATTTTCCGGATTATTACAGGCTTTTGCTTCGCCGGGCTTTATATTGTCAGTGAAAGCTGGCTGAACGATGTTGCGAGCAATGAAACCCGCGGGCAGATCCTGTCCTTTTACATGACAATCATCTGGGTTGGTATGGCCGGCGGACAGTTCCTCCTGACCGTTTCCGATCCGGGCGGGTACAACCTTTTCATTATTGTTTCTGTACTGGTTTCCTTTGCGCTTATTCCATCAGCGCTCACCGCATCGCCACTCCCGAATATGGAGACGACCCGCAGTCTGGGCTTGAAGCAGCTTTACAAGATTTCTCCGTTGGGGGTTATTGGCGTGTTCTCGGTTGGTGTCGGGCATGGTGCCTTTTTTGCCATGGCCGCGGTTTATGCGGGCCTGATCAATCTGTCATTAATCGAAATTTCGACCTTTATCAGTGTGAGCATTATTGGAGGGGCCCTGTTGCAAATGCCAATCGGTCGGCTGTCCGATCATTTCGACCGTCGGCAAGTGATCTTTGGCACTGCTCTTTTAGCCGCCGCAACCGGTGCCATGATGTTTGTCCTGCAGGATGGCGAAAGTAAACTCCTGTTTTTATTGGGAGCAGGGGTCTTTGGTGGCTTTTGTATGCCGATCTATTCTTTGTGTCTGGCGCATACAAACGATTATCTTGAACCCGACGAAATGGTCGCTGCGAGTAGCGGTCTGATTTTGACCAATAGTGTGGGGGCAGTAATCGGCCCGTTGATCGTCTCTTTTCTGATGTCCAGTTTCGGTGCGTCGGCCTTCTTTATTTTTTTGGCAACAATCTTTGCGTTTATCGGGTTTTTTACCCTGTACCGCATGAGCATTAAAGAATCCGTTCCGGTCGATGAACAGGTTGAATTTGTGGCCATGCCAATCCGGTCAGGGACCGTAGTTCCAGTCATGAACCCTGAATCAGAGGAATGGATTGAAGACGAACCCATCGATTTTGAACATTATGAAAACAAGGATATTACCCATCCGTTCTTCCTGAGCAAAGCGTCCATGAGCATAATGGAAGATTATGTTGAAGATGATGACGAAGACGATGAGACCGGTGGTATTATGGATGACGGTCCCTCCTTGTGGAACCGAAACGGCTAACAGACTGTCGTCTGTGGGCCGTCTTTTCCAGCGGATTTGCAAAAAAGACGAAACTCCCCATTGCTGGACGGGCAAAGGAGAGTTAAAACCTTTGCATGACTGATAAATTACGCATTGCAATGGCACAAGCCAACCCGACATTGGGTGATATTGCAGGAAACATCAAATTGGCGCGCGAATTTCGGCAGGAAGCTGAAGCGGATGGCGCGGATCTGGTCGTTTACCCCGAACTTTTCTTGAGCGGATACCCGCCGGAAGATCTGGTTCTAAAGCCGGCTTTTATTCGAAGCATCAAAGCTGCTATTGACGAGCTTACAGAACTGACACTGGATGGCGGACCCGCCATGCTGATGTCGGGGCCGGTTTCAGAGAACGGGAAGCTTTATAATTCTGTTTTCCTGTTGGAAGATGGGAAAATGTCGGCCATTCGTCACAAAGCGAAATTACCTAATTACGGCGTTTTTGATGAAATGCGGGTCTTTGATGCTGGGCCGTTGCCCGGGCCAATCCCGTTCAAAGGGGTCCGTCTCGGTGTCATGATCTGCGAAGATATGTGGTTCAGCGATGTGGCTGAATGCCTTGCTGAAACGGGTGCAGAAATGCTGATTGTTCCCAATGGCAGCCCGTTCGATCATGAAAAAAGTGACTCCCGTATTAATTACGCGGTGGAACGTGTGACCGAAACCGGTTTGCCATTGATGTATGTTAATCAGATTGGCGGACAGGACGAACTTGTGTTCGATGGCGGGTCTTTTATCCTTAATTCGGATCGATCCTTACCCGTACAGATGAGTTGCTGGAAAGAGGACCTACTGATCACGGATTGGCGCCGCAATGATGAAGGATATTGGCAGTGCGACACCGAGCATCTGAAAGATCCCGGTGCTTCGTTGGAGCGTGTTTATCATGCCATGGTTCTGGGATTAAAAGATTATGTGGAAAAGAACAAATTTCCAGGTGTTGTTCTGGGGCTTTCAGGCGGGATTGATAGCGCCTTAAGCGCCGCGGTTTCCGTTGATGCGTTGGGGGCCGATCGGGTTCATTGCGTTATGATGCCGTCCAAATATACCTCTCAGGAAAGTCTGGATGATGCCGCGGAATGCGCCCGCCTTTTGGGAACGCATCTGGACAGTGTTCCAATTGTTCCGGCTGTTGACGCTTATGAGACCATGCTGGGCGGTCTGTTTGAAGGAACTGAAGCAGATATTACCGAGGAAAACATCCAGTCCCGTGTACGTGGCGTGACGTTGATGGCTATTTCCAACAAATTTGGCAAGATGGTTCTGACCACCGGCAATAAATCCGAGATGTCTACCGGCTACGCAACGATTTATGGGGATATGTGCGGGGGATACTCTGTCCTTAAAGACCTTTATAAAACCCTGTGTTTCGACGTCTCGGAATGGCGGAATGCCAACACATCGCCATTGTTCAAGGGGCCTGCTGGTGCGGTTATGCCCAGCAATGTGATTACCAAGCCGCCGTCTGCAGAATTGCGCGAAGATCAGAAAGATGAAGACAGTTTGCCTCCTTATGAGGTTCTGGATGCCATCTTGCATGCGCTTGTGGAGGAAGAGAAATCCTTTGCGGAAATTGTTGCTGCAGGCTATGAAAGCGAAACTGTTAGCCGAATTCAAAACTTGCTTTATATTGCAGAATATAAAAGGCGACAGGCTCCTCCTGGCGTGAAAATTACGACCCGAAATTTCGGTCGGGACAGACGCTATCCTATTACCAACGGATACAGAGATAAAAGATGACTGCAAAATTTAGATTTGCCCCTAGCCCGACTGGTTTCCTCCATGTCGGAAACGCTCGACTGGCGCTTATTAATTGGTTGTATGCCAAAAAAACGGGTGGCCAGTTTGTCCTGCGTTTGGATGACACTGATGAAGAGCGGTCAACCGAGGAATATGCCACTGGTATTCAGGACGATCTGACATGGCTGGGCCTCGGCTGGGATGACCTGAAAAAGCAGTCGTCACGGAAAGAGGAATATGATCGGGCGATTGATGCGTTAAAATCGTCAGGCCGGGTGTATGCCTGTTACGAAACCGCAGAAGAGCTGGAATATAAACGTAAGCGGCAGATCGCCCGAAAAATGCCTCCCGTTTATGATCGGTCCGCTTTAAAACTGACCGAAGACGAGATTGAAAAATTCGAAGCTGAGGGCCGTAAACCCCATTGGCGTTTTCTGCTGGATCAGGAAAAAGTAACTTGGCAGGATGATGTTCGCGGTGAGGTCAGTGTAGACTGCGCCAGCATGTCAGATCCTGTTCTTATTCGGAGTGACGGACGCCCGCTTTATCATCTGCCTTCGGTTGTGGATGATATTGATTTTGGAATTACCCATGTTATCCGGGGTGAAGACCATGTGAGCAATACAGCCCTGCATATTCAGATTTTCAAAGCCCTTGGCGCCGATGTTCCTGCATTTGCCCATCTTCCGCTACTGATGGGACCAGATGGCGGACCGCTTTCAAAACGCGAAGGCAGTCAAAGCCTGCGGGAGCTTCGAGGCACCGGATTGGAGCCAATGAGCATCAATAGCCTGCTTGCCAGGCTTGGAACGTCTGACAATGTGGACGCACAGGGAGACCTGTCAGCGATTGTTGAGGGGTTTGATATCAATCGGTTCAGCCGTGCAGCTGCAAAATTCGATCCAGCGGAACTTAAAAACATTAACGCGCGCATCCTTCATGAAATGTCATGGGAGCAAGCGTCCAAGCGGCTTAACCTTGAAGGGGCCACCGAAGCGTTTTGGCTGGCTGTTCGGGGTAATCTTGAGACAATCAAAGATGCTGAAGGCTGGTGGGACGTTGTCTGTGGTCCGATTACACCAGTTGTTGAGGATCCCGAATTTCTGGTAAAAGCCGCTGCGTTGCTGCCAGAAGGACCGTTGGATGCGGGAAGCTGGAAGATTTGGACCACGGCAGTGAAGGATGCCCTTGGTGTGAAAGGAAAAGCTCTTTTCATGCCTTTGCGTCAGGCGCTGACCGGACGGTCTCATGGCCCGGAAATGAATAATATGTTGGTGTTGATCGGGCGTGAAAAAGCGCTCGCGCGTCTTGCTGGTAAACAGGCCTGATTGGCTTGAGGAGAAGTAGAGTGTCCATTCAGTTATACAATACGGCGAAGCGGCAAAAAGAAGCGTTTGTCCCACGCGATCCCAAAAATGTGGGAATGTATGTCTGTGGACCAACGGTTTATGATACAGCCCATATCGGAAATGCCCGGCCAGCCGTCGTGTTTGACGTATTAGCGCGCTTGCTTCGTCACGAATATGGCGACGATCATGTGACCTATGTGCGTAATATAACGGATGTAGAAGATAAAATCATTGAAGCCGCGGCCGCCAATAACGAAAGCATTGCAGACCTTACTGCGCGGACAACCAAAGCCTATCATGATGATATGGCGGCGTTAGGTGTCGGGCTGCCGGATCGCGAACCAAAAGCAACCGAGCATATCGACGGTATGATCGAGATGATCGGCGTGTTGATCGATAAAGGGCACGCCTATGAGGCAGAAGGCCATGTTCTGTTTGATGTCCCAAGTATGCCTGATTACGGAAAACTTTCCGGGCGCAACCGTGAAGAACTGATCGAAGGGGCGCGGGTGGAAGTTGCTCCGTATAAGAAAGATCCCGCAGATTTTGTTCTGTGGAAACCGTCTCCGGGCGATATGCCGGGATGGGAAAGCCCTTGGGGCAAAGGTCGGCCGGGTTGGCATATTGAATGTTCTGTGATGTCCAAGGCCGAGCTTGGAGAGGCGTTTGATATTCACGGTGGTGGTCGCGATTTGATTTTCCCTCATCATGAAAATGAAGTAGCACAAAGCTGCTGTGCCAATGAAGACAGTACCTTCGCCCGCTATTGGGTTCATAACGGCTTTCTGACTGTTGAAGGTAAAAAAATGTCCAAGTCACTGGGCAACTTCTTTACGGTGCGCGATTTATTGGACAAGGCCAGCAAACTGGAAAGCTGCGCCGGTGAAATCTATCGTTTTCTGTTGCTCAATACAGACTATCGTCAGCCCTTGAACTGGACTGAAGTTGGTGTTGAAAATGCTGAAAACTCGTTGAATACGCTTTATACGGCGATGCAAAAGCTGGAAGATGTTAGCGCCGAATTGTCGGTTGTCCCCGATACGATTGTTGATCATCTGAAAAATGATATCGATACCCCATTTGCGTTGAAAGAGCTGATTGCGATCGCGAAAAAAGCCAATGTGGCCAGCGATGACGAAGAACGCGCGATCCTGAAAGGCCAGTTAATTAAAGGCGGGCAATTGCTCGGTGTATTGCAGCAATCTGTTGATGACTGGTTTAAGGGGGCCGCTGCCAGCGAATTGGACGGGGCAGCCATTGATGAGTTGATAGAAGAGCGTATCCAATCCAAGAAACAGAAGAATTTTGCACGGGCAGATGAAATTCGGAATGACCTGATGGATCAGGGGATCATTTTGGAAGACGGACCCGAAGGAACAACCTGGAAGAGGGCATAATGAGCAAAGAACGGCTATATCTTTTCGACACGACGCTACGTGATGGCGCGCAAACCCAAGGCGTGGATTTTAGTGTTGAAAACAAGATTTTTATTGCCGAAGCTCTGGATAAATTAGGAATCGACTACATTGAGGGAGGGTGGCCCGGGGCCAATCCCGGTGATACTGCATTTTTCGAAAACCCACCTCAGTTTAAAAATGCGACCTTTACCGCTTTTGGTATGACCCGGCGCCCCGGACGCAGTGTTTCCAACGATGTTGGCTTGTCCGCTGTTTTGGATGCAAAAACGCCCGCAACCTGTCTGGTTGGAAAAAGCTGGGATTTTCAGGTTGACGTGGCCCTCGGTATTTCAAACGCGGAAAATGTTGAACTGATCTCGTCCAGTATTGAAGAATGTGTCCGTCAAGGGCGCGAAGCCATGTATGACGCGGAACATTTCTTTGATGGATACAAGGCCAACCCAGACTACGCGATGGAATGCCTGAAAGCTGCTTTTGATGCAGGTGCTCGTTGGGTTGTCCTGTGCGATACCAACGGAGGGTCCATGCCCCATGAAGTGTCTGAGATTGTAAAAGAAGTCGTCAAAGTCATTCCTGGTGATCATGTTGGTATTCATACCCATAATGATACGGAAAACGCCGTTGCAAATACACTTGCCGCTGTTCTGGCAGGTGCCCGGCAGGTGCAGGGAACCATTAATGGATTGGGTGAACGCTGCGGTAATGCCAATTTAATGAGCCTTATACCAACCTTTATGTTGAAAGAGCCGTTTAAATCGCAGTTTGAAACCGGAATATCAGCTGAAGGCCTGAAAAGCCTGACTTCGGTTTCACGGCTTTTGGATGAAGTTCTTAACCGGGCTGCCAATCGGCACCAGCCCTATGTTGGCCCCTCGGCCTTTACCCATAAAGGTGGTTTGCATGTATCCGCGGTGCAAAAAGACCCAAGCACCTATGAACATATCGAGCCATCACTGGTTGGAAACTCGCGTATCATTCCCGTCTCGGATCAGGCTGGCCGATCAAATGTTCTGGCGCAGCTAAAAGAATTTGGTATGGATGTTGATCCAAAGGATCCGCGGATTGATCGTCTTCTGGAAGAAGTGAAAGAGCGGGAATTTAACGGGTATAGTTATGATAGTGCACCAGCCAGCTTTGAATTGATGGCGCGCCGTCGTTTGGGAATGGTACCCAATTACTTTGAGGTTGAAAGTTTTCGGACGCAGGTTGAACGGCGTCACAATGCTAAAGGGGACATGATTTCTGTCTCGGATGCAGTGGTAAAAGTGATAGTTGACGGCAAACGATATATGTCTGTGGCTGAAGGAAACGGCGCGGTGAACGCGCTTGATATGGCGCTGCGAAAAGATCTTGGAAAATATTCTCAATATCTGGAAGACCTCCGTCTGGAGGATTTCAAGGTGCGTATTCTGACAACCGGGACGGAAGCTGTCACACGGGTTACCATCGAAAGCATTGATGATACCCTTAAGAACTGGACGACGGTCGGGGTTTCCCCGAACCTGGTAGATGCTGCCTTTGCCGCGTTGCAGGATAGTATCATTTACAAACTTCTGAAGGCCGGTGCGCCCGCAGGAAAATAGAAGTAATTTTACATGACGAGTAACACACAAGCGCCAGCGATTATTCTCGTAGAACCCCAAATGGGGGAGAATATTGGTGCCGCAGCGCGGGCCATGCTTAATTTTGGCCTCACCGATCTGCGTCTGGTCGACCCAAGAGACGGCTGGCCCAATGACAGGGCTATTCCGCTTGCGTCCGGGGCAGATGTGGTTTTGGAAAAAGCCAGAGTGTTTGACACGTTGAATGAGGCAATCGCTGACTTACAGCATGTTTATGCAACAACAGCCCGCCCACGTGATATGATTAAGCGGGTTGTAACCCCCAATGGCGCAGGCGGAGAGATGCGCAGTTCCATTGACAAGGGCGAAGCGTGCGGGATCTTGTTTGGCAAAGAAAGCTGGGGGCTGTCTAGCGACGATATTACATATGCAGACACAATCATCACGGTTCCTTTAAACCCAGACTTTTCCTCGATTAATCTGGCTCAGGCGGTTTTGCTTGTTGGTTATGAATGGTATCAGCAAGCGGATGATACGCCGCAGTCCGTGATCAAGAATGAAGAAAGACTGGCGACAAAAAAGGAACTGGTTCACCTTTTCACCCGGATTGAAAATGAACTGGATGCACGTGGTTATTTTGATTCAATCATGAACCGTCGGCCGGTGATCCTGGCTAATATGCGCAATATGTTCCACCGGTTTAACCTGATGGAAACGGATATCAAGGCGATGCAGGGCATTATCAAAGGGATATCCCGTCCTAGGAAAAAAGACGATTAGTCAAAGGTTTCGTTGTTTTTGCTAAGAAAATCGCACGATAATTACTTGTTAGTTGATAAAATAACAAAAAGCTTATTTACTGTTTCCTGAATTGTTTCTGATTTTTTTGGGGGAGGCAGAATGCGCGGAACTCTTGATCTATTTCACCTTAAGATCGGTTTCTTGTGGCTCCTGACGGGCGTCACTTTTGGTACCTGGATGGGAATTACCGAAAATTTCCAATATGCAAATGCTCACGCCCATGTGGGTTTGCTAGGGTTTGTTTTGCCCGTAATGTTCGGAATATTGCTTAAACTATATGGACGCCTGAAACAGGCAGCCTTGTCGGTCCTGCAGTTTTTTGTTTTTCATATCGGGGCAGCGACGCTTATTGCTGGCAAGGTTATTGTGACGAAATCTCCAGAACTTTTCCAAGTTGCCGCAGTCGGTTCAATAATCACAATTTTGGGCGTTTTTCTTTTTCTTGTCATGGTCTTTGGGTTAAAACACAAGCATATTGAATAAGACAAAGATCGGGATAAGCCCGACAGGAGAAAAACGTGACGATAACAAATGGTTTTGCTGAATTACCAGATATAACGCTGCATTATGCGGAAGTCGGGCGCGGCCATGATACGCTGGTTATTTTCCTGCATGGTTTTCCGGAGTTCTGGTATACTTGGCGTCAACAGCTGCCGGTAATAGGGACACATTTTCATGCTGTGGCACCGGATCTGCGCGGATATAATCTGTCGGATCGGCCAGAAGATCCCAAAGCCTATACAATTGGTCCATTAATCAATGACGTGATCGAGCTTGCGCACCATTTCGGACATGAGAAATTCTATCTTGTCTCTCATGATTGGGGGGCTGCTATTGCATGGTCAGTGGCCCTTGCGCATCCGGATCGGGTGATGGGCCTCTGTGTTTTAAACGGCCCACATCCTTATATTTTCTCAAAACTGTTGGAAGAAGATGAAACCCAAATAGCCCACAGTCAGTATATGGCAGACTTTCGGGAGGCGGGGATGGAAGAAAAGCTGCTAGCCGACAATTGTGAATGGTTGTGGGACTGGACCTTCAAAAAACATTTCGAAAATGGGCAAATGACGCAGGCTGATAAAAACGCCTATCTGGCCGCGTGGCAAAAACCCGGTGCCATTCGCGCCATGCTGAATTATTATCGAAACTCTCCACTGACACCGCGCCCCAAATCAAAAGGGGTAAAGGGGCTGGATCTGGACCCAGAAGCGTTTATTGTCAAGGTTCCCACACTTTTGGTCTGGGGCGAAAGGGACCATGCGTTGGTCCCCGCAAATATTGACGGTATTGAAGCGTTCGTCCCTGATTTGAAGCTCCTTAAAATGCCGGATGTCAGCCATTGGGTAACCCATGAAGCCCCAAAAGAAGTTGCCCGGGAAGTCTTGGTTTTTTTGACCGATTTGCAAAAGCGACAGAATGCTGCCAAAAATGCTGGAAAGTAAGTTGACTTCTAAAAACGCATGACTATAGTGCGCGTCTTGTGCAAGCCTCGTCGGCATGCCTTATCCTTTGATTTATTGGAATAAGATTATGACTAAACGTATCCAAGCCAAGTATAAAATTGATCGCCGCATGGGCGAAAATATCTGGGGTCGTCCGAAGAGCCCTGTTAATTCACGCGAATATGGACCAGGCCAGCATGGTCAGGGCCGTCGCGGTAAGCTCTCCGACTTTGGTATTCACCTTCGTGCAAAACAGAAGCTGAAAGGTTACTACGGTAACATCACTGAAAAATCTTTCCGTCGTTTGTATGCTGAAGCCGTTCGTCTGAAAGGCGATACATCAGAAAACCTGATTGGTTTGCTTGAGCGTCGTCTGGATGCTGTTGTGTACCGCATGAAATTTGTACCAACTGTTTTTGCTGCTCGTCAGTTCGTCAACCATGGCCACGTGACTGTAAATGGTAAAAAAGTAAATATTGCTTCTTACCAGGTTAAAGTAGGCGACGTGATTGAAGTTCGCGAAAAATCAAAACAGATGGCTCTCGTTCTGGAAGCAACTGCAAGTGCAGAACGCGAAGTTCCTGAATATATGGACGTGGATCACAAAGCAATGAAAGGAACGTTCAACAACATTCCTGCATTGGCTGATGTTCCTTACCCAGTTGTGATGGAACCAAACCTGATCGTTGAATTCTACTCTCGTTAATTCGAGGGACCACATTTACAACATCTCCGATGTTGTTTTCAGAGCCTCGCAACGTTGTTGCGGGGCTTTTATTTTGTCCAGTGCGCTGCCCTCACTGTATTTGCTTGTTCTGAAAGGAGGGCGCGCGCATTACTCAAAACAAATCTCGGACATATTGTTTAGATTTTTAACTCAGACAATCGACGATGCTGGAAGGCGTCTTAAAAATGTCTGTCATAATCCGAATTGCGTTTAAAAAGTTATACTTCCTTTCCCAATATTGAGACCATTTTCGAAGTAACCGACAATCATAGGTTCACTTCAATTGATTGTCTTCTTGTGTTGAAAAGTTATATTACTGTTTAATCGATAAAAGCCGTTCTGTAATTTTATTGTTTTTTGGTTTTATTTTTAAAGTTACTGTTTTTTTGGGAATGGTGGTTTGCTGAATATTGTATCGGCATTACCGACGTCATAATATGACGACAATTTTTCAAATTTGCCCTGTGGTTTTAAGACAGATTTATTCCTGAACAATATAATGGCACCGTTGCGATCTCTGTTCAGCGAGTTTTTGAAATATTGATTCAAAATAAATAAAGGGAGGTTTTGTTGGAACTGGGCAATTTAAATGCTGAAGCGTTGCTGAGAAGCCTAAATGCAGGCGTCGTCGTTCATAACAATCAGACAGAAATACTTTTTGCAAACCCGAAGGCATTGGAGCTTCTCCGGCTTTCAAAAGAACAGGCCTTGGGTAAAGATGCAATGGACCCGAAGTGGCAGTTTATTGGCTCTCATGGCGAGCCGCTGACTATCGACCAATATCCAGTCAACCTGGTTCTTCAAAAACGTAAGGGGATTGCAAATCTGGAAATCGGGGTATGTGATAGCACAAATAATAAAGTGACATGGGTATTATGCAACGCCTATCCGGAATTTGAAGACGGGATCGTCGATAAGGTAATTGTAACGTTTATTGACGTGACCAAAGAACATCAGACAATACCGTACAAAGATATCGTGGATTTATCCAACGATGTGATTGTTGTGACAAAGGCGCGGCCTGTTGATAATGACGGGCCTGAAATCGTTTATGTAAATGATGCATTCACGGACCTTACCGGTTACACAGCTAAAGAAGTAATCGGTAAAAACCCCAGATTTTTACAACGTGACGAAACTGATCCAGAAACAAGAAAACGCGTTCGTGATGCCTTGATTGCCAACGAACCATCACGCGAAGAGATTTTGAATTTTTCGAAAAGTGGGCATCGATACTGGCTGGATATGAATATCGTGCCTCTTAAAAATGAATTTGGTGAAATATCTTATTTTGCTGCCATTGAACGCGATGTGACTGAGACTAAAAACCTGCAGAATAAACTTCAGGATTTGGCCATCAAAGATCCTCTGACCGGCTTATATAACAGGCGCGGTTTCAGTGAATTGGGGCAAGAGAGTTTTTATATCGCCCGCCGTGTTCATCAGAAATACGCTGTTGCAATGATCGACATTGATCATTTCAAAAGTGTGAATGATGAGTATGGCCATGATATTGGCGATCTAGTTATTCAGGATCTTGCAAATTGCCTTAGAAACAGTTTTCGGGAAAGCGACCTTGTGGGCCGTATGGGCGGCGAAGAGTTTGCCGTTATTATGCCATCTACCAGTTTGGAGGCGGCCTATAAAAAACTGGATGAGTTACGATTGAAAATTTCCAACCGAAATTTAAAAGAACTCGATGGACGACCATTTACTGTTAGCATCGGTCTTTGTCCATTAACAGACGAAACCAGGGGATTGGATGAACTGCTGAAAAACGCGGATAGAGCACTGTATGAAGCGAAAAAGTCCGGCAGGAACAAAGTAACCGCATTATTTGAATAAATAATTCACATCATTGCAGAACGGACCGTCGAAACCAAACCGTTTGTTTGGATTGATCGGGAACGTGCACTTGTCCTGTGTTCCTGTTCATTTCCGGGGCGCGCAACGTTCTCGCTTGCAAAATAAAAATGAGTTATGAGCCGGCTTCTGAATGATCGACAAAGTAAAGCACCTTGATAGTCCCCGTTCTCTTTAGTACTTATGGCAAACTCTTTCCAAAATAAAGTGTAGAAAAAATGGAATTCTTAAGCATTTTTACCAGTCCAGAAGCCATCATTGCTTTGTTGACCTTGATCGTAATGGAAGTTGTTCTTGGGATTGATAATCTTATTTTTGTCTCGATCCTGAGTAATAAGTTGCCAGAACATCAACAAAAAACAGCACGGATGATCGGGATCAGTTTGGCGATGATCATGCGTCTGGGACTGTTGTCTGTGGTTGCAATCATCGTTAGTTTGACCCAACCCGTTCTAACGATATTGGACCTGTCTTTCTCTTGGCGGGATCTGATAATGCTGGCCGGCGGCCTTTTCCTTGTTTGGAAAGCGACCACGGAAATCCATCATCATGTCGAAGGGAAGGACGACGACACGGAGGCAGGAGGAATTGTAAAAATCAGTTTCACGGCCGCTGTCACTCAAATTATCCTGCTGGATGTCGTTTTCTCGATCGACAGCATCATCACAGCGGTTGGTATGACGGACCAGATTGCAATTATGGTCATCGCGGTCGTTGTTGCGGTTTCCGTTATGTTGTTTGCGGCAAATCCGTTATCAGAATTTATTTCTCGCAACCCAACAGTTGTTATGTTGGCACTCGGTTTCTTGTTGATGATCGGAATGACATTGATTGCCGAAGGCTTTGGTGCTCATGTACCAAAAGGGTATTTGTATGCTGCGATGGCATTTTCAGCACTTGTTGAACTGCTGAATACATTAACGAGAAAGAACCGGAAAAAGAAAAGCGCCTGAGGCGGCGCTTTGTCTGCATTGGATTTTGACGGATGTGTTTAAGCTTCGGGGTTTAACAGAGAAGCCTCTGACTCAACACATCCCTCGATGCGGGCGATGGACCCATGGATTTTCACTTTTCTCTGGGCCATCAGCTTTAGCGCCAATGGATAAATTTTATGTTCCTGTTCAAGGATCCGCGCGGCCAGGCTTTCCGGTGTATCTTTTTGTAAAATCGGAACAGCGGCCTGCGCAATAATCGGTCCATCGTCCATTTCGGGCCGAACAACATGTACCGTACATCCGGTAAAGCGCGCCCCTGATTCAATAGCCCGTTCATGAACATGCAGGCCTTTGAACGCCGGCAGAAGCGAAGGGTGAATATTGATGATAGAGTCGCGCCAACGGTTGACGAAGTCAGCCGTCAAAAGACGCATGAAGCCTGCAAGGCAAATAAGATCAATTTGCATGCCTTCCAGATAATCGCTAATCGCAGCATCAAAATCATCGCGATTGTCGTAGTCACGATGATTAATCACTTTGGTAGGAATATTATGCGCTTTGGCAAATTCCAGCCCGCCAGCATCTGGATTATTTGACAGGATCGTTACGATCTCTGCTGGGAACCCTTCTTCCTGACTGGCTTTAACCAGGGCCTGCATATTTGAGCCCCGGGAAGAAATGAAAATCGCTACTTTCACTTTAAAAACGCCTCTTCCAAACTCGGAATTGAAACCTGCTCAGAATCGGTCTCACGGGCAATAAGGCGCCCCACTGTCTGGGCGGTCTCTCCGTGATCGGATAATAATTGCAGGGCCGCTTCTTCATTTTCAGGGGCCACGGCAACAATCATGCCCAGTCCACAGTTAAAGGTTGTCGCTAATTCCCGCGGCTCAATATTGCCAAGCTCGGCCAACCATTTAAACAAGGGCGGCAATGTCCAGGCATTCGCGTCGATTTCGGCAGTCAGGGTGTCCGGCAAAATACGCGGAATATTTTCATAAAGCCCGCCGCCAGTAATATGAGAAAGGGCCTTGATATGACCCGCACGAATGCTGGCAAGGCAGCTTTTTACATAAATTCTGGTCGGGGCAATCAAAGCGTCGCCCAGAATAACGTTTTCATCGAACGGGGCCGGTGCTTCCAGATCCAGTTTAAAGTCGCTGACCAGCCGACGGACCAGAGAATAACCGTTTGAATGAACACCGCTGGATGAAAGGCCAATCAGAATGTCTCCTTCATTCAAGGTGTCTGCTTTGAGAAGCTGGTCTCTTTCAACCGCGCCGACGGTAAAGCCGGCCATGTCATAATCGCCCTTGGCATACATGCCCGGCATCTCCGCAGTTTCACCACCGATCAGGGCGCAACCAGCCTGCTTGCAGCCTTCTGCGATGCCAGCAACGATATCCCGGGTTGCTTCAACATCCAATCCGCCGGTTGCAAAATAATCGAGGAAGAAAAGAGGTTCCGCCCCCTGAACGACAAGGTCATTCACGCACATGGCAACCAGATCGATCCCAACCGTGTCATGCTTGTTCATATCGATGGCGACTTTTAGTTTTGTACCAACACCGTCCGTTGCTGAAACAAGCAGT
>NZ_JBLHZT010000055.1:0-22142 GCF_047631475.1 Sneathiella sp. | reverse complement strand
TGACCCCAACATCCGTTGCCTGTGCAGAAAGAACAACTGCAACCAGCAGGGTAAACGGGTTTACGTAATCCAACTCACCTTTCGGTTCTGGATTGGCTTCGCTCATACGGCGAAAAAATTCGTTTATGTCTGCCTTTTTCATAGTATTGTTATTGGCATAGTCCTGCCTTCTCTGCAATGGTGTAATCCAGCAGCCGGAAAGATGTGAGCCATGACAACAGCCTCAAATGATGCACGAACAGAGGGAGTGAGAGCCGACTTTTCGGTTATCCTGCATCCACATCGCAGTCTGTCGCCTAAAGCGTTTCTGATCTTGATGCTGTTTATCGCAGGTGTCAGCTTTGTAACCGGATTTGTGTTTCTGCTCATGGGAGCCTGGCCGGTCGTCGGTTTTTTTGGGCTGGATGTCTTGCTGATTTACCTTGCCTTTAAATATAACTACAAGGCCGGGCGGCAATGTCAGATTGTTGATCTGACAGAGGGTAACTTACGCGTTCGTCACATCACGCCGGATGGAAAAGAGACCCGGCAATCGTTTGAAGCCTATTGGGCCCGTGCCGAAATCGAAAAAGAAAAACTGTATATTTTATGTCGGCAGGATCGTGTTGAAATCGGGGAATTTCTGATTGAAGACGAAAAGAATGCGGTAAAGGGCGAGCTGGACGCAGCCCTCTACCGATATCGAAATGGCGCCGTCTTTACTTAGTCTGACAGGCCCAAAACGTCCATCATATCATAATTGCCGGCGGGTTTGTCTTTGGCCCAAAGGGCGGCCCTGACGGCTCCACGGGCGAATATCGACCGATCACCGGCCTTGTGGGTCACTTCAATTATTTCGTTTTCAGCTGCAAATAATACCGTGTGATCACCAACCACGTTGCCGCCCCGCAAGACAGCATAGCCGATATCCCCTTTTTTACGGGCGCCTGTAATGCCGTCCCGTCCACGATCAGCAACAGCATCATGGTCGACACCCCGGCCAGCTGCGG
Organism: Sneathiella sp.; assembly: GCF_047631475.1. Lineage (GTDB taxonomy): Bacteria > Pseudomonadota > Alphaproteobacteria > Sneathiellales > Sneathiellaceae > Sneathiella. The sequence goes on along the minus strand of NZ_JBLHZT010000055.1, from coordinate 21,153 downwards.
CATATTTTCCCAGAAGAAGTGCTGTGCCAGAAGGGGCATCAACCTTGTGGTGGTGGTGCATTTCAAGAATTTCAATGTCGAAATCATCATCAAGAATGGCGGCAACTTTTTTGGTAAGCTGCGCGAGCAGATTAACACCAAGGCTCATATTTGCCCCTTGAATGATGGTCCCGGCATTTCCGCATTCGCTGATTTCGGCTTGTTCCTCATTGGTTAAACCCGTTGTACCGATAACATGGATTTTTCCGTATTTTTCAGCCAGTTTTGCATGGGCGACGGTGGCAACTGGGGCGGTGAAGTCGATAACCGCATCCATTCGTTCAAACAGATGTTCCGTATCCGTTGAAATCGTGATCCCTAAAGCACCGATATTTGCAAGCTCACCAATATCCTGACCAATAAAAGGAGATGTGTCTGGTTCCGTGCCCCCAGCGACAGTGCAGCCACTGGTTTCACTGATCTGTTTGACCAACATTCGGCCCATACGACCCGCACATCCAACAATCCCGATTTTCATATCGCCCATTTCGCCACCCAAAATTCATTGATTATTGCGGTCTAACACAAAAAACCCCTCTCTGACGAGAGGGGTTTTTATTGTGCGGGTAATTCATCAGTCTTTTAGATCAGCGAGGAAATCCTTAACCCTTGAGAAGAAACCTTCTGATTCAGGGTTATGTTTGCCGCCGCCTTCGGCTTCAAACTCTTTCAGGAGTTCTTTTTGACGTTTGTTCAATTTAACCGGCGTCTCCACAGTGATGTGGATGTACATGTCCCCGCTTTCAGAGGAATTCATGATCGGCATACCTTTACCGCGCAACCGGTATTTGCGCCCGGACTGCGACCCTTCAGTGATGCTTACTTTAGCGCGCGCACCATCCAGCGTCGGAACCTCGATATCACCGCCCAGTGCCGCGGTTGTCATCGGAATTGGGACGCGGCAATGCAGGTTCTGTCCGTCGCGTTGAAAAATTCTGTGATCGGCCACGGACAGGAAGATATACAAGTCGCCCGGCATACCACCATGACGACCGGCTTCGCCTTCACCCGACAAGCGGATGCGGTTGCCATCATCAACACCGGCTGGAATATTGATCGATAAGGTTTTTTCTTTCTCGATCGCGCCTTCACCGCGGCATTTCCCGCATGGTTTTTCGATCACGCGCCCTTGGCCATGGCAGCTTGGGCAGGTTCGTTCTATTGTAAAGAAGCCCTGCTGGGCGCGGACTTTACCATGCCCCTGACAAGTGCCGCAGCTGACGGGTGAGGACCCTTCAGCGGCTCCACTGCCGTCGCATTCATCACATTCGACTGACGTTGGGATCTGGATTTCTGTCTGTTTGCCGTGATAGGCCTCTTCCAGCGAGATTTCCATATTATAGCGCAGATCAGAACCCCGGTTCTGACCACCGCCGCCACGACGGCCACCCATGAAATCACCGAAAAGATCTTCGAAGATATCTGAGAAACCACCTGCGCCGCCGCCCATGCCACCAAAACCGCCGCCGCCCATTCCACCCTGTTCAAAGGCGGCATGGCCATATTGATCATAAGCGGCACGCTTTTGATCATCTTTCAGCACTTCGTAGGCTTCATTGATTTCTTTAAATTTTGCTTCGGCTTCTGCATCTCCGGGATTTTTATCCGGGTGATATTTCATCGCCATTTTACGATAGGCTGATTTTAAAGCCGCCGCGTCAGCGCTCTTGTCTGCGCCGAGTGTTTCGTAATAGTCGGGTTTCGCCATAAGGTCCTACTTAACTGAGTGCCGCCCCGGACCGTTTCTGGTCCGGGGCGGTTTGTTAAAGAACAAGGCTGCAGTTTCAGGGATAAATCCCCAAGCTGGCAAGACCTTACTTGTCTTTCTTGTCGTCTTCGACTTCTTCGAAGTCGGCATCAACGACGTCATCATCTGCAGAAGAGGAGGATGCCTGCCCTTCGCCGCCCGCGTCAGCAGCGTCAGCACCTTCGGCCTGAGCCTGTGCATAAACCGCTTCACCGAGCTTCATGGATGCCTGTTGCAAAGCTTCCATTTTCGCTTTGGTAGCTTCCAGATCGTCACCGTCCTTGACTTCCTTCAGGGCGTCAAGAGCTTCGGTTACAGGACCCTTTACATCGTCGCCAATTGACTCGCCGACTTCTTCGAGGGTTTTTTCTGTTGTGTGAACGAGACTGTCAGCCTGATTCAAAACTTCAACTTTTTCTTTGCGAAGCTTATCTTCAGCGGCATGTTCCTCGGCTTCCTTGACCATCCGTTCGATGTCGTCATCGCTTAGACCACTGGATGCCTGGATCTGAATTTTCTGTTCCTTGCCAGTGCCTTTATCTTTTGCAGAAACATTCACGATACCGTTGGCATCGATGTCGAATGTCACTTCAATCTGCGGCACACCGCGCGGTGCAGAAGGAATTTCAGTTAGATCGAAATTGCCAAGGATCTTGTTGTCCGCGGCCATTTCACGTTCACCCTGGAAAACCCGGATGGTAACCGCTGACTGGTTGTCTTCTGCAGTCGAAAATGTCTGGCTTTTCTTGGTCGGAATTGTTGTATTCCGATCAATCAGGCGAGTAAAGACGCCGCCCAGAGTTTCGATGCCCAAGGACAGTGGTGTTACGTCGAGCAGAAGAACGTCTTTCACGTCACCCTGCAGAACACCAGCCTGAATAGCAGCACCCATGGCAACAACTTCGTCCGGGTTCACACCTTTATGAGGTTCGCGACCAAAGAACTGCTGAACAGTTTCCTGAACCTTCGGCATACGGCTCATACCACCGACAAGAATGACTTCGTCGATTTCGCCTTTCTGCAAGCCAGCATCTTTCAACGCTTTTTCACAAGGGGCCAATGTCCGTTTGATGAGATCCGCGACCAGTTTTTCGAACTGGGCCCGTGTCAGCTTAAGCTGCATATGTTTCGGGCCTGAAGCATCTGCAGTGATAAACGGCAGATTGATATCTGTTGCCTGACTTGAGGACAGTTCAACTTTCGCTTTTTCTGCGGCTTCTTTCAGGCGCTGCAACGCCATCTTGTCGCCCCGCAGATCAATTCCGTTTTCTTTTTGGAATTCGTCAGCGAGATAATCAACAAGTTTCAGGTCGAAGTCTTCACCACCGAGGAAAGTATCACCATTGGTGGAGCGAACTTCAAAAACGCCATCGCCGATTTCAAGGATTGAGACGTCAAATGTACCACCGCCCAAGTCAAAGACAGCAATGACCTGATTGGCTTTATCCATACCATAAGCCAGTGCAGCGGCTGTTGGCTCGTTGATAATACGAAGCACTTCCAGACCAGCGATCTTACCGGCGTCTTTCGTTGCCTGACGCTGCGCATCGTTAAAGTAGGCAGGGACCGTAATAACGGCCTGATTAACGGGCTCACCCAGATAATCTTCGGCAGTTTCTTTCATTTTACCAAGAATGAAAGCCGAGATCTGGCTTGGAGAATATTTTTCTCCCTGAGCTTCTACCCACGCATCCCCATTATCGGCTTTGATAATGTTGTAAGGAACCATTTCCTTATCTTTTTGGGTGGTCTTGTCATCGAACTGACGTCCGATCAGACGCTTGATTGCAAATAGGGTGTTTTCAGGGTTTGTGACCGCTTGACGTTTGGCCGCCTGACCAACGAGCTTTTCACCGTCAGCTGTGAACGCCACCATAGACGGAGTGGTACGGGCGCCTTCTGAGTTTTCGATCACCTTGGCATCTTTGCCGTCCATGACAGAGATGCAGGAGTTTGTGGTACCTAAGTCAATACCGATTACTTTAGCCATTTTATCCTCTTTTCAATTGGCAGACCATTACGACCAATTCATGCACCGCAATGATCCCCGGGACTAATCACAATTACTTTTCATGGAGTATATAGGTGTGTTGAATGCTCAGTGCAAGATGTCGATTGGACCTGCAAGCTGTATTTATCGAACATTTTTTGTGCATGCTTCATAATCTTGCGGCTTCACAGTCTTTTACGTATTTTCTTTACGCGAATGCGGGGGTTTGATAATCGAAAGACCCCTCGCTTTTGCAAACTGGATTTTCTGTGTCAAACCAATCGTCTGAAAATATGGATATCGCTGCGTCTTCAGCCGATAAAAGAAGAACCACCCATGGATTGCTTGCCGCCTTTGGTGCTTTCTTCAGTTGGGGAATTTTCCCGTTATATTTTAAAAGCTTTGGTGACGTTCCCGCCCTTGAAATCATGGCCCACCGAATTGTCTGGTCTTTGGTGTTCGTTGGACTGATTGTTCTGGTTGGGAAGCGGATTTCCCAGTTGAAAGAGGCTGTTACCAACAAAAAGACCCTGATGGTCTTTGCGGCGACGACCTTGCTGATCGGGATAAACTGGCTGACCTTCGTTTGGGCGATTTCAGTCGACAGACTGTTAGAGGCAAGTCTGGGATATTATATCAATCCCCTGGTTAGCGTTGTGCTTGGGATGCTGTTTTTGAAAGAACGGCTTAACAGGTGGCAGATTGTGGCCGTTGCCTTTGCGACCTGCGCTGTGATCTGGTTGACCGTGCAGGCGGGGGCCTTACCCTGGGTGTCACTGGTTCTGGCATTTTCTTTTGGTTTTTATGGGCTGCTGCGCAAGATGCTGACAACTGAATCAGCGGTTGGCCTGGCTGTGGAAACAGCTCTGCTTGCCCCGATTTCTGCCGCTTATATCGTGTATCTGATGATGAGTGGTACGGTGATGGGCGGGGACGGCAATACACATAGCTATGATTTGCCCAACTTCCTTTTGTTTTTTGGCACCGGGATTGTTACGGCGATGCCGTTAATCCTGTTTTCAATGGGGGCCCAGCGTCTGCGTTTGGGGACGGTCGGACTGATGCAGTATATTGCCCCGTCCATGCATGTTGTTCTCGCCGTTCTCGTATTTAAAGAACCGGTTTCAGACGCGCAAATCGGGGCCTTCATCTTTATTTGGATCGGACTGATTATTTATAGCTGGGATGGTATACGAAACCGGAAAAAGTCATAAAAAAGAGGCGCTGCAAAGCAACGCCTCTTGGTCTGTATGGACGACACTTTACGCTGATTGATCGACTTTAACGGCCTTTTTCTGACCGCCTTTTGCCACACCAACGAGAGCGGGGCGCAATAAGCGACCGGAAATCACGTAACCAGATTGAACAACCTGAAGAACAGTTCCCGGTTCAACCTCCGGATTTTCAATTTCGAACATTGCCTGATGGAAGTTTGGATCAAATTTTTGACCTTCGGCTTCGACAGGTTCGATTTTGTGCTTTCCAAAAGTGCTGATCAGTTCCGCGTCCGTCATTTCAACGCCTGTAAGCAGTGTCTTTACGGCTTCGTCTTCACGGCTTTCAGCGGGCACACTTTCAAGCGCTCGTCTTAAATTATCAGAGACACTCAGCATATCACGGGCGAATTTCGTGATCGCATAATTGTGCGCGTCTTCTTTTTCTTTTTCCGAACGGCGTCTGATGTTCTCGGTTTCCGCCATTGCCCGGAGCAGTTTTTCCTTCAGATCCGCAATTTCTGCAGCCTGGGTTTCTTCCACGGACAGTTCTTTTTCCGCTGATGCCTCTTCGGCCTGATTTAGGGCTTCCACAGCAGCATCCTCGAGGGCTGATTGATCCTCTTCCAGACCTGATGCATTTGCTGTATCAATCTGGTCTTCGGGACGGGCATCCTTGTCCTGAGAATTCGGGTTTTTATCACTCATCTGCTTCAATCCTGTCTACACTTCTTTTTAGTCCAGCAGTCGTCCAATAACTTTTGCCGTATAATCCACCATCGGAATGATCCGGGCATAATTTAACCGCGTAGGTCCGATCACACCAACCACGCCAACGACCTGGTTACGACTGTTCTGATAGGGAGAAATAATCATTGATGTGCCGGAAAGCGAGAAAAGATTGTTCTCGGACCCAATAAAAATTCGCACACCATCGCCACCCTCTGCCAATTCCAACAACTTAATCCGTTCTCGGCCAGCTTCAAGGGTGTCGAACAGTTGTTTTATTTTTTCCAGCTCTTCCAGTGCATGAACATCCTGTAATAAGTTCGAATGCCCGCGAACAATCAGGGTTTCCTTGCCTCCCCAGCTTGCAATCCCGGATTCAACCACTTTTTGCGTGAGCGCATCAAGTTGAGCCTGGTGACTGGTCAGTTCCGAGGCAATTTCTCTCTTTACCTCACTGAGTGTTCGGCCCATCAAGCGGGCGTTCATATAGTTTGAGGCTTCCTGCAGGGCAGATACTGAAAGTCCGGGCGGGATTTCAATGGTCCGGTTTTCCACCAGACCATCAGCCGTCACAATAATGACCAGAGCCTTGTTCACGCCCAAACGGACAAATTCGATCTGTTTTACAGGACTGTCACTTTTGGGAGCCATCACCAGACCGGCACAGTTGGACAGGCCAGACAACATTGTTGTTGCATCGGTCAGGACTTCTTCCAGGTTTTTGCCCTCTACGGCACATCGGGCCTTGATATCGGCCCGTTCTGATTCGGTTAGATTGCCGACTTCAAGCAACCCATCCACGAAAAGCTGCATTCCGGCCTGCGTGGGCAGGCGCCCTGCGGAGACATGCGGAGAATACAGAAGGCCCGCATCCACAAGATCAGCCATTACATTGCGGATGGATGCCGGGGACAGGTCAAGGGTTCCCAGACGCGATAGCGTCCGCGAGCCAACCGGCTCTCCGGTTTGGACATAGGTTTCCACAATAATGCGGAAAATCTCTCTGCTACGTTCGTTAAGTTCCTGTATCATCTTCGCCTTTTCCATGAACAAAAATGCTGATTGTGGGTTCACGTCACGATCAATGATTGTTGAATGAAATGTAGTGATGGCAGAGCCTTGCGTCAATTGGGCCGACAGAGTACAAGAAAGTCAAATTGACCCGATATTATTTCCGAGGATTGAACATGCGTCCATCAGGTAGACAAGCAGACCAGCTTAGATCCATTACTTTAGAGCCCGGATATTCCAAAAATGCCGAAGGTTCGTGCTTCATCAAAGCTGGCGATACGCACGTTCTGTGTACAGCCAGTATTGAAGAACGAGTGCCTCCTTTTCTGCGCAACACCGGTAAAGGGTGGGTGACGGCTGAATATGGTATGCTGCCCCGCTCAACAGGGTCGCGCATGGGTCGCGAGGCCGCCCGCGGAAAACAGCAGGGCCGGACCGTTGAAATTCAACGTCTGATCGGCCGCTCGCTACGGGCCGTTGTTGACATGGAAGGTTTTGGCGAGCGTCAGATTGTTGTGGATTGTGACGTCATTCAGGCGGACGGCGGAACAAGAACCGCCTCCATCACCGGCGCTTATGTTGCCTTGTATCAAGCATTTGAATCCCTGGTGGAGGCCGGTAAGATTCTTGAAGTGCCGATGAAGGCGCAGGTTGCTGCCGTATCTTGCGGTATTTACAAAGGCAAACCTGTCCTTGATCTGGATTATCCTGAGGATAGCAATGCGCAGGCAGATGCGAATTTTGTTCTGGCATCAGATGGCCGCATTATTGAAATTCAGGGAACAGCAGAAGAAGATCCGTTCTCTGAAGCTCAGTTCATGTCCTTGTTTTCGCTGGCTAAAAGTGGCGTAACAGAACTCTGTTCCATGCAACGTGAAGTTTTGGGTATCAAATGAGCCATCGTCAGTTTTCCGGTAAAAAGCTGGTTGTTGCCAGCCACAATATGGGGAAAGTCCGGGAGATCCGGGACTTGCTTCTGGAGTATGGTGTTGAGCCGATTTCAGCCGGAGAACTGGGCCTGCCTGAACCGATCGAAGACGGAGCGACCTTTATTGCCAATGCCGAGATAAAATCGTTAGCCGCGGCACGGGCGTCTGGCGAAATTGCCCTGAGTGACGATAGCGGCTTTGCGGTTGAAGCCTTAAAGGGTGACCCGGGTATTTATTCTGCCAGATGGGCCGGACCGACGAAAGACTTCTCGGTTGCGATGGCACTGGTAAAGGAAAAGCTGGATGAAACTGGGGCGTTTGTCGCTGGTGATTTAAAGGCTTCATTTTTCTGTGCCTTGTCTCTTGCCTGGCCGGATGGGCATACTGAAACATTCGAAGGGCGAATCGACGGTCGTTTTAACTGGCCGCCTCGCGGCGACAATGGTTTTGGTTATGATCCAGTTTTCACGCCAACAGGCCATGACCTCACTTTTGCAGAAATGCAGCCCGAAGATAAATTAGCGATAAATCACCGGGCGGATGCTTTTCGGCAGTTGATCGATGCCTGCTTTGCAAAGGCATAACCGACCAGATCCCGGCTTTGGCATTTATTTCCATTGGCCGTTTTGCCGAAAGAAGTGCCCTTACTGTGATTTCAACAGTCATGTCAGGGACACCGTCGATCAGGCGGTTTGGGCAGATGCGCTCCTCACCGAACTGGACTGGTTTACGGACCGTTCGGATCGTCAGACGGTTACCAGCATTTTTTTTGGTGGTGGAACGCCGTCCCTTATGATGCCAGAAACCGTTTCCCGTTTGATTGAGGGGGTTAAACAACGTTTTTCGGTGGCCGATGATCTTGAAATTAGTCTGGAAGCCAACCCGACATCGGCAGAAGCGTCTTTTTTTCAAGGATATAGGGCGGCCGGAGTGACCCGACTGTCCATGGGGGTGCAGTCCCTGTCGGATGACGCGTTGCTGTTTCTCGGCCGGGAACATTCGGTTCAGGAGGCCCTGAAAACCATTGAACTTGCCCGCTCCGTCTTTCCAAATATCTCGTTTGATTTGATATATGCGCTGCCGGGTCAGACCCTGAAAGCGTGGGAAGCTGATTTGCACGAAGCGCTGAAACTGGCTGGGGATCACCTGTCTTTGTATCAACTGACAATCGAGCCCAATACAGGCTTTGCCGGTTCGGTTCGGCGCGGTGAATTTTCCCTGCCCAAGGACGAACTTGCGGAAGCTATGTTTGAACGGACGCAGGACATTTGTGCGGATGCAGGCTTACCCGCCTATGAGATTTCCAATCACGCACGGCCGGGTTTTGAATGCCGCCATAACCTGACTTATTGGCGCTATGGTGCCTATCTCGGTATTGGACCCGGTGCCCATGGACGGGTTTTGCTCGGCGGAGACCGAACGGCGTTTGAGCAGGAGAAAAAGCCTGAAAAATGGCTTCAAACCGTTCAGAAACAAGGCCATGGAACCAAAGCGAGCTTTTTGGTTGAAACGCCAGAAGAAAAAGCAGAAGAATTGTTGTTAATGGGCCTTCGGTTGTCTGAAGGGGTCTGGTTTGAAAATTTTGAAGTGGCTACCGGGAAGTCCTTTTATGATCTGATCAAAAAAGACCGCCTGGAGAAGCTTGTAGAAGCCGGCTTTTTGGCCGTCGACGAAAAAGCTCTGAAAGCAACAGATGAAGGCCGTTTCGTTTTAAACGCGGTGTTGGCCGATCTTCTTAGTTGATCAAGGCTTCGAAAGACGCAGGAGCGGCTTCAAGAAGTTCCAGATCCTGCTGGCCGACAATCATTACCGCCAGCCCGCGTTCAGCAACGCCGGTAGGTAAAAATCGGAACACGCCATTATAGCCCGAAAAACCATCCTTGTTTTCCAGAACCTCGCGGCTGAATTTTGCCGCATTTTCTTCTAGCGCCAACAAACCGGACAACGCCGTTACGTCATACGCCAGACTGGAAATGCGCGGTGGTGTGTAGCCATACAAACCGGCAAAACGTTGCTGGAATTGTTCAGTTTTGACCGGGTCTGGTGCCGCAAACCACCCGCCAACCAACGCCGGTTCAGTTGTCAGGCGTCGGTCTGCCCACAGGCCCGTGCCGATGAACTGGACTTGCGTCGGGTCCACATCATAGTAAGACAGAAGCGGGGCCAACTCTCTCAAACGTTGTCCGCCTTCAGGGATGATTAAGGCATCAAAGGAAACATCGCCGATGGTATCCAGTTTGGATAATTCCTTCAGCTTGGCCTTTGACGCAGCGTCCGTTTTTCCTTTTAATTTGTTTATTTCCTGACGCAACTGCCAGGCGCGCGCGTCGTAATTTGCAATATCCTTGGCGATGGCCTGGAGTTCTTCCGATCCCGGCTGCAGATTTGCCGGATATCTTAATACCCGATCAAGGGTAAGGCCAAGCCGTGCACTTTCCTGCCGCACCGAGGCAACAACTGTATCGCCATACGGGGATTCAGGGGCGAGGATAGCGAATCTTGCGAGGCCCTGCCGGTAAGAATAATCCATAATCCGGTTGATTTGTTGCCCGGCCGTCAGGCCCATCAGGTAAACACCGTCTCCTGCAACGGCGGTATCCGTTGAAAAGGCCAGAACGTTAATGTTGTTGGCAGCGGCAATCGGACGGACCGCCTGGACAGAGCCTGAAAATAAGGGACCCAGAATAATTTCTGCCCCTTCACCGGTTGCATTGAGGGCAGCCTCGCGGGCACCTTCAGGCGTACCTTTTGTGTCATAAGGCAACAGGTGAAGTTTTTTATTGCCATGATCAAACAACGCCATGTAGGCCGCTTTCAGAAGATCGTTACCGATTTTCTCGTATTGGCCGGTCAGGGGCAGCAGGATCGCCATCCGAATTGTTCCAACCTCGTCAGAAAACCCGGGAGGGCGCAACGAGAAGGCGGGCTGGTTGTTGAGGGCGTTTTGTTGAATTTCTTCTGCCAGTTGTTCGGCGAGCAATGCTTCTGCCCGTTTTTTCTCGGCGAGCATTTCAGCTTCAGAAGGAGATGCTTTTTGTGCCTCGTCTGTGGTAGCCTTTGTTTCAGCCGTTGTTTCTGTTTTTTCTGTATTGGTCGCTGGACCCTGACCGAGTGTCTGACAGCCGCTGAGTATTCCGGCCATAAGCGCACCGATCAGAAGAGGGCTGATCAATTGCCTTAAACCTGTACGGCACTGTAATGGTAAACACGCTTTCACGGGGTTTGCTCCTGACAACTTCACTCTGATGGTCTTTAAAATAGGGGCCCAGCGTACAACGCGGCAAGTAAATAGTTAAGGTCCAACCCTATCGAAACAATGAACTGGGGCGATTATATGACGAAAGTCTCTAAAAATAAGCTTAAACGAAGACGGCAGCTCGCCGTTTTGAAAGGAGCGATTGCCGAGAGCCTTGCGGTTTTTTTTCTTCGGTTAAAAGGATATAGAATTCTGGCGCGTCGGTTCAAACGGCCGGTCGGGGAAATTGATATCATAGCGTGCAAAGGCAAGACACTTGTCGCCGCCGAAGTTAAAAGCCGCACCACTGTTGAAGAGGCCCTGCATTCTATTCATACGAAACAAAGGCGCCGTATATCCCGTGCGATGGAAGCCTTTATCGCCAGTCATCCTGATATGGATCGCCTTGATATCCGTTTTGACGTTCTGTTGGTGACATCCTTTGTAAAATTTCCCGTTCATCTGGAGAATGCCTGGTAAGAAAAGGTTCTGGCTTTATCTTTTTTTGTTTGGCGATATAGTTTGTCTCAAAGAATTAGAGGCGTATTTTTATGAAGAGTATTGTGTTTGTCGGAATGGCCATCCTCGCACTTGTGCAATTGTCAGGGTGCACTCCGCTTGGTGTGGTCGTGGGGGGAGCCGCTGCGGCCGGACTTGTCGCTGTGGAGGAGCGGTCCGTTGAAGATGCGGTTAAAGACGCCGGAATAAAAGTCTCCATTATTGATGCTCTTTTCCAGGAAAGTGAAAGCCTGTTTGTTGATGTTTCAACAACGGTGATCGAGGGCCGCGTTCTCGTGACGGGAGAAGTCCCGACAGAGGAAGATCGAATTACTGCGACGCGTCTGATCTGGCAAGTGAAGGGTGTCCAGCAGGTTTTGAACGAGCTTCAGGTGAGCAATAAAGAAACGGTTTCGTCAACGGCCGGTGATAGCTGGATCACGACAAAACTGAAGGGGCGACTCATTCAGGATCTGGATGTGAAACATGTAAATTATGCCATTGATACGGTTAATCGGGTTGTATATTTGTTTGGCATTGCACAGGATCAAAAAGAGCTGGACCGGGTTTACCTTCATGCCCGTGATATTTCCGGGGTTCGGAAAATTATCAATCATGTTGTGATGAAGGACAGCAGAAAAACAAAATAGAGCCTGTATAACAGGGTTTCTTGAATGTATGCCTAGCCGCGCCAATGCAGATAATAATAGGAATAGAGTAATGAGCCTTACAGTTGCCATCCAGATGGATCCGATTGAAGATGTTGATATCCGTGGAGACAGTACCTTCGTCCTGGCGCTGGAAGCGCAGGCGCGCGGCTATGATCTGTATCACTACGGCCCTCAGGATCTGTCATTATTGGATGGCAAAGTGATTGCAAATGCGCGTCCTTTAAAAGTTCGGCAACAATTGGGGGATCACTTCACCCTCGGTGATGTGGAGCGTATCAATCTTGCTGACACAGACGTGGTGCTGATGCGTCAGGACCCGCCGTTTGATATGTCCTATATCACCGCGACACATTTGCTGGAAAAGATCCATCCGCAAACATTGGTTGTGAATGACCCTGCCAGTGTGCGCAATGCGCCTGAGAAGATTTTCGTGACCCAATTTGAAGGGGTCTTGCCCCCGACGCTGATTTCGTCCGATCTGCGGGAAATCAAGGCGTTTCGGAAAGAACACAAGGATATCATTGTGAAACCCCTGTATGGCAATGGCGGGGCAGGCGTCTTTCACTTGAAGCCGGACGATGAAAATTTGACAGTGGTCCATGAAATGTTCACCGAATTTTACCGTGAACCCATGATTGTTCAGCGGTATTTGCCGGAAGTACGACAGGGGGATAAACGGATTATTCTGGTAGATGGCAAGCCGGTCGGCGCTATTAATCGAGTACCGGAAGCAGGGGAAAGTCGGTCGAATATGCATGTCGGTGGTCAGGCTTTTGCGTCCACATTAACGCCACGGGAACAGGAATTGTGCGAGATTATCGGGCCGTCCCTCAAGGAACAGGGACAGATTTTTGTTGGTATTGATGTGATCGGGAACTATCTGACCGAAATTAATGTCACGTCGCCCACCGGTTTGCAGGAAATCAATCGATATGATGATGTGAAGCTGGAAGCAACGATCTGGGATTGCATTGAAAGCAAATTGTAAGCGGGCTGGCGATCGGTTCGCTATTCCAGCTTGGCCAGAGCTTGCAGCAAAATCAAACGAAGTTGATCCTTGTCTTTAGACGACAGCGATTTGGTCAATATCGCTTGATCCCCTTTGATCACCGCTGCCATTGACTGTTCAGCAAGATGGGCGCCTGAGGGGGTCAGGCGAACGGGTTTACTTCGGCCGTCCTCACTAGTATTAGGTCTCTCAATATGGCCATTTTCTTCCAAGGTCTTGAGGATTTTTGTCATCCCGCCAGAAGAAATCAGAATGGATCGGTATAATTCGGTTGGTGTGAGCTGATGTGGTGCAGGCATGGCCCGCAACGTGGTCAATACCTCAAACGCGCCGGGTGTCAGATCAAATGACGCCATGATTTTATCAGATTTTTCCCGCACAACATCATTTAGCCGAATGATACCAAGGACGGCTTCCGTCTCGGGTGTCACAGCCTCCGGCCAGTTTTCTTTCATCCGGAGAATAAGGTCCGCCAACGGGATTTTAGCAATCTGATTTGTCACAAAAGTCCTCCTTGCAATCAGAATACAGGTATCTTGACAGAAAGATAGATTTCTCTATATATCTTTCTGGAAAGCTTTTTAGAAAGACAAATTAATGCGAACATTTTGGGACCGTGTGCGACATACCGTGTTGTTTGAATTGATCGCCATCAGTGTTGTCGCGGTGATCGGTGGGTGGGTCCTTGGCCGTCCTGTAGAAGAGATCGGTGCCTTGGGCATTATGATGAGCGCGCTGGCAATGGTCTGGAATATGCTTTTTAATTATCTCTTTGATTTGTGGGATCGGAAGTTTCGGAATTTGGCTCCGAGAACCGTTTTGTTGCGCATCATACACGCTGTTTTGTTTGAAGCCGGTATGTTTGCCGCCGGGTTATTGATTATAATATGGTGGTTGCAGATTGGTGTTATAGAAGCGGTCCTTCTGGATGCTGGCTTTGCCATATTCTTTTTGGTTTATGCCTTCGTTTATAATCTGATTTATGATCAGGTTTTTCCAAGACCCGCTCCATCACCTGTCTAAAAGATTTTTCTAAAAAAGTGAATTATTTTTCATATTATTCGTGCTAGGATTGAAAAATGAAATCAATTCTTCTTGGGGGGAAGAATGCAGGCACGGATCACGACAGTCGCGTTTCAGGGACTGGAAGTTAAAACAGTTTCCGTTCAGGTGTTGATGGCGCAGGGACTACCCGCTTTTACGGTTGTCGGGCTGCCGGATAAATCTGTTGCTGAAAGCCGGGAGAGAGTGCGCGCAGCCCTGACATCCCTTGGGGTAGGTCTACCGCCTAAAAGGATTACGGTTAATCTGGCCCCAGCTGACCTTCCAAAAGAAGGCGCACATTATGATTTACCGATCGCGCTTGGTTTGCTGACGGCGATGGGAATTTTACCGGCAGATGAATTGGAGCGGTTCCTTGTTCTTGGTGAATTATCCCTTGATGGAAGCTGTCAGCCTGTTGCAGGTATTTTGCCAGCTGCTGTTGAGGCCGTATCAAGGGGGCTTGATCTGATTTGTCCGCAATCCTGCGGGAGCGAGGCAACCTGGGCGGGGGATCTTGAAATACTTGCGCCGGGGACCCTGTTGGCGCTGATTAATCACTTTAAAGGAAGTCAGGTTCTCTCGCCACCGGAGCAGGGAGCGATTGAGAGTTCTTCAGACTTCCTGAAAATGGAAGATATTAAAGGACAGGAAACGGCAAAACGGGCGCTGGAAGTCGCAGCCGCAGGTGGTCACAATCTTTTAATGAGCGGCCCGCCAGGATCTGGAAAATCAATGCTTGCAGCCCGTTTGCCCGGTATTTTACCCCCGCTTGATGCCTCGGAGGCTTTGGAAGTCAGCATGATTTCAAGTCTGTCAGGAATGCTGAAAAATGGCGCCCTTTCCCGCAACCGTCCATTTCGGGACCCCCATCATTCTTCTTCTGTGGCGGCAATGGTTGGTGGCGGGCGAAAGGCCAAACCCGGTGAAATTTCCTTATGTCATCTAGGGGTCCTTTTTTTGGATGAACTGCCAGAGTTTGGAAGGCAGGTTCTAGAATCCCTGCGTCAGCCACTGGAGACTGGAAAAGCCGTTGTCGCGCGTGCAAATGCCCATGTGACTTATCCCGCAAGAGTGCAACTGGTCGCGGCGATGAACCCCTGTCGGTGCGGTCACTTGGATGATGCGGAGCAAGCCTGCGCCAGAGCACCGAAATGTGCGATTGATTATCGGTCGAAAATTTCGGGACCGATGTTGGACAGGATCGATTTATTTGTAGATGTTCCGCCAGTCTCCGCGCTGGATCTCACCCTATCGACGCCAAAAGAGACGACAAAGATAATTGCAAAACGGGTTTCTGACGCCCGGACAATCCAGAAATCCCGCTTTAAATCATTGGGTGCCCCGGACCATGTTCGAACCAATGCGGAGGCCGAAGGGATCCTGCTGGAGAAAATAGCAATTCCCGACGGAGAAGGGGAAAAACTGCTCAAAGAAGCCATCGGGGTTTTGAAGCTTTCAGCAAGAGGATATCACCGTGTATTAAAGGTGGCCCGCACGCTAGCGGATTTGGAACAGGTGGAAACACTTCATCATAATCACATTGCAGAAGCCTTGGGATATCGCCGGGCACTTTTTAGTAAAACAAACTAACAGGCTGGAAAATTTGGAGGCCCGAAGGCTTGCCCCGCCGGCGGTTGGATAGCCTACTGTAGGTTGAAGTGCCTGATTTTTAGACGTTTCATCGCATTAGAACACTAAAAAATTGCGTGATGAATGCAGCATTCATCTGTATATTCATAAAATGAGATATTTTTATCCTGTCGCTGCGGTTTTCTTGATTTTGTTTGGTTTGTCGTCGGCACAGGCAAGCATGCCCTCTAAAGTGAGCCTTGCCAAAGCAGACTGGTGTCCGTTCTCATGCCAGAACGATCCGGACCGACCCGGAATTATTCATGAGTATCTTGAAGCCATTTTGAAACCGATGGGTATTGAGGTCACTGTAACGACCTATCCATGGGCGCGTGCCGTGCAATTGGCAACAACCGGAAAAGACGTCCACGGATTGTTGACGGCCGTTTTTGTGGAGGCCCCTGATTTATTGCTGACAAATACGCCGACGGCCTATTATCAAAATTGTTTTTATGGGAAAAAAGACCAGCTGTGGCGATACGAAGGGGTTCGGTCTCTTAAATCAATGCCCGAAAAGCTGGGTGTCATTAAGGGGTATTCCTATGGTCATCCAGTCGATGAATTAATCGCCGATGACACTGGGTCATTGAAGATCCAAAAAGTGAACAGTATTAAGGGGACGGGGCGATTGATTGAGATGCTATCGCGCGGGCGGTTGGCGTTGTTGATGGAAGAACGAAATGTCTATCAATGGTATCTGAAAAGAAACAGCGTTAAAAATCCCGACCTTCAAATTGTGGGTTGTGTTGATCCTCAGCCTTTTTATTTGGCGGTGAACCCCAAACTCAGCTGGAGTGCGGATTTCATTGTGTTTCTGAACAAGGCTTTTGCGGACCCGGCCAACCTTCGCCTTCTTGAAGAGATCAAAGGGCATTATCGCGAGCGCTAGGCGCGATTATTGCTGAACATCCAGTTTTTCAATATTCTTTCGCGCGGTATCTCCCGCTGGGCTATGGGGCGAAAGAGACAGAACCTTCAGCCAATCCTGACGGGCGCCATCGTTATCCCCTGTCAGCCGCCGTAAAATTCCCCGTTCAATCAGGGCATCGGTCAGGTCGGGCTGCAAGGAAAGGGCCAGCTCGATATCTTCGAGAGCCCGTTTGTTGTCTCCCAGCTGACGGAGGGTGGCTCCCCGATAAGCCAGAGCGTCGGGCCGGGTTGGATCAAGCCGGAGGGCAAGATCCAAATCGTCATAGGCTTCCTGATAGTTTTTAGCCTTCGCCAGAATGTGGCTTCGATCTATCAAAAGTTCAATATTTCCCGGTTCCAATTCCAAGGCGGCCGAGGCAACGGCGTTGGCCCGCGGATAATCCTCCGCTAATAGCCACGCATTGGCAGCCTGACTAAGGATGGGAATGACGAAATCAGAGCCTGCCTGTTGCATTTCGTGAGCGAGTTTCTCCAGCCGAGGCGCCGCCAGATGGTACTTTTTCATGCCGACCAGTGCGAGGGCCGCGCAATGCCGGGCTGGAAAGCCCCCCCCTTGGTCGCGCCAGCTTAGTGCAGATTCAAACGCCATCTCTGGCTCTCGTTTGGTAAGCTTGATACAGGACTCGTATTCTGCTGCGTCGTTTGCCATGACCGTGACGCTACCAGTCGTTGACAGAAACAGAACAACCCCCAAACCGATGAGCAATTTTTGGATTGCTTCGCTTTGATTGAAACAAAGAAATCGAGATTTCATAGAGGCCTACCTGACGACAATTCCGGGATATCAATTTCTATATAGGAAGGAAGACAAGAATTCACCCTCTGTCTGGGAATTCATTTGTCTAACAGGAGTGTAATTGCCATAAAAGGGTCTCAATTCGTTCCTAAATGCGAAGACAGGACATTTAATGGAAGGATATCCAATGAAGAAAATCGTTCTTGCAACAGTGGCTGTTATGATGCTGGCACCAACAAGCATTGCACTGGCGGATGATAGCAAGGCTGCGCTGAGCGACCAGATTATCTTGAGCGTGACAAAAGACGGTTGGGTGACAACAAATTCAGCACGGGTATTCGTCGGCTTTGAGATCACGCAACAGAAAGAAACGGCCTCTGAACTCAAAGAACAGATTATGAGTTCGCTGAAAAAGCTTTCTGCCGAAACGGACTGGCATATTACCTCTTCCCGGGAAAACAAGGATCGAACCGGTCTGACGCGCTGGTCTGTTGCCGCTGAGGCAAGAGTGGCAGAAAATGCAATCGCGGGTCTTGCTGACCGTGCCGAAGCTGCGGGCCGCCCCGGTTTCAAAATGACCGTTCGACAGGTCGATTATTCCCCATCTCTTGCGGAGACTGAAAAGCTTAAAAGTGATTTGCGGGCGAAAATTTATGCCGCGGCGGTTGACGAAGCGAACCGTTTGACCAAAGTTATACCAAATCGTTCTTATCGGATTCAGATGGTGGACTTTCAGAATATTGGCTACCAACCACCGCAGATGATGAAAATGATGGCGCGACCTGCTGCCCCACGGATGGAAATGGATGCTTCGTCAGCCAACGCAGGGGGTGGCAATGGTGCCGCGGAACTTGCTGTTTCCAGACGTCATAGCATGTCGGCAACAATCATTCTGACGTCTGATAAAAACTCAGACAAGTAATTAGGATTTATGGTGACCTCTCTTTTTTGTTTCGGTTTTGGCTATACCGCCGGGGAAATAGCCCGCCTTCAACCAGATTGGCGTATTCGGGGTACCACACGGTCATTGACCGCCTCGCCAAATAAAAAAGAGGGAGTGCCGCTCCTGCAGTTCGATGGGCAGGCACCCATTGCGGGTTTTCTGGAAATCGCACAGGATGTCAGCCATATTTTAATCTCCGTGCCGCCCGGTGAAGACGGTGATCCGGTTTATCGGGTCATGGGTGAATTGCTATGTCGCCTGCCCAATCTGAAATGGGTGGGTTATCTGTCGACGACGGGCGTCTACGGCGATCTGGGCGGCGGTGCGGCGACAGAAGAGACGCCTTGTAATCCGTCTGGAATTCGAGGGCAGCGCCGGTTGGACGCAGAGCGGGCCTGGACCCGCCTTTATCAAAAACAGGGGTTGCCCGTTCATATTTTCAGATTGCCTGGCATTTACGGCCCGGGTCGCAACCAACTGGTTTCCCTAAAAGCAGGAAAAGCCCATAGAATTGTCAAGGAAGGGCATGTTTTTTCCCGTATTCATGTCCATGATCTGGCGAGAATTCTGATTGCGTCGATGGAGAAGCCGCATCCGGGAACCGTTTACAATGTCGCCGATGAATATGCCGCTCCGCCGCAGGATGTTGTTACTTATGCTGCGGAATTGTTAGGTATTGATCCACCTCCTTATCAGGATTTTGACACCGCTGAAATGTCGGCGATGGCCCGCAGTTTTTATTCCGATAGTAAAACCATTGTGAACAAAAAAATAAAGGAAGAGCTTGGGATTTCATTTAAATATCCCACATATAAGGAAGGCCTAAAGTCCTTGTCAGGGGATGCATGAGTGTATAAGTAAAAGATTGCCCAAGAGGGTTTTGATTAGGAATAGTGATGGCAAGAACCAAGTGTTTTAACCGTGAAGACGCGTTACAAAAAGCGATGACCGCTTTCTGGTCTCAGGGGTATGAAGCGACTTCAATACAGGATCTCGTGGATTGTATGGGGATTAACCGAGGCAGTCTTTACGATACTTTTGGTGATAAACACTCTTTGTTTCTCGCGGCTTTGGATCAGTATACAGAAACATCGGTCACGCGAAGCTCGGCGCTGCAGCGAGACGGAAACGCCAAACAAATCCTGACAGAATTCCTGCAGGCTTTTATGCTGCGTAATATTGAAGATAAGGATCGGCGTGGCTGTTTTATAACAAATACGGCGATTGAAAGATCCTCTCATGACGAGGACTGTGCGACCCGCATCCGTAATTATTTTTCCAGTGTTGAAAAAGATCTGGAGCAATTGATCGCGCGTGGACAAGCGGCAGGCGAAATTAAAACTTCCCGCGATTCCGCGACGCTGGCGGCGTTTTTTATTGGCGTGATGCAGGGTATTCGGGTCGTGGCCAAAGTGAACCCCACGGAAGAATATTTGCGGCCGCTGGTTGACGTTGCCTTAGCGTCGATCGACGGGTAACGGCAGTGGATTTCTCACAAACAACCCTTGCCTTCTGGTCCTCACTTTTAAATGCGGCTATTTTCCTGAGCCTGATCGCAATTCCGTGGTCAGTGGGAAAATTCAAGCCTTTTGTGATGCTGATCGGTGTCGGCGGACTGGTGATGCTGCTGGGTTTTGATTTCTATGTAGGTGTCAACGCGAACGATTATGATCTGGCATCCGACCTTATGCTGTTGACTGTTTTAAAGGGTGTCTTCTTCTTTTTGATCAGCTTTGCGGCCGAAAAAATATTTCGGACCTTTTTTCAGCGTTCCAAGGAAAAAAACACCCACAAAGAATGGCGTGACGAGGAAATGGCCACGCGGTATGACCGCAATTTCAGAGGTCTGAAAAATCACGATGACACCAAGAAATAAGTCTTATTTCGAACTGGGATTTTCCATTACATAGCGGATCAGATTTTTTGCTTCTTCCGAATCCCATTCCGCTGGACCGATCAATCGACCAAATTCCCGTCCGTTTTTGTCCAGTATCAGGGTTGCCGGTAGTCCAAAAACACCGGTGGAGCGGCCGGAGGTAACAGTTTTATCGTTATAAGCGCCCAGATGCTTAATATTCAGTGCTTTGAGGAATTTTTTCACCTTTTCAATACCCTGAAGGTCTTGACCAATGGCGAGAACGGTAAAGTCATCAGAGCCCATTTCTCCTTGCAGACGGTCGATTGCAGGCATTTCCTTGCGGCACGGAGCACACCATGTCGCCCAGAAATTCAGCAACAGGGTTTTGCCGCGATAGTCAGAAAGCTGGTGGGTCTTACCGTCACCATCAATGAAAGAGAAGTCTTTTATTTCGGGGTTTTTGGAGGAAATAATAAAGTTTTTAACCTCACCGACCTTCAGGCTCTCAACATTTTGGGAGAAAGCGGTTGATGTTACCATCCCAAGGCTTGTAAATGTAAGCAACACGAGAAGGGAAATAGAGAAGAACTTTCTTGTGGTCATATTATAATTAGGTCCAATAGTTAAAAGAGAGCCCGACACATGAGCGCCAATGAGCTTTGGGGTGGCAGATTTGCCAAAGGTCCCGCCGAAATTATGGAACGTATCAATGCCTCCATTGATTTCGATCGCCGCCTTTATGCACAGGATATCGCCGGATCCATGGCTCATTCGAGTATGTTACTCGAACAAGGTATTATAAATAAGGCTGATTGCGAAAAAATACAGGACGGATTGCAGACAATTCTTCGTGAGATTGAAGCGGGTAATTTTAAAACTGATCCTGCCCTTGAAGATATTCATATGCATATTGAGGCTCGGTTGCGCGAAATTATCGGTGA
>NZ_JBLHZT010000054.1:0-22412 GCF_047631475.1 Sneathiella sp. | reverse complement strand
GCGAAAAAATACAGGACGGATTGCAGACAATTCTTCGTGAGATTGAAGCGGGTAATTTTAAAACTGATCCTGCCCTTGAAGATATTCATATGCATATTGAGGCTCGGTTGCGCGAAATTATCGGTGAACCGGCCGGCCGGTTGCACACCGCGCGTTCAAGAAACGATCAGGTGGCAACGGATATGCGCCTTTGGGTTCGGGATACAATGGACCTTCTGGACGGCGAACTGAAAGACCTGCAGGAGGCCCTATTGTCACAAGCCGAAGCAGAAGCGGCGACAGTCATGCCGGGCTTCACTCATTTACAGGCCGCGCAGCCCGTTACCTTCGGCCATCATATGCTGGCGTATGTCGAAATGGTTGGCCGCGACAGATCTCGTTTGAAAGATGCCCGGCAAAGACTGAACGAATGTCCGCTGGGTTCTGCCGCGCTGGCTGGAACCTCGTTCCCGATTGATCGGGACATGACAGCCGCCGCCCTTGGATTTGATCGGCCGACAGCCAATTCGCTGGATGGTGTCTCCGATCGGGATTTCGCGCTGGAATTTTTAAGTTTTGCATCCATTTGCTCCATGCATTTATCCCGGCTTGCCGAAGAGATTGTGATCTGGTCTAGCGCCCAGTTCCGCTTTGTTGAATGTTCGGATAGTTTTTCGACCGGCTCTTCAATTATGCCGCAGAAGAAAAATCCGGATGCTGCCGAATTGATTCGCGGTAAAGCAGGACGCAGCTCAGGGGCCTTTCATACCCTTCTTATGATGATGAAAGGCTTGCCGATGACCTATGGCAAGGACATGCAGGAAGACAAAGAGCCCGTTTTTGATGCCGCAGATAATCTACAGCTCTGCATTGCTGCAATGTCCGGTATGATCCGTGACATTAAAGTGAACGGGGATGTCATGACGGCAGCTTCAGGCGCGGGATTCACAACGGCGACTGATCTGGCGGACTGGCTGGTTCAGAAGCTGGATATGCCGTTTAGAAATGCCCATCATGTGACGGGTGCCCTTGTTAAACTTGCCGAAGACAATAACTGTGGCCTTGAGGATTTATCTCTGGCCCAGATGCAAACTGTCGAGCCGACCATCAATGATGGTGTTTTTGATGTATTGGGCGTTGATAAGTCTGTTGCCAGCCGGGTGAGCTACGGTGGTACGGCGCCGTCCAATGTTGTTGAGCAGGTCAAAAAATGGAAAAATCAATTGGCGGGAGAAGCTGAATGAAGCAGCGAATTCTTTTTATCTCCGTCGCGTTGGTGATGGCAGCGACCTTGTCCGCCTGCGGTAAAAAAGGCGCCCCTAAATATCAATCATCTTTTTCGAATGATGTGATTATCGTTCAAAGCGTCTGACGCAAGGTTAAGGGACAGATATGGACCATTTCGAATATCGAGCTGGCGAGCTTTATGCTGAGGATCTGAAAGTTTCAGAAATCGCAGAGAAAGTTGGCACACCGTTCTATTGTTATTCCACAGCAACGCTGGAACGTCATTATAACGTGTTCTCAGGTGCGTTTGATGGGGTAAACCACCTTGTTTGCTTTGCGGTTAAGGCGAATTCAAATTTGGCTGTTATCAAGACATTGGCTGACCTTGGTGCAGGTGCGGATGTGGTTTCCGAGGGTGAATTGCGCCGGGCATTGGAAGCGGGTGTTCCAGCGTCAAAAATCGTTTTTTCAGGTGTTGGAAAACAGCCTCATGAAATGGCGTTGGCTCTGGAAGTTGGGATTCACCAGTTTAATGTGGAATCCGAGCCTGAGGTTCAGGTTCTGTCCAGGGTTGCCAGCGAGCTTGGTAAAACCGCACAGATTGCTTTTCGGGTTAATCCGGATGTGGATGCGAAAACCCATGCCAAGATTTCAACGGGCAAGGCAGAGAACAAATTTGGTGTGCCCTGGCAGGATGTATCTCGGATTTATGGGCAGGCAGCCAAGCTTCCCGGCATCGAGATTAAAGGTGTGGATGTTCATATTGGATCCCAGCTTACTGATCTTGAGCCTTTTGGAAATGCTTTTGACCGGGTCCGGGAACTTGTTCAGAAATTGCGGAGCGAAGGGCATGACATAACCCGAGTTGATCTGGGGGGCGGTCTGGGTATTCCGTATGACGGGAATATTCCGCCAAGCCCGAGTTCCTACGCAACGGTTGCGCTAAACAGCATCGGAAATCTGGGTTGCCAGTTGATCTTTGAGCCTGGACGCCTAATTGTAGGGAATGCGGGTATTCTTGTTTCTAAAGTGATTTACGTGAAACAGGGAGCCGAACGGAAGTTTGTTATTCTGGATGCCGCCATGAACGACTTGATCCGTCCTGCAATGTATGAAGGCTATCATCAGATTGATACGATCAAGCAGCCTGATGCCTCGACTGTCATAAGCCCGGCGGATGTTGTTGGACCGGTTTGTGAAACTGGGGATACCTTCGCGCGGGAGCGGGATATGCCGGACGTACAGGCGGACGATCTGGTTGCTTTCAGAAGTGCAGGTGCCTACGGCGCGGTGATGGCGTCGACCTATAATACACGGCCCCTTGTGCCAGAGGTTCTGGTTCGCGGTGATCAATTTGCAGTGATCCGTGAACGACCTTCCTTGGAAGCCCTGCTGGACCTTGATAAGATGCCACCCTGGTTGGAGAAGAAATAAACGAGACTGTTACCTTCTCCTTCTCTTGAAAAGAGGATGAATGCGGACGCCGCCCAACGAGTTCGAAACACAGTTGAAAAGAAAGCTATTTCTGGTCACGTTAAACCTCGTGCTGGAGCGGCTTTGGGTTGCGTCGCTTTTTTTCGTCTGCACGATCCTCTGTTTTCTGGGGGTGAGCTACGCCGGACTTTGGACGCTGGTGACCGGGATTTATCACGCCGCTGGCCTGGGCTGTTTTCTGGTCGCGTCAATATACGGCTACTATCGGATATGGCGAGACTTCCACTGGCCAACGAAAGAGGAAGTTTTGCGCTGTTTGGAAGAGCGCAACGCCGTGCGCCACCGCCCGCTCCGAACGTTGGCACAGCCAAAAAGAACGGACACGCTTCGGGATAAGAAAAGCAACTCTTTGTGGCGCGCGCATCTCAAGCGCCAGCGTGTTCTAAGCAAGGCCTTAAAGCCGGGATTTGCAAGGCTCGGGCTCGCCGAGGGAGACCGGATGGCGTTCCGTGTAGCGTCAATTCTGATATTGAGCGCGGGCTTTTTTATGGCCGGGTCGCAGAAGTCAGAACGCATCATTGGTGCCTTTACCCCCCAATTTGTCAGCGAAAATGATCTTGTAGACCTTGATATGTGGGTGACGCCTCCTGACTATACGGGTAAAGCCCCTATTTTGCTGGCACGTCAAAAGACAACCGAGATCGGAACGCAGATCCCGGTTATTGTCGTGCCCGAGAATAGTCGGTTGATTGCCCGAGTGTCCGGAGGTAGCGATGGCGTGCCATCGGTCGCCTATCAAGGGGAACGGCAGGATTTTACGAACGTTGAGGGCAATAATTTCACGCTGGAAACCACCTTGACGGAAAGCGACTTTCTGACCGTTGAAAAAAACGGAGAGTCCTTGGGCCAGTGGCAACTGGATATTGTGTATGACCAAGAACCAACGGTGAAAATTCTTGCGCTTCCTCAAGTCACAGAACGGCTGGCTTTCCGATTACAATATTCTGCTTTTGACGATTATGGTCTGATGGGTCTGGAAGGTCAGCTAAGCCGGGCGGGATTTGAAAAAAGGATACCGCTAAAGCTGACACTGGTTGCGGGCAGCAAAGAAGTAGAGGGCAAGAGCTACCATGACCTGACGGCCCATCCATGGGCTGGACTGGAAGTGGATTTGCAATTAATCGCGGAGGATGCCGCAGGGCAGGTCGGCTTTTCCGATACGCTTTCCTTTGTTTTGCCAGAGAGAATTTTCACGCACCCCATCGCCCGGGCGTTGATTGAGCAACGAAAAAAACTGGTTGAGGATCCGATTGGGAATAAACGCACCGTAGTGATTGCCCTGTCGGCGATAAGCCAATTACCGGAAAGCCTGAACAACGACATAACCGTTATGCTTTTGCTCTCGATCGCCCGTGGGACATTGGCATATGGGGCGGATCAGGGTGCGGTTGACGAAGTAATTGATATTCTTTGGGACACGGCCCTCCGTCTTGAAAATGGTGATTTGAGCGCCGCCGAAATTGCCCTGCGGGAAGCTGAGCGCGCCTTGATGGAAGCCCTGAACAGCGATGCGGATAACGATGAAATCAAACGATTGGTGGAAGACCTGAAGAAAGCCATGGCGGCGTTTCTCGAAGCCCTTGCGCAGCAAAATCAATCTGATCCGCAAATGGCTCAGGATCCGAGTGAGCCAACAATGAGCCAGCAAAATCTTGAAGATCTGCTGGATAAAATCGATCAATTTGCACGCTCCGGTGCCCGGGATGCTGCCCGCGAATTGTTGAGTGAATTGCAGGATTTGTTTGAAAATCTGAAATCGGCCCGACAAAACGTGGCTTCGGATGCTCAAAAACAGGGTCAGGAAATGCTGGATCAGCTGAGTGAAATGATGCGACGGCAGCAGGAATTGCTGGATGAAACTTTTCGAAAATCCAGAGAAGGTAATTCCGCGCAGCAAGGGCAGGCGCCTTCTCGCTCTCAACCGGGAGAAGGAAAAGAGCCGGGGCAGGGGAAAGGCCAACAGCAAGGTGAGCCCAGAAGTTATGACGGATTGGCGCGAAGTCAGGAAGCCCTGCGTCAGATGTTGGGTGATATCATGGGCAAGTTAGGGCTCAATGCCGAAATTCCAGCCCCGCTTGGAAAAGCAGAGCGGGCAATGAATTCAGCGAGGCAATCTCTGGAACAGGGGGCGGGTAAAGGGGCCATGCAGTCTCAAAGTGATGCTTTACAGATGTTGAAGGAAGCGGGCGAAGGATTGGCGCAGCAGATGCAAGAGCAGGGCCGGGGCGGGCAGGTTGTGCGTCGAGGTTCTACAACGGGCCAAAGCGATCCTTTCGGTGACCCGGGGAATTCAATCCTGGAAAATCTTTCTGGGCGAACCAACATCGACGGAAACGCTCTGATGCGTGCCAAGATTATTCAAAGAGAGTTGCAAAAACGACTGTCTGATCCACGCAGGGACCTGCTGGAGACCGAATATTTAAAACGACTGATTGAGCAGTTTTAACCGGATAGCGGATCTCTTGGTTGCACGGCTTGGCTGTTTCTTCTAATTATCTCCCATCACTTATAAACACAGGCAGTTATGACAACAGATCATCCATTTGCGCAATATGTACGGGCTCTGGGAAAGGGTCCAAACATGTGGCGAAATCTAAGCTTTGATGAAGCAAAAGATGCCATGTCCCTGATTGTTCAGGGATCTGTTGATCGGTTGCAACTGGGGGCTTTTCTTCTACTGCTGCGCCGGAAAGGCGAGACAGGGGAAGAGCTTGCTGGGATGACAGCTGCCGCCCGTGAGGCGTTTATCGGACAACCGTCAGTATTGCCTGATGTTGATTATGATTGGCCGTCTTATGCGGACCGACACCGTCAGCAACCATGGTTTATTCTTGCGGCCCTTCTGTTGGCGGATCAGGGTTATAAAATTCTGATGCATGGCATTGAGGGATATTCGGATGGTTTAGCCCCCACCCGGCCCGGTTTAGATATGTTAAATGTGCCCATAGTCTCGGACTTTGGGGAGGCCGCGAAGGCGTTTGAAACGAATAATCTTGTTTATATCGGGCTTGAGAAATTCTGCCCCGCTGTGCAGGATTTGTTTGAGTTGCGGCCGTTGCTGGGGGTTCGAACGGCGGTTAATACCTTTGGACGGGACTTAAATCCGGCAAATGCGCCGTATCAAATGCAGGGTGTTTTCCATCCCCCCTATAAAGCCATGCATGTGGACACAGCCCGGTTTTTGGGCCAGCCCAAAGCCATGGTTTTTAAAGGTGGGGGCGGCGAGGTTATGCGCAACCCGATGAAGCCATCGCGCGTCGATATGTTGGTGGGGGAGGTTAGCAGCGAGATTGTCTGGCCAGCCCTTACCTCTGTTACAACCTATAAATGGCGCGAAGAAGATTTGTCACCGGTTTGTTTAAAAAGGATGTGGGATGGATCCCTTTCGTTGCCGGTTCCCGAGCTTGGCATCATTGGAACGCTGTCGGTTGCCTTAAAAATGGCCATGCCGGACCTGACGCCATCCGAGTTGGATGCCCGGGCAACGGATATCTGGCAGACGAGAGATAAAACGCGGTTCGATTAGTCGACGCGACGATGAAACTGGTATTCAGTTTCGCTGGACAGGTTGGGTTGGAACACATATCCGGCTTCTGAAAAATCTTTGAGCCCCTCTGCTGTCTCGACCCGATTTTGGCTGATGTAGCGGGCCATCATTCCGCGGGCTCTCTTAGCCGGAAAACCGATGACTTTAGCCACATCGCCTTTTACTTCCTTAAATACGGGTGTGATCACCGGGAATTTAAGGTTTTTCGGTTTGACGGCTTTAAAATATTCGTTGGATGCCACGTTGACAAGAATAGGGTGTTTCTGCTTTTCCAGTTCAGCGTTCAACTGATCTGTCAGAATGTCACCCCAAAACTCATACAGATTATTCCCGCGACTGTTCCGCAATCGTGTTCCCATTTCCAACCGATAAGGCTGAATTAGGTCTAATGGGCGCACCAGCCCATATAGGCCGGACAAAATGCGCACATGGTCTTGTGCATAGGCCAGATCGTCGTCGGATAGCGTCGCTGCCTCAAAACCTGCATAGGTATCGCCATTAAACGCGAAAGCCGCCTGTTTTGCATTGTCAGGTGTAAACGGAAATTTCATCGCCTGAAAACGCTGGTAATTCAGTTCTCCCAGATCTTCGCTGATTTTCATGAGGGACTGAAGGTCGGCCGCTGTCAAGTTTCGTGCTGTTTCCAGAAGTTCCACCGTGTCAGGCTGCAAGGAAAGTTCTGTATGTAGAACAGGCAGGTTGGACCGGTCAAAGTCCATCTTTTTTGCAGGTGAAATAACAGCGAGCATAAACTAAATCCAACAAAAATTAATCAAATGGGAGCATCCTTTATCGCGTTTTCAAAGCATGCCGTCAATAGGCGGCCTGCCACCACAGGTCCCGCCGGGTGCCCCAAAAGGAGGGTTGTGTGGGCAACC
Organism: Sneathiella sp.; assembly: GCF_047631475.1. Lineage (GTDB taxonomy): Bacteria > Pseudomonadota > Alphaproteobacteria > Sneathiellales > Sneathiellaceae > Sneathiella. The sequence continues at coordinate 15,287 of NZ_JBLHZT010000054.1, read as the reverse complement.
TCACAGTTGGGGATGTTACCAGCCACTGTTCGTTGACATGGTATAGGGGGATGCCGTATTGGCCCCACAAAAGAACCCGGTCCAGTGCCCGTGTTGCGTGAACCAGAGTCTCTCTGTCTCGGGCATCCCGTATGATGTTGATCAGGTGGTCGACCGCATCGCTTTCAATGCCCGGATAGTTTCTCGTCCCTTCTGTTTTTGCGGCGTTTTTGCTCCAGTAAAATTCCTGCTCGTTGCCGGGGGACAGGCTTTGTCCCCAATCTGTTACAACCATATCGTAATCATACTGGTTCAATCTGTTCTGGTACCCCGCGCTATCCATAAGGCGTAGCCGCAGATCAATTCCCAATCTTTTCAAAGACTTCTGGTAAGATGATAGAAGCCGAATTTCCTCAGCAGCCTTCACAAGAATTTCAATGGAGACAGGTTGTTTCGTATCCGGATTGATCATCAGGCCATCTTGATACCCAAAACCGGCCTCTTTAAATTTTTGCTTGGCCAGGCGCAGCAACGTACGATCCCGTCCGCTGCCATCGCTTTCTGGCAATTGGTAGGCCTGCGTAAACAGGCGGGGGTCCAGATCTTTGGAAAAGGGTTTTAAAAGAGCAATTTCCTGAGGGCTGGGCAACCCTGTTGCAGCGAGTTCTGAACTTTGAAAATAACTGCGGGTCCGCTGATACAGGCCGTGGAACAGGGATTTGTTGATCCAGTAAAAATCAAATGCAGTGATCAAGGCTTCGCGTATTTTGGGATCACTAAACAAGGGCCTGCGGGTGTTGAAGGCGACACTTAACATGGGCGCCGGGATCTTCATGGGTACAATATGGCTGTTCAGGTTCGCGTTTTCTGTTGCCAGCGCTTGAAGTTCTTTCCACTGACCGGGATCCGTTTCGAACCAGACATCCAGTTGCCCCGACTTGAAGGCTTCCAACGCGATATCCCGATCCCTGAAATAGTCATAGCTAATCAAATCAATATTATAGCGGCCGCGATTATGGGGAAGATCGGCACCCCAGAATTCAGGATTACGCCGGTATTGGATTTGCCGTCCGGGATCAATCGCCTCCACCAAATAGGGGCCTGAACCGATCGGCGGAACAAGGCTGGTTTCTGAAAACGGGATTTTGTCAAAGAAGTCTGCTGAAAAGATCGGCATCAATCCGATGATCAGGGGCAATTCCCAGATTTTTTCACCTTTAAAGGTGAACCGGATTTGGTTGCCGTTCAGCTTTTCAGCCTTGGCCACCTGATTATAATAGTTTCGATGATTAGGGCGTCCCTTGGTCCGCAGGGTTTCAAATGAAAAATATACATCGTCAATGGTGACCGGCTTTCCGTTGGAAAAACGAGCACGTTCGTCGATGGTGAAGGTGATCCAGCGTCTGTCAGGGGCGATCTCGAATGCCTGTGCCAGATTGGCATATAAAGTGAAAGGCTCATCGCGGGACCGACTAAGCAATGATTGATACACAAGACGCAGCCCTTTCGCCGGAACCCCTTTGATCAGAAAGGGATTGAGGCTGTTAAAACTGCCGATCACACCAAGGTTGAGCGTCCCGCCTTTTGGGGCCTTTGGATTAACATAGTCAAAATGCTGGAAATCTTGTGCATATTTTGGCGCACCGTGCATGGCAAGGGCTGTGTCTGCCTGAGCGGCACTACTGGCGCAGAGTAAGAAATTGGCCGAAAGAACCAAAATGGCAAGGGCCTTAAGCGGCTGGGTGGGGATGAGCATCAAGACATCAATTCCTATGAGTTATCCAGTTCCTGAAGAATTCTAACAAGCTTATGAACCAATTGTGGCATTTCTTTTTCATCTGTTCCGGCAAATCCGATAATAAGGCCGTTTGCGGCTGTCTCTTTCTGATAAAAACTGGACAGTGATCGGAGCAACATTCCCGCAATTCGGGTTTTTTGTTCCACATCTTTATCAGATATCCGCGGTGTCAGGTGAGCGATGAGATGCATCCCTGACTCCTGCGGTACCACAGTAAGCCACGGCGCCGCCTCCGTCTGAAGAAGGGTTACCAGTGTTTGCTGACGCTTTTGATAAAGCAGGCGCATGCGACGAATATGAGAGGCGAGGTAGCCTTCTGAAATAAATTCTGCAAGTGCCGCTTCTGCGACGGCGGGGGAATGGCCGTCTTCGCCCTTTCGAAGCGCTAGAAAAAGATCGACAAGATCGGGCGGAACCACCAGATATCCGATGCGTAGACCGGGAAACATGACCTTGCTCATTGTTCCGATATATAATACCCGGTTATCGTTATCCAGACCCTGCAACGACGATAACGGTCTTCCGGTATACCGATATTCGCTGTCATAATCGTCTTCCAGAATGAAGCGGTCATTTTCTTTAGCCCATCCCAGTAAATCAATGCGCCGGGCCAATGACATTGTATGCCCTAGCGGGTACTGATGAGACGGCGAAATACAGGCGAGCGGGGCTTGCGGTGCAAGCTCCAATGCGCGATCCAGTTGAAACCCCTCTTCGTCCACCGGGACAGAAATAGGTTTTGCCCCGGCCGATATAATGGAATCCCGTATTCCCGGATATCCCGGTTCCTCCATCCAGATGGGATCGTTGATATCAGCAAACGCCTTGATAACAAGGTGGATTGCCTGCTGTGATCCTGAAAGAACAAGGATCTGGTCAGCGTCACATTTGACCGATCGGGTCTGTCCCAAATGATCCGCCAGGGCTTTTCGAAGGACGACAGAGCCGCCAATCGGGTTGCCGACCAGGAATTCCCGCTTAGGGTGCCGCCAGTGCCGTCCCAGTAATCGGGCCCAGTCTTCAAAGGGAAACTGTTGTAACTCAGGCATTCCCGGAGAGAAACTCTTTCCGTGATGAGGTTTTTCAAGTTGGGCCCCGGCAATTCGCTGGGCTCTAGCGGAGACGTTTACTTTACGGGCGCGGGCGCCGGGTTTGGCTTTCAGATTTTGGCTTTTTAAAAAATCCTCAGGCAATTGATCCGATACGAAAGACCCGGCCCCCACCTTGCTGACGATATATCCTTCTGCAAGAAGCTGATCAAAAGCCGACAGGACCGTATTCCTGGAAATCTGCAAATCGTTTGCCAAAGATCGGGTGGAGGGCAGTCGGATGCCAGCCCTGATCCGTCCATCCAGGATAGCTTCGCGCAAGGCGAGAAAAAGCTGTTTATGAAGCGGAGATCCGCTTTGTGGATCCAGCGATAAACTGGCCAGATAGGCATTGTTTCGGCGATAGGTCATAGTGGCATCAATTGGTACTGTTATTTTGATTTTATTATCTACCTATTAGAGCCAATTACAACAATGTTATCATTCCTTTCTTGTTCATGCGGGTAAAAATAACTATCTCTTGAGCAGAATGAAAAGGAGAAAACAATGCCAGCAGAATCCGAAATTGCCTATTTTGCCGCCGGTTGCTTCTGGGGTGTGGAAGCCGCCTTTAGAAATGTGTCCGGTGTTATTTCAACTGCGGTCGGATATCAGGGGGGAGACAGCTTGAACCCAACTTATCAAGACGTTTGCCGCGGGGATACCAATCATGCAGAAGTCGTGCGCGTTATTTTTGATCCTGCCCGCGTTGACTATCAAAAGCTGTTGTCGGTCTTTTGGGAAAATCACAATCCGACCACGCTTAACCGTCAGGGCCCAGACATCGGAACTCAGTATCGTTCTGCGATTTTTTACGTGAATGATGCGCAAAAAGAAGTTGCTGAGCGGTCAAAAAGTCAGCTGGAACAGGCCAAAGTTTTCTCAAAGCCGATTGTTACCGAAATTCTGAAAGCCCCGGATTTCTTTATGGCTGAAGATTATCATCAGCAGTATCTTGAAAAACGTGGATTGGCGACTTGTCGTCTTTAAATTTTGCCGGAGAGAAGGGCTGGACTAAGCCAGCCGTTCTCTAAATCCCTGAAAACCCATAATGGTGGCTGTCAGATTTTTGGTATCAACATAGGCATTTACAGCCTCATGGTGAGGGTTATGCGCTGATATATCTGTCTCATGGGCTGACGCCTGTGACAATTGCTGAGCAACAAAAGCACTGGATGACTGACCGAGAGGGGGATGAGAGAGCCCTTCCAGCTTGCGCAGCGGACTTGAATGTTGCTGAAGAAAGATCGATGTGACATTTGCCCGGCGATCATCTGGCGCGACAACAACGGCGTGATGTCTGCGGCCCGAAATATTTTGCTGACTTTCCTGCTCTATTTCCCGGTTGAGGCGCTGAACGCGTTGCTCTTCAAGGCGCGCCTCGACATAGGCGCGCTCTTCCCTCTGCGGATGTGCAGACGGATTGAGCGTTTTTACCGGATATGAAACAGAGCGGACGACTTCCATTACTTCCAATTAACCTGACGACGTGACTATTCAGAAACACAAAAAAAGTAACAACACATTTCTTGTGCGGTTAATCGATAATCTTGTCCTTCGGGTTCTCCGTCGACTATCAGAATGGTGATCCATATTCTGCTGGACAAATATTAACGAAAAGTAAACGAAAAATTTCGATTACGTTAACCATACCAAGAATAAATAATCAAAGTATTATTATATTCAAGGAAGATAACATATCTGTTATCAGGCTTGAGGGATCACCTGCAGGACTGGTCGTTAATGGTTACCCGTCTTTTTTATCAAGATCATTGATGCGCTGCTGCATACTGGCCAGCTGATCTTTTAATTCCTTCATCATCTCGGTAGCATCTTCCTGAGATTCGGGAGTTTTTGATTTGGCCGGTTCCGTCGGGGTTGTCAGGCCATTTGGAGAGAAAATTTTCATGGCGTTGGTGAACATTGCCATATTCTGACGACCCATTTCCTCGAACTGGCGATACAGCGGGTTGTCTAAAACGTTTTCCGGCAGCACTTCGCGCATTTTTTCCTGATTGCTGGAAAAAGAACTCATGGACATGTCCAGATAATCGGGGACGACTGACTGAAGGCTGTCCCCATAAAATCGAATGAGTTGGCGCAAGAAGTTGATCGGAAGAAGGTTTTGGCCCTTTGCTTCTTCCTCAAAAATGATCTGAGTTAGAACGGATCGAGTGATGTCTTCGTTTGATTTGGCGTCGTAAACGACAAAATCACTGCCCTCTTTGACCATCTGGCTTAAGTGGTCCAGCGTGACATAAGAAGATGTTGCTGTGTTGTATAAACGGCGATTTGCATATTTCTTGATAACAATCGCGTCTGTTGTCTCCGTATTTTTGTCTGCCAAGGTAACGCTCACTCCCACGTAATGTTGCGCCGCAAGTTTTTTATTGTGCAATGCGGTTGGGGTTTTGGCAATCTTATTTCTGTTGGGATCAATAAAATGGTCCGCTGGTATCACAAGGCCTGTCGGTCTATACTGCCTGTATGTCAAAAAACACCTCTATTCAGGCCGTCGCGGACAGGTTCTTTCATTTGTGGCAACAACAGGTTTCCATGTTGGCGCAATCCCCGGATTCGGGATTTGACGAATTGATGGTAAAGGGACGAAAACTGGCAGAAGCCTTGGGGCAGGAATACCCGTTTCTGGACGCCAATAAACCGCCGTCGGAGGAAATATAAAATGTCTGGACCACCTTTCAAACGGATTGGTCCACGACCTTTAGGGCTCCATCTGGGCTTATCTTCTTCAACGCTAAGCAGCGCGCTTGCGGCCCTGCCACTGGCACGGGAAAACAAAATCCCCTGGCTTGACGGACTGCAGGAAGAGGCCGACGCTCTGGCAGAGGATCTGAAAAGCCATGATCTTGCTCATTTGATGCAGGTGGTTGGCGAGCGGGCGCATTTTCATGTTTCAGAAATGTTGAGTGGTATCAAAAAATACCATGCCCATTCTTATACCCGTTCGATGGAAGAGCCTGCTTTATTGCATCAGGTGGGGGCAATGCGTCTATTGGATTATGCACCAAAAGCACCCTTGGGATCGCCGGTGGTCTTTATCGTACCGTCACTGGTAAACCGGGATTATATTCTTGATTTGATGGAGGGGCGTAGTTTTGTTCGTGCATTGGCGGCTGCTGGCCTTCGACCGATTCTCGTCAGTTGGGGCGCCCCCGGCACATCTGAGCAGTCTTATAATATTGAAGATTACCTGTTAAAACAGCTTTTGCCGGCGTTCGATATGGTGTGTGAGGCAAATCCGGGTCAAACAATTCATATGCTTGGATATTGCATGGGGGGGACATTGGCCGTGGCCGCAGCCCAGTTACGCCAATCCGCACTTAGCTCTCTTATTACATTAGCCTCGCCGTGGAATTTCCATGCAGATCTAGGGGCGGCGGCGAAAATGTTTTTGTCGCAAAAAATGCTGTGGTCTTCTGTGGTGGAGCAGCAGGGCAATATGCCGGTTGATATTTTGCAATCCTTTTTTGCCAGTCTGGATCCAAATCTATGTCTCAAAAAATTCGGCCTCTTTAACCGGATGGACATGGACAGCCAAAAAGCCCGCGAGTTTGTCGCAATTGAAGACTGGCTCAATGATGGTGTTCCACTTGCCCGGCGGGCCGCCATGGATTGCTTTACTGACTGGTATACCGACAATCGCCCGTACCGGGGGAAGTGGACAGTTGACGGGCAGACGATTAATCCCGAAAAATTGAACATTCCTGTTATGATAGCGGTTCCAAAATCAGATAGAATTGTTCCGGCCGCTTCTGCATTGGGGCTGGCCGAGCAACTTAGCAAACCGACGGTTGTTACACCGCCTTCGGGCCATATTGGTATGGTTGTCGGGCGTCAGGCGGCGCGTGGACTCTGGCAAGATGTTATTGACTGGGTTACGGGTTGAGCTGGCTTTTTTTACGCATTTGCAATATTATTGTTGCACTTGCGAATTTATAACGTTATTTCGTATTTAACAGGTTTTTGTTTCGATAATTACATGCAGAAATCGATTTTTGTATTTATGTTGTGTGTTGTCGAATGAAAGGACATAAAAATGAGTGTGGTGATTACCAGTGCAGTGCGCACGCCAGTTGGCTCTTTCAACGGCGGTCTTTCTTCTCTTCCAGCCCATAAACTGGGGGAAGTCGTAATTCGGGAAGCACTGAAAAGATCTCAGACAGAAGCCAAAGACGTGTCGGAAGTTATTCTGGGACAGATATTGGCCGCTGGTGAGGGACAGAATCCGGCCCGCCAAGCCTCCATTGCAGCAGGCCTCCCCGCAGAAGTGCCTGCCTGGGGTGTGAATCAGCTTTGCGGGTCGGGCCTCCGGGCCGTGGCGCTCGGGTTTCAGGCGATTGCCAACGGCGATAGCAAAGTTGTTGTTGCCGGTGGTCAGGAAAGCATGAGTCAGGCACCTCATTGCGCGCATCTGCGCAATGGTCAGAAAATGGGCGCGCTTGAATTTACAGACACAATGCTGACAGACGGTTTAATGGATGCCTTTCATGGATATCACATGGGGAATACAGCAGAAAATGTGGCGTCTCAGTGGCAGATTACCCGGGATCAGCAGGACAGCTTTGCCGCAGCCTCTCAGGCAAAAGCAGCAAAAGCACAAAAAGAAGGCCGGTTTGAACAGGAAATTGTCCCTGTAACAATTAAAACCCGGAAAGGCGAAGTGACGGTTTCAGAAGACGAATATATTCGTGCTGAAACAACTGTTGAAACATTGTCAAACCTTCGTCCGGCCTTTCTGAAGGAAAACGGAACGGTTACAGCAGGGAACGCGTCAGGGATTAATGATGGTGCGGCGGCCGTTGTTCTGATGAGCGACGAGGAAGCGGCAGAAAGAGGATTAAAGCCGCTCGCCAAGATCGTTTCATGGGCTCAGAGCGGTGTCGATCCGGCGATCATGGGAACGGGTCCGATTCCGGCAAGTCGTATGGCGTTGGAACGGGCTGGTTGGACAAAAGATGATCTGGATCTTATCGAGGCGAACGAAGCTTTCGCAGCACAGGCGTGTGCCGTGAATAAAGACCTTGGATGGGATACGGACAAAGTGAATGTCAATGGCGGCGCCATCGCGATTGGCCATCCAATTGGGGCTTCCGGTGCAAGGGTTCTTGTAACGTTGCTTCATGAAATGGAGAAACGCGATGTTCACCGTGGATTGGCCACTTTGTGTATTGGTGGTGGTATGGGTATTGCGATGTGTGTGGAGCGGTAACAGAAAACGACATTTAGTCTTGAGGGAACAGGGATATGAGCAGAGTAGCGATTGTAACCGGCGGTACACGTGGAATTGGTGAGGCCATTTCCATAATGCTGAAGGAAAAAGGGTACAAAGTAGCCGCCAATTACGGCGGTAATGACGAGCGTGCACGTGAATTTACAGAACGAACTGGTATCCCGTCCTACAAGTGGGATGTATCGGATTTTGACGCGTGCGTTGCCGGGGTTGCCAAAGTCAAAGAGGATTTGGGAACCGTCGATATCGTTGTGAATAATGCAGGCATCACCCGGGACGGCACGTTGCACCGCATGGATCAAAATGCGTGGCAGGCGGTGATCGATACCAATTTGGGATCCTGCTTCAACATGTGCCGGGCGACCATAGATGACATGCGGGCGAACAAGTTCGGCCGGGTAGTCAATATCGGTTCCATTAATGGCCAGGCTGGCCAATATGGACAGGTGAATTACGCCGCAGCGAAGTCCGGTATTCACGGATTTACAAAAGCCATGGCCCAGGAAGGTGCAGGACAGGGCATTACGGTGAACGCGATTGCACCGGGTTATATCGATACCGATATGGTCGCAGCAGTTCCTGAACAGGTTCTGGAAAAAATTGTTGCGAAGATCCCGGTTGGCCGACTGGGTAAAGCTAGTGAAATCGCGCGGGGCGTTTGTTTCCTTGTTGCTGATGATGCCGGTTTTGTGACGGGTTCAACTCTGTCCATCAACGGTGGTCAACATATGTACTGATTGATCAGTATTATAAGTCGGAACTTCCTGCCGGCTTTGAAGAGGTATGTCCCTGGCTCCCTTGGGACATGCCTTTTCTTTTGTCTTTTTCAGGAGCACGAGGCATGATGCAGCTTCAGCTCGGGGGAAGGAAAAAACACAAATGCCAATATCACGGAATGCAGGGACCGTTTGTGGTCTTGCAGCGATATTACTATGGTCACTATTGGCATTATTCACCGTCTATACGGGGAAAATACCCCCATTCCAATTGACCGCCATGACTTTTGCGGTGGCGTTTTGTCTGGCCCTTGCGAAATGGACCATTCTTAGAGAAAATATCATTCCGTTTTTGATTTTGCCGCCGGCTTTATGGGTCCTTGGCGTTGGGGGTCTGTTTGGGTATCACTTCTTTTATTTTATGGCTTTGAAGTCTGGCCCGGCGGCTGAAGCGGGCCTAATCGCTTATTTATGGCCATTACTGATCGTGATTTTTTCAGCCCTCCTGCCGGGGGAAAAACTACGCTGGTTCCATATTGCAGGGGCCTTGCTGAGTTTGTTAGGGGCGTCTTTGCTGATTACAAAAGGAAAAAGTCTTGATTTGGATCCGGCCTATATGACAGGTTATCTCGCGGCCTTTTCCTGTGCTTTCATCTGGTCCGGCTATTCGGTCCTCAGTCGTTATTTTGCGAGCGTTTCGACAGATGTCATTGGAACTTTTTGCGGAGTGACGGCTATTCTTGCAGCCCTTTGCCATTTTGCTTTCGAGCAAACCCAGTTTCCCGCCACGATCGGAGAATGGCTGGCCGTTCTGGCGCTGGGCATTGGACCGGTGGGCGGTGCATTCTTTTTATGGGATATGGGTGTCAAACACGGAGATATTCAGGGGCTTGGTGTGCTGTCCTATCTGGCCCCGCTACTGTCAACATTGATCCTTGTTGGCTTAGGGGCGGCCGTGTTTTCCTGGTCTTTGGTCGCCGGATGCCTGTTGATTACATCCGGCGCCGTTATTGGCTCGCTTCACCTGTTGAAAGCGATATTCAGACAAAAAGCCTGATTACCAATGACCGGTATTTTCCATTGAGGACCAAGGTTCAGCAGGTTCAAGGGCATCGCCTTTTTGCAGCAATTCAATGGAGATATTGTCGGGGGACCGGACAAAGGCCATGCGTCCATCGCGTGGCGGGCGATTGATGGTCACGCCACCATCCATCAGTTTCTGGCAGGCTTTATAAATGTCGTCGACTTCATAGGCGAGGTGGCCAAAATTCCGACCTTCGCCATATTCTTCCGGATCCCAATTATAGGTTAGTTCAACCTGTGCGTCTTCCTGACCCTCAGGGGCAAGAAAGATCAAAGAAAAACGCCCGGCTTCGATATCCTTGCGTTTGACCTCTTTAAGGCCAAGTTTGTTGCAGTAAAAGTCCAGGCTGGCATCCAGATCTTTAACGCGCACCATTGTGTGAAGATATTTCATTCTTTGTTCCTGCTTGTGGCTAGTGATTAACAGTTAGGCGACCAGTCGTCCGGCGCCATTTCGAAACCGGCAAAGTCAAACGCCGGTGCGACAGTGCACCCGACAAATGTCCAGTCCCCTGTTGAACGGGCGGCTTGCCAGACATCCTTTGGGACAATGATTTGGGGGCGCTCTCCTGACAAAAGATCAGGCCCCAGGCGTTCCGTCCGGGTGCCATCGGCATCCGCAAGGCTTAATTCCAACGGGGCACCGGCATAATAATGCCAGACTTCGGCAGCATCAACGCGATGCCAATGGGATTTCTCACCGTTGCGAAGAAGGTAGTAGATGGCGGTGGACGCCCCGCGGCCGCCTTTATCACTGCCTGAAAGATCACGAAAGGTTTCGGCATAATACCCACCTTCGGGATGGGGTATCAGCCCCAACGTTTTGATAATGTCTTCCGCCTGCATCAGAAGGTGTCTTTGCGGTGTCTAATTTCTGCGAAAACGCTGACTGGGTCAGCACCGACCATGGAAAGCGTTTCTTTGATATGCTCACTATCGGGTCTTAGAAAAGGGTTGGTTTCTTTTTCAGTTCCTAAGGTAGAAGGGACCGTTGGAATATTCTGAGCCCGTTTTTGTTTGATTTCCTTAACGCGTGAAAGCAAGGCCTTGTTGTCTGGCTCAATCGTTACCGCGAAATCAGCATTTGCTTCGGTATATTCATGGGCGCAATAAATCTGGGTCTCATCCGGAAGCGTTCTGATTTTCGACAGGCTTTCCCACATCTGAGCCGGGGTTCCTTCAAATAAACGTCCGCATCCAAGGGCGAATAGTGTGTCGCCGCAAAACAGCGTTTCGGAGTTTTCAAACCAGTAGGCGATATGCCCGATGGTATGCCCGGATACGGCCATAATCTTGGCGGTTTGCGTCCCAAACTCAAAAAGATCCCCGTCTTCAACCTGAATATCGATACCGGGGATACGTTCCGAATCATGTTTGTTGCCAACGATGATGCAGCCGGTTTTTTCTTTTAGTTCAAGATTGGCCCCGGTATGGTCCCAGTGATGATGGGTATTTATGATATGGGTCAGGGTCCAACCCAGTTCTTTCAGTTTTTCCAGAACCGGTTCTGCTTCCGCAGGATCAACAATCCCAACGGCATCGCTGTCTGGATCTTTAAAAAGATACAGATAATTGTCATTTAGAACGGGTATCTGATGTATTTCCAGTTTACTCATGGATTTCTGACTTTATTCTAATTTCTGGCTCTGGTGGGGAGTATAACATCATGATGCGGCCTGATGTCATCGAATTACGGAAATTTTATCACAGCCATTTGGGGGGCGTGGTCAGGCGGGCGCTGGTGCGGAAAATCCGCCACTTGTGGCCAGATATTTCTAACTTCCGTCTTCTGGGTCTGGGATACGCAACGCCTTACCTGTTTCCCTTTCGTTCAGAAACAGAAAGAACCATCGCCTTTATGCCCGCAGAACAAGGGGTTATCCAATGGCCGCATGAAGGCCCCGGCCTTGTAGGTCTGGCAGATGAAGTGTCGCTGCCCCTTGGTGATAGCTCTGTTGATCGGGTTTTATGGGTCCATGGCCTTGAGAATTGCCGGTTTACCGATGCAACATTGCACGAAATCTGGCGGGTATTGACGTCCAGTGGGAAGTTGATGGTTATTGTTCCGGGACGTCGGGGCGTCTGGGCACGGTTGGAAAAAACGCCTTTCGGTTATGGTTATCCATACAGTGACAAGCAGTTGAAGCGGATCCTGCGTCAGAACCATTTTACAACAAGTGATGTTGCCGGCGCCTTGTATTTCCCGCCAAGCGGGGCGCGGATGAATTTGCGCGCTGCGCGATTTGTTGAAAATCTAGGTGAACGGTGGTGGCCGGGCTTCAGCGGCGTGCGGATTATTGAAGCCGAAAAACAGATCTTTGCGTTGTCAGAGGGAGCGAAGAAAGAGCGTCGTTTCCGTCCGGTCATCGCACCCGCGGCCCGCCCAATAGGCGCGGGGCGCTCTATGGGGCGCGATGCGTCGGAGTCAGATTAACGGGATAATAGGAAAACGCATTGAGCGCCAAAAAAATTGGCAGCAAACCCTAAAGGCCCATCTTTCATAATTGACCCGTTTTCCTTCACAATGACCGACTGCTCGATCGTTATATCCAGTTCACGGCACAAGGCGGTGAAGTCAAGGAGCGTGCAAAAGTGGATATTAGGCGTTTCATGCCAAGCGTAATCCAGTTCGCTTGTCATTGGCATCCGTCCTTTAAAGGCAAGATACGCCCGGCACCGCCAAAAGGCGAAATTCGGAAAAGAGACAACCGCTTTTTTTCCAACCCGAAGCAATTGCTCCATCACGGCCTTTGGATTATGGGTCGCTTGCAGGGTCTGGCTCAAAATAACGTAATCAAACGCCTTATTTGGATAATCCACCAGATCAAGGTCGGCATCGCCCTGAACAACAGAAAGACCTTTGGCAACGCAGGCATTCACCCCTTCCTGACTTAATTCTACGCCCCGTCCATCGACATTTTTTGTGGCGATCAGATGGGCAAGCAGTGTGCCTTCCGCACAGCCGACATCAAGCACCCGACTACCCGGTGCGACCATTTCTGCAATCAGTTGAAAATCAACACGAATATCCTGGGGACGGACGGGACTTGTTTTTTCAATCACGCGGCAATCCCCCTGCGTTGCGCTGTCGATTGCAGGAAGCCACCGATGGTTTCCAGCATATGAGGTGTGTCCAGTAGAAAGGCATCATGTCCCTTGTCAGTTTCAATTTCAACAAAGCTGACATTCGCTGCAACCGCATTTAAAGCGCGGACAATTTCCTTGCTTTCGGTGGTCGGAAAAAGCCAGTCACTGGAAAAAGAGACGACACAAAAGCGGGTGTCGGCCCCTTCAAATGCTTTTGCAAGTGAACCGCCATTGTCTCTTGCCAAATCAAAATAATCCATTGCACGGGTAATATAGAGATACGAATTGGGGTCAAACCGATCGACAAAATTGATCCCTTGATACCGCAGGTAACTTTCAACCTGAAAATCAGCGTCAAACCCATAGGCGAGTTTATCCCGGTCCTGAAGATTACGTCCAAATTTCCGGTGAAGAGCAGACTCGGACAAATAGGTGACATGGGCCGCCATCCGGGCAACCGCCAAACCTGCCCGTGGTTTGGAATTTTGTTCCTGATAGTGTCCGCCATGCCAGTTCGGGTCTGCCATCACTGCCTGCCGCCCGACTTCATGAAAGGCAATATTCTGTGCTGAATGCTTGGCCGCAGTTGCAATCGGAATGACGCTGAAGCAACGTTCAGAATAAGAACTTGCCCATTCCAGCACCTGCATGCCGCCCATGGAGCCACCTATGACCGAGAACCAGTCAGGAATTTCAAGGTAGTCTTGCAACAAGGCTTGCAGACGGACCATGTCACCGATCGTAATAATCGGAAAATCAAGGGCATAGGGTTTTCCGGTTTCGGGATTGATATCCTTGGGGCCGGTTGTTCCCATGCAGCCACCTAGAACGTTGCTGCAGACAATAAAATATTTGTTGGTATCCAGCACTTTTCCCGGCCCGATCATGATGGTCCACCAACCATCCTTACCCGTCAAAGGTTGCTGACTTGCTGCATATTGGTCACCCGTAAGCGCATGGCAGACTAACACCGCGTTCGATTTATCTGCATTTAACGTACCATAAGTGTTGTAAGAGACCGAAATATCCCGCATCATTGTTCCGCAATCCAGTGGCATGGGTTGATCTGTTCCCAATATCACGGAATGATGGTTTGCTTCAGATGAGGTATTTGACACGATCAGAACTCTTTTCGCACTGGTTTGATAGAAAAATCTTTGTTTTGGGTTATATTGCTGATAGCTAGGGCTGTCGGGCAATATATGTCAATAATTACTTATCATTTGTCCATCGAATAGTACAAGATATGCCACTGGGCTTGATAATTTCAGGTATAGAATGTGACACAAACAAATAAAAAATTGGAAGCACTCCGAACCGAAATTGATCGATTGGATGATGAGCTTTTAGAGGTTCTTGAACGCCGCGTTGGTATCGTCAAGGATATTGCTGCGGCTAAACGGGAAGAAAAAGTGGACGGGCCGATTTTTCGGCCGGGCCGCGAGGCTAACGTGATGCGCCGGATTCTTGAAAAGCATTCCAGCGATTTGGCGGATGAAGTTGTTGCCCGTATCTGGCGTGAGATGATTTCGGCGGTGTGCCGAATGCAAAAACCGCATTCTGTGGCGATCACAGCCCCTGAAAAGTCTGTTGGGTTTTGGGACTTGGCGCGATGTCATTTTGGGTCTGCGACCCCGATGACGCTGCATAAGTCACCGATGGTTGTTTTGCGTGAAGTCTCCAGCGACTCCTCGACCCTGGGTGTTATGCCGTGGCTCAATCTGGAGCGCGATACTTGGTGGGTCCATTTGGCACAAGGGGGCGAGACTGTTCCTAAAGTGCTGGCATGCCTTCCTTTTACACCGAATAGATCGGGCAGCTTTGAAGATCTGACTGCCTTGGTGATTGGGCAGGCCGAGCCGGAACCGTCAGGCAATGACGAAACCCTCATGGTGTTGGTGACGCAAGAGGAAGTCAGTCGCGCCCGTCTTAACGAATATCTGGAAAAAACCGGTATCCCCGGTTATTGCATAGACTCTCGTTCTCCTGTTGCAGAAGAGGGGGATTGGCTCCATTTATTCCAGATCCCCGAATTTGTGCCGGAAGATGATCCGCGTCTGGTCGACTTTAAGGAACTCGTCGGCAGTGGTGTCATAAAACTGGTCATTTTGGGAGCCTTTGCGGTTCCCATGAAATCGGAATAATTATCACCCTTTACCCTCTGATCTGAAAGAAAGTCGATGTCTGTCGCTACCCCTACTCCTAAATCCGGTATTTTGGATATAACTCCCTATGTTGGCGGAAAATCAGC
Organism: Sneathiella sp.; assembly: GCF_047631475.1. Classification (GTDB taxonomy): domain Bacteria; phylum Pseudomonadota; class Alphaproteobacteria; order Sneathiellales; family Sneathiellaceae; genus Sneathiella. The sequence continues at coordinate 34 of NZ_JBLHZT010000054.1, read as the reverse complement.
CGGTACGGGGACAGGAAAAGTTGTAAAACTCTCT
>NZ_JBLHZT010000053.1:0-23087 GCF_047631475.1 Sneathiella sp. | reverse complement strand
AGAAGCCGAAACGATCCTTAAAGAAGCCAACGAAGAATTGGAGCGCCGCGTACAACGCAGAACCGCCGAACTTGAAAAAGAGATAAATGATCGCAAAAAAGTAGAAGAGGCGTTACGCCTGCGGGAGGCGCAGTTTGAAGCCTCAGCAAACTCTGCGTCAGATTGGTTCTGGGGAACCGACGAAAATCATAACTTCATCACATTCTCAGAACGACTTGAGGAAGTCACAGGACTAAAACCAACGGAGCTGATCGGATCCCCCCCTTGGCGCAACGATAACAGCCGATTGGTCGACGAAGAATGGCGCGACCATCAACAAACTTTTTTCGAACAGAAACCCTTTCGTGATTTTCGCTATGACTTAAAACACAAAGATGGTCGGGTTTTACATCTGACTGTCAGCGGCTCACCTATGTTCGATGAAAAAGGGGATTTCAAAGGATTTCGAGGCGCGGGACGCGACATCACGGAACAGATTGAAACTGATAAACGGGCATTGAAAGTAGAACAACAACTACAGCAAGCCCAGAAGATGGAAGCTGTCGGCCAGTTGACCGGGGGAATAGCCCACGACTTTAATAACATATTGGCAATCGTTCTGGGCAATATCGACCTTTTGCAAGATGAACTCTCTGAAAGCAGTCCGCTTTACGCTCATACCCGCGCCATCGAACGGTCTGCAACGAGAGGCGCGCAATTGACACAACGCTTGTTAGCCTATTCTCGAAAACAGGCACTGCGGCCCCAACGGGTTGAATTGAACAATCTGGTTGCTGAAATGCTTGAACTCATCGACCGCCTGCTTGGAGAGACCATCGCTGTCGACGTAAAAACGGATGAAAATGTGCGAGATGTCTTCGCAGACCACAGCCAGATTGAAAATGCGCTAATGAACCTTTGCATCAACTCCAGCGACGCCATGCCCAAGGGCGGTAGTCTCACTATTGAAACAGGCAATGTCGACATAAATCAGCATAATTCGAGCCTCTATCCCGATCTGCCACCCGGGAAATATTCCAGCCTTTCTGTAAAAGATACTGGGATGGGCATGCCTGAGAAGGTGCTCAAACATGCCTTTGAGCCATTTTTTACCACCAAGGAAGTTGGAAAAGGAACAGGCCTTGGCTTAAGCATGGTTTATGGCTTTGCCAAACAGTCAAACGGAACAGTCCGTATCGACAGCCAAACCGGAGAGGGGACGCAAGTAACAATTTTGCTTCCCAGCCACAAAGACGGCTAGAACAGACTGGACGCCCCTTCTTCTGCCGAACTGACATTTTTTCGCATAGCCGCAAAGATTTCCCGGCCAGACCCACGATGAGACATATTGGTACCGGCCAAGCGGACATCCCGACCCGCCAATTCCTCGTCTGTCAGTGCAACAGTGAGGCTGCCGGCTTTGGCATCCAGACGAAGTAAATCGCCATCCCGCAGCCGGGCAATATTACCGCCATCCTTTGCCTCGGGGGACATGTGAATGGCCGCCGGCACTTTTCCAGATGCACCCGACATTCGGCCATCCGTCACAAGGGCCACGCGATAGCCCAAATCCTGCAAAACACCCAGTGCTGGGGTTAATTTATGCAGCTCAGGCATACCATTGGATTTCGGCCCCTGTTCTTTCAATACTGCAACAAAATCGCGGTGCAGCTCACCCTCTTCGAATGCTTTCAAGAACGCATTTTGATCGTTAAAAATGACAGCTGGTGCCTCTACAATATGGTGCGCCTCGTCCACGGCTGAGTATTTAATAACTGACCGGCCGATATTTCCGTCTAACAATTTCAAACCCCCGGTCGGGCTGAAAGGGTTATCCGCTGATCTCAAAATATCCGGATCAAGAGATTGCTGTGCACCGGCCCGCCATTTCAAGGCGTGCCCCTCTAGAAACGGCTCCTGCGCATACCGGCGGAGGCCTCTGCCCGCAACCGTATTGACGTCTTCATGAAGGTATCCATTTTCCAACAACGTGGAAACCAGATAAGCAAAGCCCCCCGCCGCATGGAAATGGTTCACATCGGCCTGACTGTTGGGATAGATCCGCGTTATGAACGGAACAACTTCGGACAAATCAGAAAAATCCTGCCAACTAATCTGAATACCAGCCGCCTTGGCAATCGCTATCAAATGAATGGTCAGGTTCGTCGAACCACCTGTCGCCAACAGACCGACAATCGCGTTTGTAATCGTCTTTTCGTCAATCTGCTCACCAAGGGGCACAACGTCCGGGTTTTTAGCCAGTTGGCAGGCTGTTCGGGCGGCTTCCTGAGTAAGAGCCTCGCGCAGTTCGGTTCCCGGATTGACAAAGGCCGCACCCGGCAAGTGAAGCCCCATCAACTCCATCAGCATTTGGTTCGTATTTGCAGTCCCATAAAATGTGCAGGTTCCTGCACTATGGTAAGAGGCGCTTTCTGCTTCAAATAATTCTTTGCGACCTATTTTTCCTGCGGCAAACTCCTGACGGATACGGGCTTTCTCTTTATTTGGCAATCCTGAAGGCATCGGCCCCGCTGGCACAAATAAAACCGGCAAATGGCCAAAGGAAAGGGCGCCGATCAACAGACCAGGGACGATTTTATCGCACACACCCAAACACAATGCAGCGTCAAAGACATTATGGCTGAGGCCAATGGCGGTGGCCATAGCGATAACGTCGCGGCTAAACAGCGATAACTCCATGCCATCCTGCCCTTGTGTTACGCCATCGCACATGGCGGGCACACCGCTCGCTACCTGAGCCATCCCCCCCGCTTCTCTAGCCGCCTCTTTGATCAGGGCCGGATAGCGTTCAAATGGTTGATGAGCCGACAACATATCATTATAGGCGGTAATGATGCCGATATTGACCGTCGCCTGCTCCTGATACTCTGATTTTTCCTGATCGGGCGACGCCGCGCAGGCATGCGCTAGGTTGCCACAGGACAGGCTCGTCCGATGAGGACCCTGATCTTTCGCAGTGCGAATAGCATCCAAGTAAGCGCGCCGACTTTCCTGACTTCGCGCAATAATGCGATCCGTCACGCGTTGAATTTGAGGAATAGGCATTACATTTCCCTTTCTAGGGCGACCAGTACAACATTTTAAGACCATCACCCGATGCCAAAACTTCGCCGATGGGCGCTTCAATCGTCCCGGAGGTGATCTTCTGTAAAACTTCCTTCTTCATTTCACCCGTTATATGCAAAACAGTTGAACGCGCCTGACAAAGAACCGGAAACGACAGGCTTACTCGTTTATCAGGTGCAGAGGATGGTTCGACAATAACCAGTTTCAATGGCTCATTCGGGTTCAGCAAACTGGCTGCGTTGGGGGCGCATGGAAATAAGGATGCTGTATGTCCATCCTCACCCATCCCCAGAAGCAGCACATCAATCGGCTGGTCAAGCATCACCAAGATATTGTTTAAAACAGGCAGCGCTTCTTCTGCTGTTTTATCAGGATGATAATAGCCGACAAAATGGGCTTCTGCGGCGGCATATTGCAAAAGGCAAGCACGTACCATTTTTTCATTGCTACGTTCACTCCAGGTCTCGACCCATCGCTCATCGGCCAACAGAACTGTCACTTGTTGCCAATCAATCTTCTCTTGGCTCAATATACGAAACATGTTCTTAGGTGTGTTACCGCCTGAAACAACCAATACAGCGGACCCGCGTTCAGCAATAGCCGCCGATAACAGTTCCCCTACCTTTTTTGCCAGATTTTCATCCAGCTTTTCTGCGTCTGAAAACAGACATTCGCTGATCAACACCATGCCTTAAGTCTCTCCGCCGTCGTGCCAAGACCGACCATCCCGGGCAATTAATGCGGTGGACGCCGTTGGCCCCATGGTGCCGCCGGGATAGTCAACCAAGGCTTCTTCGCTTTTCTCCCATTCCTCCAGAATAGGTTCAACCCAGCTCCAGGCCGCTTCCAGTTCATCGCGCCGCATAAATAATGTAGAATTCCCGCGAACAGAATCCAAAATCAATCGTTCATAGGCATCCGGCGCGCGTTTTCGGAAAACATCGGAATAAGACAGGTTCAATGGTGTCTGTTGCAAACGAAGCCCTCCCGGCCCCGGCACTTTACTTGTCATAATCAATTTGATGCCTTCATCTGGCTGAAGACGAATTATTAATCGATTTGGCTTCATCCCTTGTCCCGGCGCAGGAAAAATCTGATGCGGAACGGGTTTGAAGTCTATCACGATCTCCGAAAATCGCTGCCGCAAACGCTTGCCTGTTCGCAAGTAGAAGGGAACACCGGTCCAACGCCAGTTATCGACCTCGGCCTTGATAGCAACAAACGTTTCCGTATTACTTTCTTCAATGCCGCTGTCTTCCAGATAGCTATGAGTTGCCGTGCGATCAATCGCACCTTCCGCATACTGACCGCGCACTGTGTTTTTTTCCACATGGTCGCCCGTGATCGGCCGAAGACTTTTCAGGATTTTTAATTTTTCATCCCGCACGGCATCCTGATCGAACTGTGCCGGTGGTTCCATCGCAACTAGGCACAATAGCTGGACCAGATGGTTCTGCACCATATCGCGCAAGGCACCGCTTTTATCATAATACCCGCCGCGCCCCTCTACGCCGACCGTTTCAGCCACGGTTATCTGTACATGGTCGATCATGCCGTGATGCCAGACGGGCTCAAAAATTGAATTTCCAAACCGCAAAACCATCAGGTTCTGGACAGTTTCTTTTCCTAGATAATGATCAATCCTGAAAATCTGATCTTCTTTGAAAAAACGGGCGATCTGGCTGTTGGTTTCCTTCGCCGATTTCAGATCCATGCCGAGCGGCTTTTCAAGAACAATCCGGGACTGTTCATGAATAGCGTTAGCGTCATGAAGTCCTTCGCCAACCGCCGCAAATAAGGAAGAATGTGTAGCCAGATAAAAAACGCGAACACGGTCCGCCGTTTTCTCAAGATGCTCAGCCAGTTTAAGAAAGTCCTGCTTTTCGTCAATATCCAGTTTGAAGTAACACAGGCGCTTCGCGAAGGCTTCCCACTTCTCCTCACTGAACAGGTTATCCGCCATATATTTTTTGCACCCGGCGCGGACAATATCTGCATATTCCTGCTGACTTAACTCAGTTCGGCCCAGTGCAATGATAGAGGCCTCATCCGGCAATCGATCATCACATTCACTGAACAAAAGCGCGGGCATCAACTTACGGATAGCAAGATCACCCGTTCCGCCGAATACGACAAAGTTAAAAGGATCCACCCCAAGCGCAATACTCATTCGTACCTCGATTTTAAAGAAGTTAAAAATTCCAAAGGCTTCTTGGAACCTTAGATAACCAGACCTTGTGAGCCGTTGAAAATACTTAGTCTATCATCGCCTGATAGGCCAACGCGCGCAGTTCTTTTCGTAACGGATAATAGCTGGAAGGGAGCAACTGGGTAAGGAACAGCACAACCATATCTTCAAGAGGGTCAACCCAAAAGACTGTACTTGCCATCCCGCCCCATCCGAAGTCACCGGGGCTCCCCATCATTTGAGCCTTCGTTGGATCGAGCATCACCCAACCACCGAGGCCAAACCCGACCCCGGAAAACGATACTTCAGAAAACACCGGCTGCCCCATTGAGGCCAGATCACCCGGCATATGGTTCTGCATGATAAAATCCATGGTCCGGGTTCCAAGGATCTGCTGATCGCCAAACCGGCCACGACGCCGGATCATATCGGCAAATTTCAAGTAATCGCCAGCGGTAGAAAGCAATCCGCCCCCGCCAGAAAGACCTTGAACATTCCCTTTCGCGTAAACACTGTTCGATGCATTTTCAACCAGCTTAAGAGAGCCATCCGTGTTCGGAGTATAACTGGCTGCAACCCGGCCTTGCTGTTCAGGCCTGAAATCAAAAGCAGTATCCTTCATCCCCAAGGGCTCGAAAAATGTATCGTTAAAATACTGATCAAGGCTTTGCCCCGAAATAATCTCCACAAGGCGACCAACAACATCTGTTGAAACCCCATAATTCCAGCGGCTGCCAGGCTCAAATTTCAAAGGCATTTGAGCCAAACGATCGATCTGGTCTTCCAGTGTTCCACGCCGGGGACCAAAATCCATTTTTTCTTCGCCATACAGGGTTTCCAGAACCCCAAGATTAAAATCGTACGTCAAACCAGAACAATGCGTTAGCAAATGATGGACTGTCGGCTTTGTTATGCACGGTTCCGTATCTTCAATAGACTGAGCATTTTTCCGTAAGACACGCATGTCCTTAAAAGCCGGAATAAAGGTTTCAATCGGATCATCCAGATGAAAAAGACCCCTCTCATACAACGTCATTAAGGCCAATGAAGAAACAGGTTTGGTCATGGAATAAAACCGGGCGATTGTATCTTCTTGCCAGCGAACTTTATTTTCTACGTCAGAAAAGCCTGTCCAGCCTGAATAGGCGACTTCGCCGCCCCTCATCACAACGGTCTGGGCACCGGGTAATTTACCCGCATCGACATAACGTTGCATCCAGTCCGTAATATGATCCAAGCGAGTGGACGAAAATCCCAGAGCTTCAGGTGTACAGGTCTTTTCCATTCTTTCCTCTTTTAGTGTCTGCTTAGTCTCTGGCTGCGATTGTTTTCTGAGATTGTTCGCCCAGTCCTTCAACCCCCATACGAATCTCCTGACCTACCTTCAGGTAAACAGGATCAGGTTTTTGCCCCATCCCCACACCAGGAGGTGTCCCGGTAGAAATAATATCACCTGGCTCCAAAGTCATGAAATTGCTCAAATAAGAAACGATTTCCTGAACACCGAAAATCATGGTCTTTGTCGATCCATCCTGAAACCGATGCCCGTCAACATCCAGCCACATAGACACATTCTGCGGATCGGGCACTTCGTCTTTTGTAACCATCCATGGGCCCAATGGCGCAAAAGTATCATGACTTTTACCTTTGACCCATTGCCCGGAACGTTCTGTCTGGAACTCCCGTTCTGAAACATCATTTACCGCACAATAACCGGCGACATAATCCAGTGCGTTTGCTTCTGAAACATATTTCGCCCGTTTTCCGATCACAACACCCAGTTCCACTTCCCAGTCTGTTTTGACCGAACTCCGTGGGATTTCGATATCATCATTAGGTCCACAAATTGAACTGGTCGCTTTCATGAAAACAATCGGTTCTTTAGGAATAGGATTGCCCGTTTCTTCAGCATGATCCGAATAATTCAGACCAATGCAAATCAACTTCCCGACATTTGCGACACAAGGCCCGATGCGCCCGGTCTCGTTCACAATCGGAAGACTGCCTGGATCCACTGCCTTCAAAGAAGCAAGGGCATCATCTGTGAGAGAACGGCCATCAACATCACTGATTACAGAAGACAAATCCCGAACGTTCCCCTCTTCATCAAGCAAAGCGGGTTTCTCTGAGCCCGCCGGGCCATAACGCAATAACTTCATAAAACTTCCTCCTTGCCATTTTTCAGTTAAGAAAAGGCAATAACAATTTTCCCAAAATGCTGACCACTTTCCATTAATCGATAAGCGTCTTTTGCGTTATCAAACGCTACAGTTTCCTCGATAACGGGGTTAAGTTCATTATAGTCGATCGCCCGGATCAACTTGGCAAACATATCTTGGGGGCCAACATAAATCCCCTGAAGTTTTACAGATTTTCGCATGATGGAAGTCGGATCAATCGTGCCGCCGGTGAGTACGCCCACCAAAGACACAGTACCACCGATCCGAACCGCTTCCACTGATTTCGCCAGCGTACCGGCACCTCCCACCTCAATCACGACATCGACGCCTTTTCCATTTGTCGCTTCCAAGACTGCGTTTTCCCAGTCCGGCTGATCCCGATAATTGATCAGGGTACTGGCCCCAAGTTTTTTCACGCGTTCAAGTTTCTCATCGCTACTGGAGGTTACAATCGTCTGGATACCGCAAAATTTGGCGATTTGCTGTGCAAAGATGGAAACGCCGCCTGTTCCCAGCAATAAAGCGATATCCCCGGCATTCGCTTCCCCTTTTTCAATCAGACAATTCCACGCTGTTACGGCCGCGCAGGGCAATGTTGCGGCTTGTTCAAATGACAGGCTTTCCGGAATAGGCAAGACACCCTGCTCCTTTAGGACAACATATTCTGCTAGCACCCCGTCAATCGGCCCCCCTAAAGCAGACATCATTGTCTTTTCAGTGATGGGGCCACTGACCCAGTCCTGAAAAAAACATCCAACCACCCGATCGCCGGCCTGATAGTGTGTGACACCTTCACCCAATGCCTCAACAATGCCAGCGCCATCCGAATTTGGAATGCGTTGGTCTGTGATACCTCTGGCGCCCGCATTTTTTATGGTCAGCAAATCACGGTAGTTAATTGAGTTGGCTTTCATTCGAACAAGAATTTCTCCGGGACCAGGTTTGGGAACATCTCTTTCGACTAACGTCAGGGCCTCTAATCCGGATCCTTCCCCAATTACATACGCTTTCATTATTGCTACCTTTTCTTATGCTGATTTGCAGTCTGCGCCATTTCTGATAATCAGAGTAAAAGAAATTAAATTCAATGCAAAAGCAGGAATGGAGTCAGATTTATGATCGACCTTTATACTTGGGGCACACCAAACGGACGAAAAGTTTCAATCATGCTGGAGGAAACGTCTCTTCCCTACACCGTCCATCCCGTAAATATTGGAGAAAACGAACAATTCGATCCCAAGTTCCTTGCTATTAGCCCGAATAATAAGATACCCGCTATTTACGATCATGACACGGGAATATCTTTGATGGAAAGCGGCGCCATATTACTTTATCTGGCTCAAAAATCGGGGCAATTTCTGCCGGAAGGAGACGGCTATTGGAAGGCCATTGAATGGCTGATGTGGCAGATGGGTGGCGCCGGCCCAATTCTTGGACAAGTTCATCATTTTCATCACTTTAATCCGGGCGTTTCAGATTACGCCCAAACCCGATTCAAAGCGGAAGCCGAACGTTTGTATACAGTGTTAGACAAGCAACTGGCTGGAAAAGACTATATTGCCACTACCTATTCGATTGCAGATATGGCAGTCTGGCCGTGGATTTCCAGATTTGAATGGCAGGGAATGGACTTGTCTGACTATCCCAATGTTCAAAAATGGTATGAAAGTATCGCTCAACGACCCGCTGTAATAAAGGGCTATCATATTCCGACCTTCGTCAATGATATCCCGACATCATTTAAGAAAAAAGAATGATCGAACAAATCATCCAGGACTTTAATAGTCTTCATTTTGCTGTTATCTGCGCGGCCTTGTTATTTGGTGGCTTTGTGAAAGGGGTTTCCTCATTCGGATTGCCGACAGTATCAATTCCGATCATAATTCTCGTCCTGCCCTTGCCATTTGCCATTTCGGTGCTGGCCATTCCCATGACCCTCAGCAATCTCGTTCAAATGACTATCTCTGGGGATATAAAAGGATCTATCCGGCGTCATTGGACCTTGCTGGTTCCCTTATTGGTGACGCTTCCCGTGGGGGCCTATTTTCTGGCCGTGGTAAATACAGATATCCTGACAATCATGCTGGGGATCATTCTTCTGATTGTTACGTCTCTGGATTTAATGGGAAAATCGCTAACGGTTCTGAAAAAACAGCAGAAAATTGTCGCTCCGATCATCGGGATTTCATCTGGTATTATAGGGGGTATGACATCCCTTTTCGGTATCATGCCCATCTTTTTCTTTGTGTCCCTTGGCCTAACAAAAGAACGGTTTGTTTCCGTCGTCAGTGTCCTATTATTTTCAGGCAGTCTGGTTCTGGCAATCTCTCTGCAACGAACAGATATTCTCGGCCCTATTGAAGCTTTTTACGGGCTCGCGGGTATGGTTCCCATTCTGTTTGGCATATGGATCGGCACCAATCTGCGCAGGCGGGTTGATCCGGTTTTCTTCAAAAAAGTGGTTCTTGTTCTGATCCTGCTTGTTGGTCTATCGATGATCTACAGGTCAGCGGGTCATCTGTTTTTTTAATCCCGTTTACTCGGCTATTTGACGTAACTCTTCATCCTGCTCAAATGGAATTGTAAAATAAAACCGTGCACCACCTTCGGTTTTATTTTCAACCCAGATACGTCCGTCGAGATAGGTGACGATCTGCCGACAAATCGCAAGCCCAAGCCCCGACCCTTGCGGCTTTTCCTGTGCCACGGAATGAGATTGATGGAAGCGCTCAAAGATTTTCTCCTTAAGCGGTGCAGGCACACCGATGCCGTTATCCTCTACTGAAATGAGCAGGCCCGTCTCCTGTTCTTTGGCCGCAACCAGAATTTCGCCAGCGTCTTGGTCACAAAATTTGATCGCGTTCGAGACCAGATTAATAATCACCTGCATCAATTGATCCCGATCCGCCCGAATTTTTGGCAGCCCTGGTGCCAATTGAAGGTCTAGCTTGATATTATTTTCAAGTATCAAGGCATCCAGTGTACCGACAGCCTCTCGGATTACCTGGCACGCATCAACATCAGCCAGCGACCAATCCATCCGTCCCGCTTCCATCTTGGCAAGATCGAGAAGTTGATCAATCAAACGGGTAAGCCGCTCACTTTCATTAATGATGATCCCCAGAAACTGCTTTCTCTCCGCTAATGACACATTGGGATTGTCCTGCAAGATCTCGCCAAATGCCCGCAAACTTGTTAAGGGTGTCCGTAATTCATGGCTAACCATCGACAGGAAATCATCCTTCAGAGAATCCAGTTCCTTCAGCCGGGCATTTGCCATCTGCAACTGTGCCGTCGCTTCCTCAAGTTCAGTCGATTTCTGTTCGAGCTTATGACTATATTCAATAACCTGGCTTGTCTCATCCAGGATCCGGTAAACCTCGTCGAGGCTGACCACTTCACCCTTTACGATTGATCCGACCATCACCCTTGCCGTGGCTGAACCAATGGATCCTGCAAGAAGTTTTTCCGCAAAATTCAGGAACTGAACATCCACAACCTGACTCTTACGAAGATTTATTTTTTTATCCCGGGCAAAACTGTCAAAAGCGTCCGCCACCTTTCTCACACCAACAAAGCGCCCGACCAGCTGCTGCAAGTCTCCAATCGTAACTGACCCTTTCCAATAACTGTTGTCGCGTTCCCCTTCAGAATGCTCGAAAACATCGACAAACAATTTGGCCTGAATACGCTCCAGCGCGGTCTGCTGGGTCAGCAACGAAATGATCCAGTAACAACCGATATTGAAGACCATACTCCAGAACAGGGCATGGGTTAGTCGGTCAAACCCGTCAAGACCAAACAAGGCATAAGGCTTAAGAAGATTAATGCCGAAGAGCCCTTCCTCAATAAAACTGATCGGAAGCCACCCGGACTGCGCAAGGGAGGGAAGCAGCAACGTATATACCCAAAGAATGAAACCACAGAGCAATCCGGTCAGTGCACCTTTAAAGTTGGCATCCTTCCAAAAGATGCCCCCGATAATCGCTGGTGCAAACTGTGCCGCTGCGGCAAAGGACACCAAGCCGATGGTCACGAGGGAATGGCTTTCACTGGCAAACAAATAATAGCCGTATCCTAGAACAAGGATCAGAAGAATACTGGCGCGCCGAATAAACAATAAAAGCCCCGTCAAATCGGCATTGCGGCTTATATTCAACCATTTCCAGCGTAAAAGAACCGGCATAACAAGGTCATTACAGACCATGGTGCTCAGCGCAATCGACGCAACAATTACCATAGAGGTCGCCGCGGACAACCCTCCGAGAAATGCAAAAAGAGCAATAAACCCGTGATCATAATAAAGTGGTACAGTCAGAACGAACATATCGGCATCGGCCGGTGTCCCCGCAAAGGCAAGGCGTCCCCCGATTGCGATGGGAAGAACAAAAATATTAATGACCAGAAGATAGGCCGGAAACAACCATGTGGCTTTTCGAACATATCCTTCATCCGGATTTTCGACAGCCGTTATATAAAATTGCCGGGGCAAGCATATGATCGCCGCCATAGACAATAACGTCATGGTCATCCACAAGCTATATCCCTGCCCCTGACTGACCGTAAAGAGTTGCGATAAAGAAGGATCAACCGATGCACGCTGAAAGATATCCGTGAAGCCGTTGAAAATTCCATATGTCACAAAGCCACCGACCGTCAAAAAGGCGAGTAACTTAACAACACTTTCAAAAGCGATGGCCGCGACTAAACCCTCGTGATGTTCACTGGCATCAATGTGACGTGTTCCGAAAAGGATGGCGAATAACGCCAGCGCAACAGCCACCACCAACGTCGTATCGACAAAGAACAAAGGCTCAACCGGTGTTGTTGGCAACAGGCCCCCTGAGGATGTAATCAGGATCCGAAAGCTGGTTGCAATCGATTTCAGTTGTAGAGAGATATAAGGCATGATCCCAACCACAGCGATGATCGTAACCAATCCGCCCAGCATGGTACTTTTCCCATACCGGGAGGCGATAAAATCAGCAATCGAGGTGATGCGCCGCTGCTTGCAAATACGGATAATCTTGATCCAGACAAACGACCACAGAACGAACACCAAGGTAGGCCCCAAATAGATGGGCAAAAAGTCCAGCCCTGTCGTCGCCGCGCGCCCGACGCTGCCGTAAAACGTCCAGGACGTACAGAAAACAGCGATGGATAATGTATAAATATAAGGATTACGAGAAAGGATGCGTTTCAAACCAGCCCGGGTATCCACATAATGGGCGATGGCAAAGAGCAGGCCCAGATACAGGAACGAAACGGTTATGACCAGACCGCTAGACATCACGAGGGTCATTTCTGACAATGGTAATGGACTGATCTGATATTGATGGCGCCGGTGAACCCGGTGTATCTGGAATGTTTCGACGCCGCGCACCGATCGCCATAAATAATATCATGACCGCCCAAAATCCGTAGAGATAAAGAAACCCCAGCGGAAGGCCTGCAACCAAAAGTTTTTTATCAAAGACAAACAGCACTGGCGGAAATATTCCGAGCAGGAATATGCAAAAAACCAAAATAGACCATTCTTTTTTTCGCCCGGTCCGTTTCATCCCAGTATATCCCGGTCGTTCCTCTCAAACACCTTATTCACCCAGCCTCCAAGCCCATAAGGCGCTTGACCATTTCGCCAAGGACGCGCGTTGAAAAAGGCTTGGTAATAAATTCGTCAGCCCCTAACTCCAACGCCTTCTCGCGATCAGCATCCCTGCTTTTAGCGGACAACATGATAATTTTGACATTTCGGCAGGCAGGGTTATTTCGAATATTTTCACAAACGGCGAAACCGTCCTGCTTCGGTAACATAATATCCAGCAATACCAGATCAGGAACGTATTCCTCCACAGCTCGTATTGCCTGATCCCCATCAGATGCTACTCGAACCGTAAAACCGACCTGCCGCATTATAAATTGCAGCGACAGAACAATATTCGGCTCGTCCTCCACAACAAGCACTGTATACGACATTGTGTCGTCTACTCCTCCCAAAGTATGACAGACAAGCTCTTTAACCGATCATTTTTTTAGCGAATTCGCCGGTAATTATGAGCTGCAAGTCTTTAATTCTGCCGATTGTACTGTAATTCAAAAAACAATGCTATGCGCCATTTTCATTTCGGCGCATAGCATCATACCTTCAGATATTTCAGATACAAAAGGGGGCAGCGCCCTACTTGTTCATCCGATTATCGATCAAATCATCAACCACGCTTGGGTCAGCCAATGTGGAGGTATCACCCAAGTTGCCAAATTCATTTTCAGCAACTTTTCTTAAGATCCGCCGCATGATCTTTCCGGATCTGGTTTTAGGTAAACCCGGAGCCCATTGGATAAGATCTGGCGCTGCGATCGGCCCGATTTCCGTACGGACCCACTTGACCAGTTCTTTTCGCAGTTCTTCCGTTGGTTCCTGCCCCAGATTGAGAGTGACATAAGCATAAATACCCTGTCCCTTGATATCATGAGGATAACCAACAACCGCAGCTTCAGAGATTTTCGGATGGGCCACCAGCGCACTTTCAACTTCAGCAGTTCCCATTCTGTGACCTGAAACATTGATCACATCATCCACACGCCCTGTAATCCAGTAATATCCGTCTTTGTCGCGGCGAGCCCCATCACCGGAAAAATACCGTCCCGGGAATGTCGCAAAGTAGGTCTGATAAAAACGCTCGTGATCACCGTAAACCGTGCGCATCTGACCAGGCCAACTATCCCGGATACACAGAACACCTTCGCATTCTCCTTCAAGTTCTTTGCCATCATTGTCAACCATCATAGGGTCGACACCAAAGAACGGCCGTGTAGCGGAGCCGGGTTTCAAATCAGTCGCCCCGGGTAGCGGTGTAATCAGGATACCGCCTGTTTCTGTTTGCCACCATGTATCAACAACCGGGCATCGGCTTTCCCCAACAACCTCATAATACCAGCGCCAGGCTTCCGGATTAATGGGTTCACCAACAGATCCCAAAAGCCGGATTGACGAACGAGACGTCGCCTTGACCGGATCATCCCCTGACTGCATCAACGCGCGAATTGCGGTTGGGGCCGTATAGAAAATATTGACCTGATGTTTGTCGCAAACTTCCCAAAACCGAGAGACAGTTGGGTAATTAGGCACCCCTTCAAACATCAACGTTGTCGCACCATTAGCCAAAGGTCCGTACAGGATATAGCTATGGCCCGTCACCCAGCCAACATCGGCCGTACACCAGTAGACATCGCCGTCATGATAATCAAAAACATATTGATGGGTCATCGATGCATAAACGATATAGCCCCCTGTTGTATGCATGACGCCTTTGGGTTGCCCGGTAGAACCAGACGTATAAAGAATGAACAACGGATCTTCCGCGTTCATTTCCTCAGGAGGACAATCCGCTGACGCCGCCGCCATCGCTTCGTGATACCAGACATCGCGTCCTTCAACCCAATTGACCGGGTTACCTGTCCGTTTTACAACAATCGATGTATTGCAATCAGGGCAATTTTCCAACGCTTTATCTGTGTTCACTTTTAGCGGCACAATTTTTCCGCCGCGTACGCCTTCATCCGCGGTAATGATACAATTTGACTCGCAGTCCCGAATACGACCGGCAAGCGCATCAGGTGAAAATCCGCCAAAAACAACCGAATGAACTGCACCAATCCGTGTACAGGCAAGCATCGCAATTGCTGCCTCGACGATCATCGGCATATAAATTGTGACCCGATCCCCTTTTTTAACGCCCTGCGCTTTTAGCACATTTGAAAAGCGGCAAACCTGCTCGTGTAATTCGCGATAGGTCAGCTTGGCGTCATCGGTCGGCTCGTCACCTTCCCAGATAATAGCTGTCTGGTCGCCTTTCGTCGCCAAATGACGGTCAATACAATTGGCACTAACGTTCAATGTACCGTCATAAAACCATTTGATATGCAGATCTTCCTTGTCAAAAGAAACATCTTTCACCTGCGTATAAGGTTTTATCCAATCAACGCGCTTGCCATGCTCTGCCCAGAATGCTTCCGGATTTTCAATGGAGGCCTTATACATGGCCTCATATCCGGTGTTATCAATCCAGGAGGAGGAAGCGAGATCAGCTGGAACCGGGTAAAGTTCTTTCGTAGACATCGTATTCTTTCCCTGTGGATATGTGGTAGTTTCCTCCCACCACAACATATGAATTTTTATTCGCGGCCTATATTCCAAACAATTCGCAACTCTTTGTCAAATGCTGCAAATCAAATATTTGCCCAAAAGGCAAATCATTAGAATATTCCAGACAAAAGTATGACTAAATCGCCAGATATTCGTGACGCAGTGCCTGATCGTCCAGCACTTCCTGAGCCGTTCCCCGAAACGCGATTTTTCCCATATCCAAAATGAGTGCCTTATCAGCAAGCTGCAGCGCCGCAACAGCATTCTGTTCTACAATGATTGTTGTAATGCCGAGTTTCCGCACTTCCATCAAAATGTTTTCGATTTCTTTTACGATAACCGGCGCCAATCCTTCATAAGGCTCATCCAGAAACAGGATTTTAATATCCCGGGCAAGCGCACGGGCGACCGCCAGCATTTGTTGCTCGCCGCCGGACATTGTGGTCGCGTCCTGATTGCGACGTTCACCCAAGCGGGGGAAATGATCGTATATTTTTTCAATTTCCCAACCGCGTGGCTCAGAAACCTGTGACAAAAGAAGGTTCTCTTCCACAGTCAGTCCGCCAATGATACGGCGATCTTCCGGAACAAGCTGAATACCCGCCTGTGCTGCTTGATAGGCTTTCATATCGTGGACGGACTTCCCTTCCAGATAAATCTCGCCCTTTGTCAAAACAGGATCATCCACACGCGCCAAAGCGCGCAAAGTTGATGTTTTTCCAGCTCCATTTCGGCCCAGAAGTGCGACGATTTCGCCTTCTTCCACATCGAAAGAAACGCCTTGCACAATATAGGACTCGCCGTAGTAAGCGTGAATGTCCCGGACACTAAAAAATGCAGAATTCTCAGTCATTAGTGCGCCCCTCCAAGATACGCTTCTTTTACTTTGTTATCTTCGCGGACTTCTTCAGGTGAGCCGCCTGCAATGATCTGTCCTCTCGCCAAAACACTGACTTTATCCGCAAGACTAAACACAACATGCATATCATGCTCGATAATTACCTTGGTCATCCCTCGGCTTTTGATTTTCTTCAGCAGATCAATTGTCCGGTTGGTATCATGACGGGACATTCCGGCGGTCGGCTCGTCCAGCAACAACAAGCGTGGCCGCAAAATCAAACACATCCCCAGCTCCAACCGCCGTTTATCACCGCGGGACAAAGAACCAGCTTCGTTCATCATCTGACCTTCAAGGCCCACATCTTCCAGAATGCTTTCAGCCTCATCCCTGATCTCACCCTGAGACGTTAGCTTTGAATATGCATTGAACTTGAACGCGCCGTCTCTTTTAGAAAAAGCCGGTAGCATCACATTTTCAAGCAATGTCATTTCCGGAAAAATTTCCGGCGTCTGAAACACCCTGGCAACCCCGATCTGTGCGATCTCATGCGGCTCGCGTCCGGTCAACTCCTGACCATCAAACGTGACATGCCCCATATCAGGCTTCAGTCGCCCGACACAAACGTTCAACAAGGTTGATTTTCCCGCACCGTTGGGACCAATGATAGCGTGAGTTGTGCCCTCTTCGACCGCCAGATTGACATCCGACAGTGCTTTCAGCCCGCCAAAACTTTTTTGAATATTATCCAAATGAAGGACAAGATTATTCATTTTAAAACTCCTTACTCACCAGGCTGATCTTGTGGGGACATGTTGTTATTCATTGGCTCTCGTCGCTTGCGAATCAAATCCACCAGCTTTTGAACCCCCTCGACGATGCCGCCCGGTAGGAAAATAACAATAATGACAAACAATAAGCCCAATGTGAGATGCCAACCGCCACCGACAAAAAGTCCGACAATCGGAACGATAAATTCAGCGACCGCATCCGGAAGAAAAGAAAAGGCGTCAAAAAGAACGTTGTTATCAAAACCTGAGAAGATATTTTCGAAATACTTGATCAACCCCGCGCCCAGCATTGGGCCGACCAGTGTTCCAACGCCCCCCAGAATTGTCATAAGAACCACTTCACCAGATGCGGTCCATTGCATACGTTCCGCACCCGCCAATGGATCCGTAACCGCCAGAAGAGACCCTGCAAGCCCGGCATACATGCCCGAAATCACAAAGGCTGTCAGCATATAAGGGCGGGTATTCAGCCCTGTATACCGCATCCGGTTCTGGTTCGATTTAATGCCCTTCAACATCAAACCAAACGGAGATCTGAAAATCCGCAATGAAATAAAGAAACACAAAATCAGCAAAGCGGCGCAGAAGTAGAACCCGGGATAGCCACTCATCTTGATCCCAAAGAGTGTCGTTGAGGGTAATCCTGCGGATGCTTCAGTGAATAGGTTATCAATTATTCGGGGATCCTGCTGGCTTAATTGTAATCCCGTTTCACCATTTGTAATGGGCGTGAGAACGGAATAGGCCAGATTATAAGACATCTGGGCAAACGCCAACGTCAGGATGGAGAAATAAATCCCGGACCGGCGCAGGCTAAGGAACCCGATAATAAGGGCCAGCAAACCGGCAAAAATAACACCAAAAAATACGGCAGGAATAGCGTTCATGGTGAAGAGTTTAAATGACCAGACCGCAGCATAAGACCCGACCCCCAAAAAGGCGGCATGACCGAAAGACAGATAGCCAGTCAGGCCAAAAAGGATATTAAAGCCGATCGCAAAAATACCGTAAATTGCAAATTTCTGAAGCAGATCAGGATACGCGCCCCCAAGCGGTGCCAGCCAAATCGGCATTGTCAGAATTACAGCAGCAAATAAAAGCAGTCGGGTAAGGTCGTTCATTTGAAAGAGTTTCATTTTAGTCATCCATCACACCAGTACGACCCAACAAGCCGCGTGGCATCGTGAGCAAAATAATTACAGCAACCAGATAAATGACGATCTGATCAATTCCAGGCAGGATTTCTTTAACTTCCGTCATAGAAGCGAATGACTGCACAATTCCGAGAAGGAAGCCTGCCATAACGGCGCCGCCCAAGGATCCCATGCCCCCAACAACAACAACGACAAAAGAAAGAACAAGAAAATCCATACCCATGTGATAATCGGGAGGTAGGACAGGTGTATACATTACGCCCGCCAAACCAGCGACGACGGTCGCGATGGCAAAAACAATTGTAAAGCGCCGTTCAATATTGATACCGAGCAGTCCAACCGTTTCCCGGTCGCGCATCCCGGCCCGAACGACCATGCCGTAGGTAGTGAATTGCAAGAACGCAAAGACAGCAAAAATAATACCTCCGGAAAACAACAGATATACCAGTCGCCACCACGGATAAACCACACTGTCTCCCAATCCGATCCAACTGCCAATAGAGGCGCTTCCTGATAAGATCGCAGGGGCGGATTGAGGAATTGGATTGGCGCCGAAATAAGCCTTAATGACTTCCTGTATGACAATCGCCAGGCCAAAGGTGACAAGAATCTGTTCAGCGTGAGGCCGTTTGTAAAAATGCTTGATCAACCCGCGTTCCATCGCATAGCCAATCAGCAACATCACCGGTATTGCCAATAAAATAGAAAGGGGGACTGCGAAATCCAGCAAAACCGGTCCCGCATCAGGGAACCAGATTTCCAGATAGGGCTTTTCTTTGAATGCCTTAAAAAGGGTGACGCCTTTATCTTCCACCTTCGTGGAAATTGTTAGAATCTTATTGAAAGAAACTGCGCAAAAAGCGCCAAGCATAAAGAGCGCACCATGGGCGAAATTCACGATACCCAAAGTACCGAAAACAAGTGTCAAACCAAGTGCAATCAACGCGTAGGCAGCACCTTTATCAAGACCGTTCAAAACTTGCAGAAATATGGCATCCATCACATCGTACCTTTGGAAATGGATTTTGAGGGGATTGGGCCGATAATCGGCCCAATATTTTCTCTGAAAAAAGGGCGGGCCACGGTCAAAAACCAGCAGCCCGCCTTCAAGTTACTGTCAGACTTTGTATGGACCGAGTTCACCACCAAAGATCTTCCAGTCGTATTCCACTTGCGCGCGAGGAGTTTGCTCAACCACTTCCAGCAGGTCGAACTGACTTGTCGGATTGTCGTTGCCTCGCACCACCAGAACATCTTTAAAGCACTGATGGTCTTCAGCACGATATTCTGTTGGGCCGTTTCCTGTCCCATCAAATTTAAAGCCTTCGAGAGACTTGATTACTTCTGGTGGATAGAAAGTACCCGCCATTTCACAGGCATTGGCATAAAGAAGGGTCTGTACATAACAGGTGTGCGCTGCCATTGAAGGTGGCGTACCATATTCAGCACCAAAGGATTTCACAAACGCCTGAGATCCTTCATCCTGCAATGACCAGTTCCAGTTTGCAGAGCCAAGAATACCTTTAATGGCATCGCCAGCACCCTGTGCCATCAGACGTGAGAAAAGTGGTACAACGATTTCAAAGTTCTTACCATTAACCTGCTTATCCCGCAGACCGAATTGAACTGCCTGTGTTAGAGAGTTGATCATATCCTTACCATAGTGGTTGAGGATCAACACATCTGCACCGGAGTTCAGAACTGGCGTAATATATTGTGAGAAATCACCGGCACCCACTGGAGTTTTGACGGTATTCACTGTCTGCCAACCGAGCTCTTCGGTCGTATTTTTCATGGATTCTTCTTGTGTCCAGCCCCAGGTATAATCGGCTGTCAGGTGATACGCCCGGCGTTCGGTACCATATTCTTTCTTCAGCACGGGGCCCAAGGCACGACCGGACATATAAGCATTAAAGAAGTGACGGAAACCATAGCGGCGCTTGTCTTTACCCGTTGTATCATTTGAGTGAGTAAGACCGGCCATGAAGATAACGCCTTCTTCCTGGCAAAGAGACTGAACCGCAACCGCCACACCGGAAGAGGAGCCACCGGAAATCATGAGAACTTTATCCTTCTCAATCATCCGTTTTGCAGACGCGCGGGCGGCGTCTGATTTCGTCTGTGTATCACCCGTAGCGTAAGTTACTTTTTTACCTAGAACACCGTTTCCTTTAAGCATTGAAGGTTTGAAGGTGTTCAACATGCCACCGTCGCCCTCACCGTTCAGATGCTTTACCGCCAACTGAAAGGCACGAAGTTCGTCTTTACCTTCTTCAGAATAGGGGCCAGTTTGCGGGACGTTAAAGCCAAGCTTGATTTCACCGGCTGACCCTGGATTGTTGCGGAACTCCTCTGCCCATGCATCTCGCATGAAAAACGCAGGAGTTGCTGCAATCAGACCCGTCGCTGCACCGGTCTTCAGCAATCCACGCCGAGAAAAATCTAGTCGATTGTCTTTAGTCATGTGTTTCCTCCACCACTTCATTGACCGCTTTCTCCCCCCTGTTAATGAGGACACGGCATTAGATTTAATTAAAGCAAAGTAAAAATTTCACATGCCCATTAGATTTTCCAATAAAACATTGGATTGTAAGTGATTTTTATGTCAATATTGAAAAATAAATTTTGTAAATTTGTAAATTGATGTAAATTTTATGGCCAAAACACCGTATATCGGATCGCGCATCCGAAAGCTCCGAAAAGACCAGAAAATCTCACAGATGGAGCTTGCATCTGAACTCGGCATTTCTGCCAGCTACCTCAATTTGATTGAGCATGAACGGCGCGACCTGACGGTGCCTCTCCTCCTTAGAATTAGCCAAATTCTGAAAGTTGACCCCCTGATTTTTGCGGCCCAACGCGACAATCAGCTAACCGCTGATCTGACCGAAGTTCTCCAGGACCCCCTCTTTTCTGAAAGCAACTATGAAAATACTGAATTAGGCGCGGTTGCCACTGAATTTCCAGAGTTATGCACGCATCTTGTTGATCTATATAAAGCCTATAAGTCAACGCAAAATGACTTACTGTATTTGCAAGAACGGTTGTCACAGGATTCTGTGCTGGCAGATTCTTCTTTTCGGTTAAGAACCCTTGTCACCTCAATCGTCACTTTGTCAGAGATCATTCACGACAATAACGACATGCAGTTGGAACAACGGCAGGAATTTCTCGACATCATCTTGAAAGACAGCGGCAATCTCGCCGATACTGTAAACGAAATGTTGGGATTTATGGGCGGCTCTCATTTAGCGGGAAAAGAACTAAGCCCCTCGCCCTCTGATGCCGTCATGGATTATATTCAGGCGAAGAACAATTATTTCGAAGAGATCGAACAGGCCGCGACACGTGCCCGCCAATTTTTCCCAAAAGACGAAGCCCTCGAAGTCAACGATTTAAGCCACTATATTACAGAGCATCATGGCATTGAAATTCGCTATACGTCTAAAAATGAGCAGGCGCAGGAGACAACACTTTTCAATGAAGAGCAAAACACGCTTTTAATTTCCCGCGCTTTACCACCATCCACGATCCGTTTTCATCTGGCGCTTATGATCGGAAAGCTGAATTACTCGGATGTGTTCGACGCGCTTCTTTCAAAATCGCCCCTTAATAATACAAGCGCCCGCGGGAAAGGCCTTGATGCGCTTGCCAATTACTTTGCTGGCGCCTGCCTATTTCCCTATGAGGATTTTTACAACGCCGCTGAAAATAATCGATACGACATCGAATTGTTACAGCAGCAATTCGGCGCCAGCTACGAGCAGATCTGCCATCGTCTCACAACATTACAACGGCCAGAGCAAAGCGGCATTCCTTTTCACCTGATACGAACAGATATCGCAGGGAATATTTCCAAGAAATTCAGTGCATCCGGTTTGCGCATCCCAAGATATGGAAGTGCCTGCCCGCGATGGGTCGTCCACCATTGCCTTCTGACCCCGGGACATATTGTAACTCAGATATCAGAGCTACCAGACGGGCAGCGGTTCTTTTCAATTGCGCGAACGGTTACAAAACCCAGTCTTGGTTATGCCCATCCCAAACGCCATTACGCCATCAGTATTGGCTGCGATATCTCTCAGGCACACCGACTGGTCTATTCTGACGGGATGGTTCTTTCCGCCCCCAGAACAGTGATGCCCGTTGGCATCACCTGTCGATTGTGCGACCGGAAGAACTGCGCCCATCGCGCGGCTCCGCCGCCCGCCCAGCCTAGTAATATATCACAGAACAGCAGAAATATTTCTCCTGGTATTGGAGAATGGTAGGCCTATTTTCCACTCCGGATCAAGGTACCGCTTGCAGTTCGCCGCAGGTTGCCATTCCGTAAAGCCTTGAACTCCAGCTTCATGCCAAGCCCCGTCAGGGTCCTGTCATAAACCAGCATATCGTATCCACCGGATTTATTCATCGCTACAGAATAAATCGTTAACTTCTGGCCTTTCAGGACGGCCCACGAGACCGTATCTCCAGACAGCAAATCGGATTTTCCAGTCGCATGCCAGATTTTCTTATTCTCGGTTGGCACAAATTGGCGCTTGGTTTCTCTAACAACCTCATCAGGTTTTCCAGGCTCTCCGTCTTGACGCAACAAGGTGCGCCAGTTGATCATAAAACCACGATCCGCAGTTGGACGGATTTCAACATCCATATCCCGACTTGTCAGGGCAAAATTCAAACTCGTGTTGCTTTCAGAGATTGCTGTTCCCTCCCAGACACCC
>NZ_JBLHZT010000052.1:0-23174 GCF_047631475.1 Sneathiella sp. | reverse complement strand
TCGGGAGCAAACAAATGGGGTCAGAATGAATCAAACTGAAATGGCCTTATATAGAGTATCAGCCGTTTATCATTTCACCCCCCCACAAAAGCCCCTCTCGACATGATTTGAGCACAATCATTCGATATTGCAGGGCCAATCCTTCGATATTAAGGAAATATTGAGGAAAACTTGACAAAAACACAGTCAGTAAGCATTGTTTGGTCGTTTCCATATATAGTTAATCGAACCGACAGATGCCGAAGTCGTATGGTGGTGTAATAAGTGCGAATGAAACGTGAAGGTACATCTTTTAAAAAAATCAGAACCAAAAGGGCTACTTTACCTATGTTAGCCATTGTTCTTGGCGGGTTGATGGGCGGCGTTGCCGCATTTGCCTTTGCCCCTTCCACCTCCCTCTCGTCTTTAGAAATGGCGTCTCTATCCGATCAGAAGAACACGGATACAGAACTGAGCACTGATACACCCCAATCAGAAGGCGAGAGTAATCGGCAAAACACGCTCAACACCGACGCTTCACAACAGGCGGCGATCGCTCAACTACCGAAAGACACAACGAAGACAGTGTCGGTTGGCAAGGGCGACACCTTAATGAAGGTTTTAACCCGCGCCGGCGCGGATCCGCGAGAAAGCCATAAAGCAATTACTGCTTTGTCCGAAGTTTTCGACCCCCGCAGACTAAAAGTGGGTCAAGACATCATCCTGAACTTCGAACAGAGCGCAGAAGCAGCGGAAGCCGCCAATGCAGACATTAATCTGGTCAGTATTTCGCTGAAACAGGATGTTGATAAACAGGTTGCAGCAATACGCACACCGAACAATGATTTCCAGGTCCGCGAAACTGTTATCTCATTAGAAAAGAAAATGGTCCGCAGCGGTGGGGTTATTCAAAACTCGCTCTTCCTCTCCGCCGCGCAGGCAGGCCTGCCAACAAAAGTCATTCTCGAAATGATTCGGATCTTCAGTTATGACGTTGACTTTCAACGAGAGATCCAGCCGGGCGACCAATTTGAAGTCTATTTCGAACGCTTTGTTGACGAGAACGGAACACCCCTCAAAGAGGGTCGCATCCAATGGGCGTCCATGACGCTGAGTGGCACTGAAATCGCTCTGTACCGGTATACTACTAAAGACGATGGCTTTACGGATTACTATACTTCCGAAGGACAGAGCGTCAGAAAAACACTGATGCGGACACCAATTGACGGCGCCCGATTGACCTCTCGATTTGGCAAGCGGCGGCATCCAGTCTTGGGCTACACCAAAATGCATCGCGGCGTCGATTTTGGAGCCAGCCGCGGCACCCCCATCATGGCGGCCGGTAATGGCACCGTTGAAATGGCCCAGCGCAATGGATCGTTCGGAAATTATGTTCGCATCCGACACAATAGTGGATACAAGACAGCCTATGCTCATATGAAAGGCTTCGCAAAAGGCATCCGCAAAGGGAAGCGAGTGAAGCAGGGGCAAGTCATCGGATATGTTGGAACGACTGGACGCTCTACAGGCCCTCACCTTCATTATGAAGTGCATAAGAACGGACGTCAGATAAACCCACTCTCGGTCAAACTACCGGCTGGTCGAAAGCTAAAAGGGGGTATCATGGCTGACTTCAAGCGTTTCACCGGAAAAATGGATAAGGCGATTGCCGCCCTCCCCCTTAACAAACAGGTCGCAAGTCTGGATTAAGGAAAACCAATAAAAAAGGCGGCTTTTAAAGCCGCCTTTTCTTTTAATCAGTTTACGCTGCTTCTTGAAGCGCCCCGTTGATCAGAAGCCCTTGGTCGCTGGAACTGACAACAACATCATCCCCCTCGCCAATATCACCCTGCAAAAGCAAGCTCGCCAGAGGGTTCTGAAGGTACCGCTGAATAACACGCTTGAGTGGCCGTGCACCATAAACAGGGTCATACCCTTTATCCGCCAGCCATGTAGACGCTTTTTCATCCAGTTGAAGCCCGATATTCTTGTCTTCCAGCAATCTCCGCAAATGAGTGAGCTGAATATCAACAATCTCATCCATATTTTCTCGGGTAAGCCGGTGAAAGATAATCTGCTCATCAAGCCGGTTAAGAAACTCCGGACGGAAGGATGAACGGACAACCTCCATCACTCGATGCTGCACAAGCGGGTCATCTGAATCTGAATCACCTGTCAGGAATTCACTGCCAAGGTTTGACGTCAGAATAATAACCGTATTTTTGAAATCAACGGTCCGTCCCTGCCCATCGGTCAAGCGGCCATCATCCAGAACCTGGAGCAATATATTAAAAACATCCGGATGAGCTTTTTCAACTTCGTCAAACAAGATGATCTGATAAGGACGACGGCGAACCGCTTCGGTCACAACCCCGCCCTGATCGTACCCCACATATCCAGGAGGGGCACCGATCAAACGGGCGACACTGTGTTTCTCCATATATTCTGACATATCAACCCGGAGTAAAGCATGCTCGTCGTCAAACAAGAACTCAGCCAAAGCTTTTGTTAGCTCAGTTTTTCCGACGCCGGTTGGCCCCAGGAACAGGAAGGAGCCAATTGGCCGGTTCTGATCCTGCAATCCTGCCCGGGCGCGCCGAACAGCATTTGAAACAGCGGTAAGCGCCTCTTCCTGACCGATAACACGGCCTCGAAGACGGCTTTCCATTTCAAGAAGCTTCTCTCGTTCACCTGACAGCATTTTCTCAACAGGAATTCCGGTCCAGCGAGAAACGACGCCAGCGATATCTTCTTCTTTTACGCTTTCACGCACTAAGGAAGAGGTTTCGGTGTTCTCTGATTCAGCAAGCTGCTTTTCAAGGTCTGGAATGACACCATATGTTAATTCCCCGGCGCGCTGCAAATCGCCCTGTCGCTGACAGGCCGCCAAATCATTGCGGGCTTGCTCCAGTTTCTCTTTAACCTGTTGCGCGGAGTTCAATTTGTCCTTTTCGTTTTTCCAAATTTCAGTAAGCTCGTTGGACCGCTCTTCCAATGCAACAAGCTCGCTTTTAAGCTTTTCCAGCCGATCCTGCGAAGCTTTATCATTTTCTTTTTCCAAAGCAGAACATTCAATCTTCATCTGCAGGATTTTACGGTCAAGTTCATCGACTTCTTCAGGCTTGCTATCGATTTCCATTTTACGTCGGCTCGCCGCTTCATCCATCAGATCAATGGCCTTATCAGGCAGAAATCTGTCAGTAATATAGCGGTTGGACAATGTTGCAGCCGCAACCAAGGCACTATCGGAAATCTGAACGCCATGATGAAGTTCATATTTCTCTTTCAATCCACGTAAAATGGAGATGCTGTCTTCAACCGTTGGCTCTGAGACAAAAACTGACTGGAAGCGACGGGCAAGAGCCGCATCTTTTTCAATATACTTCCGGTATTCATCCAGTGTCGTTGCACCAACACAGTGGAGTTCGCCGCGGGCCAACGCAGGCTTCAGCAGGTTGGACGCATCCATCGACCCTTCAGCAGCACCAGCCCCAACCAATGTATGCAATTCATCGATAAACAGGACAATTTCACCGCCAAGGGCTGAGATCTCGCTAAGCACCGCTTTCAAACGCTCTTCGAATTCACCACGGAATTTTGCGCCGGCAATCAGTTGCCCCAAATCCAGTGACATCAATTTCTTGTCTTTAAGGCTTTCAGGAACATCTCCGTTCACGATCCGCAAAGCCAACCCTTCGATGATCGCAGTTTTACCCACACCGGGCTCACCGATTAACACTGGGTTATTCTTGGTTCGGCGCGACAGAACCTGAATAGTTCTGCGAATTTCTTCATCCCGTCCGATGACAGGATCAAGCTTTCCTTCTTTTGCAGCCTCTGTCAGGTCACGCGCATACTTCTTTAATGCCTCATAGCTGCCCTCGGCAGCCGCACTATCAGCCGTCCGCCCTTTCCGCAAATCGTTAATCGCTTCGTTCAGGTTATTTGCTGAAACGCCAGCATCTTTCAAAGCTTTAGCAGCATCGGAACCGGTTTCCAGCGTCAGCGCAAGCAGTAACCGTTCAGCGGTTACAAAGCTATCTCCCGCTTTTTCAGCAAGTTTTTCTGCACCGGAGAATACCCGCGCAAGGTCAGGGCTGACATTCAGCTGCCCTGCGCCACTTCCTGTGACCTGCGGGATCTTCCCAAGCAAGACCTCAACACTCATTAAAGCATCTTTGGCTCTGCCACCGGATTTATTAATCAGGCCACTCGCTAAACCTTCAGGATCATCCAACAGGACTTTCAGAAGATGTTCAGGTTTTAAAATTTGATGATTTTCGCGTAATGCGAGAGATTGGGCCGCCTGTACAAAACCACGCGACCTGTCTGTATATTTTTCAAAATCCATGCTCGTCCTCGACACATAGCCCGCCGTTTCTCTGTGCAACTATGGTCAATCCCTACAAGAGGCAATTGGCAAAGTCCACCGACGGTTCGTTATCTTAGATTTGGTGTGATTTCAAAATTTTACAAGAAAAATGTCCAACTTTGAGACAAAAAAAAGCGCCTATATGAAGGCGCTTTTATCAATTATTCAGCTGTCTGGGGTTCGTCACTTTCAGACGGTGTATCCGTCCGGCGGTTTGCCCTGCGACGCAATCCCCGTGTCCGGCTGACGCGCCTTTTTGTTTTGGGCTTTTCCGCATCATCCTCTGACGCGTCGTCCTCTACCTGATCCGGCTCATCGGACGAGACCGTATCGGTTTCATCTTCATTGGTCGCTGATAAATCAAGAACCAGTGGCTTCTCGTCTGCATCGGTGGCAGCGACGTCTGTCTGCTTGCTGTCCTCATTGCCATCAGCATTTTTATCAGAACCCTGAACCGTTGAAGCTTCTTCTAATCCACCCTCTTCAGATGATCCCTCGTCCGCTTGCGCCTGATCCGTATTCTTTTCCGGTTTGACCAAATTATTCGCCAGCATAATTCGGAAATAATGTTCCGCATGCTGATAGTAATTTTCGGCCGCAACCGGGTCACCAGAAGTCTGTGTATCCCGTGCCAAGGTCACGTATTTTTCGTATACTTGAGACGCAGATCCCCGGATTTTTCCGTCAGGACCATTACTGTCATAACTACGATTTCCGCTATTCGACCGTCTGTTGTTATTCGACCCACTACGTCCTCCGGAAGAACCGGAGCGCCCATTTCCTGAGCCGGATCGACCGCCGCGCGGGCGTCTGTTACCGCTAACTCGCATTATTCTATTGAATCCGTCAAAAAAGAGTTCAAAGTCTTCTTATGGTCCAAATACCCGCGCCATGAGATTTATTCTCACTACGAAAAACAGATGTCCTGCATCTGAAGGGTTCGACCTGATTTTATGTTAAGTATTAAGATTGATGACCACTTTGGGCCCAAGCGCATACGCTTGATCTAAAAGAACCCTACCCTTGCTTTTAAGATTTTCCAACTGTTTTTTTAAAAAAATTACTTTTTACAACGGGCACTGACGCAGCGTTCCACAGAAGCGAGGTCATTATGAATACGAATATCCGTAAAATTCTGGTCGGCAAGCAACGCGGCAACATCAGATGCCTGCCCCTTTCCTACTTCAAAAACAACAGCACCCTCTGGTGTCAAATATTGGCCAATATCATGAATGATTTCGCGATAACACACTAAGCCATCGGCGCCACCATCCAAGGCCGCGCGCGGTTCATATATCGAAACTTCGGGCTCCAATGTTTCCGTAACCTTCGTTTCAATATAAGGGGGGTTACTGATAATCAGGTCGTATGTACCTGTAACCGATGAAAACCAATTGCTTTGTTTAAACGATATCCGACCACTTAGCCCCAAATGTGCGGCATTCTTTGCGGCAATATTCAATGCTGCACTACTCTGGTCAACAGCAAGACCTTGCGCTTGCGGTATTTCCGCCAACAAAGTCAGGATAAGGCATCCACTCCCTGTGCCAAGGTCCAAAACCTTTGAAACAACGGTTTCGTCCACGATCGACAGAGCAGCCTCAATGAGGGTTTCGCTATCCGGCCTTGGATCAAGAACATCAGATGTTACATAAAAATTTCGGCTCCAGAATTCTCTGCGGCCAAGTATATGCGAGACAGGCTCCCGGCTCTCACGTCTGTGGATGAAATTTTCGAAAGCATCAGATTGGGCTTTTGTCAAAAGCCGTTCAGGTTCGCGAAACTGTATTTCCCGGTCTCCCGCGAAGATATCTGCCAATAATATACGCGCATCCTGCGACGCACCAATAATGCCCGCCTTTTTCAGGCGAATAGTTGCCTGTCGCACAGCATCCGCAATGGACAGGGACATTTAGACCTGACCCTCGACTTCGGCCAGTCGTTCCGCTTGGTCTTCTGCAATCAACGCATCGATAATTTCATCCAGCGCCTCGCCAGCAATTACCTTATCCAACTTATAAAGCGTTAAATTTATGCGATGGTCCGTGACACGCCCTTGTGGAAAATTATAGGTGCGAATGCGTTCTGACCGGTCGCCCGACCCAACCTGTCCTTTTCGTTCAGCCGAGCGGGCTTCTGCTTTCGCTGCCCGTTCGGCCTCATAAATACGGGACCGCAAAACCGACATAGCCTTCGCTTTATTTTTGTGTTGGGACTTTTCGTCCTGTTGCTGAACAACAATACCGGTTGGGATATGCGTAAGACGAACGGCTGAGTCTGTTGTATTAACGGACTGCCCACCCGGGCCGGATGCCCTGAAAATATCAACCCGTACATCTTTATCATCGATCTGAACGTCAATTTCTTCGGCTTCGGGCAAAACCGCGACTGTCGCTGCGGACGTGTGAATACGCCCTCCGGTTTCCGTTTCCGGAACCCGCTGAACGCGATGTACTCCTGATTCAAACTTTAACTTCGCAAAAACATTACTGCCTGTGACTTTAATGACGGCCTCTTTACACCCTCCAATATCCGATTCAGAGAAAGACATGGTTTCACAGCGCCATCCCATCGTTTCAGAATATCGTTGATACATACGCATCAAATCACCGGCAAAAAGGGCGGCTTCATCCCCGCCAGTCCCGGCACGCAGTTCCAAAATAGCGTTCTTTTCATCGGCATCGTCTTTAGGCAACAGTTGAAGCTTGATTGCGTGCTCAAGATCGGGCAATGCTTCTTTCAATTCGCGAAGCTCTTCTTGTGCAAGCTCTGCCATTTCAGCGTCCATATCCCCGCCTTCCAGCATCTCTTCCAGATCGGAAACTTCGCTTCTGGATTTCTGAAAGGTCTGAATAGTTTCAACAACCGGCTTCAATTCAGCGTATTCGCGGCTCATTTTCACAAAGTCTTCGCCAGCAACATCGCCCATTTCGCCAGCCATCGCCGCTTCAAGTTCTTCAAAACGGGAAAGGATCATTTTCAGCGTGTCTTCAGGTAACATCCGGTGATCCTATCTATATTGCTGTAATTTAGCAGTTATCTGATCGAGAGGAATTTCTTCCTGACTGCCTTCATCAAGGTTTCGAAACGTACAAACGTTCCGCGCTAATTCATCTTCTCCAATAAGAATAGCGGCCCAGGCATTCGCTTTGTTCGCCTGCTTCATCCGTTTACCCACATTGCCCTTAAACGACATTTCGATCATTTCTCCGCCCAAACGAAGATCATGCGCCAATGCAAGGGCCATTTTTTCTGCGACCTCACCAATAGGGACAACCGCGACAGGTCTTGGGGCTTGTGGCATTCCCTCCAGCATCAAGGCCAGGCGCTCCATCCCTCCGGCCCATCCGATACCGGGTGTTGGCTTGCCGCCCAATGCTTCGATCAAGCCGTCATAACGGCCGCCTGCGATAAGGGCCCCTTGGGCGCCCAAATCCGTGGTGACAAATTCAAAAGCGGTATGTGTGTAGTAATCCAACCCCCGCACCAGACGACGGTTCAAATCATAAGAAATACCCAATTGATCCAGTCCTTCAAGAACGGATGCGAAAAAGGCCTTGGAATGATCATTGAGATAGTCATCAAATTCGGGGGCCCCCTCAACCAAGGCCTGATCCCCTTTATCTTTACTATCCAGAATTCGGAGTGGGTTCTTCGTCAAGCGGGTTAGGCTATCGGCCGAAAGTTTGTCTTTGTAGGCGCTAAAATACTCAACCAGCGCGTCCCGATACGCCTGACGGCTTTCCCGGTCACCAAGCGTATTGATCTGCAAACGGCACCGGTCCAGAACACCCAACGACTGCAGAATGGCTGCACCAACGGCAATCACCTCAACATCGGCTTTCGGATCGTCCGATCCAATACATTCCAGATCGATTTGGTGGAATTGCCTCTGCCGTCCTTTTTGCGGCCGCTCATAGCGAAACATCGGGCCATTGGCAAAAACCTTGAACGGTACATTCTGTTGCAGGCCATTACTGATAAATGACCGGCAGATTCCAGCCGTATATTCAGGACGCAATGTCATGCTCTCGCCGCTACGGCTTTCAAACGAATACATTTCTTTAGAAACAACGTCCGAGGTTTCGCCCATTGTGCGAGCAAAAACTTCTGTAAACTCGAAAATGGGTGTCGCCATTTCCGAATAACCAAAGCGGGCCGCTATGTCTCGCGCTGTATCTCGCACGTGGGCGTGGCGTCTGAAATCCTCTGGTAACAAATCATGTGTACCGCGAACTGGCTGAGGTTGTGACACTTTCTTCTCCGCTTTATTACCGGGCATTGACCCGTCTTGAAATCACTAAAGGTTACAGGGCTGACCGTATTATTCAGCCGCGTTTGCAGCTTCAATCTCTTCGGCTTTGGCTTCGACCAATTCCACAATATGATCGACCATTCCGTCCGTATCAATTTTATGGTCCGTCATTCCGCTGAGATAAACCATATGATTTCCTTTACCGCCGCCGGTTAGGCCAATGTCTGTTTCACGCGCCTCGCCAGGGCCGTTTACAACACAGCCGATAATCGACAGGGTCAGCGGAGTTGAAATATGCTCCAACCGTTCTTCCAGTTTCTCAACAGTCTTAATAACTGGAAAAGCCTGACGCGCACAGGAAGGACAGGAAATGATTGTGACACCCCGGTGACGCAATCCAAGGCTTTTCAGGATTTCATACCCCACCTTCACCTCTTCAACAGGGTCGGCGGACAAAGACACACGAAGCGTATCACCAATACCGGACCATAACAGCATCCCTAAACCAATAGAGGATTTAACCGTTCCCGATGTAAGCCCGCCAGCTTCGGTAATACCAAGATGAAGCGGATAATCGCATGCATCCGCCAGGCCCTGATACGCTGCTACTGACAAAAACACGTCTGACGCTTTCACGCTGATTTTAAAGTTTGTGAAATCGTTATCTTCGAGAATACGGGCGTGATTGAGAGCTGACTCGACCATCGCTTCCGGACAAGGTTCTCCATATTTCTCCAAAAGCTCTTTTTCAAGGCTTCCCGCATTAACCCCAATGCGCATGGAACAATTGTTATCGACAGCGGCCTTCACCACATCTCGCACGCGCGCAGCTGACCCGATATTTCCCGGATTAATCCGAAGACAGGCGGCCCCTGCTTCAGCAGCTTCAATGCCCCGTTGATGATGGAAATGAATGTCCGCGATGATTGGCACTGTCGTTTCACGCACAATCTCTTTCAGCGCCCGCGTGCTTTCCACATCCGGGCAGGACACGCGGACCATATCGGCACCGGCTTCTTCCAAAGCGTGGATTTGACCGATTGTCGCAATTGGGTCGGACGTCAGAGTATTGGTCATCGACTGCACACTGATCGGGGCATCCCCGCCAACAGGTACATTACCAACATTGATCTGACGTGATTTACGGCGAATAATATCGCGATAGGGTCTAACACTCATGAGGCTGAATTTTCATTCTCAGAAAAAGCGGACAATCCGCATATACAAATTTCGCATAAAATGGCTGTTTCAGCGGCAAATATCAAGCTTTAGCTCAATCCAAAGTCAATGCTGCCAAAACAAGCGCTCATTTTCGGAATTGATGCCCCTAGTTTTTAGTTGGAAGAGCGCATTTTCTTTTGAATTTCCGCAGGCTCCAGCGACAATTTACGAATAATGTCACCATATCGCCCAAGGACACCAAGAACGCTACCATCCAGACGAATCTCAATTGCGGCGGCATTCGATGCACTCAATGTCAAACCGGGTTTCAACGGCACCATATAGGAATCGCCGTTTTCCATCACACCATCAAAAATCACGGTCGCGTCTTTATCCAAAACCTGAACCCATGCTTCTTCCTGGGCCCGCAGAACAATGCGCGCATCGGAATTTTCAACACCCAGGGCCTCAGGTGCAGGGCTTGACGTTTCTTCAGCGGTAGGATCATTTTTAACGGTCAGAACCGTTTGCGGAAAGGAGGCTTCCGCCTGCGGGCCCGACGGAAGTGATGCCACGTCAGAACCGGCCACCGTTTCAGTATTCTCAGCGTCCGCGAGATTTTCACTACTCTCTGTAATCGGTGCAGATTTTTCTTCGGAACGAACAGTAACGGCTGGCTCGCTTACAGCAATATCAGTCGCTTCACTGTCCACACTTTTCGGCACTTCTTTTTCCGAACGGTCAATTTGATTATCCTGTTCGACAGAAGAGAGTTCTGTCTTTTCAGGGGAAGAGACTTCCGTTTTCTGTGGTGCCGTTGTTATCAGCGAACCCCCCGCTTCAGTCTGCACAGTCTCTGGATCCGTCGAAAGCACTTCCTGATTGACCGCATCCGAGACAGGTGCTGACTGATCAGAAAGGCTTTCAGCCGCGATTGGCGCGCTTTCGACCGATGGAGCCGAAGGGGTGGGCTCCAAAACAGTTGGGGAACGGCTTATCCCATTCTCTGGCTCAGGGGTCTTATCAAAGAGGGCAGCCAAATCATTGTTGTCATTTTGGCCGATTACGTCCCCTTCAGGCGCAGGATTGGCGGCCGTCTCTTTGTCTGTTTCCAACTTTTCTGTTTGCAAAAATGTTTCCAACTTGCTTGCAAGCCGATCAGGCAAATCCGGCACCAACTCAATGTCCGCTTTATCGCCGCCCAAATAATAAAACCATCCCCCAAAAACAACGGCTGCAGCCAGGCATGTGCCGATCAGCAAACTGCCCCGTGGCATTTTACCTTCAGAGGTAGGTTCTGGAAAAGTAAGTTCGGGCGTATGAAGATTGCCTTCATGCTCCAACCGATACAATTTAACAAGTTCAACAGAGTCCAGGCCAACCGCGTTCGCATAGGAGCGTAAAAAACCAGTGACAAAAGCCTGGCCGGGCAAGCTCGCATAGTCGCTATTTTCGATCGCCTGTATCTGCCGTGGACGCAACCGCAATTGTTCAGCGACGTCATGCAAAGAAAGTTCTTTGGCTTCCCTTGCCAGGCGCAGACGGTCGCCAACGCGGATGTAGACATCTTCTTCATGGTCATAAGAAGCGTCATCAGAAGAAAAATCCACAACCTGCTCTTTCACTGTTTCAGTAGCCGATTGGCCGCCCTTATCCGGGTCAGACTTTTCGTCATCCGAAATTGTCAGATTGAGACGTTTTTGCGCCTCATCCTCCAATGGCAATTCTTTTTGTTTCGCCATTTCAGGGTACCGTTAAATTACATTTCAATTCAGTTGCCTTTCCCGCTCCCCAGGAAAAGCACTTGAACGATAATTTATTTTTTGAGTGTTGTCCGCAAAAAAGATTAAAGCTCAAACAGTTAAGGTCGTTTCACTCTTAAAAAAATCACACGATAATCGAATGATCTTTCGCAAATGCACGAAGCTGCTCACGGGCTGAAATAACTTTCGAGTTGCATAGACGTTTGGTGAATTCATTAATTTTAGCGATATCAGCACTGCGTACCATCTGCTTGACAGGGCCAATGGCTTCAACCGACATCGAAAGGGATCGATAACCAAGCCCGATCAACGTCATCGCCTCCAAAGGCTTACCTGCCACATCCCCACAAATCGAAACGGGAACGCCCGCCTTGTCGCATTCTCTCGCAATATATTGCAGCATCGATAAAAAACTGGAACTCAAAACATCATATCGATCTGTCACCATCGCGTTTCCACGATCAACGGCATAGAAGAACTGCAAAAGATCGTTCGAGCCGACTGACACGAAATCGACCTCTCTTAACAGATGAGGCATTTGCCAGATGATGGAGGGCACCTCAATCATCGTTCCAACCTTCACCTGTTTAGGGCCTCTCCCCTTTTCTTTTTCCCGCTCTATTTCCCGGGTCAGAAGAGATTTGGCTTCAAGAAATTCAGAAACCTCGGCGATCATAGGAAACATCAGACTCAGATTGCGTCCGGCGGCGGCGCGCACCATCGCCCGCAATTGCGCTTTCAAAAGCGCAGGACGATCCAACCCAATTCGAATGGCTCGCCACCCCAATGCAGGGTTTTCTTCTTCCTTCATCTGAAGGTAGGGAAGAACTTTGTCACCGCCGACATCCAGCGTTCTAAAAATAACCGGCCGATCACCGGCTTTATCCAGAACAGTGGAATATAATTCAGTCTGTTCGTCCACTTTCGGCATCTTGGAGCGAACCATAAATTGTAATTCTGTCCGGAAGAGCCCAATACCATCGGCGCCAGCGGAATCAAAATGGTCCAGGTCGATTAGCAGGCCCGCGTTCATATGCAGATCCACCAGTTGACCGTCCTTCGAAACCGCCTCTTTATCCCTTAAAGCCGCAAATTTCGCCTGCCGTTCTTCCCGGTGACGAACGCTGCGATCGAAGGCCTGCGTAACATCATCGCCCGGACGCAGAAATACCTGCCCGTGTTCTCCGTCGACAAGAACATAATCACCCTGCTCGACAGAATCGTAAATTTCCTCGCATTGACCAATGACAGGGACGCCCAGTGCCCGTGCGACAATCGCAACATGGCTGCTTCTTGTTCCCTCGACCAACACAACAGCCTGCAAGTTTGACTGGTCGTAATCCAAAAGCTCAGCAGCGCTCATATTACGGGCAACAACAACCGTCTCCTGAGGCAGATGATGGCGATCAATGCCCTGATTTCCCTCAAGATGCAGATAAAGTCGGTTTGCCAGATCATCCAAATCCGACAAACGTTCCCGAATATACGGATCCACAATTTCTTTCATCCGATTGCGGGTGTCATCCTGAACACGCTTGATCGCCGCTTCTGCCGTCAACCCAGCCCGCACGGCAGTTTCCAGCCGCTTCAACCAGCTTTTGTCATGGGCGAACATTTTATAGGCTTCGAAGATATCCTTGGATTCTTCGCTGGCCAGCGCATCTGTGGTGTTCAGCATATCGTCAACTGAACTTTGCAACCCGCTCACAGCGACTTCAAGGCGCACCAGTTCATCGGCCATGTTGTCGGCGATGGTCTGCCGTACTTCAATGCGGGGCTCGTGAAGGATTGCGTAACCCGCTGCCAGTCCTTCGGCAAGAACACGCCCCGCAAGACGGTGCGGCAATGTTGCATTTCCGGCCGTGTCCAACAGTTCTGTCGAACTAATCATTTCCTCTGAACTGACCAGTTCAGCAACAACCATGGCGACGGTTTGAATAGCCTCGACTTCTTCTTCCGTATAATGGCGCATGGTCCGGTTCTGAACCACTAGAACGCCAATAACACGGCCACCGCGTAAAATCGGAGCCCCTAGAAGAGAATGGTAAGCTTCCTCACCCGTTTCAGGGCGATAAGCAAATTGAGGATGGCTTTGCGCATCGGATAGATTTAGGGGGCGGGCGTGGGCGGCGATATCACCGACCAGCCCTTCACCAACCCGAAGACGGGTTCTGTGGACGGCTTCTTTATTCAGTCCCTGGGTCGCGAAAAGCTCCAGGACGTCTCCAGCCCGCATCAAGTAGCATGAGCAGACTTCCGCAATCATATTGGAGGCAATCAGGCCAACAATTGTCTGCAAGCGGAGCTCAGCATCCCCTTGTCCCGCCATCACCCTCCGGAGTTGACGGAATAATATTCTCGGGCCGCTGACTGCCGCGTTGCTCATCTATCCAAATGCCTTCCTGCCAAAAAGGTTAGGCAAAACTATTTGCCGCCTCATCAACCAGTTCCTGCAAAATATCCTGTGTTGATTGCTCTTTTTTGACCATACCAACACTTTGACCCGCCATAACCGAACCATATTCAACATCACCGTCAATCACGGCGCGCCGCAAAGCACCGGCCCAGAAATGCTCAATTTCCAGTTGTGCACTTTCCAGATCAAGTTCGCCAGCTTTATATTTGGCAATGACTTCATGCTGAGTTTCAATAAACTTCCGTCCACCCTCATTATTCAAAGCCCGAACTGGAATAACGGGGAATTGAGGGTCTACCTGCACAGTTGTTACAGCATCCCTTGCACTGGCACGAATGAAGGCCTTTTTGAAATCGGCGTGGGCGATACATTCCGTAGCACAGACAAACCGCGTTCCCAGCTGCACACCTGATGCTCCCATTCGCAGATAATTGGCAATTGCTTCACCGCGGGCAATCCCACCGGCAACAAAAACCGGAACATCTGTAATATGGGGCAGAATTTCCTGCGCCAAAACACTTGTGGAGACAGGACCGATATGTCCCCCTGCTTCCATGCCTTCAATGACAAGGGCATCCGCGCCTGATCGAATAAGCTTTTTTGCAAGCGCAAGGATGGGAGCAAAACAAATTGTCTTGGCACCGCCCTCTTTTATCTTGGTGATGGTATCCCGGGCTGGCAAGCCGCCTGCCAGGACCACATGCCCCACATTATTTTCAAGGCAAACATCGACCAGCTTATCCAACTCTGGATGCATGGTAATCAAATTGACCCCGAAAGGCTTCGATGTCAGTGCCTGCGTAGCCTTGATTTCTGTATCCAGCAAATCCGGTGTCATGGCGCCACAGGCGATAACACCAAAGCCACCCGCATTTGAAATTGCGGCAACGAGATGGCGTTCTGAAACCCAGGACATCGCTCCGCCCAGAATTGCATATTCGGTTCCCAGAAACTCACATCCGCGATCCCAGGCTACCTTCAGCTTCTGAAGGCCTTCATGTGTCATTGTATCTGTCATTGTATCAGGCTGCATCCAGATTAAAGGCGGAATGTAACGTGCGCACTGCAAGTTCTGTATATTCTTCTGCGAGGAGAACACTAACCTTGATTTCTGAGGTTGAAATCACCTGGATATTGATCCCTTTTTCTGCCAAGGCGCTGAACATTGTCTGCGCAACCCCTGCATGGCTGCGCATGCCCATACCGACGATGGAGACTTTTACAACATTTGGGTCGGGAACAATCGCCTTGCAGTTCACTTCCCCTTTGAGGTTTTCCAGAACTTTCAAGGCAGGATCAAGTTCATTGCGACCAACTGTAAAGGTCAGGTCCGTGGCTTTACCGTCTTCAGACACATTTTGAACAATCATGTCCACATTGACATGGGCATCTGCAAGCGCCCCAAAAACCAGAGCTGCAACGCCAGGCTGATCGTTCACCTGCTGCAATGTTACCTTTGCTTCATCCCGTGTATAGGTGACGCCACTTACTACTTGATGTTCCACTATGTCATCCTCATCAACAACCAGTGTTCCTGGTAATTCTTCAAAACTGGACAGTACTTGCAACTTAACCCGATGCTTCATCGCCATTTCGACTGAGCGGGTTTGCAAAACCTTTGCACCAAGTGATGCCAATTCAAGCATCTCTTCATAAGTAATTCTATCAAGTTTTGATGCTTTTGTCGCGATGCGGGGATCTGCTGTATAAATTCCGTCCACATCCGTATAGATATCACACTGATCCGCTTCCATTGCAGCAGCAAGAGCAACCGCGGATGTATCAGATCCACCCCGTCCCAATGTGGTAATGCGACGGCTTGAGGCAATGCCCTGAAAACCGGCACAAACAGCAACCTGACCATCCTTAAACCGTTCAACAAGCTCTGAACAGTCAATATCCTCGATCCGTGCAGCACCATGAACATCACTGGTTTTTACAGGAATTTGCCATCCAAGCCAGGAACGGGCGTTCACCCCAAGATCCTGCAGCGCCATGGATAACAGCCCAACTGTCACCTGTTCACCACTGGAAACAACCACATCATATTCGCGCGCATCATGCAGCGCAGCGACATCTGACGCCAAGCCAACCAGACGATTGGTCTCTCCGGACATTGCCGAGACAACAACCGCTACTTCGTTGCCGGCGTCCACTTCTTTTTTGACGCGTTTGGCCACATTCTTGATCCGGTCAACAGACCCCACAGATGTGCCACCAAATTTCATAACCAGCCGTGCCATGACTGCTGTAACCTTTCGACCTCGCCTTTTTTATAAAGGCATACTTAAAATTTAAGGAACGGGTACCTTTTCCTTTTGAAGGAGCGTATACATATACTTAACACAGCATGCTGGGCAAGCGCAGCGATCAATTTTATTAGTTATTTGGACTATTTTTGGACGACAAGCCATGAGTGACGCGGCAAATTCTAAGTCAGTTGACCCGAAGGAAATCTCGAATTTCGCCGCGATGGCGGATGAATGGTGGGATGAAACAGGTAAGTTTAAACCTCTTCACAAGTTCAACCCGATCCGAATTGGGTATATCCGGGATCAGGTCATTCATCATTTTGATTTGCAGCCGACTGAAGGAGCCGGACAATTGAAGCCTTTGAAGGGCTTGCGATTGCTTGATATTGGCTGTGGCGGCGGACTACTGAGTGAACCCATGGCGCGGTTAGGTGCCGAAGTGGTTGCAGCCGATGCCTCGGAAACCAATATCCGTGTTGCCTCGTTACACGCCGAAAAGATGGGACTGTCAATTGACTATCGGCATACAACAGCTGAAGAACTTGCCGCGTCAGGCGAAAAATTTGACATCATTCTGAATATGGAAGTCATAGAGCATGTGGCGGATGTAGACGGTTTCAACGCGTCTTGCTGTGAAATGCTGAAGCCCGGCGGTATTCTGTTTGTCGCAACTCTCAACAGAACAATGAAAAGCTATGCACTGGCAATTGTCGGTGCTGAATATATCTTGAGGTGGCTACCGCGCGGGACCCATAACTGGAAAAAGTTTCTGCGGCCGTCGGAAGTGATCAAGCTGGTGCGCAATCGTGGCCTGTTAATAAAAGACATGTCTGGAGCGACCTATAACCCGATCAATGATAACTGGCGATTAAGTCAGGACTTCAGCGTCAATTATATGATCGCCGCCCATAAACCCTCATAAGTTCCATTCCCCCATTTGACCTCTCCTTTGAAAATGACTAATCAGGGGTTGTCACTCTATTTTGGATAAATACCATGTCTCTGCCCATTTCACCCTTGGCACCCGCCCGGTTTCCTGATCTTCCTGTGGTTATGGGAGCTCGTTTTGCAACGACGAATTCCGGCATGCGATACAAAGGAAGAGACGATCTCCTGCTAGCGGTTTTCGATCCGGGCACGACCGTCGCCGGCGTTTTTACAAAAAACTCCATGCCCGGTGCACCTGTCGACTGGGGCAAAAAAATCCTGTCACACGGCAAGGCCCGTGCGCTTGTCGTTAATGCGGGTATCGCCAACGTATTTACAGGCTCTGCGGGCATCAGAACCGTTGAGGAAACCGCGAAAAAAGCGGCGGAACTTGTTGGGGCGGAAGTCGAAGAAATATATATCGCCTCAACGGGGGTTATTGGCGAGCCAGTTCCAACCGAAGCCATCACCCAAACATTGCCAGACATGATAGGCGATTTGTCCGAAACCAAATCAAAGAACGCAGCAGATGCGATCCTGACCACGGATACTTTTCCCAAAGGCGCCCATGCCACTTGCGACTTAAACGGCAAAACCATCACGATCACCGGCTTTGCAAAAGGCTCTGGGATGATCGCGCCGGATATGGCGACCATGCTGGCTTTCCTGTTTACCGACGCAGACATTCCCTCGGATATTCTGCAAGCCCTGCTGGCGGAGGTGAACGATAAGACTTTTAATTGCGTCACTGTTGACAGTGATACGTCGACCAGTGACAGCGTTCTTCTTTTTGCAACAGGGACAGCGACGAACAAGGCGCCTGACAGCAAAACCGATCCATCGCTCAATAGCTTCAAACAAGCATTGTTCGATGTAATGGCCGACCTTGCCAAACAAGTTGCCAAAGATGGAGAGGGCGCCACTAAATTCATTACCGTTTCAGTGACCGGGGCAACCAGTGATGCATCTGCCAAAACCATTGCGTTAGCTATTGCTAACTCACCGTTGGTAAAAACAGCGATTGCAGGCGAAGACGCAAATTGGGGGCGGGTTATCATGGCCGTTGGCAAATCCGGCGAAAAGGCCGACCGGGATAACATTGCCCTGAAAATCTGTGGCCTTCAAATTGCAGTAAACGGGGCACCTGATCCCACATACCGGGAAGCGGAAATCGTGCCGCTCATGAAAGGCAAGGATATTACAATCGATGTCGACGTGGCCGTAGGGCAAGGACGGGCGCATGCATGGACCTGCGACCTGACACACGGATATATCGAAATCAACGCAGATTATCGGAGCTGACAAACGCATGTCATCCTTGCCAACTGTTTTAGTTGTTGCCGTCGCCCTGGTGGATGACGATAACCGTGTTCTGATTGCCCAGCGCCCTGAAGGCAAAAGCATGGCAGGCTTGTGGGAATTTCCCGGTGGCAAAGTGGAAACAGGTGAAACGCCTGAAAACGCACTTATCCGCGAATTAAAAGAAGAGCTGTCAATTGATGTAACAGCCGCCTGCCTCGCACCATTTACCTTTGCCAGCCATACCTACGAAACCTTCCACTTGTTAATGCCGCTTTACGTCTGTCGGCGTTGGTCGGGCACACCCAAACCTGTGGAGCGGCAAACCCTCAAATGGGTTCGGGCCAATCAAATGAAAGACTTCCCAATGCCACCTGCGGATATTCCGCTGGTGGCGATGCTGCGGGACTTGCTGTAACCCACGTCTTTTCCGGTCAGCGTTCATTCAAGCAAGCAAACCGTCTTTCAAAAAACGCCTGTCTACTCGGGTTTCTTCTGGTCGAGAATTTCTGTCAGGCTTGTTGTTGCGCTTCCTCGTTTCAGAGGAACCTGCTGACTTTCATGGGGCGACCATCCGGTAAGATAGATGATTTGGAACGTCGCCGGAATAAGGCCCTGTTCATCGGCATATTTTTCAAAATATATTTCTGCCATACGCATCAAGACCTTTCGGCCCGTGAAACTTTTTTGGCGATCGAGTAGAGCGTTCGCCTCCCCCATGCCGCGCAACTCTTTCAACAGATCAAAAGGTGTCTTGTATTTAAGCGTAATGGTTTCAACGTCTGAAACCGGCAAGGCAAATCCCGCGCGTTGCAAAAGCGCACCCGCATCCCGAACTTCGGTAAAAGGAGAAATTCGCGGGCTTACCCCACTCCGGATTTCAAGCTCGGCCTGTGTCAGGCATTCCTTTAATTCGTGAAGGGTTTCGATCCCGAATAATGCCCCTAAAAAGATACCATCTGCCTTTAAAGCCCGGTTGATCTGAATGAGCGCACCCGGCAAGTCATTGGTCCAATGCAAACTTAGGACACTGCCAATCAAATCAAAGCTTTCAGATGCAAACGGCAGGAACTCTTCGCTGGCGACAACTTTCAAATTATTCGGCGTTTTTCCCACCATTCCCGTACTGATGTCCACGGATACAACGGTCTGCGCCTTGCCCATCGTCGCCAGAGCCTGTCCAAAGGCACCTTCGTGGCAGCCTAAATCCAGTACCAGATCGTGGCTTCGGGTAATATCCAGTGACCGTTCAGCCAACCGGTCGGCAACTTCTTCGAACAGGAAGCCATGCGTGCGCCAGTCCCCATTTGCCGCACGATCCCGATGCCGGCGGACACTTGATCGGTCGAATAGAAGGGGCTGAGAAGAAAAGCTGTCTGTCATCGTGCCCTTATGACATGCACGCTATCGGAACTCAATGTCGGAAAAATGGAAAATTCCAAAAATATCTTTTTTGGCGTTCTATTTTATTTTTATTCAACTAATATTAGGAATGTTTGACCGTCAATCCATACAAAAGGTCATTGCGACACTAGGAAAGGGCACCCTTGATATACTCTTTCCAGCCCAATGTGCCCGGTGCAGTGAGCCCGTAGACACAGCAAGCAGCCTGTGTGCCGGTTGCTGGCCCGACATCACCTTTATCAGCGCCCCCTATTGCGTTCAATGCGGCTATCCTTTTGATTACAATGTTGGGGAGACACCTCTTTGTGGATCTTGCATCGCAAAGCCGCCTCCCTTTTCAAGTGGCCGATCCGTTTTGAAGTATGATGAGGCCAGCAGAGACATGGTCCTATCCTTTAAACATGCAGATCGGACCGATCAGACACCTGCCTTCGCACAGTGGATGGTCCGCTCAGCCCCGGATCTTATGGCCGCCCCCTGTTTGATCGTACCTGTCCCGCTCCACCCCAATCGGCTTTTGAAACGGCGATATAACCAGTCCGCCCTTCTCGCCAATCAGATTGGCAGACTGACGAACCAGCCTGTCGCGCCAACCTTACTGCTCCGTAAAAAGGCGACGCCAAGCCAAGGCAGTAAAACCTTTAAAGGGCGCTGGCTGAATGTAAAAGGTGCGTTTGCCGTGCGACCGACACTGCAAGAAAAGTTGATCGGCCAGAGGATCCTTTTGATTGACGATGTTTACACAACCGGTGCTACACTAAGCGCCTGTGCCGATTGCCTGCTGAATGCAGGGGCGGCTCAAGTTGACATTCTCACTTTATGTCGGGTTGTTCGGCCCGCCAACTTGTCTATATAAGACTAATCGTTCATCCAGTCAGGTATTTAAAATGAAGCGTATCGAAATTTACACAACCATGTTTTGCCCTTTTTGTTCACGGGCCAAGTCACTGCTAAAGAAAAAAGGGATATCGTTTGAAGAGATTGACGTTACTGTCGATGCCCCACGCAGAAAAGAAATGAGCAAACGCTCTGAAGGCGCGACGTCGGTTCCTCAGATTTTTGTCGATGGCGAACATATCGGCGATTGTGATTTCATTCATCGCCTTGACGCTTCGGGCAATCTGGACCAAATTCTAGGAGTAAAATCCTAAAGTAAGGAAGTAACCTTATGTCAAAATTCACCGCGGCCTGTGTACAGATGACCTCTGGCACTGATCCGATTGAAAATCTTAAAGTTTCGACGGATCTAATTAAACAAAGCATTTCGGAAGGGGCCAATTTTATTGCAACGCCCGAAGTGACAAATTTAATGGAGCCGAACAAGGCGGCGGCGCGGGATATTGCTCAATATGAAGAAGACGATATAACGCTGAAAGCATTTCGTGCTCTTGCTATGGATCACAAGAAGTGGGTTATGGCGGGGTCCTTGGTGATCAAAAAGCCGGACGATGATCGACTCGCCAATCGTTCCTTCCTGATTGCACCAGATGGATCAATTGCGGGTAAATACGACAAAATCCATATGTTCGACGTGGCGTTGGAAAATGGTGAAAGCCATAAAGAATCCAATGCATACGCACCAGGCGAGAAGGCCGTTGCAGTCCAGACTGATTGGGCAACGATCGGCATGACAATTTGCTATGACGTTCGTTTCTCTCATCTTTTTCAGGATCTCGCCCAAAAAGGCGGGGCCACTATTTTCACAA
Source organism: Sneathiella sp. (assembly GCF_047631475.1). Lineage (GTDB taxonomy): Bacteria > Pseudomonadota > Alphaproteobacteria > Sneathiellales > Sneathiellaceae > Sneathiella. Next base: position 1,640 of record NZ_JBLHZT010000052.1, on the reverse strand, counting down.
CACCAGCCGCTTTCACCCACACAACCGGGAAAGCGCACTGGCATGTGTTACAGCGAGCAAGAGCAATTGAAAATGGCGCGTTTGTAATTGCCCCCGCGCAATGCGGGCATCATTCCAAGAACCGACATACGTATGGCCACTCGTTGATCATTGACCCTTGGGGTGATATTCTGGCTGATGGTGGGGACGATATTGGTTTCATAATGGCCGAAATAGACGTCACCGAGACGCAGAAGCGTCGCCAACAGGTTCCAAATCTGAAGAATTTTCGGCCCTATGACCTATCTCTTGGAAACGACCGGCAGACCGCGGCTGAATAACGTTTTATTCTACCGCTGCGGCGAACGAACACCTTAACCCGATAGACCAACAGGTTACGCCACTCGCGCATCCGGTCTGCGGTGTTGTCCTCTGCCCGCACCAGGTAACGGTTGTTTAGGTTCATTTTGAACCTTTTCTTTTTTGCTTCGACTAACGAATACAGCAATCACAATCGTTGGAAGTAATTTCGAAAATGTATAGCATCGGCGCCTTGGTTCATAAATTTGGCCTGTCCAGAACCACCCTCCTTTTTTATGAGAAAAAAGGTCTGCTTGTTCCAAAAAGGCAAAAAGGGAACCGATATCGTCTCTATAGCAATCAGGACTGCGAGACATTGGCCTGTATAAAATTACTGCGTAAATCAGGATTAACAATCGAACAGATCAAGGAGCGGCTTCAGAGCCACCCGATGCCGAGCCGCGAAACTATTCTTGGGGATCAAATATCGATACTAACGGACAAAATTGACGTTTTAACCTGCCAGAAAATCCTTTTGCAAACCATGCTTGAACCGGGCAGCGCTCTTCGTTCGCTTCCCCAAAAAGATTGGATTTTTCTTCTGACCGTTCTTGGACAATCAGATCAAGTTCCGTTAAAGCAGCTGAGCACTATCACCATGCAGATGCAAAGCGCATACAAGAAGATACTGGATGTCAATCTTAGACAAACGGACGCCTCCAAAGAAGTAGCGGAATACCCTGACCTCAACATTTAACCACAGAAAACGATCAGGCTTTACAAGCGACGATCGACTGTCTTACCGCGGGTTTCGGAGAAGCCCGATATCCCTCTTCGAAATCCAGAATATCGAGATCGCTAAAAGCAGTCTTCAATTCCCCTGTTGTCAGCAGAAAATGCGGGTTGCTTGGTCTGCCATAGGCTTCATTCCCAATGGCGAAGGTTGAATAAATCAGGTGGCCTCCTGGTTTTATCGCCGCCTTCAGTACCGGAAATAGCGGACGCCAAAGATAGTTTACAACGACAATACAATCGAAACTAGCGTCAGAAAAAGGCCAGTCATCGCTTTCAAGATCAGCTTCAAGCACTGTTATTTTCTCACTCCCCTGTGCCCTGATCTTTGTCAAGTCTCGGTCAACGGCGGTCACATGACACCCTTTTTCAGCAAAGTACCGGGCATGGCGGCCACCACCACAAGCGAGATCCAGAACCGTGTGATTGCTGTCCACCAAATATGCCTGTTTTTCGATCCAGCTTTCGATATCACTCACATTTTTTCCTTTATCAGATCAAAATCAAATCTGCGCTTTACCGGCAGTGCCATTGCAATACTTGCACTACACCAGAAAAATACCTATTTT
>NZ_JBLHZT010000051.1:0-23682 GCF_047631475.1 Sneathiella sp. | reverse complement strand
TCGGTCGGCGCCAGTTTGATGCCGTCAACCTGTATGGATTGAAGTTCCAGTTCCTCACCGTTCAGTCTGACCTGATTAGAGCCCAGACGGTTTCGTTTAAATTCCATTACTGATGTTACGGTTGTTACTTCTTCTTCCAACACAAAAGTGAGTTGAACATCCGTAATGGTGAAGGCGGGCGCCTGATAATCTTTTAAATGGATTGTTGCGGGCTGAACGGCGGTGTTTGACACGTGTTTAATACCTTTTCTAGAGTGCGGCTGCTAGGATACTCTGAATGAGGGCGCGATCAAGAGGTGATCTTATAGACAACACCTGTATACATCTTCTTGATTTTCAAGCTTTGATATGTGGATTGCAGTGTTTCAAGGGGAATTCGTCTTATTGCTCAATCAGTGCAGAAAAGATTTCAAGTGAAAGCAGTGGAAGCCTGTTTCTATTCTTGAAATTTGTTAAATTGAAGCCTTGTATTGCAGTTACTTCTTGCCAAGTGTCGATATGCGCTTATAACTCTTCCGTTCAGCTTCATGGGATGAGAGAGGACGCAACCCAAGCTGAATAATGTTTTTGACTAGATTATAAGGAAACTGTCATGTTTAGAGGATCACTCACCGCTCTTGTTACTCCGTTTGATGGAGAGAGCGTGGATGAAAAGTCGTTCCAATCCTTTGTAGACTGGCAGATAAAATCCGGAACAAAGGGTCTTGTGCCAGTTGGTACAACGGGAGAGTCTCCAACTTTGAGCCACCCGGAACATGATCGTGTTGTAGAACTTTGCATTGAAGCCGCTGACGGGCGCGTTCCTGTTATGGCAGGGGCGGGATCAAATAACACCGCCGAAGCAATCCGTTTGAGCCAGCAGGCCCAGAAAGCTGGAGCGGACGCCGTTCTGATTGCGATGCCTTACTATAACAAGCCAACTCAGGAAGGCATGTATGCCCATTTCGAAGCATTGAATAATGCTGTCGATATAGACATATATATCTATAATATTCCTGGGCGCAGCATTGTCGATATGGCGCCTGAAACAATGGGCGAGCTGTCCAAGCTGAAAAATATCGTTGGTGTAAAAGATGCCACTGGCGATGTGTTTCGTGTTTCCAAGCAGCGGCTGCATTGTGGTACTGACTTTAATCAGCTTTCCGGCGAAGATGGCTCGGCAATCGGTTTTAATGCGCATGGCGGAAACGGCTGTATTTCTGTGACGTCAAATGTAGCACCGGCGCTGGTTTCTCAAATGCAGGAAGCAAGTCTTGCCGGGGATGTCAAGGAAGCGATGCGAATTCAGGATTTGCTGACCCCCTTGCATACGGCAATGTTCATTTATGCAAGCCCGGCCCCGGTAAAATATGCGTTGTCCCTGCTGGGTAAATGCAAGCCAACCGTTAGGTTGCCGTTGGTCGAAACGCCTGAGATTGTTCAAAAAGAGATCAAGGCGGCCTTGCAATTTGCCGGGCTTCTTGATTAACCCTGAAGACGTTTGGAAAATGACAAGTAAAACCATCGCGGATAACCGGAAAGCCCGGTACAATTATTTCATCAATGATGAGTTTGAAGCTGGTATCATGCTCGTTGGTACGGAGGTGAAAAGCCTTCGTGCCGGCGGTGCAAATATTCAGGAATCATACGCTTCTTTTGAAAATGATGGTTTGTATCTTGTGAATGCGCATATCGCTGAATATGACTTTGGAAACCGATTTAATCATGCACCTTCCCGGCCGCGTAAATTGTTGATGCATCGGCGGGAATTGGCGAAACTGGAAGCGCAGGTGCAACGAGCGGGCAAGACATTGGTACCGCTTTCGCTTTATTTTAATGAACGCGGCAAAGTCAAAGTAAAGATCGGTTTGGCCTCTGGTAAGAAGCAGCACGATAAGCGCGCAACGGAAAAAAGCCGTGACTGGAACAGAGAAAAGCAGCGCTTGCTCAAAAGTAGCAGTTAGTTTGTTTCAGTGACAACCGTGCTACTGTAAATAGCGTGGTTTTGGCGGCTCTTCGCCATCTGTATTTTCAAGGCTTACATCCCCTGAAAAATCCAGTCCGAGAGACTGGTTTTTAATCCACACCACATGTCCTGTTTTTTCCTCGTCAAATAATAGGGAAGAGCGAATTGTCACCGGTGTGCCCACAGGCAAGTCAAGCGGAACCCAAAGCCGGGCACCACCTTCGCTGAAATCCAGCAAATTCCCGTTAAAACGACTGCTGCTCACCAGCACGGTCGCCGGGCAATTTACCGGTAATCTTTCAAATTTACGGACAGACTGTTTTGGCAAGTCGTCATTTTGACATATGGGTAAGGAGCCTAACGGCAGATACGCCAGCGCTTGTGGTGAATAATGTGGTTCTTTACGTTCCTTGGATTTGACGGAGACATGGATTTTTTCGGTGCCCGCTTTTTGTATTCGTGAAAATGCCGCATCGGCCTTGCCGACAGTGCGGATTTTTTCCCGTTGACCAAGACGGGCTTTTAATCGGCTTCTCCATGTATCGGGTGTTATACAGCCAAGGGGATCCGGCGTCGTCAGGTCATCCAGTTTTTCCTGATCAAAATTAAGACCGTGTTGGATGGCTTTTCCGATCATCCATCTTAAGGCTATATCAGACAACCGGCTGTCTCGCTGACCACCGGTAACATTGGAATGTTTGCCTGCAAACCAGACTTGTTCAATTGAGGTGAGATGATCGGAGTCAGATCCTAACAGGACATTTGGTTTGAAGTCTGTATTCACCTCATCAAGAGCGAGTGCCTGATATACGGATTTAGTGTTGGCGGAGACCCGTTCTCTATGGAATTCAGACCACAAGCGCGTTGCAGATCGAAGCAGGAAGGTAGGGGCCCCCATATGCCCGACAGGGTCCCAGCATCCCAGAAATGTAATAGAAACCGAGCGAGCCTCGAATTTTGATCGCAGGGCTTTGCCGGAAACACCGTTGCGGGCTTTTTCAGATAATCGGCTGTAATTATAGGCGTCCATGAGACCATTGTTGGAGTCAATATGGAGAAGGCCGGAAATACTAATCATTTCAGCCAGACATTGCATGGTGAAGGCGCCGCGCCCCGCTCCGAAAAGATAGATTTCATCACCGTGCATATAGTTTTGCATTAGAAACTGATAGGCCGCGAAAATCTCGCGGCGTAAACCCAGACCTGTCAGGCGGGAAAAGGCCGCAGTAAATCGCCGGTTTTCAATCTGATCATTTTGCAGGAAGCTAATCTGTTTTTCATGTGAGGTGGTTTCAGGCAGTAGGCATTGAAAGGCCAGCGTCGCATTTCCTGTGACGGCCCGCTTTCCACTTCGTTGCTGGGGTTTAATCCAGCTATGGTCATTAAAAACGACCAGTTTACGTGTCATCAATCTTACCCCAAGAAGTGTCTAGATGCTCTTGAATAACCCAGCACCATAGGCACGCGTACCCCCATGTCTTAAGCGAAGAATGCACTCAAAATCGATAACAATTAGTTAAAATTTTATCAATAACGATGATGTCCCTAATTTAACGCATATTAGAAAAAAATAAAACCCGCCACAGGCGAGGCGGGTTTTATAAGGGCCGGAGCGTATGTTTCGCTGAGATCAGGCAGATTTTTCGATATCGTCATACGGACCAAATCCGTCGTCGTAATCGTCATATTCATCATAGTCAGTACGGTCTTCGGTGGATACGGCGCGGCCAATTTTATTTTGGATATCTTTAAGCTCGATAAAGAAATCAGCCTGCCGTCTCAGTTCATCTGCAATCATTGGCGGGCTTGTTTTTACTGTACTTGCCACAGTAACACGGACGCCTTTTCGCTGGATGGCTTCCACCAGGCGACGAAAATCACCGTCCCCAGAAAACAGGACCGCATGGTCGATACGTTCGCTTAACTCCATCATGTCGATGGCAAGTTCGATATCCATATTGCCTTTAAGCTTGCGGCGGCCTGTTGCATCGGTGAATTCTTTGGTGGGTTTTGTGACCATGGTAAAACCATTGTAATCCAGCCAGTCCACGAGTGGGCGAATGGGGGAATATTCCTGCTCTTCCATTAAGGCTGTATAGTAGAAGGCACGCACCAGGCGACCTTTATTCTTGAATTCGCTTAGAAGCTTTTTGTAGTCAATATCAAAGCCCAACGAGCGGGCTGATGCATATAGATTTGACCCGTCGATAAATAGGGCCGTTCTTTCTTCAGCGTAAAATGTCATGGGATTTGTCCAGAATTCTTTATTATTTTTGTTGGTCATCGTATCGGTCTTGTGAGATACCGGCACTTATATGCATAGCAAAATCGCATTTTTTGCACCAGCGATAATTTTTACACTGACTATTTCCGGGGTCTAAGATGCCTCCGAAGGCGATAGGCAGGTAAGCAGGGCTGTTTTGTCCGTTTAAGGTTTGAGGTACTAAATGATTTTTATTGGGATGGGTGCCAATTTGATGCATCCGGTTTACGGTGAGCCTGTCAACAGCCTTAAAGCGGCTATTCGGACACTGGAGCAACCCGATCTGATGGTGATTAAACGTTCAAGTTGGTACAAAACAGCGCCGGTTCCGGTTTCAGATCAGCCGTGGTTCGTGAATAACGTCATCGAAGTTGAAACTTCTCTACCCATGGAGGGGTTGTTAAGTCGCCTGCATGAAGTTGAAAAAGAATTTGGCCGGGTAAGAGAAGTTAAATGGGAAGCCCGGGTTCTGGATCTGGATCTGTTGGCCTATGATAACCAGATTACGCTTAATCAGGATCAGACCAAGGGCAGCGTTGTCCCGCATCCGTTTATGCAGGAAAGGGCCTTTGTTTTAGCCCCGCTGGCGGAAATAGCCCCCGATTGGGTCCATCCAACACTGCAACAATCCGCGGCAGAGTTACTGGCGCGGCTGAGCCCGGTACAGGCGTTTGAAATTGTGCCAGATTAACAGCGTCACTTAGAGGCCGAAAAAAAATGCCTTTTTAATGGAAAATAGGTCGCTTGGGCTTGCATATTTTTCGCTAAGGGAATAAGAAGAAGTTTAAATCATATACATTTGGAGTATTGTTTATGGCTCGCGTGACCGTTGAAGATTGCGTCCAGAAGGTTCCTAATCGTTTTGAACTTGTCCTACTAGCTGCCCGTCGTGCGCGCGGTATTGCGGCAGGTTCCATGCTGACTGTCGATCGTGACAACGATAAGAACCCTGTTGTTGCACTTCGCGAAATTGGTGATGAAACCATCGATCTTGATGATCTGAAAACAAGTCTGGTCCATACACTTCAGCGGCGTGTTGAGGTTGATGAGCCGGAAGAAGACAATATGGCAGCTTTGATGAGCTCTAGTTCTGAATGGGCTGGAGTTGTACAGGAAGGCGAGCCAGCCGAAACTTTTACGGCAGACGAAATCGGTGCGACTGAAACAGGCGCAGAAAAGCCTGCAGCAGATACGACCGAAGATCCATTCTCATAAGATTTTAAGTTATATCTAGTTAATGGGGGCGGAGCGTTGTCTTGGCAATTCTCGGCCCCTATTTCTATAGAATGAGAAGGTTCGGTGTGTCCAGGAGAGTGAGCGCGGATAAAGTGAATGTTAAGACAGGTTGAGCTTGTAGAGCGCGTTCTTAGTTATGATCCACAGGCGGATGAGGATCTCCTCAACCGTGCATATGTATTTACTGTCAAAACCCACGGCAGTCAGATTAGAGCCTCAGGCGACCCTTATTTCTCACATCCCATTGAAGTTGCCGGTATCCTCACCGAATTGAAGCTTGATACGGCGACAATCATTACCGCCTTATTGCATGACACGATTGAAGATACAGTCGCCACTCATGATGAAATCCAACAGATATTTGGATCTGAAATTGCCACACTGGTAGACGGCGTTACCAAGCTGTCCCAGTTGGAATTGCAATCGGATCGTACCAAGCAGGCGGAAAATTTTTCGAAATTGCTTGTGGCAATGTCCAATGATATCAGGGTGTTGCTGGTAAAACTTGCGGATCGACTGCATAATATGCGGACCCTGCATTTTATCAAGAAACCAGAGAAACGGTTGCGAATAGCAACAGAAACGATGGAAATCTACGCGCCGTTAGCGGAGCGGATTGGTATCCAGAATTTCAGGGATGAACTGGAAGACCTTGCCTTTGTTGAATTGAACAATGAAGCCCGCCGCTCGATTTTGCGCCGCCTTGAATATTTGCGTACAGAAGGCGAAGACCTTGTCGAGAAAATTGTGAGCTCGTTGAAAGACGATCTGAGCGAAGCCGGATTTCAGGCAGAAGTTTCCGGTCGGGAAAAGCGCCCGTACTCCATTTGGCGAAAGATGGAGAAAAACAACGTCGCGTTTGAACAGTTATCCGACATTATCGCCTTCCGGATTATCGTCTCTACCGTGGAACAATGTTACCATGTGCTGGGGAACCTGCATGCGAAATATGCGATGGTGCCAGGACGTTTTAAGGATTACATTTCGACGCCCAAACGCAATAACTACCGCTCCCTGCATACCACGATTATCGGCCCGGAACGGCAACGTATTGAAGTCCAGATCCGAACCCGGGAAATGCACGAAACCAATGAATACGGTGTTGCGGCTCATTGGCAGTATAAGCAGGAAATTGGCGACGCAGTTATTGAAGGACAGCAATATCGCTGGCTGAGGGAACTTCTTGAAATTCTTGAAGAAGCCTCTGATCCAGATGAATTTCTGGAACATACCAAGCTTAATATGTATCAGGATCAAGTCTTCTGTTTCTCTCCAAAAGGAGACTTGATTTCCCTACCTGCGGGCAGCAGTCCCGTTGATTTTGCCTATGCCGTTCATACACAGGTCGGTGATACCTGCGTCGGGTCCAAAGTCAATGGTCGGATGGCGCCTCTCAGGACTGTTTTGCATAATGGGGATCAGGTCGAGATCTTACGATCCAAAAACCAGACACCATCGCCGACGTGGGAAAGTTTTGTTGTTAGCGGGAAAGCCCGATCTGCAATTCGCCGGTTCATCCGACATCAACAACGCGATCAGTATGTAGAATTAGGTCAGTCTATTGCTGAAAAGGCGTTCAGAACCGAAGGGAAGCCGTTTACTGAAAAAGCTTTGGCACCTGTACAAAAAGTGTGGGGCCTGGACAGTATTGACGACGTCTATTACTCGCTCGGGGACGGCACCCATACAGGGCGGCAACTGCTGGAAATCGTCTTTCCGGGCGAGAAGAAAAACCTGGACGACAAAGACGTTCTTGCGCTTAAAAAATCAAAACCGGCAAAACGGTCCAAAGACCGGCATGCTGTGCCGATCAAGGGACTTATCCCGGGCATGGCGATGCATCTTGCGGGCTGTTGTCATCCGCTTCCCGGGGACAGGATCGTTGGAATTGTCACAACAGGTAAAGGCGTCACAATTCATACCATTCATTGTGATACATTGGAGCAGTTCGCAGAGGTTCCTGAACGTTGGCTGGACGTTTCCTGGCAGACGGAAGGTCACGAAAGTGAACAGCTGATTGGCCGGATGAATGTTGTCATGGCAAATGAGCCGGGGGCGTTGTCCAGTATCACATCCACAATTGCTGCGAATAACGGAAATATTAACAATCTGGTGATATCAAATCGCAGTGAGGATTTCTTTGAGATGCGGATCGATGTGCAGGTCCGCGATGTCAAGCATCTTACTAACATAATGGCGGCCTTACGGGCTGATCCCGTGATCAGTTCGGTTGAGAGAGCCACGAATTAAGGAACCACTTTAATGACACATGACGACGTATTGGATCATTTTCGGGAAACTGAAGCATTGCTGGAAGGTCATTTCCTTCTGAGCTCTGGATTGCATTCCGATCGTTATTTGCAATGTGCAAAAGTGCTGATGCATCCAGAACGGGCCGCGATCCTATGCCGAGCGCTGGCGGATAAAGTCATCGCGTCCCTTGGGGAAGGGGCCGTTGATGTTGTTGTCGCGCCTGCCATGGGCGGTGTGATCGTTGGCTATGAAATGGCCCGCCAACTGGGTGTTCCGGGTATGTTTACGGAACGCGTCGACGGTAAATTTGAATTTAGGCGCGGTTTTGAACTTAAAAAAGGCGCCCGAGTGATTATGTCTGAAGATATCGTGACGACAGGAAAATCCAGCCGGGAATGTATTGAAGTTATTCAGGCTGCTGGCGCGACCGTGGTTGGAGCAACCTGCTTGATCGACCGATCAAATGGATCTGCTGATGTGGGCGTACCACTCTTTTCTCTGATGGGAATGGATGTCAAAACATACGAAGCTGACAAATTGCCACCAGAGCTTGCGAAAATACCTGCCATAAAGCCGGGTAGCCGCAATCTTACGTAAAACAAGAGACCGCAGATGTTCAAACGGAACTCCAAACCAACCACTATTATGAAGGTGGCTAATTTTTTCTGGCCGTCGATTGGTTTTAAACGATCGACACAGTATCTGGGCTATCGCCTTGCGCGGTTGCCGGGTACACCTTATTCGTTGGCGGCTGGATTTGCGTTTGGAGCAGCAATTTCGTTTACTCCGTTTGTTGGGTTTCATTTTCTTCTAGGTGGTTTACTTGCCTGGGTGTTTCGGGCGAATATCATCGCGTCAGCCATCGGTACGGCCGTTGGAAATCCGTGGACCTTTCCTTTTATCTGGACGCTTATTTATAAGTTGGGCATTTGGTTGCTGGGCCGTTCTGGAACAAAGAGTAGCGTTTTCGGTGCCGATACGGTCGAGCATTTCGTCAATAATCTGTTTCAAAATGGCTGGCAAAGCGTGTCGAATATTTTCGGCGATGTTCTTTTTCCCATGCTGATCGGGTCTATTCCTGTCTTTATTGTCGTCTGGATCATTTTTTTCTATCCCTTGCGCGCACTTATTCGTAAATTTCATGCGAGACGAGCGGATGCATTATTTGCAGCGCGCTCCCAGCGAATACCAAAAGAGAAAACCGCTGGTCAGGAAACACTGGATAACCGTGGATGAAATGAAACATTTAAGACTGGGCGTAAATATTGATCATGTCGCAACAATCCGTAATGCAAGGGGCGGCGTTCATCCAGATCCTTTGCGAGCGGCGAAAATGGCGGAAAAGGCTGGCGCCGACGGGATTACTGCTCATCTTAGGGAAGACCGCAGGCATATTGCCGATGGCGATATTACTAAACTCGCGGCCAATCTAAGCATTCCATTGAATTTTGAAATGGCAGCGACCCAGGAAATGCTGGATATCGCGTTGATGCATACGCCGCACGCGGCGTGTCTGGTGCCTGAAAAGCGCGAAGAGCGCACGACTGAAGGCGGACTGGATGTTGTCGGCAGTAAGGATGCGCTGACTTATTATGTTTCAAGCCTGCAGTCAAAAAATATCCGGGTTTCGTTATTTATCGAACCCGACGCCAAACAGTTGGAAGCCGCAGCGGATCTGGGTGCTGATATTGTCGAATTTCATGTTGGTCCCTTTTGTGATGCTGTCTCGGGCGATAAGCAGGCGGCAGAGTTGAAGCGTATACAGCAGGGTGCGGAGGTTGCCGAGAAACTTGGAATCGAATGCCATTGCGGTCACGGTCTGACCTACGATACGGTTGCGCCGATTGCACAGATCCCGACCGTGGTTGAATTGAATATTGGGCACTTCCTGATCGGAGAAGCGATTTTCTCGGGTCTTGTGCCAGCTATTCAGAAAATGCGTCATCTTATGGATGAGGCCCGCGCGCAAATTCCGGAAACCTGAATTTATGATTATCGGAATTGGAAGCGACCTGATTGATATCCGTCGTATTGAAAAAACCATTGATCGGTTCGGAATGCGTTTTTTGAACCGAATTTATACGGATGTTGAAAAAACAAAATCTGATAAACGGATGAACCGGGTGGAATCTTATGCCAAAAGATATGCGGCAAAAGAGGCCTGTTCAAAAGCATTGGGGACGGGATTTCGCAAAGGGGTTTTCTGGAAAGATATGGGGGTGGTCAATCTGCCGTCTGGAAAGCCGACCATGAAACTGACAGGCGGTGCATTAAAACGTTTGCAGGAAATTACACCAGAGGGTATGGAGGCGGTCATTCATCTAACCATTACAGATGAACCGCCGATAGCTGAGTCTTTTGTTATGATAGAAGCTGTTAAACTGGCCCAATAATCTATAGTAAGTAATTTAAATAATTTGAATTTGAAATTCAGGCTTCCATTGCGGAGCCTGATACAAAAAACAGTTAGGCGATTTTGATGAAAGAAGACGTGGCAAAAAAAGACGAAGGCTGGTTTGGGGAAACCGTTCGTACGGTCGTTTATGCCGTTTTGATAGCAATGGTAATTAGAACATTTGCTTTCGAGCCGTTTAAAATTCCATCAGAATCCATGCTGCCTACTTTGAAAATTGGCGACTACCTTTTTGTGTCTAAGTATTCATACGGGTTTAGCAAGCATTCGTTTCCTTTCAGCATGGGTCCATTTGAAGGCCGTATTCTGGAAGATCTACCAAAGCGCGGGGACGTTGCGGTTTTCAAAAAACCAGTTGGAGAGCCCATCGATTACATCAAACGGATTGTTGGTCTGCCCGGCGACAAACTTCAGATGCGCGACGGTGTTTTATATTTGAACGGTAAAGCCGTAACCCGCAAAAAGGTCGACGATTATGTTGATCGCGACATTCATGGTAATGTCCGGCGTTATACGCAATATGAAGAAACACTGCCGAACGGCGTGTCTTATATGACAATCGATGTTGTCAAAAATAGCACGGCCGACAATACAGGCGTTTATACGGTCCCGGCGGGACATGTTTTCGGGATGGGGGATAACCGCGATAATTCTACAGACAGTCGCTTTTTGTCTCAGGTCGGTTATATCCCTATTGAAAATCTTGTTGGTCGGGCCGAAGTTATCTTTTACTCCCTTGAAGGGGGCACCAGCTTCCTTGAAATTTGGGAAGTACCGTTTGCAACCCGTTGGGAACGCGTGCTGACAATGTTGAATTAATGCCTAGTAATAAGAAACCCCTGCATCAATTTATGGTCAAGATTGGCCATAATTTTAACGACGAAAGCTTGCTTGAAGAAGCGCTGACACACTCGTCCCTGACCAAGGGAGGGAAGCGCAGAAAAGGGCAGATACGGGACTATGACCGTCTGGAGTTTCTGGGCGACAGAGTTCTCGGGCTTGTAATAAGTGAAGAGCTTTTTCAGCGTTTTAAAGGGGCTGAGGCAGGCGAATTGTCGCGCCGATATAATGCGCAGGTTCGAAAAGAAACGCTTGCTGAAATCGCACAGCAACTGGATCTGCAAGATTATATTCTGATGTCAGAGGATTTGCAGGCTGCGGGTGGGTGTGAAAACCCGTCTATCCTGGAAGATTGTGTTGAAGCCCTGATCGCGGCCCTGTATCTGGATGGCGGCATGAAGGTCGCCCGCCAGTTTATCGAGGCCAACTGGTGGTGCCGGCTTGATAACAAAAGCGCAAAAAATAAAGATCCTAAATCGGCCCTTCAGGAATGGGCTGCCAAGCAGGGTAAACCCATTCCCGTATATACGGTTATTAATGAATGCGGACCGGATCACGCCAGAACATTTACAATCGAAGTATTTGTCGAGGGCTATCCGACCTATGGTGCGAGCGCTATGTCTAAAAGAGGGGCAGAGCAGCTTGCCGCTGAAAAGCTTTTGAAAGAACAAAGAAATGGATAGTACTGAAATTCCTGCTGAAGGAACCAAATGTGGGTATGTAACCCTTCTGGGTGCGCCAAATGCCGGTAAATCAACTCTGTTAAATCAGTTGGTGGGGGCGAAAATTGCGATTGTGTCGCCAAAGGTGCAAACGACGCGCGCGCGCGTAACGGCAATTGCCATTGAAGATAACTGTCAGATGATTTTCGTCGATACCCCGGGTATTTTTGCGCCAAACCGGCGTCTGGAAAAAGCCATGGTGAATGCTGCATGGGAAGGGGCACAGGACGCCGATAAGCTGACTTTGCTTGTGGATAGCATTCGAGGGATTACCAAAGATGTTGAACGCATTATCGATGGCCTGCAACAGGCGGGTAAAACGGCTCATTTGATCCTTAACAAGATTGACGCAATCAAGCGACAGAACCTCCTTGGATTGGCAAAGGAACTCACCGATAAAGGGGTTTTTGATAAGGTCTTTATGATTTCGGCCTTGACCGGTGATGGTGTGCCTCAATTGCGCGCAGAGCTTGCTAAAGAGCTGCCTGATGGTCCCTGGCTCTATCCAGAAGACCAGTTGGCACTGGCTCCCATGCGGAGTTTGGCGGCTGAAATCACCCGTGAAAAACTGTTTTTGAGAATGAATCAGGAATTACCCTATTCGTTGACGGTTGAAACAGAAAAATGGGAAGAACGCAAAGATGGGTCGGTTAAGATCGATCAGGTGATTTATGTGTCCCGGGCGAACCATAAACCGATTATTCTTGGTAAGGGCGGACAGACCATTAAAAAGATTGGCGAACTGGCTCGTGCAGAACTTGAAGAAAGCCTTGGGCAAAGAGTTCATCTTTTTCTGTTTGTAAAAGTACGTGAAAAATGGATGGACGATGCCGAACGATATCAGGAAATGGGACTGGAATTTCCGAAAAACTAATATAAGGCAATCCCTTAGCGGATAAGCAAAGCCGGCTCTTTTTTGAAGGGCCGGCTTTTTTGTATTTTAGCCCCATAAAAATTCCTTAAAATTATTTTGAAAATGGATTTTTGGAAACAAATTTTTAAGAATTTACCCTCCATTATGATTTCGTAATAAACGACATATTAAATTATTTTTTGAAATCGTACCGTCGATTGTCTGATTATTGAGGAGTAGGATAATGGCACAGTTGGATACAGGCGTAATTTCGATGCAACTCTCCAGAGCAGAAGAGGGACTACCAGAAGAGCAATTTCGGGCCGGACTGCTTTACTCTACAGGTGACGAAGTGCCGCTTGATCTTGTAACCGCGCACAAATGGTTCAATCTTGCTGCAATGAACGGTGTGGTCGAAGCTCGTGAATGCCGTGCAGAAATCTCTCAAGACATGTCTCCTGAAGAAATTGCGGCTGCGCAGAAACAAGCCCGCGAATGGTATCTGTCTCACTAAGAACCTTTTGCTCTCCCAGGCAGATGCGCGCGTCTCGTCGGTTTTGAACGGGTCGCTGATATCTGCTGGCCATACTGTGATGGTCCCGAATACCGGCCTGTCTATATAGAGTGCAGAGTTTTGATGTTGATTTTGGCGTGTTTCAGATAATGCCAGAGCATCACTCATTTTGGAGGGAATATCTTATCGCAGTGGGGGCATATAAGGAAAAGACTTAATCCTTGGACCACACTTTTTTAGAGGCGACTATCAAAACCCCCATCCTGTATCCAATCGCAAACAGGCTGCTAGGTTACTAGCAACTCTTCATCTAAGCATGTACGGGATTTTGGAAAGATTACCGTCACGGTTGTTCCTTCGTCAGCGATACTGGAAAGTGTCACATCGGCTCCATGGGCATCACTGAATTTCTTGACCAGTGTCAAGCCAAGCCCTGTTCCCTCATAATTCAGCATCGATGCAATCTGACTGCGCCTGAAAGGCTCAAAGATATGGGGCAGGAATTCTTTTTCAATACCAACGCCATGGTCTGTCACCATAAGCTTGATTTTATTTTTTTCGAGGGACCAAAAAATATCAACAGTGCCGTCTGGTTTTGAAAATTTTATGGCATTGGATGCCAGATTGACCAAAATCTGTTTCAGTTTAATCGGGTCAGCGTGAATGCGAAGGGTGGGGGGATCAATTTTAATGTTGAGGCGAACCTTGTTCTCCTTGGCCTTTTGACCGGTCAGCGCCTTGCAGGATTGGCTGATCTGCCAGATATCTGTTGTTTTTTCATTTAGAACGATATCACCAACCTCAACTTTTGAAAGATCCAGCACCTCATTGATAAGGGTTAAAAGATGTGAGCCTGCCTCTTCAATATCGCGTGCATATTCCTGATATCGTTGATCCGAATGCGGTCCATAGACGGCCTCGGACAACAGGGATGAGAACCCGATGATCGCATTTAGGGGTGTTCTTAACTCATGGCTCATATTCGCCAGAAATTCTGATTTTGCCCGATTGGCCAGTTCAGCGGTTTTCTTCGCGTTCAGCAACGCTTCTTCGTTTCTTTTTTCTTCTGTAATGTCCCGTTGGATAGACACAAAACCGCCACTGCTAAGGCGCCGGTCTGTCGTTTTGATCCATCTTTTATCTTTAAGTTGAACAATAAAAGAACCTTCCAGTCTTTGGCGATATTCCTTCTTCTGATCCAGATAGTCCTCTTTTGATTGAGAGGTGTCAGAAATCACAACATTACCACGGGAGACATCAATTTTACCTAATTCCTGGTAATGGACACCGGGGGCGGTTTCTTCTTCTGAATATTGGTAAAGTTCACGAAATTTGGCATTGCAGGTGACAAGATGACCGCCATCGTCATAAATGACAAAAGCATCCGAAATACTTTCGAGAGCATCTAATAAGACAGTCTCCAAATTGCCAGCCCCTTTAGTTATTGTGCGCCTAACCGTTATGTCCCGGTCAAATCATTGTTGCAGGTTGCCCTGTAGAATGGGCGCCACGTTCGATTTTTCAAAAAAAAATCGTAAATTGAATATGTTAACAGAACGTTAATTGAATTAGGTGATTAGAATTTTAATAAAATTCGTTATACGAGTTTTGTTGTAAAAATCAAAGTAAAAACAAAGGTTTGTGGATGAGCAACATCATTCGTTCTCGTTAAAGGTTTTGCCGTCTCCTTGATCCGTTAACCTTTTGCAGGCAGGCGGTATGGGGAGGAAATATTTACGCGCCTCCCACCTTATCACCCGCGTTATAAACCTGTTGGATCGCTGTTCACTCGCGGGTGAGGGGGCACCGTACCCTGCTGAAAACATTTTTCGGAATAATCGTCCATTAGGATCGAGCCAAAACGGGGCTTGATGATTACCTATTGGTGTGTACAAACCAGTGGCGCGAGGGATCTGATCGGAACATATATAGAACAAATGTGGGGCTGTCGGGGATGGAGATTGGGTCGATTACTTTGTTTTATGCGCGCTTCGTTCCGCATAAACAAAAAATATCCCAATTTTAAAAAAGGGGTTGCAACCTATAGAAATTCTGCCATATTGCGCGCAACGGTGAAGTGGCCGAGTGGCTGAAGGCGCTCCCCTGCTAAGGGAGTATGGGGTTGATAGCTCCATCGTGGGTTCGAATCCCACCTTCACCGCCATAAATTACAGTTATCTGTAAGGCGTTGAAAAATATATAAAAATCAAAACGCCGATTTTTCAAAATTTCCCAAAACCGTACAAAAAACCGTACAAATTACAGTACAGAGACATTTTGCATATGTCTATGGTCTTTAATTGGATCTTATCTAGAGCACGAATATTCATTTCATATGTGAAGGCGAGTGTATGTAGAGACCTCAAAAATATTCTATTGTGTTCTTCGTCCCCATGGGGGACTTACTTAGTTGAGATTTTTGTTGATCATACCTTTAATTATTTAACATTAATCATAAGTAGGATTCTATTAGTCGCTTTAGGCTCTAAAATAATTAAGTAACATTAGGTTTGAGTTCGATTTGACAACCCAATAAATAAATCGAGAAGCTATGCCTCAAAGAGCAGTTATTAAAGAAAAAGATGGTACACAAGATGTACTTGCTTATGAGTTGTCTGATAAGCAATGGTACGGAGCTATCGAAGCGGCACAAGCAAAAAGACTCAAACTACCTTGTTGTGGCGTAAATGCACTTCCCAAAAGCTCGGAAACAATGATCCGACATTTTTCGCATCCCCCATATACTCTTCAAAATTGTCACGCGAAAAAGACTGGTGAGGCTCATGATGCGATTGTGGCGTCAGTTGCTCAGATGGCGGCAGGTCTTGGTTGGAAAGTCACCCCGGAAGCTAAGTTTGAAGACATTATTTGTGATCTCGTCTGTGAAAGAGAGGCTTCAGGCTTCCGGATTGGTTTTGAATTCGAGACAGGTACTCGAAGTAAAGAGGTGATTGAGAAAACTGAGAAAATTTTGTGTGGTGGAGCTGTCAGTGCTTTGTATTGGTTTTTTAAAAAAGGTCGTAAAGGCGGTCTTCCTAGTGTGACACATTCTAGTATATTCAATGCGTCATGTGATGATAAGGGGATAGCTGCTATCACCTCTCAATGCCTTGGAATACTAGTGGAAATTGAGGAACTATTTGAGACAGCAAAAAAATTTTTGAAATCCCTAAAAGAACAAAAAATTAAATACCAGATTAACATGAAGGACGGGTTTCCAGAGTCAATAACCACATTTCCTGAAGGAAGAGACAGGCCCCACATAATTAAATTTGAACGAGATCGTTTTGAAGTGATCTCTCCGAATACAGAAGTGGACGCGAATAATTTTGAGCAAGGCGAGAAAACTGCCAAGGCCCAAGAAACGTTAATCAATATTGTTCGTAGAAACCTGAAAGAAGGATACTCTTTATGGTGGGATGGGCACCCAAATTTACTTAAAGATAGCTTTAAACGATTGAGAGAGAATATTCATCAAACACATATGGTGAAATCGAAAAATGCCTATGAGGATGAATTTGGTCGTGAGCAAATGCAAGAAGGCCCTGCTAATTTCTCCAATGATACTTTGTTTTCCATCCGTCCTGATGAGGGCCATTTATCAAACAATTCGTTCTCATCTACTGCTTATCATTCTTCTACTTCTTCCATTCAAAGCGAGAGTTCTAGTTTTGTGGAAATGCGGATCAAGGAAGTGATGGCTTTTCTAAGATATCATTTCGGAGATAATTACGTCGCGGAGTTGTTGGATAAACCCATGGTGGAAATTGGTAATTTATCTCCTCGTCAACTAGTGGAAGAGAAGAGCCAAGCACTTGAGTTAATTCAAGTTGGGCTCGGATATCGAGATCCTGTTACTAAAAAGAACATTAAACCAATACCTGCTTTAAAACTTGAGTAAGCATCTAAGGGATTAATTTTGGTCATCAAGGGTTTTTGCTGCAGATATTTCATTCACTGGTTCAAAGCCCATTTCAGATGCAAAGTCATTGGCTGGAGTATGGCCAACAAATTTCAGAACTTGAATGCCAATTGGGATCAGGGCGAGCCCTTTAAAGTCATTTGCCGTGTAGCAAAGCAATTCTGCGGCGACATTGCAGAGACTTTCATGTCCAGGGGCTTCTGATAAAATCTTTTTACAATCTGAACTTATAAATTTGGGGCAGCAATCCACTATCGATCCATCCAGCTTTGTATAATTGAGCGCACGAAGTTTGAACGTCACTTGGTCCTCTTTTTCATGAGCAAATTTTTCTCTTCGCCACCAGAGATTTGATATAGCGTGTGGACTAAGGTCCTTGTGGTGCGCTTTTGCTACTTTTCCAATTTCTTTGATTTTGAGATCTGCTTCTGACAAGGGGAGGCTGATGTCGCACCGATAAACGCCATTTGGAAAAATGGTTCTATCAGGTTCGTCTAACTGGGGCGAGACAAGCTCACAATTTTCAAATTTGATAAAGGACATAATAGATACAGGTACAAATACTGTTTTAGGTTTTCAGGTATCCATTTGTATGTAAGTAAAAAAATATTTTTTAAAAATAAAAAATTAGAAAAGATATACCTATTGATTGGTGCATAATAAAGAATCGCGGGGATATAAGAAAAAATTATTTTTTTCCAAGCACTTTATTATTTTTATTTTGCTCAAAACAGTTGGGAAAATTTTCTATTTACGTATTTGAAAAATATCCACCAGTTATTGAAAGGATGTTTTGTGAAAATAGTAACTAGATTAATTGTAGTTCGATATGGACTGAATGTTAAGCAAATTCAAAAATTAAAAACTGTCATTGCCAATGACAACTTTCCTTCACTTAAAGGAGATGTTTCATTTTACCAACTAAAACGGGAGGATGAGGAATGCTGAATTGTTTCTCTTTTTGCTCGTTCGCCAGGGACCCCATTGTGCGTACAGCTCATCAATTTTTTACGGCGTTCAGCCGTAGAAAAATTGGATCAGTACTCTCAATGGACCTGGCCAAAGGGGAGCAAGCTCCCCCTTGGATCCCCCTCTGCGCATATGTATGCGGAGGTGCTGTCGATGAGTGAAAAATACACAGAGCGCCTGCATCTCAAAGTCCGCCCGTCGGAGAAGCAGAAAATCAAAACGCGTGCCATGATGGCTGGTGTGAGTTTGTCTGATTTTCTACGTCAAACAGCGGTCATTTCAATTATTCAGCCACGGCAAGATCTGTCTGAGTTGATAGCGGCAGTAAATGCAATCGGCAGAAACTTCAACCAGATCTCCAAGCATTGTAACATGCATCCGCACAATCCTTTTACTCGACCCATCACCATCAGCATTTGCCAATGTGAGGAAATGTTGGAGCAGTTAATAGCTCATGTGAAAAGGAGGAAGTAATGCTGATCAAGCATCTTCGAAATGGGCGTGGACCTGCATCTAAGGCCTTTGGCTATTTTTTATCTAAATTCGATGCGAAAGGTCGTCTGCGAGTTCCGGCTCCGGTTCTTGTGTATGGCAACCCCAACTTGGTTGGAGCATTCATCGATGCTTCTCCGCACCAGCTAAAATACACCTCAATGGTGTTGAGTTTTGCTGTTGAGGATAGTGTAACGAGAGACAATCTCGGTGAACTTATTGAAGAGGTCGAAACCCTTGCGTTTGCAGGCATACCTCTCGATTGGCGTCCACCTGGCGTTTGGGTCGAGCACCGACATACAGGTGGAGAACGGGCAGAGTACCACTTTGTTTATCCGCGTCGTTTGATGGACCCAAAGCAGCGGTCGTACAATATGTATCCACCCGGGGCGCATGACCCCTGAAACGCTCTGAGGGATTTTTTTAACCATAAATATGGATGGGCATCTCCCACAGAACCAGGTCGCCGACGGCTGTTTAAACAGCCCGGCTACCTACGCCATCTTTCACCTGATCAAATTCCTCCACGAGAAAAGCTTCGGAGTGAAATCTATGCCGGAATCTACGAGTTGATCTTAGCAGGTGAAATTGAAAACATACACGATGTTAAGGAAAGACTAATTGATGCAGGATTCATCGTCGCAAGACAAACAAAGAAAGCAATTTCCGTCAGGCAACCCGGAGGAAAACAAAACCTTAGACTCGACGGCGCTGTTTTCGAAGAACAGTTCCGATCTATCGAAGACATTTCGCCAGAAGCAGAACGATCAGACCCTGATCCTGAAGCATATGAACGAAAACTTCGAGAACTTCGAGAGACGCTTGATGGATACACTGATAGAAGAGCTGAGCAAAATATCAACCGCTTCCAGTCAGAAAAGACCGCCGTTCTACGACCAGCAAACGCCAATCGTGGTTTCGTCGCCGTTCAAACCGATTTCGATACTGCTTTGCCTAATCTTGATTGGAGTACTGTCGAGTGGTTTCTGGGTAGTCCATCGAACGACATCGGCGATAGTAGAGAACAACAATCGTCTGTCTCAGCAGATTTCCGAAATTGCGACAATCCAAGAATTGACGGGAATTTTGTCGAGCCTCTCCCAACTACAAATGACAACGGTGGAGGACAAGATCTGGATCCAAGTGGAGGAACATCAGCGTGGCAAAATCCTCCAGGAGCGAAGCGGGCACTGGATTCAACTGAAAGGACAGTAGCGGATGAACAAAATCATCGATACGACGACTCCAATTCAACGTTTGCTGATCGAGCAGAACGAAAACTTCAACAACGAGATCGACGAGCGGCTGCGCGAATTGGAGAGTGCAGTGAAGAGATTGACGATTGTTGTGCTCGAGTCCGAGCGGCAGGTCGAAGTCATGAAAGACTGGTTGAGGAACTGGATGAGCAATCAAGAGTGTATGTTCGACGAACGCATGACTATGCTGAGTTCTTCACTAAGATTGCTCGAAGAGCGAACAAACTCGGTGAGCGAATGCTCAATGCAGTTCGACGAGCAGGAGAATTTACTGCGCGACTTAGAAGAGGCGTACAAACCGCAAGAGTCACTTCTCTCAGGCTTGAAGGATTTAATCGGCTTATTAAACAGTACGTTCAAAAGATGAAATCCCGAGAACTAGAGCAGTTGCGATCGAAATCGACTAAGAACATCCAATCTAAAAGAAGAGATACTGACTTTGAGCGTTAGATACCCTTGGTGGATGGTGCGCATTGGAATGTTTGTCCGGCGGGACGGGTGTCCGGACAAACATTCTAACACTCACATCATCAAGAGGATATCTTATGAAAATTGATTCAACCGCTGTTACACAGGCGATTTACTTTACCAAAAAACCACCCGAATTCTTCATCCCTGCCATGACTGGCGGTGCTGCATCTGACGATGAACGCAAGGCAGCTCTTCTTTTCTTTGAAACATATAATGAAGGCTTTATGGGCGACGGCTGTGCCACGGATGCCGAAATCATTAAAGCCGTCCAGAAGCGCAAGGGCTTTGGGCCGGTCATGATCACACGGAAGATTGACAGTCTTCTCCTCCTTCCAGCAGATGTTAATTAAGAAAGGATAAGTCATGTCTCATAATCGTTCTGTTATCAACGAGCAACATCTCGTCGAAATTACCTATTTTACTAGCCCGCCTCCTAAGATTGTTCATCGGGCTGCTGCGGTTCTGGATAAGGAACTGACTGGCCAAGAATATGAAGAGGCCATGTCTTTTACCATGAAACATGGTCAGAAGATGGAAGTCCGATCAAACGTCTCCAATGATCAGATCATTGAAGTGGTGGAAGGGCTTGGTGGGCAAGGGCCCATTCTAGTCTCCAGCATTTACAACTACACCATTGAAGCCCAGCATGCCTCATCACCAAACAACGTAACATCTGACAAGGAGTAATATCATGGCCTACACAGAAAACATGACTACCGTTTATTACTTTGACCAAAATCGATCCCGGCTTGTTCTTGGCCATCCCCTGGATGATCCGGAAGCAGAAGATTTCCGTAAAGATGAACTCCACGACTTCATTCTCAATCATCAGAAGGAGCTCCAGATACCCGGGCTTCTGTCAGATCAGGATGTAAAGGAAGAGGTACAAAAAAGGGGCGGCCATCCGCCCCTTGAAATTATCCGCCAAAAACAGGTCACGTCGTATCTCGATAGTTTTGAAGAGATGGGGAACCTGCCGCACGAGGTGTTTAGGGGTGGGTTTTGAAAGAGTTGATATGCTCCTATATTGAAGTGAATATTGGGGGCTCAGATCTCTCTAGCTAAAATAAAAGCTCTCAGTAAGCCGTAACTGGCAACTGCGGGCTTTTTTACAACCTCCTTTTAAATTGACATAGGAATTTGCAAAATAGATTTACCGGATTTATGACTTTAATTCTTATGTGTTTTCTTTAGTCAGGATGCAGGAAGTTTGTGTTTTAATCTTAAATGAAAGAACCGATGTTCTGTAAAGGCTTTACTTAATTTCGCTTCAATTTCAAGATATCTATTTACTTTTAGCTTTAAAGAACATAATGTGAACAAAAAATAGACACAACTACATATTGATGCAAAGCTTTAATAGAGGTACAACATAACGATGAACATGCAGAATACTAGCCATGCTGTTATGTCGCAGCGTTATGAAGGGAAAGAGAGCGCTGATAATTTCCCTACCCCGCCATGGGCGACCAGAGCGCTGATAAAATATGTTATTCGAAATGAAGTTCACTCATCTCAAACATGTTTAGAGCCTGCATGTGGACAGGGGCATATGGCAAAGCCTCTGGAAGAGTATTTTCAAAGTGTTGTCGCTAGCGATATTATTAACTACGGTTATGGTTCGACAGCAGATTTTCTCGGCAATAGAGAAAAAGATGTAGATTCTCCGGCAAGTTATGACTGGGTAATTACTAATCCACCATTTAGATTGGCAGAGGAGTTTGTTCATAGAGCTCTTGAAGTTTGCAATATTGGAGTAGCGATACTTGCAAGAACAGTGTTTTTGGAAAGTGTAGGTAGATACGAGCGACTTTTTAATGTCCATAAGCCTGCAAAATTCGCCCAATTTGTTGAACGAGTTCCTATGGTCAAAGGTCGACTGGATCAAAAAGCTTCAACAGCAACGGGATATGCTTGGATTGTTTGGAAGAAAGACAGTGCAGATATATGTGAAACAGTCTGGATTCCTCCCTGTCGAAAAGAGCTGGAGTTGAACTCCGACTACGCATATCCAATAGCACCTAAAAAAATACAAAAAGATGATGGCTCAACATTGTCTCTGTTTGAGCCTGAATTTCAGTTTGATGTGTGACTACTAGGATCATGTTGAGTTAGTTGTTGTAATTGCTCAATGGACAACATCGTATCTTTATTCCTGTGAACTACGCGGTGACAGTTCGGGCACAAAGGTACTACTTTTGTAATTGCCTCAGATAGTTCATTTCCAGTTCCATCATTTCCAGCTAGATACAAAGGTTCTAAATGATGAAATTCAATCAGTCCTGCACCAATTTCGCCATATTTTGATTGTCCCTCAAACCCGCACCCAACACACTGAATCACACCTTGTTTTGAAAAGTGAGTTTTTGCATACTCGATTAATAAACGTGATCTCTGGCGTGTTTTAATGCTGGTAATTTGAACAGCTCCTTCTTCAATAACAACATTCTCAAAATCTTTTTCCGCAATTTCTGAACGTTGCATTGCACTAAATCCCTGTGAGGATAGGGCTTCCTGGGTACCTGCAGTTTCATGCAAATAGGTCTTACCAAGCTCGGTGATGATATATTTATCACCTTCTTTTACTGCGAACCCTTTATTTTCAAGTGTATGATGGGAGCCTAGTAAATTTCTTACTTTTTGACTGAAGCGGTCATCAGTTCTTCCTGAAAGTATCATAAGATCTGTTCCGGAAGGTTGGAGCATTGCTCTAAGAAGCGGCTGCATCTGGGTCGTTGATAACTCTGTATGTTCTGACAGTAAAGTAAGAGCTGGCAGTACTAATTCTGCTTCAGAATATTCCATTTAGTGCTCACCCTCCATTTCGAAATAAAACCTAATTTTCCGTATTGGTTGTATTTTACAAACATTAATGCTCTAATGAAAGTTAAATTGGGGGCGGTCAAGCATATAGAGTTTTCTGACATCTATTCGCCGTGAATAAATAATATTTTAAAAGGAAATGGGCGTGAATAATCAAGAAATCGCGAATGCTCAGAGGTTACACATTATTCAGTATATTGATGACACTATTGATAGAATGCTCAAAAAGGACTTCGTTGAAGACCCAATACTGGGAAAACAATTATCGCATGCGGCCAGCATAGCGGGTTCAACTCAAAAACGTCATGGCCTGGTTTTGGAGAAGTCCATTCTGTTTTCATTGAAACAATATGAAACTTTAGATTTTCTAGTATGGGATGATCCTATGTTTGGAGTTTCTGCAGTAGCCGACAATATGGTGAATGCGGCGAAAGACCCTTTCTCACTTCTTGGTACTGATGTGCCATATGGAGAGGCCGTGCGAACTCTCCAAATAGACCTTATTGTTTATGATCGTGAAAAAAAGCATCTATCTGCATACGAAATTAAACGCGGAAATGCGGTGCATGACGCAGGGAAAAAAAGATCAATAATTCGAGATTATGTGTGCCTGAATCTTTTATTAAAAGAATATGGTAGGAGTCGTGAACTGGAGGTCCAAACATCTTCGTGCAATATAATATTTTATTATGGTTCACTTTCAATACCTA
>NZ_JBLHZT010000050.1:0-25389 GCF_047631475.1 Sneathiella sp. | reverse complement strand
CACCCAGATTGACCGGAGAAAAACATGACTGTCCACGGCAAGGTAAGAAAGCATGTAAAAGTCGTCTCGAATTCCAGCAAGTCTGAAGAAGAGCCTCTTACCCGCCATATTGATGTTCACGTCGGAAACCGCATTCGCGAAAGACGCATTCTAATGGGTTACACCCAGCAACAAATGGCCAATCTTATCGGCGTCACCTACCAGCAGGCGCACAAATATGAACGCGGCATCAACCGGATTTCTGCCGGTCGATTATACAGTATCGCCAGCGCGCTAAATGTTCCGATCAACTATTTCTTTGATAATCTTCAGGCGACGGACACAGCTGAAACCTCCACCCGGCAACGAATGTGCCTTGAGATGGCCCGCAATTTTGCGCAAATCAAAAATGAAAAATATCAGGATGCGCTCAGCCATCTGGCCCGTGCCCTTTCTCAACATACAGAAGACACAAAGGAAAAGGTTTAACAGCCCTCAAAGCGAAGCGCGCTGCGTTAAAAAATCATGGCGCGCTTATCTTTTGTGATGAAGCTGACATATTTTCGTAGATTCATGGCTCTTAGCCTTGCCTCCACTGGGTAGCGGCCCCATAATAGTGCTATGAAGAAGTATGATTTTAAACATTCCATGGCCGACGACATTTCCCAGCAAAGGATTTGCGATCATCAGCAATGTCAGGAGCCCGGCGAATTTCGGGCACCCAAGTCGCGCTTAATGGACAGGGGAACACCCAACGATTATCGGTGGTTTTGTTTGGCCCATATTCGAGAATTCAACAAGTCCTGGAACTTCTTCGAAGGAATGTCGGATAATGAAATTCTCAAATATAAAGACGAGGATATCACCGGACATCGCCCGACCTGGAAAATGGGCGCTCCCGCGAACAATTCAAAGACCGAGTTCAAGTATGATGATCCATTTGATTTCAGGCGCGAAACAGGGCATGATCAGTTCAATGAACGCGATGCCAATCGGCGTCGATCGACAGAAGAGGTTTCTTTTGATGCAAAAGATAGAGAAGCCTTTGCTGTTCTCAACCTTGAGCCGGGCTGCCAAATAAAAGACATCAAACGCCGGCATAAAGAGCTCGCCAAAAAATTCCATCCCGATCTTCACGGCGGGGATAAACAGGCAGAAGAAATATTAAAAAAAATCAATCAGGCCTATACACACCTTCTTTCATGCGGTAATTCCTAAATCAGCCGTTAAGAAAAAAGTCCAAACTCAAGATACGGAAACGTTATGACGCCTTTAGAACTTGCCGGAAGCGCACCGGAAATAAATCTTCCCGACACCACGGTTTCAGCCCGTGAAGTCTTCAAGATTGATACGGACCTTGAAGTCCCGGCTTTCAGTCAAACTTCAGATCTGGTTCCCGACCTGGATCCAACTTATGTTTTTGACCATGACACAACCATGGCCATTCTGGCGGGATTTGCTTTTAATCGCCGCGTTATGGTTCAGGGCTATCACGGAACAGGCAAGTCAACCCATATCGAACAGGTAGCCGCCCGACTGAACTGGCCGTGCATCCGGGTTAATCTTGATAGTCATATTTCCCGTATCGATCTGGTTGGTAAAGATGCCATCGTGTTGCGAGATGGCAAACAGATCACAGAATTTCGCGAGGGTATTCTTCCTTGGGCGCTGCAATCACCAACAGCCATTGTTTTTGATGAATATGACGCTGGTCGCCCTGATGTAATGTTCGTTATTCAGCGGGTCCTCGAGGTTGAAGGCAAACTGACATTGCTCGATCAGAACCGGGTTATCCGTCCGCATCCCGCTTTCCGTATGTTCGCAACGACAAACACAATCGGTTTGGGCGACACCACTGGGCTTTACCACGGCACACAACAGCTAAACCAAGGCCAGATGGACCGGTGGAACATCGTTACGACGTTGAACTATCTGCCAGAAGCCCACGAAACCGAAATTGTTATCGCCAAGTTGCCTTCATATGACACAGAAGAAGGACGCAAGACTATTCGCTCGATGATCGCCTGCGCCGAGTTAAGCCGATCTGGTTTTATCTCTGGTGACATTTCAACTGTCATGAGTCCTCGGTCAGTGATTACCTGGGCCGAAAATGCTGAAATTTTCGGGGATGTTGGTTTTGCATTCAGGGTTACGTTCCTGAATAAATGCGATGAAATGGAACGCCCGATTGTTGCAGAATACTATCAGCGAAGCTTCGGTGAGGAGCTCCCTGAATCTGCGGCAAATATTGTGACGTCCTAACCGTGTCTCTATCAAAGGATAAAGAGGCTCCCGCGGAAAAGTTCAAACGCGCTGTCACCGCCACCATGAGAGCCATGTCACAAGACAAGGAACTGGATGTCATTTATGGCAATGACCAGCCTGGACTTGCGGCTCATCGTGCCCGGTTACCGAACCCTGCGCGGGACCTTCCTGTTGAAGACATCCACAAAGTACGAGGCAAATCGGATAGCCTTGCCCTTCGCCAGCGGTATCATGATGATGCTCTGCATTCTAAATTGGTGCCGGCCGGCGGGGACGCGAAAACCGTTTTCGATACAATTGAACAGGCCCGGGTAGAATCTTTAGGCGCCAACCGGATGAAGGGTGTCGCAGACAACCTGTATCGACAGCTGGATACCCGCTGCAAAGAATCCGGTTTTGATCGTATTTACAGTAAAGAAGACGCTCCGCTAGCCGAAGTCCTCGGATTGCTGGTTCGCGAAAAACTAACTGGAACGCCAGTGCCTTCCAGCGCCAGCCATATGGTTGATCTTTGGCGCGATGAACTGGAAGAAAAAGGCGAACAGGACTTTAATGACCTGATTGAAACTGCCGCTAGCCAGGAAGACTTTGCAAAGGCGGCCAAGCAGCTTTTGAAAGACCTTGATCTTTACGACGATGCAGAAGGCGCAGACTCGCAAAGCGACGAAACCGGCGACGGCGATGAGGGCGAACAGGAAC
Source organism: Sneathiella sp. (assembly GCF_047631475.1). Taxonomy (GTDB): domain Bacteria; phylum Pseudomonadota; class Alphaproteobacteria; order Sneathiellales; family Sneathiellaceae; genus Sneathiella. Next base: position 22,446 of record NZ_JBLHZT010000050.1, on the reverse strand, counting down.
CCGAAGCCGAAAGCAGTGGCGCTGAAGGGGATGATGAAGCCCAAGAAGCAAGCGCTGCAGAAGATGCGGCCGCACAAGAAGGCGCTGGCGAAGACAGCACGGATACGGAAGCTGGTGAAAGCGCTGAACAGGAAAGCGCCAGTGATGGCGAAGAAGCCGGCAAAGACAAGCAGCCTGCTTATCCAGATGACTTCCGGAACTTTCTGGAGGGCCCACCCTACAAAGCATTTACTACCGAGTTTGATGAAGTGGTTCAGGCACATGATCTGTGTGAGCATGAAGAACTAAGCCGGTTGCGACAGCAACTTGATCAGCAGCTCTCAAATATGCATGCGTTGGTCAGCAAACTTGCCAACCGTCTTCAACGGAAATTGCAGGCTCAGCAAAACAGATCCTGGGACTTTGATCTGGAAGAAGGCATTCTGGATGCCGCACGGTTATCCCGTATTGTTGTTGATCCCCTCCTTCCCCTCTCGTTTAAACAGGAACAGGACACGGACTTCCGCGATACTGTCGTGACGTTATTGATCGACAATTCCGGGTCCATGCGGGGTCGGCCAATTTCTATTGCCGCAATTTCAGCAGATATTCTCGCCAGAACACTGGAACGGTGTTCTGTGAAGGTAGAAATTCTTGGCTTTACAACTCGTGCCTGGAAAGGCGGACAATCTCGGGAAAAATGGCTTGAACAGGGGAAAGAAGCCAATCCGGGACGTCTAAACGACCTGCGTCACATTATTTACAAACCAGCAGACTACCCCTACCGGCGGGCGAGGCAATCACTCGGCCTTATGCTGAAAGAAGGTCTGTTGAAAGAAAATATCGACGGCGAGGGCCTGTTGTGGGCGCATAACAGATTGTTGGGCCGTCCTGAACAACGTCGCATCCTGATGGTGATCTCCGATGGCGCTCCGGTCGATGACAGTACCCTGTCGGTCAATCCCGGCAACTATCTTGATCGTCATCTGCGCGATGTGATTGCATGGATCGAGAAAAAATCACCGGTTGAGTTGATCGCCATTGGTATCGGTCATGACGTAACCCGATATTATCAGCAAGCTGTCACCATTATAGACGCTGAACAGTTGGGCGGCGTTATGATGGAACAGCTCGCTGATCTCTTTGACGAAAACAAAACAGGCTCTCAAAAGAAGAACCCCATGGGCTGGTAGCCCTATCCTAAATGCGTTTTCAGGAAGGCCTGCGTTCTCTGCCAGGACAATTGCGCGTCTTCCTGATCATACCGCCCACCAGAAGGGTTCGCAAAAGCGTGATCAGCCTCATACCAATAAACTTCTGGATCTTTTTGCCCTGCTTTTTTCATATTCGCGACAAACCCATCCACCATTTCTTGATTGATCCATTTGTCCTGGGTCGCGAAGTGCCCCTGAACGGGTCCCTGTAACTTTACAAGTTCTTCGGGGCTGCGCGTCACATTACCATAATAAACGACCGTAGCATCCACAGGAGACGCGATTGACGCATTTAAGGACCAACCACCCCCGAAACACCACCCGACTGTGCCTAAGTGGTTTGTTGTTGCCTGATGCCCCCGTAACCAGCCATTCCATTTCTGCAAGGTTTCGGTCGCTTCTTTTGCATCTGTTGCCTGCATATATTTGCGGGCCCCCTCCGGATCCGTCGCAACATTGCCGCTATACAGATCAACGGCGAGAGCTACATAACCGGATTTCGCAAACTCGGCTGCCACCGACTTAATCTGATCATTCAGCCCCCACCATTCATGGATAAGCATGACGGCAGGTGCAGGGCCCCCGTCAGGCAGGGCAAGAGCGGCAGAAACAGACTTCCCGTTGTCCAGCTTTAATGTTTGATTTTCGAGCGTTGACGCGGCTGCCTTTGCAAGCTCAGGGCTGGCAAGAATAGTGGCAAGTGGCACCGCACCCAATGATTTCAATATTTCCCGTCGTGCATACATTCTGTATTTCCCAAGTTATATCAAGCGCCTTAGGAATCAAATAGGAGTAGTTTTGCACGGGGCAACTGGTAAACACCAATTACTTGAAATGAGACATAAAAAAACGGACCGCCAAAGGCAGTCCGTTTTCTCGAATATTGTAATAAAAACCAGTTACGCTGTTGCGACTGCTTTTTTGACATCCCGCTTAACACGACGTGCCTGAAGTGACAGTTTTTCGTCACGTGCTTTCAAAAGAAAGTTATCCAAACCGCCATTATGCTCTACAGAGCGCAATGCAGCGGCAGAAACTTTCAGACTGAAAGAACGGCCAAGAGCGTCGGACATCAGCCGAGCATCCTGCACGTTAGGCAGAAAACGGCGACGGGTTTTGTTATGGGCATGACTGACATTGTTGCCAGCCTGAACACCTTTACCTGTCAATTCACAACGACGGGCCATAGTGCACCTCACTCGAACAAGAATTAGAAATACCGGCGTTATAGCCGGTGCGATTGAGGGCTTTTACGGAATGGAGCCGCTTCCGTCAAGCCTAATTGACTCATTTTAAGACTTTTTTACTGACCCCGTCCCGAATTCCCTAGGAAAGTAGCCAGAAGTTGCTGCGCCGCAGCAGTTGGACTAAGTTCACCAGCCTTCACTGCCCGCTCCATTCCGACAAGATCCGCCGAGACCTGTTCATGGGATTTCAACCGATTCATTAATGACTCATCCAGTTCCGCCCACATCCACGCTGAGGCCTGATCCTCCCGCTGTTGATCAAGCTCATTATGCTCTTCACGGGCTTCCCGATATTTCCCGATGGTTTCCCATAATTCTTCTATCCCGGTTTTCTTTAACGCAGATGTCATAAGCACCTTGGGCATCCAATGTTTACTTTTTGGCCGCATCAGCCCAACCGCTCCGCGGTACTCCGCCGCCGCGCGCTTCGCAACAGGCACCAGATCGCCATCCGCCTTATTGATGACGATAATATCCGCAAGCTCCATCACCCCACGTTTAATGCCCTGCAATTCGTCCCCGCCCGCCGGTGCGAGTAACAGCATGAACATATCGACCATATCAGCAACCGTCGTTTCTGATTGCCCGACCCCTACCGTCTCGATCAGGATCACATCAAAGCCAGCAGCTTCACACAGCAACATGACCTCTCTTGTACGGCGCGCAACACCGCCTAAAGAGCCTCCTGAAGGGGAAGGGCGGATAAATGCATTAGGGTCCCGGGAAAGCTCTTCCATACGCGTCTTATCGCCCAGGATGGAGCCCCCTGTCCGTTTGGAGGACGGGTCAATGGTCAGGACCGCAACTTTGTGACCTTTCGCCGTCAGAAACTTTCCAAAAGCCTCAATGAAGGTCGACTTTCCAACACCAGGAGTTCCCGAAATACCGATGCGGATAGAGTTCCCTGTGTCTGGCAGCAAAGACGTCAGCAAGCTCTGAGCCTGCTCCTGGTGGTCTGTACGGATTGATTCAGCAAGGGTGATGGCCCGAGCCAGATACCGACGGTTGCCCTCCCGGATTTTTCTGGCCATTTCTTCGGTATTGGCACCGACTTTTTGTTTCTTTATTGTCATCCTATCAGGTATCGGAAAATACGACGCATCCGTCAAGAATTTTGCCACGCTATTTCACTCAAAATCCAAGGAACATCTGATGAACCCGATTAAAACAGTTGAAATGCATACAGGAGGAGAACCACTTCGCATCATTACCGAAGGGGTTCCGTTACCGAATGGCTTAACCTTGGCAGAAAAAAGACGTTACCTGAGAGACGAAGCCGATCATTACCGCCGCTTTTTGATGTTCGAACCCAGAGGTCACCGGGATATGTATGGCGCGTTACTTGTCCCCGCAGACACCGACGATGCCGATTTTGGCGTTATTTTCATGCATAATGAAGGATATGGCACCATGTGCGGGCACGCGATTATTGCCCTCGGACGCTATGCGGTTGACCATGGAATTGTTGAACCAATTAACGGTGTTGCCCATGTAACACTTCAATGCCCTAGCGGTCTGATCAAAGCAACGGTGGATATTCATGATGGTCGCTCAACGGCTGTCCGTTTCGAAAGTGCGCCATCATTTGCCTTTAAAATTGACCAGTTCGTAAACACCGCGCCCTACGGACCGGTCGAGTTGGATATCGGATTTGGTGGCGCCTTTTACGGCATTTTGGATGCAGCTTCTATTGGGCTGAATTTAAGTAGCACACCGGCGCAGGACTTTATCTTGGCAGCAAATATTTTAAAACAAGCCATCAATAAAGAGGTCGAAATCACCCACCCCGTCGAGCCCGATATCGATTATCTGTATGGCATTATTTTCACGGACGGTCAGACGGGAGCCGGACCAAAACCGTCCAAAAATATCTGCGTATTTGCCGACGGCCAACTGGATCGCAGCCCCACCGGATCGGGAAACGCTGCAAGACTTGCAATTTTGGCCGCAAAAGGCGGTCTTGACGAAAACCAAGATTATCATTTTGAAAGCATTACAGGATCTGTTTTCAAAGCGACGGTAAAAAGCCATGCGACCATTGATCGATACAAAGGCGTAACAGTTGAAGTCAGCGGTAGAGCCCACTACTCTGGAATAGCAGAATTCACTGCTGAGGATGATGATATGCTCGGCAGCGGCTTCTTATTGCGATAGGAAAAAAGATGACACCAAAGACAAACGAGCTCGTTGCCAGGGCCACATCCATTATGGCGCAGGCCTACGCACCTTATTCCAACTTCTCTGTTGGCGCCGCCGTTCTAACCAGTTCGGGTAATATCTATGTTGGCTGCAATGTTGAAAATGTTTCTTTCGGCTTAACCATCTGCGCCGAAAGAAATGCCATTGCGCAGGCGGTTGCCGCTGAAGGCCCATCTATCAAATTGGAGGAAATTGTCGTCACAAACAAAAATGCGGATGGGAAATCAATCCCCTGCTCTCCGTGCGGGGCCTGCCGTCAGGTAATTGCTGAATTTTCGCATCCTCAAACCGCAATTCAGTATCGCGGGAAACAAACTGACATACGGGTTTCTATGGAACAACTGCTGCCGGACAGTTTTCGTTTTTAGCCGATAGCATGAACGCCGGTCCCAACGTGTTTCCATTAAAGAAAGATGGCCTGAAACCGGATAGAAAAACCGTAAGGCCTGCAGCATAGACACATAATCAAAAACACAGCTTAGAGGGCCATACCGTGACCTAAAACGGCGGTATGGCCGTGCATGGTATGGCCGCTGAAGAATATGGGAGACCAAATGCGCGCCTGCCCCGGTCCCCCGTATATCCTGAAAATCAGCTATTTTGCTTGCGGATCAATTCCAGTACTTCCGCCGCCGCGGCGGGAATATTGGTGCCCGGTCCATAAATGGCGGCAACACCAGCATCATACAAGGCATCATAATCCTGCGCGGGAATAACCCCGCCACAAACAACAAGGATATCGTCAGCGCCTTCCGCCCTCAGTTCCGCAATAATTTGCGGGACCAGTGTTTTGTGCCCTGCTGCCTGAGAAGAAATACCGATAACATGCACATCACTTTCGATCGCGTCTTTTGCAGCCTCCGCTGGCGTTTGAAACAGTGGTCCAACATCAACGTCAAATCCGATATCAGCAAAGGCCGTGGCAATAACTTTTGCCCCTCGGTCATGCCCATCTTGTCCCAGTTTTACAACCAGCATACGAGGGCGGCGCCCTTGTTCCTGTGCGAAGTTCTCAATATCTTTTTGGATTTTCTGAAACCCTTCATCCCCCTCATAGGCGGCGCCATAAACACCTGAAATGGATCGAATTTCGGCACGGTGGCGGGTGAAAACTTTTTCCATAGCGTCTGAAATCTCCCCTACGGTCGCCCGTACGCGGGCGGCGTTTACACACAGATCCAACAGATTGGCATCGCCTTTAGCGCCTTCCGTCAATGCGTCAAGCGCCGCCTGACATGCAGCTTCATCCCGTGTGGAACGAATTTTTTCAAGGCGGGCGACCTGCTGACGCAGAACTTCGGTGTTGTCCACATCAAGAATTTCAATATTGCTATCGTCTTTTTCGAGACCATATTTGTTCACCCCGACGATCGTTTCTTCACCCAAGTCGATACGCGCCTGGCGCTTCGCCGCAGATTCTTCAATCTGAAGCTTCGGCATGCCACTTTCCACCGCCTTCGTCATCCCCCCCAAGGCTTCGACTTCCTGGATGATTTTCCAGGCGTCCTCAACAAGCGAATTGGTTAGGCTTTCTACATAATAACTACCGCCTAATGGGTCGATTACATTGGTCACGCCTGTTTCTTCAGCCAAGATAAGCTGGGTGTTTCTTGCAATTCTTGCAGAAAAATCTGTCGGCAGCGCAATCGCTTCATCCAATGCATTGGTATGCAGGCTTTGGGTTCCACCCAAAACAGCAGCCATCGCTTCATAGGCTGTCCGGATCACATTGTTATAAGGGTCCTGCTCGGTCAGACTGACCCCGGAGGTTTGGCAATGGGTTCTCAACATCAGGGATTGCGGATTTTGCGGATCGAATTGTTTCATTACCCGAGCCCAAAGAACACGAGCGGCGCGCAGCTTGGAAACTTCCATAAAGAAATTCATGCCAATGGCGAAGAAGAAGCTCAACCGCGGGGCAAAATCATCAATCTTCAGACCTGAAGCAATCGCTGCGCGGGCATATTCAAGGCCATCAGCGATTGTAAATGCCAATTCCTGAACCTGCGTCGCACCAGCCTCCTGCATGTGATAGCCGGAGATCGAAATAGAATTGAAACGCGGCATATTGCGAGACGTATAACCAATAATATCTCCAATAATCCGCATGCTCGGTGCCGGAGGATAGATGTAGGTATTCCGAACCATGAATTCCTTCAGAATGTCATTCTGGATCGTTCCTGCAAGCTGGTCCGGTGAGACACCCTGCTCCTCAGCCGCGACAATATAGCTTGCCAGAATGGGAAGAACGGCTCCGTTCATCGTCATGGAGACAGACATTTTATCGAGCGGAATTCCGTCAAACAGGATTTTCATATCCTCAACAGAATCAATCGCCACCCCGGCTTTACCAACGTCGCCCACGACCCTTGGATGGTCGCTGTCATATCCACGATGTGTCGCAAGGTCGAAAGCAACGGACAGACCCTTTTGGCCAGCTGCTAGATTTCTGCGATAGAACGCGTTTGATTCTTCAGCCGTAGAGAAACCCGCATATTGACGGATCGTCCACGGGCGGTTGGCATACATGGTCGCCCGAACACCGCGCTTGAAGGGAGCAAACCCCGGGAGTTCCTGTTCAAGCTCCAGTCCAGAAACATCTTCGGACGTATAAAGCGGCTTAACATCAATTCCTTCCGGGGTATCCCAAATCAGGTCATCAACGCTCCGGCCTCGAAGTTCTTTCTCCGCCAAGGCGTCCCATTCAGTCCGGTCCGGTTTTGGAAACTCGCTCATTTCGTCACTTCCTCTATTATCGTGCGGTATTTTTTTGCAAGATTGTGCACCGCACCACATCTGAATGTCAATTTTGGATGTGTTTTGCCGCCCGTATCATTGCTTTGTTGCCTCATTTTTTATCAGCATACGCCGATTTCAGCAACTAAATCTAACAAACGTTTGGCTCAGCATAGAAATTTGATCTTCGAAATAAGCAAAAACCGGGTCTATAGCCTTGGATCGAGACAAAATTTTTCCGACCCCGAAACAGCGACCATCTCACAGGCTGGCTTGGCGGCTTCTTCTGCGCCCTCATCCGCCTGATCCGCGGTTTCCGATGGACCGGCGTCGGGGAAATACCCACTGCCATCACATTCCAGGCAATCCCCGCCATCGCCCCCACGAGCTAACAAATTTGATGAAAAACCAATCGTACACAGCAATGTCATAATAATAATTTTTTTCATAACGCCAGATCCCTTTTAAGTTTGTCGGTATACACAGTGGGTCGCCGGCAAACGCGGATCGGTTCAAAAAAGTATAAAAAAAAGTGGAAACCGATAGCGCCACATTATATTTGTATGAAGACAGTCTCAGTTGAACCGTATTTTCGGAGGCTTTTTAAGGACTGCCGACAGGCTACTGAAAAAGGTTCTATGTTCTCTTCCTCTTCCCAAAACACTACTGGATTTCATGGCCGCGTGACTGCAGTCCTTGGGCCGACCAATACGGGTAAAACCCATTTGGCCGTCGAACGAATGATGGGCCATAGTGATGGTATGATCGGGCTTCCCCTTCGGCTTCTAGCACGCGAAGTCTATGATCGGATTGTCAAACAGAAAGGCGCCGCTAACGTAGCCTTGGTTACCGGGGAAGAAAAAATTATCCCGCCTCACGCCGCCTATTATATCTGTACCGTTGAGGCGATGCCGCTAGACCGTCCTTTCCAATTTATTGCAATTGACGAGATCCAACTTGCAGCTGATCCGGAACGTGGCCATATCTTCACTGACCGCCTGCTATATGCGCGCGGCCGTCAGGAAACAATGTTTCTGGGCTCGGACATCATTCGGGACTGGATAAAAAAGCTGGTGCCTGATGCAAATTTTACAAGCAGGGAACGCCTTTCAAAACTGAGCTATCGCGGACCTAAAAAACTGTCGCGCCTTCCCTCACGAAGCGCGATTGTTACTTTTTCTTCCGGGGATGTTTACGCCATCGCAGAGCTTGTACGCCGTCAGCGCGGCGGCGCCGCCATTGTCATGGGAAACCTGTCGCCCCGAACACGCAACGCTCAGGTAGAGTTATACCAGTCTGGAGACGTGGATTATCTGGTCGCGACGGATGCGATCGGCATGGGCCTCAACATGGATATCGACCATGTGGCTTTTGCCAGCACTTATAAATTTGATGGCTTGATGGGGCGGCATCTGAACGCGGCTGAATTTGCGCAGATAGCAGGCCGTGCCGGACGGCATATGAACGACGGTAGTTTCGGCGTCACCGCCAATGTAGAACCGTTGGACGATGAATTGGTCGAACAAATCGAAGATCATCGGTTTGAAAAATTACGCCATCTATGCTGGCGCAACCGCGATTTGCCGTTCAATACAACCCGTGATCTGATCCGGGCTTTGGAACAACCGCCAAAATATAAAGGACTTGTCTCCCCTCGCGATCCAGACGACTATAGAACCCTAAAGGCGCTGGCTGCGGATCCCGACATTCAACGGTATTCACAGAACGCGTCGAAAGTCCGTCAGTTATGGCAAGTTTGTCAAGTTCCTGACTTTCGAAGAACCATGCATGATGTTCATGTCCGACTTTTGAAACAGATTTTCATGAATCTGCAAGATAAAAGTGGTACGCTGCCAACAGATTGGATCGCTGGGCACCTTCGAAAACTTGAAAAAAGTGACGGTGACATTGATACTCTTGCAACACGCATTGCTCATACTCGAACTTGGACGTATATTTCGCATGTTTCTGACTGGGTAGATGATTATAAGCATTGGCAGAATGTTGCCCGTAGAATAGAAGATAACCTGTCAGATGCTCTGCATGAGCGCCTGACGCAAAGATTTGTAGATCGTCGCACCGCCGTTTTGGTGCGTAAACTGAGAGACACTGGTCAATTGGAAGCAGTAATAAACGACACAGGCGAAGTTCACGTTGAAGGACACTTTGTCGGTACTTTAACAGGTTTGCGTTTCATAGCAGATATGTCATCGGGAAATTCCGATGGACGCACATTGCGTAACGCAGGCAATAAAGCCGTCGCCCGCGAAATAACCGCGAGAGCACAAGCACTTTCCTCTTCTGAAGATGAAGAATTCTCCCTGAGTGATCAGGGCGAAATCATCTGGAAAGAAATGACCGTCGGACGGTTGTCAAAAGGAGAATCCGTGCTGCGGCCAAAAGTGACGCTTCTGGCAAGTGAACAACTCAACGGCGTTTCTCTGGAACAGAGTACCAAGCGGTTAAACGATTGGGTTACGGCTGAGATTGAAAAGCGATTAAGCCCACTTGTCAAACTGGCGGACCTTCCATTGGTCGGGGCCGCACGCGGTATTGCTTTTCAGGTCAGCGAAAATCTGGGCGCCCTTCCCCGCTTTCGGGTGAACGACCAGATCCGCAATCTGGATAAAAAAGATTTTGGCCGGTTAAAATTTGGGGGCCTGCGTGTTGGTTACGAACATGTTTTTATGCCCATTCTTCTAAAACCGGACCCGACCGCCCTTCGGTGTCTGTTATGGGCGATCCATGAGGAACGCTCCACTATCCCGGCACCACCGCCCGCGGGCCGTGTTTCTTTTGAAGTAACGGAAAAACTGCCAAGGAACTTCTACCTGACCGCAGGTTATGCGCTTTTTGATACCTTGGCGATCCGTCTTGATATGCTGGATCGGCTTGCTGGCCTTTTAAGGAGGGCATCTCGGGGCCTTCTGGAAACGGATACTGCCTCCAATGGCAATACGGCGGACAAAACCGAAAAGCCAGAGGCCGAAACAAAATCTGATAATGCCGCTTCGGACCTTACTGAAACTGCGCCTACCGCATCAGAAGATGTGCAAGGCGAAGCGGCTGGTACTAGCACTGATACTGATACTAGCACTGACTCTGGCACGAATACTGGCATTGCTGACGCCCCAACCGAACCGATAGAGACCGAAGGCACTGCGGATAAAGAAGCTTCACCGCCTGCTCAGGACGATACAGCCGAGGATAAGTCGGTCGCAAAGGCGGACGCCAAGGAAACCCAGCCAAGCAGCCCGGACACAAGCAGCGAAACGTCCAAGAAGGACAAACCTCGCAACCTGCCTTTCAAACCAACCCATGAGATGTTGTCTTTAGTCGGGACAACCCGCGAGCAGTTCACGCTGATCCTTGAAAATCTTGGTTATGGCGCCAAAGGTGAAGGGGACGAGCTGACATATCAAAAGGTTCCGTTCAAAAAACGTAAACGGCCTGCCCTTGGTCAGAAACCTAACAAGGGTCATAAAAAGAAACCGGATGGCAAAAAGTTCAAGCCAAACCATCCAAAACAGGCGCCAAAGGCAAAACAGATCGATCCAGATTCACCTTTTGCAATTCTGAAAACCTTGAACACGAAGTAACGAATGACAACACAATCTGCGAATACCGAAGACACTATTCGCGTTGACAGATGGCTTTGGTTTGCCAGATTTTTTAAAAGCAGAAATCTGGCAACCAAACTCGTTCAGTCGAAAAAAGTCCGGCTCAACAGTGTTATACTTGCAAAGCCAAGCGTCTCAGTTCGTGCAGGTGATATCCTGACTTTTCCGCAAGCGAAGAGTATCAGGGTTATAAAAATACTGTCTATCGGCGAGCGCAGGGGCCCTGCGCCAGAGGCGCAAGCGCTTTACGAAGATCTTGCCCCCCCTGAAGATGCCCCTAAAAAACCGGAAAGTTCAAGCGCGACACCTAAACGAGAGAAAGGTGCTGGCCGCCCGACAAAGGCAGATCGGCGTGCACTTGACAAATTCCGGCAAGACGCAGACATACAAGACTAACCAAACCGTCCTAAGGTTTGAACAAGGAAGACAGACCAATGTCAGTAACAAAACTCGACAAATTTTTCACCGCTTGGAATGATGGACAAACCGGATATTTCAAAGTTGCTCCAATCAAACTTTCAGTCACTGGAGATGCAAAACAGCTTGAGCTCGCTGCGAAAGAAACCGCAAAGGAAATCGAAGCCGAAGTGACCTATGCATGGGATCTAGGCACCCCGAAGAGTGAGGCTTGGTGGCTCGAATGGGGCGGTTATTCGCTGGAAGAAGAAATTCCTTATTTCGCTGCCACATCCTCTCCAGAAGCGCTTGAAAAGATTGATGCTTTTGATCCGGATGACAATGAATTTGAATGCGATACACTCGATGAATTCAAGGAAATTCTGTTCGGAGCTTATGATGAGGATCTGACTGCAAAAGACCTGCAGCGCGGTTTTCAGCTTTGGCTGGAAACTCTGAGCGATGACGTGATCGAAGCACTTGAAAAAGACCTGATCAGCTGGACAAGCCGCGCCAAATAGGCGCCGGCTTCTGGTCACCCTTTTCCTTTGAAAGTAACCCAGGCCGCATAAATGCGCGTCCCTGTTGTTATCCAGCACATCGCACCAAAGATCAGGGCGATTTGTACAAAAAACTGGGGAAACAGGCAAAATAGGACGAAGGTTGCAATTGTCTCTGCTCCTTCCGTCAGGCCACCAAGATAATACAGTGACTTCATGCCGCGAATATCCGTGGTGATCTTGTGTTTTTCCGCCATAATCGCATAGGTCAAAAATGTCGACGTGGTGCCGATAAAACTGAAAATAAGGAAGGTCGCAGCCTGGGCATTGCCCTGACTTGCAAAGGAAAATGCAAAGACGATGGCCCCATAAAAAATAAAATCGCATACGATATCAAGATAACCGCCAAAATCGGTTAGCAATGATTGGCGCGCAACGGCACCATCGAGGCCATCCAACAACCGATTCACCAAAATAAGGATAAGTGCCAGTAGGTAAGACTCGTAGATAATGCAGGGGACAGCAAGCAGGCCAACGACAAAACCGGTTAAAGTGACGGAGTTGGCTGATACGCCAAAAGCCGCAAGCCGTGCACCCAGCATGTTTAACGGTGGATTGATAAGATGGCGAAGGGCTGCGTCGAACATAGCAAACTCTAAAAAGCTGTAATATTGACCTACGTGCTTAATCCAAAATAAAAAAACATGTAAGGGGCCGCCACACTATCTCGCAAAAACGTGAGGTATATCCAATGATTTTTCGATCTGCACCACAATAATAATACTCTATTAACCGTTATCTGCCAAAAGTGTGTAGAGTATTTAATCGAAGCGGACACGACATGATGCCGAAAAATTTTGAAGCAGCTGTTTTCAATCAAGAGGTTTTACAGGCTCTACAAGACGGAGAGCATCACAAACACCTAAATGACGAGTGGGCAGATACACACTATTTCGAAATCGTTGCCGAGACTATCGAAGAAGCATGGTCCATCGCCAAACGCAAATACCGGGCGGACCGAGGCTTTGTTATTAAAGCCGTTGAATTGATGGAATAGGCTTAGTAACCCGTATAATACGGGTTCGTTCCGCCAGCATGATCGGTTACATCAAGAACCTGACCGATCGATGGGACCGCCTTTTTAATCTCGACTTCGACACCCTGCTTTAAAGTTGCATCGGCCATTCCGCACCCCTGACACCCGCCAGCCATCTCTACATAGGCAACATCTTCCTGAATATCGATCAAATCGATATATCCGCCATGCGCGGCAATTGCAGGATTAATTCGCGTTTCCAGCAAAATGCGAATTGCTTCGGCCTCAGGGGTCCGTAAGCCCGGACGGTCGCCGTCTTCAACTTCTGTTTCCTGAACCATTCGATCAAATTTTACCCGCGAGATTTCAGGCACAAAATGCTTGATGGTGTTTTCGATTTTGATTTGTGTGCCAAAAGCAGGGGTACTGAGGCCGGAACTATCCATTTCAAGGGTAATAAGCCCCGTTGTCGGATCATAAGCTTTAAATTGCAGGTCGCCACCATCATCCAGCAATTGGGGGCGTACTCTCTCCTCGACCAGCTCTCTAACCGCATCAACGATGACCTGATCTTCATCGGAATAGCTATTCTCGCCCACTTCTGAAATTGGACCATTTAAAACCGGCATTCCGGTCATGTAATGATCCATTATCGCCGCTAGGACCATCGGTTTTAGCTGTATCCACATCGGACCTTTTTCCGCAGCAGAAAGCTTTGTTACTGTGATGACATCTTCGCCAAATTCAATTGCCTGAACCCCTGGAATATCAAAAAGACGCGCCGCCAAAGGTGATTTTTCTTTCCCTTTTTCCGCATCATCAAACAAAACACTGCCGTTTGGCAGCACTTGGCGTCCCGGGAAAAATTGCATCCGGTCTTCATCTGACAAAGGCTGGGTCTGAATAAACATTAGGGGACTCCAAACATCACAAAATCCTACTTGAAACAGTGAGCTATCAAATTGCAGCCATAAGAGCAAGCGGTATCATTAACATATATACAAGTAGGGCAGTTGCAAGGGATCGAATTAAACCGTTGCAATCGCATTTGCTGGAGAACCGACCGCCCCCGGCAGGCGAAGCGGTGGTGCCGTCAGAAAGAACCGGCTGCGCCCGTTCTCTTTCAGCCATCGTGCAAGGGGTGTTAAATGCCACAACTCCCCTAGATGTATGCCCAGTTTGAACAGGCAATGTTCATGCAAAGGCAGCGCCGCGCAGCACCCATCCCCTTTATGCGAAGGATAAGTCTCAACCGCATAGTTATCAGCAATCAGCGTCGAAAGACCGCTATCCGTTATCCAGTTCAACAATTTCCCATCCCGCCCATTTAGCGTAGCACAGGAATGATGTAGCCGATGTGCATCCGGCTGTCCTTTCATATCCACAATAAGCTGTGCGAAGCCTGTATGAAGGCAAACCATATCACCTGGCTCTACCAATACGTCGTCTTCCTCCATAATGGTCATGAGATCGTCGTATCCCACAGAGACTGGATCATTGCGATACCGGGAATACAGATCAATCAGCACGCCTCGGCCCTGAACACCTTTCGCGGCCATTGTCTCAATACCCAAAGCATGCGCATACATGCCCCCTTCATCTTCTGGTCCCCGAATATCCTGTCCAGCCTTGAAACCGTTATAATAAACTTTCTCGGTCTGCCCGGCTCCCATGACATCGAATTCATGCCCTACATGCGACAGGCCATCCCACTGAGAGGAATATTGCATATGGATCAGGACAGCATCGTCACTGATCACATCGGTAAAATTGGGAAAATCATTGGAAAGTGCATAGCTGGCATTTGCTTTTCCATTGCGAAGCGTTGGTCGGATTTCCGGGGGAAACCGCCCTGCATTCAACAGGTTCCCACCCGGAAGATCCAGCGGTAAGCTTAGGCAAAACCGCTCGCCAGTTTGAATTTCTTTCGCCGCCTCCCGAATTGTTTCTGCTGTAATCAGATTAAGGCGTCCATTTTGGTCCTGTTCACCAAAATCACCCCAGTTTGATCCCTCAGGTTTTACTTTCCATCTGCTCATCGTCGTTTCCTTTTTTTGCTTTTATAGATTTGACAGATTTTCACTTCATCACATGACTTGTCAGATACGCCCCTCTTCAACCGCGAAACACGCTGTCTCAGTCTCTCCGTTATGCAGAAGTTTCGGAACTTCTTTTCGGCATCGGTCATTGGCAAACGGACACCGGGGATGGAACACACAACCTTCTGGCAGATCCATTGCTGTCGGCACTTCCCCAGTCATTTTCACATGTTTTCCGTCATCGCCGCCCCCCATTTTCGGAATTGCGCTGAGCAATGCCTGTGTATAGGGATGACGCGGGGTTGCGAACAGCGACTTGGTATCTGCAAGCTCGCAGACGGTCCCAAGATACATCACGGCGACGCGGCTCCCGAAATGTTCAACAACAGACAAGTCGTGTGTAATAAAAAGATAGGTCAGGTCCCGTTGTTCCTGCGCATCCATCATTACGTTCAGGACTTGAGCCTGAATTGAAACATCAAGCGCAGAAATAGGTTCGTCAGCAACAACAAATTCCGGGTCCAGCATAAGCGCCCGAGCGATACTGATACGCTGCCGTTGTCCCCCTGAAAATTCATGCGGGTACCGATCCCCCCACGCCGGGTCGTTCCCAACAGATAACATAACCTCTTCAACTTTTTCCCGAACCTGTTGTTTCGATAATTCAGGACAGTGAATTTGCAAGGGCTCCTCCAAAGCCTGTAAAACAGTCATGCGCGGATTAAGCGATGCATAAGGGTTTTGAAAAATCATCTGCATCTTCAGAGTGTATGGACGTCTCTCCTTTGCCGAAAGCGCATCTATTCGCTGTCCTGCATAATAGATCTCTCCTGCGCTTGGCGGATGAAGCCCAATGACAGTCCGCGCAAGGGTTGACTTTCCGCAACCACTTTCGCCGACCAGGCAGAATTTGTCCCCTTTGTTGATCGTCAAAGAGACCCCGTTCAGCGCACTGACAACGGGCTGTTTTGTTGACAGGAAGCCACCGCCGCCGCCAAACTTTTTTTCCACATTCTGGATATCAACAAGGCCTTGAGGGTTCGTCATGAGTTCCCCCCGATTTGATTGGACTGAAATGCAGCCATTTCATCAACCTTGAAACAGGCTGCATGGTGGTCGCCCTTTCCAATGAGGTCAGGAATATTTTTCAAGCAGTGTTCACTGCAAAAATCGCATCTCGGATTAAATGCACATCCTTGGGGGATCGCATCCAGAGACGGCATCGCCCCGCGAATTTGATTAAGCCGCGCACCCGGGACATTTTCCTGAGGCAATGCCTTGATCAAGCCGCGGGTATACGGATGCTGCGGCCGTTGAATAACCTCTTGTGTCGGCCCCTCCTCCACCACACGACCAGCATACATCACCATGATGCGTTCGGTTACCTGACTGACAACAGCCAGATCATGGGTAATCAGGATCAATCCAACATTGTGGTTTTTGCAGAGCTCCAACATCAACTCCATAATTTCGGCCTGAATGGTAACATCCAATGCCGTGGTTGGCTCATCCGCAACAATAATGGCTGGATCGGTCAGAAGCGCAATCGCTATAACCACTCGCTGGCGCATCCCACCGGACAATTCATGCGGATAGCTATCCATGCGATTTTCAGGCGACGGGATCATAACCTCTCTTAACTTGGCCACAGAAATCCGGGTTGCCTCTTCATCTGAAATATCGCGATGTGCTTTCAAACACTCGATCATCTGAGTTCCGATTGTCAGGACCGGATTTAGGGTCATCATCGGATCCTGAAAGATCATACTGATACGGTTTCCGCGCAAAGTGCGCATTTCTGTATCACTCAGCTTGCTTATATCCCGACCTTCAAACAGAATTTCGCCGGCTGAAATACGGCCGGGCTTACTCAGCAGGTTCAGAATTGCAAAGGCGGCAACCGATTTACCTGCGCCACTTTCCCCTACGATCCCCAGTCTTTCCCCTTTATCCAAGGTAAAATTGACACCATACAAGGCTTGAAGGGTTTTTCGCCCGAGTGGGAATTGGACTTCAAGGTCTTTTACTTCCAATAAAGCCATTATCAATCCTTATATAACTTTGGATTCAATACATCGCGCAACCAGTCACCGAGCAAATTAATGCTCAGGATCAATACGATCAGCACAATGCTGGGGATTACAGTAATCCACCATGAACCACTAAAAATAAACTCGAAGCCGCTCGAAATAAGAGAGCCAAGAGAGGGCTTATTAACCGGCATTCCTAACCCCAAGAAGGATAAGGCCGCTTCTGAAATAATGGCGTTTGCCACCTGAATGGTTGAAATAACCAAAATAGGAGAAATGGTATTCGGCAGGATATGACGCACCATTATCCGCCGGGAACTCATCCCCATGACCCGTGCGGCGTCCACATATTCCTTATGCTTTTCCGCAAGAACGGACGCGCGAACGGTCCGTGCATATTGAGGCCATTCCGCAATGCCGATAACCAGGACCAACATTACAATGGCAAGTTCACTGTATAATTCAGCACCAAAGCCCGCCTGAAAGACAGCCAAGGTAATAATCGCGACCATCAAAGTGGAAAGTGACAGCTGGATATCAGCCAGCCGCATAAAGAACGCGTCAACACGGCCACCAATATATCCAGACAGCAACCCGATGGTGACACCGATGACAGCTTGCAGGCAAACGGCCAGAAAACCAATCGTCAGCGAAATACGCATTCCGTAAAGAATGGTACTCAACATATCGCGGCCTTGGGGATCTGTTCCCAAAAGAAAGCGCGGATCCCCTTCTCCTTCATTCCAGGCCGGAGGAAGTTCACTATCCATTATGTCAATTGTAGTGAGATCATAAGGATCATATGGGGCGATAAGCGGCGCAAAAACCGCCGCCAGAACCAGAAAAAGAACAATTGTCAAACTGACAACGGCAACTTTGTCCCGCTTAAACCGAAAGACCAGATCTGAATTCAGAATTCCTGACAAAACGCTCATGATTTCTGCCCCACCAGTTTGACGGTCGGATTAACCCAGGTATAGATCAGATCAACGAACGTATTTGTTACGACAAAAATTAGACCAACGACGATGATATAGGCGATGATCAGGGGGGTATCCACCCGATTAACAGCTTCCAGAAACAGGAACCCCATGCCGGGCCACTGGAAAACACTCTCCGTCAAAATCGTATAGGCAAGCATTGTTCCCACCTGTACCCCGCCGACGGTAATAACGGGAAGAAGCGTATTTTTAAAGGCGTGCAAAAACCATATACGTTTCGGAAACAAACCCTTTGCCCATGCAAATCGAATATATTCCATCTGAAGAATTTCCATCATTTCAGAGCGAATTAATCGAATAAAGAGTGGCATCATGATGGATGCCAGGGACAAACTGGGCAGGATCAGATGAACCAGTCCGTCAACGGTTAGAAAACCGGAGTTCCATCCTAGCAAATCAGATGTCTCGCCGCGCCCGAAAGAGGGCATCCAGCCCAGCTCGACTGAAAAAATATAAATGGAAAAAATAGCGGTCAGAAAGACAGGAACAGAAATTCCGACGATACTGAAACCCATAACAAATCTTGCAAGCCAACTTTTCGGTCGGATTGCGCAATAGATACCTAATGGAACCGCGAAAGTTATAATAATAATGGTCGCGCCTATAACCAGCTCCAATGTTGCTGGGAATTTGGCGGCGATAACCTCCAACGCTGGTTTTTTAAAGAAATAGGAGTTCCCTAAATCCCCTTGAACCGCATTGCCCAGAAACCGGCCATATTGAATAAGGAAAGGATCATTAAGACCCATTCTTTCGCGCATGGCCTGCCGTTCATCCTCAGAAACAGACTGCCCAACCAGCTCGCGTAATGGATCCCCAAGATTGTCTTGAATTGAAAAGCCAATCAGACTGATGACAAACATGACAAGCACGGCTTGCAACAATCGTCGAATGGCAAAATAAAGATAGTCCAAACCGATCACCTTTAAAAAGAAAGCTGATGCCGGTTACCCGGCATCAGCTTTTTTACATCAACTTAATCGACGACTAAATCACCCAGATATGGGAAGTTCATTACATTGACGATTGGCTCGATATTCACACCCTTGCGGGCGGCCCAAGCCAGATTCTGCCAATGAAGCGGCACGAATGCAGCGTCATCATACAGGATCTTTTCAACCATCTGCAAAACTTTGGACCGTTCAACTGGGTCCGTCATGCTCTGGCTTTTCAAGACCAGTTCATCCACTTTTGCATTGGAATAATTGCCACTGTTATATTGGCCATAACCCGTTTCTGCATTTGGTGTCATTGTCAGGAATTCAGAAAAATTCGCTGAATCTTCTGTATCTGAATGCCAACCAATCATCATCATGTCTGCGGAACGTTTATCAAATTCTGGCCAGTATTGTGCTTTTGGCATGGTTTTCAAATCAACTTTAATATTGATTTTAGACAGCATGCTGGCGACGGCTTCAGCAATTTTGGCATCATTAACATACCTGTTATTTGGTGCCATCATTGTTACTGAGAAACCTTTTTCCAGTCCGGCTTCCTTCATCAACTCTTTTGCCTTCGCAAGATCGTACCGGGGGGTAAGATCAGCAGAATATCCAGCATAACCACTTGGTCCCTGCTGACCGGCAACGGTGGCAAACCCTTTCATGATCTTCTTAACAATACCGTCATTGTTAATTGCATGAACGATGGCCTGACGCACCCGCTTGTCTTTGAAATGCGCAACACGTTCCTGATTGAGCTGGAACGTAATGATCCGTGTACCACCCATGGTCACTAGATTTGTATCCGCATTTTTTTCGATCCGGTCCAGATCGGTTGGTGGAACAGGCGCAATGAAGTCAACATCACCGGAAAGAAGAGCGGCAACCCGCGTTGGACCTTCTTTAATTGGTGTCATGATGATTTCAGTTACGTTCCCTGGGGATTTCTTATCCCAGTATCCGTCGAAACGATTGAAAACCACTTTCACACCCTGTTCACGAGACGCAACTGTAAACGGCCCGGTTCCGGAAACATTTGTCGATGCGAACGCATCGCCATGCTTCACGATCGCGGCTTTTGATTTTCCGTTGCTATCAAAACCGGTGTAGAAATTACTGTCCATGGCGAAAATATAGGTCGCCTGATGAAGCACAAGTGGGTATGGCTCTGCAGTTACCAGATCAATTGTGTTTTTATCGACAACTTTCATTGCCTCAAACGGTGCAAAAAGACCTTTAAAATCAGGGCTTTTCTTCAAACGATCAAAAGTCCAAACCAGGTCCAATGATGTCATTTCATTTCCAGAATGAAACTTTACACCTTCCCGCAATTTGAAGCGCATTGTTTTCTCGTCAACACGTTCCCAGCTTTCAGCCAGGCGTCCTTCAAAGCCCAGATCCTTTGTCCAGCGGACCAACGGATCAAACAACATGTGGGACATTTGTAGTGTACCACCGGACAATTGTTCATGTGGATCAAGTGATACCGGATCGGCATCATAGGCCATTTTCAATGTTTTCGCCTGAACACCAGCAGCAGCGCCCACGCAAATAGCAGCTGCGGCTACAGCTGTAAAAATCTTCCTCATTCCTTGCCTCCCTTAATTGCAAGTCTGGATTGTAAATTTTTGAGAGTAATTTTCGGCCCGCCAGTACTTAGGACATTGACCACTTACTTCTTTTCCCACTCTTAAACGAGCGGTTCCACGAAGGTACAACCCTAAATTAGCTTTGCCTGCCGTCAAGTAGATAATTCAAAGCAACGGCTTTTTTCACGAAAAAGAAGTCTTCTCGTATTCTTCTTTCACTTATGGGACAAATTGTGTAATTTTACGTCTATTATCAAGCATGGATGGAAGCCTTAAACATTCTAAAACCATTTCCGTTTTATAAATTTTACCAATCAAAACAGTTTAAGATTATTTTTATGACGATAGTCTAATCATGGCAACTCCCTCCGACAAAGAGAATATGTCTCTTCAGCAACGAAGTCGCACGAGAGACGCGATACTGGCAATTATAAGTGAGCCAGCCTGTATTCTGGACAATGACGGCACTGTTCTTTCTCAAAATGAACGATGGATGGCTGACTTTCCATCAAATGCCCAAGTCAAACCATCTTTAGTAGATATACTGGACGCACACTCCCATGCGTCAATATTACGCTTTCTGCATGCACCAGCGCAAACAACCCTTGAACTAGTTGAAGCCCGTATTAAGTCAGGCAGTCAACAAAATGTTCCCGCGTTAATCAAATGTGTCTGTGTAGAGGGCACCTTCATTTTATCTATTCGAACGTCAGAGGCCTCTTCACACGCCGATGTAAATACGGCAGAACACCTTTTTAATAGTCTCCTCCTCGACGTTATCCCGGCACCCGTATTTTGTAAAAACAAAGACCATATTTACACAGCGGTTAATGATGATTTCGCCAAAATCCTTGGCTTAACCAGGGAAGAAGTCATCGGACGGAACGTTTATGATGTTGCGCCTAGCCGAAATGCTGACATTTACCGTCAAGCCGATGAGGAATTGTTCAAAAATGGTGGGAGGCAGATATATGAGACAACAATCAAATATTTCGACGGGTCCTCTCATGATGTTGTCTTTCATAAATCTATTTTTTATGGCCCCGACAACGAACCTGCCGGTCTAATCGGCATCATTCTCGATATCACTGATCGCAAAAAAGCTGAGGACGAACTAAAAGAAAATCAAGAGCTCCTTCAAGCAATTATCGACAATTGCCCATCGTATATTTTCGTCAAAGATCTGGAAGGAAAATATATTGTTGCCGGTAACAAGTTCACTCAGCGTATTGGTTGGCCAAATGGTTACTTGCTGGGAAAAACGGATTACGAATTGTTTCCGGATGAAATAGCCTCTGTTCTTCGAGAAAATGATCAGAAAGTTCTGGTGCAGAAAAAAGCGATATCAGAGCAGGAAAGCTTCAATTTTGACAATGTTGAAATTACCAATCTTGCGGTCAAGTTCCCTCTTTTTGATGCAAATGGCGCCCTTAAAGGCGTAGCCGGAATTGCCACTGATATCAGTGCACTACTGAAAGCCGAAGAAAGACTGAAAAACGCGTCTCTGGAACTGGAAAAACAGGTAAAAGAAAGAACCCGGGAATTATCAGAAGAGATTAAAGTCCGGAAACTTGCAGAAGCCGAGCTGACACAAACGGAGGCTGAACTCAGAAATTTACTGTCCTCCAGTCCTGTTGGCGTTGGTATCTATAATATTTCAGATACCAAGTTTATTTTTTCCAACAAAGCGTTATTGGAACTTTTCCGCCTGACAACAGAAGAAATCCTTCAATCCCACCCAGAAGAATTCTGGAAAACACCCAGCAAACGTGTCGATCTTTTGAAGGAGTTTCAAAAAACGGGTGAAGTTCTCAACCAAGAAGTTGAGTTTAAACGCAAAGATGGATCCTGTTTCATCGGACTGCTGAGTTGGAAAAAGCTGTATCTGGATGGTGATCATCGCCTGGTGGTGTGGGTCA
>NZ_JBLHZT010000049.1:0-26234 GCF_047631475.1 Sneathiella sp. | reverse complement strand
GAAGAATATTTTCAGATGGTGGAGAAAGCCAAAGAATATATTCGGGCCGGTGATATTTTTCAGGTTGTGCCAAGCCAACGCTTTGAAATGCCTTTTGATTTGCCGTCCCTATCGCTTTACAGGGCACTTCGCAGAACAAATCCGTCACCGTTTATGTATTACCTGAACTTTGGCGAATTTTCGGTCGTTGGTTCAAGCCCCGAGATTCTGGTTCGTCTTCGCGATGAAAAAGTCACTATTCGGCCCATCGCCGGAACCCGCCCAAGAGGCGCAACCTTTGCCGAAGACAAAGCCCTTGCCGAAGATCTTCTAAGTGATCCCAAAGAGCTGGCTGAGCATTTAATGCTACTTGATCTGGGCCGGAATGACGTCGGACGGGTTGCCCGCATCGGCAGCGTGTCAGTGACTGAAAAAATGGTGATCGAAAATTATTCGCATGTCATGCATATTGTCTCAAATGTCGAAGGCGACATTCAGGACGGCCTGACGGCAATTGATGCGTTAAAGGCAGGTTTTCCAGCTGGAACAGTGTCCGGCGCCCCGAAAGTCCGGGCAATGGAAATCATTGACGAGCTGGAAAAATCCAAACGGGGTGTATATGCGGGTGCCGTAGGGTATTTCTCCGCCAACGGGTCCATGGATACCTGTATTGCCCTTCGAACAGCCGTTGTTAAAGATGGAAAAATCTATATTCAGGCAGGCGGCGGTGTCGTTGCAGACAGTGATCCGGAAGCCGAATATCAAGAAACCGTCAATAAAGCGAAGGCCCTTGTAAGAGCCACACAGGAAGCCATCCGCTTTGCTTCCGAAGGCAGCGGAAACCGCTAACCGATAACAACCAGTATACAACAAAGGGCAGCGGAACAAACGCTGTCCTTTGTTCTTTCGCAGCTGTCTCTAATACCAGAAACCTTCAAACCCAGCGGTTCCGCTGGCAGGCACAATAGTTTGCCGTGTTACTCGGTTTTGGTCGCGATCTTATTCTTGAAAGATAGGATATGACTTACAGTCGAAAAATTGTATCCAGCGTTCACTGCTTGCGGCATCCAGATTTTCAAAGCAGAAATCGTTTCGGCATGGGGATGGCCGATTGCAATGGCATGACCGTTTTTTGCAGCCAGTTTTTCCACTTTCTTCAACTGCTTTAAAATATCTGGAACATTAATCACATTATCGATGAAAACGTCCCGGATTGCGGCAGGCACATTTTTTTCTAAGGCCAAACGATATCCAGTCGACGCTGACGTGGTTTTGCTATCCAGAAAAAGTAGATCCCGCTTGGCAAGTTCATCCATCACAATTTGCATTCCGGGCTCATAGGCCGTGAATTTGCTGCCCATGTGATTGTTCACCCCGACATACCCCTCAAAACTATCAAGGTTGAGGATGACCCGGTCTCGTATTTCCTGCGCGGACAACTTGTTTAACAATGCGTTGGGGCCTGGATTGGCAGACGCGCGTGTTGGTTCCATGGGTAAGTGCAGCATTGCCTCATGCCCCTGGGATCGCGTCAATTGAACGCTTTCCTGCAGGTTTGGCGCATATGGCAAAAATGAAAGAGTGATCACCTCATCCAATGCGACCAGCTCTTTAATGCGTTTCCGGTTTAGCCCGACGTCATCAATCACAATGGCAATGGTTGGTTTTGTGTGATCAGAGACACCAGATCTGGCGGCATATCGCTGCCAGGCGGGCCCTTCTTCAATCTGTTGCGCCCCACTTGGCGGCAACGCCGCAATCACCGTCTCTTTTTCAAGGTTTTCCGCTACACCCGGAAGAGACTCATCCCTTGGAACCGTGTACGGGTTATCATGGGATAACGCATCCACCGGTTTTGAAAGAGGGCGAATTGTTTCTTCACTTTCAAGGGGGGCGTCATCCACCGTTTCTGGCGTTCCTTTTTCAACCGACATTACAGGAACGGAATTACGCGCCGACGAGGACCGGTTTTCTTTGACAATACTGCCAATAAGCATACCGCCCGCCAGACTGAAAATAAGCAAGGCGGCACAGAAAACGAGTAACCGCAGCGGAGAGTCTACCAGAGACTCAATAGGTCCCTTTTCTTCTATCGGTTCTTTTGGATCACTATTCTTGCTCATAAGGTGTCGGCAATTCCTTTTCGTCTACCCTCATGGTTTTAGACGCTATGGTTAATGGAAACCATAATTTTCTCGGTTATTTCGCAGTCTTTCATCAAATGTAACCCCAATTGCTCGAATGCGTGCTTGACGGGAGCCAAAAGTAGTGGAAACTAGAAGCCCAAATTCATACATTCTGTTTTAAATTCAGACTGTTCTGCTCGTACCATCGGCAAGATAGAAAAATGATCGTATTAATAGATAACTATGACAGCTTCACCTACAATCTCGTTCATTTTATGGGCGAATTAGGGGCGGACATAAAAGTATTTCGAAATGATGTCATTTCAGTGGATGACGTTCTTGCGTTAAACCCAACTGGTATTGTTCTGTCACCGGGGCCGTGTACACCGGATAAAGCTGGCATCTGCCTAGATATGGTGAAAACCGCAGCGGCAACAAACATGCCGTTGTTAGGTGTTTGCCTGGGCCACCAGTCAATTGGTCAGGCCTTTGGCGGCAAGGTTGTTAGAGCCGATGAACTGATGCACGGAAAAACATCCCCCATCCAACACGAAAATGTTGGCGTTTTCAAAGGACTTCCCGATAACTTTGTGGCGACACGTTATCATTCATTGACAGTGGCACCGGATACGGTTCCTGACTGCCTGAGCGTAACCGCACGAACAGAAGATGGTGTGATCATGGGATTGCAGCACAAAGAAAAACCACTGCACGGAGTTCAGTTTCACCCTGAAAGCATAGCGTCCGAACATGGTCATCAATTATTGCGTAATTTCCTTGAACTGACGGACGAGACGTTAAGGGCAGTTGCGTAATGAGCGTGAGCAAAGACTTCAAAGGATTATTGTCGCAAATCGGTGCGGGCCAATCTCTGAGCGTTGATGAAGCGAAACTGGCTTTTAATACAATCCTGTCGGGCGATGCGACCCCTTCTCAGATGGGCGCGTTCCTGATGGGCCTGCATTTACGCGGCGAAACAGTGGATGAACTGATTGGCGGCGTGACCGTTTTGCGTGAAAAGGCCAACTATATCACGGCCCCGGAGGGCGCTGTTGATGTTGTTGGGACCGGCGGTGATGGCCACGGAACCCTGAATATTTCAACAGCCGCGGCTTTTGTGACGGCAGGCGCAGGTGTTCCAGTTGCCAAGCATGGCAATAAAGCCGCGTCTTCACGGTCGGGAACTGCCGATGTTCAGGCTGTATTGGGTATCAATACAGAATGCGACCTTGCTCTCACGGAAAAGGCCGTCCATGAAGCCGGTATCGGTTTCATGGTTGCTTACCGCCATCATGGTGCTATGCGGCATGTTGGTCCGACCCGTGTGGAACTTGGATTACGGACAATTTTTAATCTGTTGGGTGTCATGTCCAATCCGGCGGCGGTTAAGCGTCAACTGACCGGAGTTTACGACCCGCGCTGGATGCGTCCCATGGCAGAAACCCTGAAAGAACTGGGATCCGAGCGCGTGTGGATCATGCATGGCGCTGATGGTCTGGATGAGCTGACAACAACCGGCCCATCTCAGGTGGTTGAGCTTAAAGACGGTGTGATCACCGAATTCGAAATTACTCCTGAAGAGGTTGGGCTTCCGCGCGTTGGCCTAAAGGATATAAAGGGCGGAACACCGCAAGAAAATGCCAAGGCGTTGCTGGCCCTGTTGAACGGCGACAAAGGGCCTTACCGTGATATTACTCTGCTGAATGCTGGCGCCGCCATCCTGATCGGTGATAAATGCGAGACCCTTGCAGAGGGCATCGCGCTTGCCGCCCAATCGATTGACAGTGGCGCGGCCCGCCATGCCTTTGAAGAAATGAAACGCATTACAAACCTGAGTAACTGATTTTATGAGTATTCTCGCAAAAATTTGCAGTGATAAAGCTGAGCATGTTGAAAACTGCAAGAAAGTGACTTCCTTAAGCGATTTGGAGATCGCTGCAAAAGACGCATCCAGTCCGCGTGGATTTGTCCAGGCGTTAAGAAACGCCCGAGCAGAAAACCGCTATGGTTTAATTGCGGAAGTGAAAAAAGCCTCTCCGTCCAAAGGTCTCATTCGCGCTGATTTCAATCCTCCCGCTCTTGCCAAAGCGTATGAGGAAGGTGGGGCAACCTGCATGTCTGTTTTAACAGATATCCCATATTTTCAGGGTGCGGATGAATATCTGGTAGCCGCCCGATCCGCGGTAAGCCTGCCGACATTACGCAAGGATTTCATGATTGACCCCTATCAGGTCACTGAGGCCCGCGCGTTGGGGGCAGACTGCATTTTGTTGATCATGGCAGCACTGGACGACGGACAGGCTCAGGAGCTTGAGGCCGCGGCGTTTCATTATGGCATGGATGTCTTGATTGAAGTGCATGACGCTGAAGAACTCGAACGAACCTCGGTTCTTAAAAGTCCGTTGATTGGCATCAACAATCGAAACCTGAAAACGTTGGAAGTGGACATCGCAACCACTGAATTGTTGTCTCAAAAACTGCCTGAAGATTGTCTTCCCGTCAGTGAAAGCGGACTATATACAACGGACGATCTAAAGCGGATGGAAAAAGCCGGATGTGGCTGTTTTCTGGTGGGCGAAAGCCTGATGCGACAGGATGATGTGGCAGGCGCCGTTCGAACCCTACTTGGAAACGGATAATTCATATGGCCGGATTTACGCATTTCGATGACAAAGGATCCGCCCATATGGTGGATGTGGGCAACAAAGAAATCACCGAACGCAGTGCCACTGCAACCGCCCGGGTCCTGATGTTACCAGAAACATTTATTCTGGTGCGAGACGGCAAAGCAAAAAAAGGGGATGTCTTGGCCGTTGCGCGTTTGGCCGGTATCATGGCGGCAAAAAAAACACCGGATCTAATCCCGCTCTGCCATCCGCTGGCGCTTACCAATGTCTCTGTCGAATTTGAATTGGACGAGGCCGCATCGGCAATCGATATTCTGGCGACTTGTAAACTCAAAGGCCGCACTGGTGTGGAAATGGAAGCGCTGACAGCCGCAACGGTTGCAGGCTTAACAATTTACGACATGTGTAAAGCCGTCGACCGGGGCATGGAAATCACAGGGGCCAAACTCCTCTCCAAAAGCGGCGGTAAATCAGGAACCTATACAGCATCATGATTTCAGTAGAAGAAGCCCGCAAAAATATCCTTTCCGCCCTCACCCCTGTATCCACTGAAAGCATAAGCCTGCATAACGCATCGGGCAGGGTTTTGGCGGAAGACATTCAGGCACGAAGAACACAACCGCCAAGTGATATGTCCGCGATGGACGGCTATGCGGTCAAGATATCTGATTTAAGCAAGATCCCTGTGACGCTTACCGTTATCGGCGAAGCCCCTGCAGGGGGATCTTATGATGCGACCTTGCAGTCCGGCCAGGCCGTCCGGATCTTCACCGGTGGTCCTGTGCCGAAAGGCGCGGATACCATTGTCATTCAGGAAAATACAAGCCGCGATGGTGACTTGGTCACGATTGAAGAAGGCACTGAAAAAGGCCGGTTTATTCGAAAAGCCGGTATCGATTTCAAAGAAGGTGAAACAGGTCTTTTCTCTGGAAAAACTTTAACCCCTCGGGATATTGGTTTGTTGGCCGCCATGAATATTCCCTGGGTAACAGTGCGTCGGAAACCCGTCGTCGCCCTTTTATCTACTGGTGATGAACTTGTTCGCCCAGGGGAACCTGTTGGCCCGAACCAAATAATTTCATCAAACGCACTTCTGGTTGCTGCAATGGTCGAAATGGCGGGTGGTATTCCTATCGACCTTGGCATCGCACAAGACAACGAACAATCCCTAAGGCATATGGCTGAAGGTGCCAAATCCGCCGACTTACTGGTGACTTTGGGGGGCGCATCGGTTGGTGATCATGATCTGGTGCAAACAGTTCTGGGAAAAGAAGGCCTGAACATCGATTTCTGGCGAATTGCCATGCGCCCCGGAAAACCTCTGATGTTTGGTGATCTGAACGGCACACCAATGCTTGGGATGCCGGGAAATCCTGTCTCCAGTGTCGTATGCAGCTATATTTTTCTATATCCGGCGATCGATGCCCTTTCGGGACGTTCTCCCCGGAAAACGCTTGTCTCACCCGCGATCCTTTCCCATGACATTAAAGAAAATGATCAGCGGGAAGATTATCAGCGGGCCAAAATTATCGGCGAAAAAGACGGCCTGCCTTTGGTTGAACTTTTCAGCAATCAGGACAGCTCGCTTTTATCTGCTTTATCCGCCGCTAATTGCTTCCTAAAACGTGCGCCATTTGCGCCAGCGTTGAAAAAAGGAAGTCAGGTCAGCATTATTCCACTGGATGAGGGATATCCCCGCTGTTGATGAAATGCCCCCTTGACGAACAATGAGAACTTTTGTAGAACAAAGTTAATGTTTTTGTTTTGTTCTTTCTGATGGGGCGGCATGTTAACAAAGAAACAGCACGAACTTTTGATGTATATCCACACGTATCTGGAACAGAAAGGCGTTTGTCCGTCTTTTGATGAAATGAAAGAAGCGTTGGACCTCAAGTCGAAATCCGGCATCCACCGTTTGATTACCGGCTTGACGGAGAGAGGGTTCATTCGGCGTTTGCCGCATAGAGCCCGGGCTCTTGAAATATTAAAACTTCCAGATGCGGTTCTTCCCGTCGGGATTTCCAAACGAACATCCAAAATCTCTCCTGCCTCTGAATTTAATGTGGTGCAGGCAAATTTCGGGCATAAACCGCAAATCGGAAGTGGAGCAGATAACACTTCTGCACCGCCGTCCGGGTCTTCGGACAATGGCATGGCCTCCCTCCCCCTTTATGGTCGGATTGCTGCTGGTACGGCGATTGAAGCATTGGCCGATCCAACCAGTTTTGTCGACGTGCCCAATGGGATGCTAGCGTCCGGCGTGCATTACTGTCTTGAGGTTGCCGGCGATTCAATGATTGATGCCGGGATTCATGATGGGGACACCGTTATCATTCGCGAAAGTAAAATTGCTGAAAACGGATCTATAGTGGTTGCGCTTATTGACGATCAGGAAGCAACCTTGAAACGGCTGCGGCGTAAAGGCAATACCGTTGCGCTGGAAGCCGCCAATCCTGATTATGAAACTCGGATTTTTGGCCCGGATCGCGTTAAGGTTCAAGGTCAGTTGGTCGGGTTATTCCGTAAATACTAACGGTTTACTTCAAGCCATTTCCGATAAACCAACGGCACCCATGGACGATCCCCACGGAGGGAATTGACCGTTTCCAGGCGGGCATTCCCCTTTTCATCCAGATAGAGGGCATGACCGCCTTCGCGCCAAAGTGAAAATTTATCCACAATTGTAGACGGGTTCCGGCAGCCTTTTGGTATGGGAACCCGGCTGATTAAGATATCGGCCCTGTCACAATCTGTTTTAATAGTATGCGCGTTGTTCAAAAACGTGATTACTTTTGTATTTTTCAGATAAACACACCCCGTCCCGTCACAGCGAAAAATGGGCGTTTTCCAATTTGTCAAACGTTCAAATTCCTGAATACCCAAAAGTTGGGTCCATCTTTCACGCTCGAACCGTTCAGAACGAAAGGTTGACGCTGCCGTGCCGTACTTCTGGTCATTGATGGCAAACAGGGCGCCGGATTGCGAAAAGAGAATGGATGGCCTTTCGGCAATAAGGACCAACGCAAGTATGAAAGGGGCTGCCCCTAATGCCAGAAATCGCACCGAATGCCGCCAAATGAAAAACCAGAAGAACGCAAGGATCAGCACAACGAGACCGGATATGGGAAGCACACCAACCTTCAGGACGGATGCTGTAAATCCCGATGCGTAATGCGCAATAAAAAGGATCATTGATATCCCGTCCCCTGCAAGTTCCAAGGGTACCGCCGCCAAACCAAAGGGCATGAGGCAAAAAGCGATCAGGATCATTGGCATCACCCAAAAGCCCATTATGGGAACGGCAATCAGATTGGCCGCAACACCAATGACAGAAAATTGCCCAAAATGAAAAATGGCAAAGGGGGCTGTCGCAAAAGACGCGATCAGGGATGTGAGAAAAATACCCAGAAAATAATAGGTGAAGCGCCTCAAAACACCCCGTTGATTGCTTTTCAAGATAAGCAGATGCCCCCATCGTTCATATCCTGCAATAAGACAGAAAACGGCAGCAAAGGACATTTGAAAGCTTGCACTTAATAAGGTTTCTGGCAGAAAAACTAAAATCAAAAGGGCCGCAAGTGCGAGGTTCCTGAGTGATAGAGCCGTTCGGTCAAAACAGATGGCCAGAAAGACCATTGAGATCATCAGAAAAGCCCTTACGGCCGAAATACTCATGCCACTTACCGCAAGATAGAAACAAATTCCGATCAACGCCACGATAGCGGACCATTTTTTGATCGGGTGGTTCAGGGCAAGGATTGGAAGGGCACTGAGCAACAATCGAACGGCGAAGAAGATAATCCCGCCGATCATACCCATATGCAGCCCTGATATGGCGAGTAGATGGGCAAGCCCGGAATTTCGCATTTCTTCCAATTGGCTTTTAGGCATATGACTTCGATCGCCCGTCATGATCGCCATGGTGAAGCCCGCTGACGTTTCCGTACTGTTCTTCAATATATAGCGATTGATCTTATCGCGCAGCAATGCGGACATAGAGGAAATCTGCGCCCGAAGAGAGACAGCGTCACGGGTTTGAATTTCCGGACGACTGATCGTATAGCCGACTGCACCGATTTGTTTGTAATAACTGTCGCGCTGAAAATCATAGCCGCCGGGATAGGCTGGTGGGGGGGGCGGTAACAAAACGGCTTTAACCGATATTTTGTCTCCCGGATGTAGGGACTGAACATCCGAACGGGTTGAAACCCGTACTGTTTTCAAATCAGGGATCGAAGCCAACTCGAATTCAGGTTGCGCGAGCGTTAATCGAACTGACTTTTGACCCGCTGATTTTTGAACGACGATCCCCGTAAACATACTAATGGACTTCTTTTGAAGGATCGGTGCCGCAACCCATTCAGTACGAAGAATTGCCCCAGAAAATCCCGCAGTGACAATTGCCAAGGATAAAACAGGGATCAAAAGACCTTCCCGTTGTCGGACAAATCGAAAAAACAACAGAGAAATTAGGAAAACGGGCAATCCGCACCAATATAAAGAGGGATGCCACAAAACTGAATAATAAGCCCCTATTCCGACCGCATACAGCACAGGAACCCAAAGAAACCAACGACTTCGGTCCAAGAAGAAACCGGCAAGCAGCCAATTAATAAGGAATCTCGTCACACCATTCACAGCTCTTATCCAACACGGGCTTGCTCATTTGGAGTACAAATAGTAAAAATGCCCCAGAAATGGGGATAGTTTAGATACTAAACCTATAATTGAATTTAATGCAAAGTAAATTGCCATGACCGTTGTTACCAGATTTGCGCCCTCTCCTACGGGTTTTCTTCATATTGGAGGAGCCCGTACAGCCTTGTTTAATTGGCTGTATGCCCGTCATCATGGCGGTAAGTTCGTTTTGCGGATTGAAGACACGGATCGGGAGCGGTCTACGGACGAAGCAATTGATGCAATTCTCAAAGGCATGAAATGGATGGGGCTGGACTGGGATGGTGAACCTTATTACCAGTTTGCCCGCCGCGAACGTCATGCAGAAGTTGCAAAACAATTGCTGGACAGTGGCAATGCCTATTATTGCTACGCGTCAAAAGAAGAACTGGCCGAAATGCGCGAAACAGCCCGGGCTGAAGGCCGCGCACCTGGCTATGATGGCCGTTGGCGGGATCGCGATCCATCAGAAGCCCCTGCAGGCGTTGATCCTGTGGTCCGCTTTAAATCCCCGAATGAAGGCAACACCGTCATTGATGACGCCGTTCAGGGAACGGTTACGATCGCCAATGCCCAACTCGATGACCTGATCCTGCTTCGGGCGGATGGAACACCGACCTACATGCTTTCTGTTATCGTGGATGACCATGATATGGGTGTGACGGATATCATTCGAGGCGACGATCACTTAACCAACGCTGCCCGCCAGTTGCAATTATATGACGCTTTGAATTGGGCCGCGCCCAGAATGGCTCATATTCCGCTTATTCATGGACCGGATGGGGCAAAGCTCTCCAAACGGCATGGTGCTCTTGGCGTGGAAGCCTATCGAGATATGGGGTATCTTCCCGAGGCAATGCGGAATTATCTACTTCGTCTGGGTTGGTCACATGGGGATGACGAAATCATCTCAACCGAACAGGCTATTGAATGGTTTAATCTGGAGAATATTGGAAAATCTGCGTCTAGATTTGATTTTGACAAGCTGGAAAACCTGAACGGTACCTATATTCGACAGGCCGATGATGGGTATCTGACAGACCTTATTTTACCTCTGTTGGAAGAGAAAACCGGGCTTTCTGTGACCGATCATCAACGCTCAATGATAGAAAAAGCCATGAACGGCTTGAAAGAACGGGCAAAATCAGTAATATCCCTCGCAGACAGTTCGCATTTCTTAATATCCCAACGCCCGTTGTCTCTGGATGATAAGGCGTCGAAACTAATAACGGCAGATAGTAGCGGTGTTTTAAATCGTCTGGCTGAAAAGCTGGAAGCACTATCCAACTGGGATAAAGATGCAATCGAAGCAATTGTCCGCGAAAGCGCAGAAGCTGAAGACCTAAAACTTGGTAAAATCGCGCAACCACTAAGGGCTGCGCTTACAGGTACAACGGTGTCACCAGGCATTTTTGACGTTCTGGAGATACTCGGAAAAGAAGAAGCTCTCGGGCGAATTCGGGACGCGGCGAAAATCTGATTTTCGCCATTCGGAATATCAGCCGTTTCAAAAAAAACGCTGAGATGTGGAATCAGTTTCGAAAGAAACTGAACAAACCTGACGCCAGAATAAGCTGGCTGAATAAAAAGGAAAAATTATATGAGTGGCTCTGAAGTTACTGGCTCCGTAAATCTTGAAGACAAAAGCGGTGAACCACTAAGCCTTCCTTTAATTAGTGGCACAGTCGGCCCGGATGTTATCGATGTTCGCAAATTATATGGTGCGACAGGTCATTTCACATATGATCCAGGATTTACATCTACAGCCTCTTGCGATTCTGCCATCACCTATATCGATGGTGATCAAGGCGTATTGATGCACCGCGGATATAAAATTGAAGAACTGGCTTCGAAAAGTGACTTTATGGAAGTTTGCTTTCTTCTGTTAAAAGGTGAATTACCAACAGCCGAAGAAAAAGCCAAATTTACGCATGACATCACTTATCACACGATGCTTCATGAACAACTGACCCAGTTCTTCAAAGGCTTCCGCCGCGATGCTCACCCTATGTCTATCATGGTTGGTGTTGTTGGTGCCCTTTCTGCTTTTTATCATGATAGCACCGATATTAACGATCCGAAGCAGCGTATGATTGCCAGCTACCGGTTGATTGCTAAAATGCCAACCATTGCGGCCATGGCTTACAAATATTCTGTTGGTCAACCCTTTATCTATCCTGACAACGAATTGTCTTACGCAGAAAACTTCCTGCATATGACCTTCAGCGTACCTGCTGAGAAGTATAAACTGTCTCCAACAGTGGCACGGGCGATGGATCGTATCTTCATCCTTCATGCGGATCACGAACAGAATGCATCTACATCTACAGTGCGTCTGGCGGGTTCATCAGGCGCCAACCCATTTGCCTGTATTGCTGCTGGTATTGCCTGCCTTTGGGGTCCTGCCCATGGCGGCGCAAACGAAGCCGTTCTGACAATGCTGGAAGAAATTGGTAGCGTTGATCGTGTTGAAGAGTTCATTGCAAAAGCAAAAGACAAAAACGATCCTTTCCGTCTGATGGGCTTTGGTCACCGGGTTTATAAAAATTACGATCCACGCGCAAAAGTCATGCAGGAAACCTGTTACGAGGTTCTTGAAGAACTTGGTATCAAGGACGAGCCTATGCTTAAACTGGCTATGGAACTTGAAAGAATTGCGCTTGAGGACGAATATTTCATCGAGAAGAAACTCTTCCCGAATGTGGATTTCTACTCTGGCATCATTCTGAAAGCTCTGGGTTTCCCAACCAGCATGTTTACTGTTCTGTTTGCACTGGCCCGGACAGTTGGCTGGGTCGCACAATGGAACGAAATGATGGAAGATCCGGGACAGAAAATCGGTCGTCCTCGCCAGTTGTATACTGGTCCAGGAGAACGTCCATTCGTTCCTGTTGAGAAACGCTGAACCATGCGGGCTTCTCAACCCAATGTGAGAAAAAATATGCCTTCGGCTTTGGCCGAAGGCAGTTCCTCCCGTGGGCGGAAGCTTATCCTAAAAGCAGCAAATGATAACAGACCTTCGTGGGGATATCGGCTTAAAAAAGGACTGTTTTTTGCGGGTCCTGTTGTGGCCGTTCTATTCTTTGGTCTCATCTGGTTTATGTCCTGATGCGATTGTCGCCAGAACAACCTCGGCCGCCCTCACGCCCGGGGCTTTTTCCCCAACCCCCAGTGCCTTAACAGCAGATGCGTAACCATCAACCTGTTTCTGACGTGCCTCTTTGTCCAAAAAGAGCCGAGTAAGCGATGGCGCTAAAATTTCTGGCAAGCAATTTTCCAGAATATGTTCCGGCACAACTTCCTTATCTTCCAGAATATTCACAAGATTTACATATGGCAGCTTAATCAGACGTCTGGCAATCCACGCAGTCACGGGATGCATCTTATAGGCAATAACGCACGGCAAGGATGCTAACGCCAACTCCAGACCAACCGTTCCGGATGCCGCCAACGCAACATCACTCGCCGCCATAGCATCATATTTCTCGCTGCTGTCAATGACCACACTTGAAAAGGGCCATTCATTCAAAGCATTCTCTACTATTTCTGTGGTTTTTCCGATAACCGGAACAACCAACGTAAATTCGGGAACCTCTGACTTCACAAGATCCAGCGTTTCTTTAAAGATTGGCAAATGTTTTACGACTTCGGTCCGACGACTCCCCGGTAAAAGCATCAGCAAAGGCTGATCTGCTTTAAATCCGTGTTTTGTTCGAAAGGCTTCAGCATTTCCACTTGCGGCCCCCGTTTCAATAACCGAATGACCAATAAACGTTGCCGGCAATCCAACTTTTTCAAAATAGGCTGGTTCAAACGGTAGGATTGTTAAAAGGTGATCATATAGCGGGGCAATTTTTTTGGCCCGACCAGAACGCCATGCCCAAACGGATGGCGCAACATAATGGATCTTTGGAAATTGTGCGTGACGGACTTTTCGGGCAACCCTAAAACTGAAATCAGGTGCGTCAATCGTCACAAACATATCCGGCTTGCAATTAATGGCGGCATCGGCCGTTTGCTTTATCCGCTTCAGAAGCGCCGGGATTTTGGGCAAAACCTCTGCAACGCCCATCACCGTCAATTCTTCCATCGGAAACAGGCTATCCAGGCCCTCTTCTTTCATCAATGGACCGCCAACACCAACAAAAGAAATTGGCCGATCGCTGATCTGTTTCAAACCAGCCATCAACTTACTGGCCAAGACGTCACCAGAAGGCTCGCCAGCCACTAAAAAGATCTTAAGGGGGTCAGTAGGACTAGGTTTCATCATATGCATCTATGTCCCGGCCCCTAGCGCGGGACGACGGTACCCAAAAGGAATAGGCCCGCCTCATCAGCAAGGCGGATCGTTTCATCGCGATCGACAATCTGGCTGGCTTCTGCTTCAATCGCAATCCCCCGCAAGTTCGCATTGATTGCCTGACGCACCGTGTCCGGTCCGACGGTCGGCATATCCGCCCGTAGATCCTGTCCAGGTTTGGATAACTTGACCAGAACGCCCGCGGGATATTCAAATTTATGGGTTGCACAGCGTTTAATCAGGTTTTCAGTGCCTTCAGCTGCTTCGATCCCCAACACATACTCGTCCCGGACAATAACCGCCTGACCGATATCAAACTCGCCCAGAGCCTGTATCACGGCTATTCCTTTGTTGATATCCTTAAGGTCCCCTTCATTGGGGTGATTTGCGCCAAGGGTTCCCTGGGTTGATAAGAGATCTTGCGCTATTTCATGCGCCCCAACGATTTTAAACCCTTTTTCTTCAACAAAGGATGTAATAGCCCTCATCAAACCGTCATCCCCTTTACTCACCGCAGACGTAATCCGTCCCAGCAGCTTTAAACCTTCAAAATCAGGAAAAAGGTTCTTGAAATCAGGGCGTGCCACGGGTCCGACCATTGTAACACGGCGGCATTCTTCCCGTTTAAGGGCTTTCAGAAATTTGCCAATTTTTGTGATAGGAATGATTTCGTGGGGATAGTCTTTATATTTTTCAGGGTCGGCTTCGCCCTTCACCAACAGAAGGAACGGCATTTCACCCCTATTTTTCAACGTTTCTGCCAGCGTCAGAGGAAGGTCGCCCTGACCGGCAATAATGCCGACACGACCTTCATCTATCGCTGAATTATGGTTGGCAGAAGCCACGTTTGGAGTCTCCATTAATGAAGTCCAAAACAGTTTTTACAACGACTGACTCTGGATATTCTGATGCAATAAGAGCGGTGCGGTCTTTAAACGTGCCCTCTTCTTCTGCAAACAATTTCTTATAGGCATTTCTCAAGGCATGAATTTCTTCACGGGAAAAATTACGGCGTTTCATACCGGTGAGATTAAGACCAGATAAAACCGCTCTGTTTCCTGTTGCAGATCCGAAAGGAATAATATCGGTTTCAACGCCGGAAGCGCCACCAATCATGGCATGAGCACCAATTCGAACAAACTGGTGAACCGCCGACAAACCGCCGATGATTGCGAAATCCTCAACAACAACATGGCCGCCAAGGGTCGCATTATTCACCAGAATAACATTGTCCCCTACAAGACAATCATGCGCAATATGGGCACCGATCATAATCAGACCGTTATCGCCTACTTTGGTGAGCGATCCGCCCCCTTCTGTTCCCGGGTTAATGGTCACATGTTCGCGAATAACCGTGTTATTCCCGATAATAACCTCACTTTGTTCACCATGGAACTT
The DNA here is from genome assembly GCF_047631475.1 of Sneathiella sp. Taxonomy (GTDB): domain Bacteria; phylum Pseudomonadota; class Alphaproteobacteria; order Sneathiellales; family Sneathiellaceae; genus Sneathiella. Next base: position 11,127 of record NZ_JBLHZT010000049.1, on the reverse strand, counting down.
CAGGTCTTGCGGAACATGACCGATGGAGGCAAAAGGAAAGACCGTACAGCCCTTTCCAATGGTCGTTTTTCCGGCCACTGCCACATGGGATTTAAGAACGGTTCCTTCCCCAATGGAGACACCATTTTCGATCACGCAAAAAGGACCGACTTCGGCAGTTTCGTGAACACGTGCACCGTCTTCGATAACTGCCGTCTTATGAATGTTACCCATCAGGACCCAACACTTCTATTAAAATACACTCTTTGCTATCAAGTTGTAGACAAAGTCACAAATCAAGCTTTGTTTCAACGCGTTTCTTGGCAGCCTAGAAACAGCTTAATCTGTAATCATCGCTGCAAAATCGGCTTCCGCAACTTTCTTGCCTTCTACCTCAACAATACCGGTGAATTTCCAGACTGGCCCGCGCTGCTGTTTTTTGGAGACCTTAATATGCATGACATCCCCCGGTGTTACCGGTGCCCGGAACCGAGCGTTGTCAATAGACATGAACAATACATGCTTGCCTGTATTTGCCGCATCCAATGATTTGATAACAAGAACGCCCGCGGTTTGCGCCATGGCTTCAACAATCATCACACCTGGCATAATCGGCCGATTAGGGAAATGGCCCTGGAACTGAGGTTCGTTCATCGTAACATTCTTGATGCCCGTTGCGCTTTCGCCAGGGTTGATATCCTTAACACGATCAACCAGCAGCAAAGGGTAGCGATGTGGGATCATCTTCATGATTTCAATAATATCGATCGCTTCAAGAACTGTATTTTCAGTTTCGTCGCTCATTTGCTGCTTCCTCTATTCTTCATCAACTTTCTCAGTGTCGCTACACTTCTAAAAAACTCTTTGATCGGTCTTGCTGGAAACCCTGCATAGACCTGCCCTTTTGGAATGTCTGAAATCACTCCGGACATTGCGCTGACCTGCGCACCAGACCCGATTGTAAGATGCCCTGTTACGCCGACCTGACCGCCCAAAAGAACATAATCTTCGACGGTTGAACTTCCTGAAATACCAGTTTGGGCCGCAATAATCACTCCCGTCCCCATTTTCACATTGTGACCAATCTGAATAAGGTTATCAATCCAGCAGTTGTCGCCAATGATGGTATCAGGCCCGGCGCCCCGATCGACACAGGTATTCGCCCCGATTTCCACGTTAGAACCAATAATGACCCGGCCCAATTGCGGAATTTTCACATGCTTGACCGGATCCGGCGCAAAGCCGAAACCATCTTCGCCAATGCGCGAGCCAGCATATAGCGTTACATTGTCGCCCATATGACAGTAACGAACCGAAACCTGAACAGATAGACGGCACCCTTCTCCGATAATGACGTTTTTACCAACGAAGCATTGCGGACCAATAATTGTGTTATCCCCGATTTTAGCCCCAGCTTCGACAACCGCCCCGGCCCCAATCGTCAGGTTTTTACCAAGAATTGCAGTTTCATCAATAATTGCCGAGGGATGAATAGTGCCATCCCCCTCTTCCGGTGGATAGAAATGCCCGGATATTTTTGCAAATGACTTGTAGCTGTCCTTGGAGACCAGCAAAGTCATACCTTCTGGCGCATGTTTTACCGCAGATTCAGGCACAACACATGCTGATGCTTTGGAGTTTTTAAAGGCATCCAGATATTTCGGATTGCTGAAAAAACTAACCATGTCAGCACCCGCACTGTCCAGTGCCCCGACATCAGAAATTACCAGTTCAGGATCAGGGCCTTCTATGCGTGCATCGCTTATCTCAGCCAGATGTTTTAGGGTATAGGGACCCTTGTTTTGGAAAAAGCGTTTATCAGCCATTATTGCGCAGGCAGTGGTACGAGTTTTACAGAAACAGATGGTAACTTTGCGTTTAGATCCGCAACAACCAAATCCGTGATTTCCAATTTGGTTTCACCAAACAGGATTTGTTTCTTTTCAACGATCATGGTTGCCCCAACTGATTTGGCAATCTTGGATACGATGGGTTCCATCGTTTTTTCAATCTTTTTGACCGTATCGGAACGCGTTAAGGCAAACTGCCTCAACTTAAGGCGGGCATTACGATTAAAGTCTGCTGCTTTTTTGCGAAACGCATCCCGTTTTTTTACAAAAACATCAGGCGCCAGAATAGCTCGCTGCTGAGCAATTTGCTGTTCTTCTTCACGAAGTTTGTTTTGTGCGATCTCGTTCTTGGCCTTGAAGTTTTTCTCCATCGCCGAGATTTTCATATCGGCGTCCTTCATGGCTTTAGACTTCGACAAAACAGCCCCCAGATCCAGAACAGCAATATTCTGTGCATCCTGAGCATGCGCAACAGATGTTACGCAGAATAAGCCCAGTAAGATCGCAAAACCCAGTTTGTTAAACATATTAAAAAAGTTCATTTTAGAATCTGGTTCCAAATTCAAGCTGGAAGATTTCATCATCGTCGAAATCTTCTTTCAGGAACGGATAAGACACATTCACCTGCAACGGACCGAATGGTGATGTCCAGTTTACACCAAAACCAGCTGAGGCCCTAAGCGAAGCTTCATCAAGAATATTCGGATCATTATCGTCAATCTGCGCCAATGTACCTGCATGGATGAAGGTCCGGCCCAGCAATCCAAATTCTTCAGGAAAGCCCATTGGGAAACGAACTTCAGCTTTACCCACAATATAGGCATTTCCGCCCAGAGAGTCACCGGTTACCCGATCCCGAGGACCGATACCTGATTTAGCAAAACCACGGAACGACCGGCCGCCAATATTGAACCGCTGAGCAAGGATGACATCTTCGCCTAAGCCAAAGATATAACCAACGTCACCCCCAACACTTAACACAACATCTTTTTCATACAACGGGAAGAAGTGCATGTAGCTTGCTTCTGTCGCAATCGAATATACATCACCGCCCAGACCGGAATAATTTTGCCCAAAGGTATATTGGTTACCCTCCGTCGGCAAAATAGTGTCATCCAGATAGTTAAAGTTCAGATTATAGCCAATTGACGACGTCAGAAACTCACCTTCAGATTTCTGAATAACGGTAGAAGCATCTGATTGTACGTTGTCGATTTTCTCGTTAATCAAAGAATAGTTCACGGATGCCGTGATATTTTCCTTGATCCTGAAACCGGTCCGCAAACGGAAACCCAGACGGTCCAAGTCATAGCCACTTTCATCCTGCAAGTCTTTACGAACATTGAAAATATCGAAGCCTGCCCGTAAATCCCGGCCCATGAAATAAGGTTCTGTAAAGCCCAGATCGATATTCTGGTTTTCCGCCCCCAGAGAAATCTTGAACTTCAGATCCTGACCCCGACCCAATAGGTTGCGCTCGCGGATCGTTAGGTCACCAGAAACAGAATCTGTTGTCGAGAAGCCCGCACCAACACTGAGCTCACCGGTGGATTTTTCCTGTACATCAACATTGATGATTGTTTTGTCGGGTGAGCTTCCTTCATCCTGCGTGACTTCCACCTTCTGGAAGAAGTTCAGTCCGCGGATACGCGCCCGTGACCGACGTAAAAGAGCGGTATTGAAGGCATCGCCTTCGGCCAATTTAAACTCACGGCGAATAACGTGGTCGAGTGTACGAACATTACCAGTGATGTTGATCCGCTCCACATAAACACGCGGGCCTTTCTTAATCTGGTAATTCACAGAAATTTTCAGGTTTTCAGGATCACGATCCACTTTAGGACGCACATTAACAAAGGCGTATCCCAATTTACCCAATTCAAACGTGATCGCCTGAATGCTTTCTTCGATCGCATCCGCATCATACGTCTCGCCTTCAAAGGTCGTCAGCAGGGCGCGGATCGCCTCTGGTTGCAGATCCTTGATTTCGCTTTCAACATCGATCTTGCCGAACGCATATTGCTGCCCTTCATCAAGAGCAAATGTAATGAAGAAGCCATCGCGATCTGGTGTCAATTCGGCAATTGCGGACACAACCCGGAAATCGGCATACCCCTTGCTGAGATAGTATTTACGCAAAAGTTCCCGATCGAAGGTCAAACGGTCCGGATCGTACGTATCGCTGCTGGAAAGAAAGTTGTACCACCGGGTTTCGTCTGTTGAAATCTGACTTAACAGGCGTTTATCCGGGAAAATCTTGTTACCAACGAACCTGATTTTCTTAATGCCGGTCTGTTCGCCTTCATTGATCTCGAAAACCAGATCAACACGGTTTTGTTCCAGCTGGATCACTTTTGGCTCAACAACGGCAGCAAATCGGCCACTGCGGCGGTATACTGTAATAATCCGCTGAACATCGTTTTGAACGCGCGCGCGCGTATAGACAACCCGTGGACGTAGCTGAATTTCAGAATTCAGAACATCATCTTTAATACGGCGATTACCTTCAAAGGCGAGGCGGTTGATGATCGGGTTCTCGACAACATTTACGACAATAGCGGACCCGTCCCGACGGATCGTTACATCGGCAAAAAGCCCCGTATTAAACAGGGCCTTCAATGATTTGTCGACGCGTGAGCGGTTATACGGAGACCCGACAGAGAACAATAAGTATGACTGAACGGTAGACGCTTCAATACGACGGTTGCCTTCCACACGTATTTCAGAAATGCTATTCGCAGTTTGCGCGATTGCCTGATTTTGCCCTGATACAGGAGTACCAATGGCTGCTAAAGCTAGCGCACAGACGAAAATCAATACTCGCAAATTTCCACCCCCCAGCGGATTCCGTTTTAACAGGATTTGAAATAACCGACGTTAAGAAAACAACCCGGTCAAGAAATCCAGCGAGTCCTTAAACAGGTATTTATTCAGATCATTCCACGTTGCGAATATCATTAGCATCAGAACGAGCGTTAGTCCAATACGGAAACCAAATTCCATGTATTTTTCGCCAAGCGGTTTTCCTTTAATGGCTTCAATGACATAAAACAATAAATGGCCGCCATCCAACATGGGAATTGGAAACAGGTTAATCAGGCCCAGACTGATGGATACAAAGATCATGAAATTAAACAGGGACAGCAAATTATCCGAGAGGCTAGACCCTCTTTTTGCAGCGTCCCCGGACATCTTCAAAATACCGATCGGGCCGCTTAGTTCTTTGGTATCCCGCGCACCTGTGATCATCTGGCCCGCTCCCTTTAGGGTTGCCGTGGTCACAAACCAGGTCTGGTCAACAGCGCTGCCCATCGCGCTGAAAAGACCGTGCTGCCGAAATTCACGTTTTTCCGACCGAATGCCTAACTGACCGATTTTTTGAACATTTCCATCGGCATCCACATGCTCGACAATTTTTGGGGTAATATCGAGAAAAACAATTTCACCACCCCGGTCAATTTTCATGTTCAACGGCTCGTTCAGGCCGACAACAACCTTTTGACGTAACTGCTCAAAACTATCGATTTCTTCACCGTTTACCGACAGAATACGGTCGCCAGGCTCGATCCCTGCACTCATCGCTGCACTATCGTCGATCACTTTCGTTGCAATCGGCGGCGTATGGGCCTGGCCCAGTGTCAAAAACAGGATTGTCAGTGCGACAATGGCAAACAAATAGTTAGCCGCAGGACCGGCGGCGACCACCGCAGCCCGTTGCCATAATTTTTTATGATGAAAAGAAACCGATTTTTCTTCTTCTGAAAGTGCTTCAAGACCAGATTCCGCGTTACTGGCAACCCCTGCATCTCCAAAAAATTTTACATATCCGCCGAATGGAATGGCACTAATACGCCAACGACATCCGTTTTTATCATACCAGCCGAACAGTTCTTTACCGAAACCAATGGAAAAAACGTCCACTTTCACACCGCATAAACGTGCAATTTTGTAATGTCCGTATTCGTGAACAAAAACCAAAATTGTAATCACCGCGACAAAGGCGGGAAAGTAAATCCAGTATTCAGATATTAAATCCATTAGGGCTCCATCACCTGACCTAGGGTCAGCTTCTTTGTTCAAGTGCAGTCTGAGTATAGGCTCTCACTCTGCGATTTTCTTCGAATATGTCTGCGATTTCGTTAAAAGTGACAAAATCAATCTTATTCAAAACCTCTTCAACGGTTTCAGAGATTTCCAGAAATCCAATTCGCCCCTTCAGGAAAGCGTCTACCGCGATTTCATTTGCTGCATTTAGGACCGCCGGTGCTGATTTTCCAGTCTTCAATGCGGATTTAGCCAGTCGAAGGGCCGGGAACCGTTCAAAATCCGGATCCATAAATGTCAGTGTTCCTATTTTTCCAAGCTCGAGTTTCTGAGCCTTAAAGGCGTGCCGATTTGGCCAGCCAAGCGCATAAGAAATCGGTGTTCTCATATCCGGAGAACCCATTTGCGCCAATGTTGATCCATCCCGATATTCAACAAGACTGTGCACCACCGACTGGGGATGAACCAAAATATCGATCTGGTCTTTTTCCACCGGGAACAGATGATAGGCTTCGATCAACTCCAGGCCTTTATTCATCATTGTCGCAGAATCAATGGAGATCTTTGCACCCATATCCCAATTGGGATGCGCAAGGGCCTGCTCTCGGCTGACATCCCGCATGTCGGCGCGTGTCAGGTTTAGAAAAGGCCCCCCGGACGCCGTCAGGATCAATCGCTCAACCATCTCAGTCTGATGCGTGTCAAATACCTGAAAAATGGCATTATGCTCGCTATCGACGGGCAGTAAGGTCGCACCGCATTTTTTTACGTTATCAAGAACCAGATCACCGCCGCAGACCAGCGACTCCTTATTGGCAAGCGCAATAGTCGCACCGGTTTTAACGGCAGCCAATGTTGGTGCCAGCCCGGCCGCCCCGACGATAGCGGACATTACCCAGTCGACAGGCGTTCCTGCTGCATCAATCAGGGCCTCTTCCCCGGCCTCTGCCTGGATACCGGTTCCCGAAAGGGCCTGTTTTAAAGTTTCATAAAGGGATGCATTCCCGATAACGGCGCGTTTCGCCGAAAATTCAATAGCCTGTTGTGCCAGAAGAGAAACATTGTTGTGCGCAGTCAGACATTCGACGTCAAAATCCTCCGACGCCTCCCTGATTAACTTTAAAGTACTGACACCGATGGATCCAGTAGAGCCCAAAATTGTAATGCGCTTTGTCGCCGGATTTTTCAAAGCAGCCCGTTCTGCAATCCTTGCTGCAAATTCCATGTTACATCCTTACTGCCATCGCCATAGAATATAGGGCGGGTGCGACAAATAACACACCGTCCAGCCGATCGAGTACGCCGCCATGGCCTGGAATCATATTGCTGGCATCTTTTATTCCAAAATACCGTTTCCAACCGGATTCAAAGAAATCACCGATTTGCGCCAAGACAGCAAACGCCGCTCCGAGCAACGCAACCAGCCAAACCGGAAATCCGGAAAAATCGATATAGAAGGTTGAAACACATGCGACGATCGCCGCACAGATCATTCCACCGATCAAACCTGCCCATGTTTTATTCGGGCTGATGGACACAGCAATCTTAGGACCGCCAATTCTGCGGCCCGCAAAATATGCCCCGGTGTCAGTGGCCCAAACAATCGCAAACAACAAAATTGTCAGGCCAAGCCCATCCGGCTCCAATGTCCGTAACTGCAAAAAACAAAGGACAGGAATACCGATATATAACGGTCCCAGAAAACCGCCCAGCCATTCATTGTCCCGCTTTGAAAAGAGGCCAACAACGAGAATGATGGATGCAGAAATATATAAAGGATACAAAGCGGTTAAGAGGTTTTTCTCATTTTGCAAGTAAATAGATATCAGCAGCGATGCGCCAATCAGCGCGGTATACAGATACCCATTGTTTTTAAAGGATGTTTTGCACCATTCATAGATCATTGCCAAGCCAGCAGCGGTCATAAAAACAGTGAAATACAATTCTCCAAAATAAACAGCAGCGATGGCGATTGGGGCAAGTACAAGCGCCGACATCACCCGCAATTGTAACGATGAATAGGATTTAGCCACTAATCGCTCCAAACCGACGATTACGACCAAAATAGTCGTCAATTGCATCTTCAAGATGCCGTTTCGTGAAATCAGGCCAAAGAACATCCTGAAATACCAACTCTGCGTAGGCTGATTGCCACAGCAGGAAGTTGCTCAGTCTTTTTTCGCCGCTGGTTCGAATAATCAAGTCTGGATCTGGAATATCACCGGTATCCAAGCTCTTGGAGAACAGATGTTCTGTTATTTCTTCAGGCTGCAATTCACCAGCCTTTACTTTTTCAGCCAGGCTCTGAACCGCAGATATTATCTCTGCTTGCGCCCCATAGCTTAACGCAATCGTGAGAACCAGTCCCCGATTATCCTTGGTTTCTTCTAACGCGACGTTGGCCAGGTCTTGGATGTCCTGGGGAAGCCGTTTCAGGTTTCCAATAAAGTTTACCCGAACCCCATTATTCTTAAGCTCTTTCAATTCTCTTTTGATAAAGAATTTAAACAGCCCCATAAGATGATTCACTTCTTCTTCCGGACGGTTCCAGTTTTCTGAAGAAAAAGCAAAGAGTGTCAGATAGGGCACGCCCAATTCACGGCATCCCTTGACAGCTTCACGAACAGCTTTTGCCCCCTGTTCATGCCCCTTTAACCGGCTCATTGAACGACGGGTAGCCCACCGTCCATTGCCATCCATAATGATGGCAATGTGGGTCGGAACTTCAGATATGGATTGACTAGATTGTGCAATCTCCATCAATCAAACCTGCATGATTTCCTGTTGTTTTTCTGACAGCATATCGTCCACATTTTTTACATATGTGTCCGTCAGCTTTTGAATGTCTTCTTCCGCTTTTTTTACATCATCCTTGGAGTAATCACCGTCTTTTTCAGCCGCTTTGGCGGCATCGTTCCCGTGACGACGCACGTTACGGATCGCAACCTTTGCCTGCTCAGCATATCCACTAGCAACTTTCGTCAGCTCAACACGACGTTCTTCAGTAAGCTCCGGAATAGGAACGCGCACTGTTAAACCATCTACGACAGGGTTTAGACCAAGACCAGCATTGCGAATGCCTTTTTCAACGGCGCCGACATTTCCCTTGTCCCAAACCTGAACGGCCAGCATCCGGGCTTCCGGAGTACTTACTGTTCCAACCTGATTCAAAGGCATCTCTGCACCATAGGATTCAACCGTTACAGGCTCCAGCAAACTGATATGCGCCCGACCGGTTCTCAGACCACCAAATTCCGTTTTTAGAGACTCCAAAGCCCCTTTCATCCGTTTTTCCAGGTCCTTCATTTCTGGCCCAGCCATTACTCTCTCCCTAAATTAATAGATATTTCTAACATGCTATCTTAATTCAACAAATCGCTGTGACGGCATTATTATCAAGAAACTTCCGTAAAGCATCCGTCTTTTTTCAATACTCTAGCAAATGACCCGGTTTCCTGAATAGAAAATACGAGAATTGGAATATTGTTTTCCCGTGCCAGTGATATTGCCGCCGCATCCATGACCTTGAGATCATTTGCAATTACATCAAGATGACTGAGCGTATCAAACCGTTTTGCGTCTGGCGAAGTGCGTGGATCTTTATCATAGACCCCATCAACATTCGTGCCCTTAAGCAGCGCATCACATTTCATTTCTGCCGCTCGCAACGCAGCAGCGGTATCGGTTGTGAAAAATGGATTGCCTGTTCCGGCTGCAAAAATCACAATCCGTCCACGTTCCAGATGACGTTCTGCCCGGCGGCGAATGTATGGCTCGCATACCGCGGACATCGGAATCGCTGAAAGAACCCTGCTTTCCATACCTTCTTTTTCAATGGCATGCTGCAAGGCAAGAGCGTTCATGACGGTTGCCATCATCCCCATATAATCGGCATTTGCCTGATCCATGCCCTGAGCCGTCCCGGAGACGCCGCGAAAAATATTTCCGCCGCCAACGACAACGCAAACCTCGACCCCTAAATCATGGGCTTCGCGGATATCCTGTGCAATACGTGTGGCAGTTTCCACATCGATACCATATTGCTGATTTCCAAGAAGAGCCTCGCCGGAACATTTAAGAAGAACCCGTTTATATTGCGGTTCACTTGGCATTTTAACCCCGATTTCTAACAGTTGATCTGAATTGAATTTCGGGAAGACAGCATACAGGATCGGCGAAATATTGAAAGTAATCCTGTCATCCCATAAAAATATGGCGGCCTCGTTCCCGAGACCGCCATGTTCTTTAGAGTGGTTTTGCGCTTAGCCGCTAACTGCAGCAGCAACCTCAGCAGCAAAATCAGATTCTTCTTTTTCGATACCTTCACCAACCGCGTAGCGGATAACGCTTGCGATCTTGATGGGGGATCCAAGTTCCTTGCCTTTAAGCTCGACAGCTTTTTCAACAGAATTTTCACCGTCAACGACGAAAGTCTGTTTCAGCAGAACAACTTCCTGATAGAATTTGTTCAAACGGCCTTCGACCATCTTGGCGATAATTTCTTCTGGCTTACCAGATTCGCGTGCCTGATCGGAAAGAACTGTCCGTTCACGCTCTACTGATGCTGGGTCCAACTCGTCAACAGAAACTGCTTCAGGGTTTGTTGCTGCAACATGCATTGCAATCTGCTTACCAAACTCTTCCAGTTTGGCCGCATCGCCTTCACTTTCCAAAGCAACAAGAATACCGATCTTACCAAGACCAGGGGCTGTTGCGTTGTGAACGTAAGATGCTACGACACCATTTTCGACAGACACGCTCACTGCGCGGCGCAGGTTCATGTTCTCGCCGATTGTTGCAATTGCGTTTGTCAGGGTCGCTTCAACAGTTTCGTCTGATCCTGGGAAAGTTGCCGCTTTAATTGCGTCCAGATCGCCAGACTGTGTAGATGCAACATCTGCGATGCCCATTACCAGTTTCTGGAAATCTTCATTCCGACCAACGAAGTCTGTTTCTGCGTTCACTTCAACGATCGCACCAGACGTGCCGGATGTTGAAACAGCCACCAAACCTTCAGCCGCGACACGACCAGATTTTTTAGACGCTGTCGCCAGACCTTTTGTGCGCAACCAGTCAATCGCAGCATCAAGATCACCTGCGGTTTCAGTCAGCGCTTTTTTGCAATCCATCATGCCGGCGCCGGATTTTTCGCGAAGTTCTTTAACTTTTGCAGCTGTAATTTCAGCCATAACCGATCCTCATTTCAATAAATGTGATTGATTTAAACTGTCACATGCCCATTGCGAGCATGTGA
>NZ_JBLHZT010000048.1:0-26523 GCF_047631475.1 Sneathiella sp. | reverse complement strand
GCGGATCTGGCCAGGTTTATCAATAAGCACACACAATACGCGGCAGGCGACGTGCAAGACACTGAGGCCGCCCAATAATAAAAAGAACAGGATTGTATCATGAGTTTTGAAGGTAAGGTGGCCGCCATTACGGGGGCGGGGTCCGGTATTGGTCGGGCCTTGGCGCTTGGGCTGGCCTCAAAGGGCTGTTCGGTTTCTGTTAGTGATATCAATGAGGCCGAGTTGGCAGAGACAGTTACGCTGATCGCCCCATATAACGTGGAGGTTCGTTCTGATCCTTTGGATGTGACTGATCGGAACGCGGTTGAAAGTCTGGCCGCGTCGGTGGTGGATCAATTTGGCAAAGTGGATTTTGTGTTTAATAACGCCGGGGTGGCGCTCATTGATCGGGTTGAAACCGTTTCTTATGACGATTTCGAGTGGTTGATGAATATCAATTTCTGGGGAATGGTGTACGGCTCGAAGGCTTTTCTGCCTTATTTTCAACAACAGGGGCAAGGCCATATAATAAATGTTTCCAGCCTATTTGGGTTGGTTGCCGTTCCGGGGCAGAGTGCTTATAACGCTTCAAAATTTGCCATTCGTGGATTTACGGATGCCATGGGCCAAGAATTGAAAGGCACGGGAATTTATGCAACCAGTGTACATCCCGGCGGCATAAAAACTAATATTGTGAAAAATGCGCGTTTTATAAATCCCGGCAGTAAGCATATTAAAAAATCAGATATGGAAACAAGGTTTGCGAAAATGGCTCGCACAACAGCCGATCAGGCGGCCGAGGTTATCCTGAAGGCCGTTGCGCGTAAAAAGAAACGGGTTCTGATTGGTGGGGATGCTCGCTTTTTAGATATTGTTCAGCGCCTGATGCCTGAAAAATACCCGGAGTTTCTGTCATTTGTTTTGAAGTAATATCTGGTAAACATTCGGCATTGCGCGGCCGATATTTGTTTTCAGGAAAGGGGGACTGAAGAACCGTGAAGTGTCTGGCTGTTGTCTCCCATCCGTTAAAAAATAGTCTTTGCAAAGACTTGCTGGATGAAGTTGCCGATGAACTTGAACGTAAAAATCATGAAATCCGGATCAAGGATTTGTATGAAGAAGCGTTTGATCCGGTTCTAACTCGTGATGAACGGGCGAGTTACTACGGTGATGAATATACCCCGTCTGGGACGCAAAAAGATATCGAACAGCTTTGCGAAACGGAGTATCTGGTTCTGATTTTTCCAACATGGTGGTTCGGCCTTCCTGCTATTTTAAAGGGTTGGTTGGATCGGGTCTGGGTGCCGGGGGCTGCCTATGCGCATTCTGTTGATAACAAATCCATTTCACCAAAATTGAACGCGCTAAAAAAGGTTAGAGTAATAACCACGCTTGGCTCTCCGTGGTGGGTTGATCGACTGATTTTGAGACAGCCCGTCAAAAAGGCACTTAAATATGGTGTCGTCGGGGCCTGTAGCCGGGGATGTGATTTTGAAATGCTCTCTTTGTATGATTGTGAAAATCTGACGCAGGACAAGATCAATCGCTTTAAAATACGTATACGACGGTTTCTTTAGAATTTTTGGCCCGCGCATATAGTGACTTGTATTAAATAAGTTCTGTTCAATCATATGGTATGAGGCCGATTTTCGGGTGGGAAAATTGCGTCATTCAGTATAAAAAGGCAGAACACTTGGCAAATAATTAAAATAACGGTCCCATCAAGAGGAAAGTGCTGTGAACGATAGTAAACCATTATCCGGCCTAAAAATTGCTGATTTCAGCCAAGGGGTTGCCGGGCCCTATTCAGCTATGATGCTCGCTCAAGGCGGTGCAGACGTTACAAAAGTTGAACCGCTGGACGGGGATTGGGCGCGTACTCTGGGTACGATGATTGATGATCACTGCGCTCATTCAATTGTGGTCAACTTGGGTAAAAAGTCGATTTCGTTGGATTTGAAGACGGAAGAAGGCTTGAAAATTGCTAAACAGATTGCTGCGGAAGCAGATGTTCTGATTGAGTCTTTTCGTCCTGGTGTTATGGCAAAATTCGGCCTTGATTACGCCTCGGTATCGGCGACGAACAAGAACATCATTTATTTGTCTGTTACCGGTTATGGTCAGGAAGGCCCGTATAATGATCGTCCGGTCACGGACGGAGCTATTCAGGCTTTTTCCGGCTGGATGACCATGACAAAAGATGATAAGGGGATGCCGTTAAAAACAGGAATGGTTGCAGTTGATTTCCTGACCGGTATTTTTGCTTATCAGACGATTTTGAAATCTTTGATCGGCCGGGGTATCAATGGCAAAGGGACGTATGTCGATGCCAGTCTGATGCAAACGGCCGCTGCTTTTCAAAGTGCAAAAATTCTGGAACATCACCTGGAGGGCGGCAAACCGACCGTTTTATATGTGCCTGTCGGAACGGTGGAAACATCGGACGGGTATATTGGCCTTTCTGTTATGCGAGAAAAGCACTACGCGTCTTTATGCGAGGTGCTTGGACGGGAAGACTTGATCGATCATCCGGATTACAATACGCGGGATAAACGGATCGAAAATGAAGACGCGATTATGAAAATTATTCGCGCAGAGTTTTTGAAAAAGAACACCCAAGAATGGTGTCGTGCCCTGACCGAAGCAGGTGTTATTCATAGCCGGGTCAATACCTATGACGATTATCTGGCTGACGAACAGGTTAAAGCTGTGAACAGTTATAACTGGATTGATCACGACGTTGTTGGAAAAATCCCGCTTCCCCGTATTCCGGGTTTTGCCGGTTTTGAAAATGGCGATGAGTTGGCGCATAGCCCCATTGTTGGTGAACACTCAACCGAAATCCTGAAAGGTTTGGGAGTTGAGGATGAACAGATTAAAGCCATGATCGATAAAGGCGCAGTCCTGCAAAAATAAACAGGACAGTATCTAGATGAAGAAAGGGCCTCTTGCGGGGCCCTTTTTATGTCATGGTCAATCTTACTGGCTGCACTGCGCTAAGCCCGCTGCCGACCTCTAATAGCCAGCAATAGCGCAGATTTTTTGCCAGCAGAGAAAGCCGATAAGATGTTGTTTTTGGGTCGCCAAATTCTGCGAGCGCCAGAAATTGGGGGTAGATAAACAGTCTATGCTTTTTTAAGGGTACAGATCCCGAATAAGCTATAAAGCGGGCAATAGCCAACAAGACCGGTAAGCAGGGGTACCAAGCCGATATAGGCCCATGGGGTTTGCGGCCCGATAAAGGCGAGTGATAAAATGCCCAGTCCCACTATTACTCTTAATGCACGGTCAATAAAGCCTTCGTTCTTTATCATAATAGCCTCCAAATTAGGTGTCTTAGAGTAGTCTATGAAAAAGCGAAGGCGGGGTCTGTGACTTAGTCACTTTCAATCTGCGGCGGAGTGACGCAGGGCCTCTCGGTCGACGATTTCTATGCACCCGCGGGACAACGATATCCATCCCTTGCGATCAAACTCTTTCAGGTGGCGGCCGATGACTTCACGGGCTGATCCCAATTCGGTTGCAAGCGTTTGATGGGTTGCATGGATTGTGGCACTGTTTTCTGAAAGTTGCAGAAGTTTATGAGAGAGGCGTGTTTCAATTTTCTCAAATGTGACCTCTTCAATCAAATGAATAAGCGATGCAATCCGGCTGGCATAACTGGAAAATACAAACCGGCGAAATTCGATGGATGCAGCGAGAAGGTTATTGAACGCGGCTTCTGGCAGAAGGAGGGCGCGGACCTCTGTTTCGGTAATGGCCTCTGCATTATATACCTCCCCAGAAAGTAGGCAGGACGTTGTCAGAATGCAGGTTTCACCACCTGACAACCGATACAGAATGATATCGCGACCATGCTGACCGGTTTGCCGAACCAGAACCGAACCTTCTACGAGAATAATAAATTGCCGGGCGGTTGTTTGAGGAGAAAAAATCGTTTGTCCGGCTGGCAATGTGACGGTTTCACAATGGGCGTTCAGCAAGGCCATGTCCTGCGATGATAAATTCGCAAGCGGTGCGATCTCTTTTACCCAATTCATTTTATTGTTCCGTTCTGAGTATGGCGATACAGTTACACTACTACGCCTGTCCCGGAATTTATTCAAGAAAACGGACCATTGGATGAAAGCGCGATAAATGGGTCATATTGGTTTTTCTGATCGGATCTATACAGAATATTGTTTTGGTGTTCTGGCGTTGTGTTGGGCTTGCGTATGGTCGCCGGAATATCTGTTGAAGTCTTCCGCAGACGTATTTTTAAAGGGATTGAGTAATTCAATTCTTGTTTGTCGTTTGAAATTTTTCCGTCCAAAATATCTTTGTCGAATGGTGATTTAGAAAGAAAACATTGCGAAATATCAAGGGTTTGTAAAAGGTTTCTTGTTCAAAGCCAGAGAAAAATTTTATTTGATTGAACAGGTCAAGGATAACACGGATGTTGATCAAGGTGCGGCATTGTCTTTAACTGCGCGCCATCTGTTGATAGAGTTTTTTTGTGATAAGAAGCAATATTCATTTAGTTCGTTATGTGTGGGGAATATGCTCGAAAACGGGTCAACCAAGAGCAAACGAGTGGCTGTGATATATTCGTCGAAGTAAGGTTGATCTGCAAGAAAGTTGAGTGGAATTTCCGCTCTTAACTGAACGGGCTTTGTTTGATGCTTTATTCTTGACCTGGAATAATGTTTTAACAAATAGAACCAGTTTGAGACGGACGTAATGAACAGTAATGGGCGGCATGACAACGCGGGGGCGAGTGTTTAGCCGGGCATTGGGAAGACTTAAAAGGCAGGGGATAAAGAGATCGCGCAAATCCGAAAAATTTTGATCATTATTGGCAGTGCTTTGGTTGTCCTGCTCGCGCTATTTCTTGTGCGGGTTCCCATTGCTCAGTTGACGGTGACAACTTATCTGAAATCCAACGGGTTCCCGGTGGCACAGATTGAAATTGAGGATGTGGGGTTTAACGAAATTCGGCTTTCAAGCGTTGAGTTCGGGCCGGACTTGAGTGTCAAAGAGGCGGCGGCAGGATACTCTATTCCGGCTTTGTTGGGTGGGAAAGTAGAATGGATATCACTGAACGGAGTTTATGCGGATATTTCTGAACTTGCTGGGGGCAGTTTTGCAGCATTCAGGCGGCTTGTCGAACAATCAGCATCAGACAGGGCGGAGGTTGAAACAGAACGTCTCTTTCCGCTTGTTAATTTGACCAATGCAACTGTTGTCCAGCGGATTGACGGACGGCAGTTTGAGGCGATCGTGAATGGGCTGGTGACCAGTGACAACAGATTTGCCGGGCAAATCCGTGCGATGGGGTCCATTGAGACACAGATCGGTCCTGTGCTCCTTGAAAAACTGTCGATTAATGTGCGGGGCGATCTGGCGTCGCTTACAGGACAAGCGGTTATTGAGAACGGCGTTATCCGGCATGAGGCTCCTGTCCCCAAATGGTCTGCCGTTCAGCTGTCGGGACAGGCAACATCGGATGGGGCCGCGCTGAATTTTTATGTCACGACAGGGCTGGGAGAAACGGCCTCACTTTTTCGGTTGCAAGGGACGCACAACATACAGACCGGGGACGGGAACGCGGTCTTTGATATTCAGGATATTGCCTTTGACAAGGAAGGGCTGCAACCTTCTGATCTTTCGTCTTTGGCAAAGGATATACCTCCACTTAATGCCATCGTGTCAAGTCAGACACAGCTCGATTGGTCGTCCAGAACCATCACAGCCATGTCTGATTTTCAGTTTAAAAACATCGAAATGATCGGGCCTGGATATTCATTCCAGTCAAAGTCTATTTCCCTGTCAGCGCGCAGTCATCTGGATTTGCAAAGTTATGAGCACACGGCGACCATGACCGGCCTGAACCAGATCGGAAATATTGTTTATAATGCAGATCGCTTTTCCTTTCAGGGAATGGACCTTCGTGTTCAGGGGGGCGCCGCGGGAAAGCAGTTGGCATTGGAACAATTGAGGGTGACCGTCAGCCATCAATCTAAAACACCTTATTTCGCACCGCTTATTCTTTCGATGACGGGCCAGCGCGCCGGGGACATTTTCTCGATGAAAGGAAAGGTGCTGGATCGTAAAGAGACATTATCGCTTCCTTTTGATGCACAGTATGATTTTTCAAATAATACAGCACAGCTGACGGGGCGTTTTCGTCACAAGACATTTGCGCCTGGTCGTTTACAGCCGGGAGACTTTTCAGCCTATCTTGCTGATATTCCCGGCAAAATAAGTGGGAATGTGGATTTGGATTTCACTGTGAACTGGAATGCGGAAGCAGGCCCGCATTTTAGCCTTCTCACTGCCCAATTGGAGAAGCTGGGGTATCTGGACCGGCATATTAATCTCTCTCCTGTTTCAGCAAAAATTGAAGCAACAGATGTTTCGTTGGCGCAACCATTTCAAGTGGCGGTTACAAATCTGCAAGGTTTTTTGTACGCGTCTGGTGAACGACTGGGATTTCGTGGTGACACCTTGAACGCAGATGTGGCCAAGGGATGGGAAGCCATAAAGCTGAACCTCGGCAAGCTGGTTATATTTCCATTAAAAGGAGCCCAGTTAAAACAGGAAATCGTATTCACCGGCGGTGCAACCATAACCGGGAAAGTCGCCGAGGTTAATATAGAGGCGAGTAACGATTTTCTGGGACCGTTTCTGGCTTTCGAAGGGCAGCACAATCTTTCTGCAGGAACGGGAGCGGGACAGGTCATTCTTAAGCCACTTCGCTTTGAAGAAGAAGGGATTCAACCCTCCGATTTTGTATCCGGAATTGATAAATCCCTAAAGGTGAACGGTACTGTTAGTGCGAAGAGCGCCTTAAAATGGTCTCAATCTGGCGTAAACTCAACAGCAGAATTCGAAATTAGTAACCTGAATATTGCTCAGGAGGCGGTGTCGGTGATCGGATTAAACGGAACCGTCAAAGTGGACGAGTTGTTTCCGTTCACCATTCGCCAAACGCAACAGATTGTTGCGCGGGAAATCGTTTCTGCGGTCACAATCATTAATCCAAGTCTGGAGTTTCGGGTGTTAACTGAAGAGGACCGCCCAATTCTTTATCTTGATGAGATGAATGTGGGGCTGGTTGGCGGAACGGCGGTCATTGAAAATGAGAAGATTGATATTGGCGCAGCTCAGAATAAGGTCATGGTTAGTCTTTCAAATCTTGATCTGGAACAGGTGATGGCCCTTGGTGACGTTGAAGATTTTACCGCTTCGGGCACGTTAAATGGCAAAGTGCCGTTATTCTTTGACGGGGATCGCGTGCTGATTGATGTTGGTTATCTGGAGGCCGCGGGGCCGGGACTACTGCAATTGAAATCCGAAAAAGCCCGAAGTGCCCTAGGAGGAGGGGGAGAGCAGACCAAGCTGTTATTTGATATTCTGGAGAATTTCCGATATTCCGAGTTGAGTATAAAAATTCGGAAGCAGGAAAGCGGGACGGATACAGTGACCCTACATACGAAAGGGGCCAACCCTGATGTTGAAAATAATCGAGCCGTTGTTTTGAATATTAACCTGGAGACGAATTTGGACAAAATTCTAAATACCGTATTGGACGGCTATCGCTTGTCGGAAAAAGCACTCCGTGCTACCGTCGGCAGGAAACGGAAATGAGCAAAGGAAAGTCTGTGGAACGATCAAAACTTGCGGCCCTGTCGATGACTGCAATTGGACTGATGGTTGTCCTTCAGGCGTGTACGCCAACCGTCAAAGTTCAAGCGCCTTCAGAACCGATAACGATTAATTTGAACATTAAGCTGGATGCAGAAGTCCGCCTAAAAATTGAAGAAAATGCGAAAAGCGACATCAAAAATAATCCGGAGATTTTCTAAGATGCGTGAGACGAACACTAAAATCACCCGCAGAAAATTTGGTACCTCTATTCTGAGTGTCAGTGTCCTCCTTACAGGGTTGGCAATTTTCCCTTTTTCTAACGCGCATGCCGATGATCTGGATACTCTTCGCGCCTCGGGCGCTGTTGGAGAGGCGTTTGATGGATATGCGCGCGCGCGCAAAGACAGTGCCGCCGGGTTTGTGTCAGAGGTTAATAGCAAACGCCGTTCCATTTATGTTGCCCGCGCCAAAAGTCAGGGCGTGAGTGCTGAGCAGGTTGGGCGGGTATATGCTAATCAAATTGCCGGAAGTGCGCCTGCCGGAACATGGTTTCTTGCTGAAGACGGAAGCTGGAGCCAAAAATAAACGTTGTTTGTGAAGTTCAGGTGTTAAATCTCACTCGCCTTGTGCGGCTTGAGGCTGTGAAAGGCCATAGGAACAGGAGCCAGTTATGCAATCGGCCCCCGGTTTTACAAACAATCCAGCGCATAAGATTGTGATTAGTCTTTCATCAAAACGATGCCATATTTTCTGTGATGATCAACTGATTGCCTCGACAGAAAATGCGCTTGAATTGGATGAAAGTGGTTACGCGACGCGATATTATATCCCACTGAGTGACTGCACTCAGTCCTTTTTTGTTCCCTCAGATCATACAACTTACTGCCCTTTCAAAGGGCACGCGCGGTATTGGTCTCTTATGGTTGGGGGCAGGAAAATAAAGAACGCTGTCTGGGGCTATGATGCCCCGTTTAACGAATGCGCAGCCTTAAAAGATCATGTCTGTTTTTATACAGAACTAGAAGGTTTTGACCTTCGGGCTGACTGAGGGATCGCAAAGAAGGGCAAATGCCCTGCTGATCTTTGGCAATTTCCCAACTTTGTCGATATTGATTATGTAGTCTATGGGCTGCGGAGAGCCAGAGGGCAGGAGGCGGACTTAAGAGAAACTGCTTAGCGCGGTGATCCTACGAAATGGACTAGGACCCGCTGAAAGCTTAACGAAAAGCGCTATTCAGCGGCTTGGTATCCGGGGCCTGATCGGTAACAAAAAACGGGCGCTTCTTTTGAAACACCCGCTTGATTTTTAGGAGGCAGAACGCCAAACCGATTAGGCAGCCTGACTGAACTCGGCCAATTTCTGGATCAGGATGTCGAGATCTTTTTTCAACTTTTCGAAATTGTCAGACTTTTCGAGTGTTTTTTCGTCCATATACAAATCCCGTCGGATCTCAATCTGTAGGCTGTGCCGATTTTCTGAGGGATTGCTGTAGGCTTTGACAAGTTCAACACCTGCATAGGGTTCGTTGACGGAGACCTGATAACCCAGTGCTTCCAGCGTTGTTTTGGCGACCTCTACAAATGCTGCATCACAGGTCGTTCCAAGGCGATCTCCTAAGCAAAATTCTGGCCGTTGAACACCGGGGCCTTCTTTAGAGGACTCGTTGCTTATCTCCGGCATGGAGTGACAATTGATATGGTAGACTTTGCCATGCTGCTGGACGCTTTGGTCGAGAGCCCCTTTAAGAGTGTCATGATAGGCCTGCCAGTATTGGCTAATTCGGTTTTGGACTTCAGAAACACTAAGCTTTCGATCGTAGATCGCGTCATTAAGCTGATTAACACGCCAGATTAAACCAATTCCAGCTTCTGCTTTTTCACTTTGTGTAACGGGACCGGTCCAGCTGCCCTCAATAATCGAAGTATCGATCTCGTTCAAACCACGATTAACGTCAATGTAGCTTCTGGGAAAATGAGCCCCCATCAAAACAGCGCCTGCACTGGGGGCATTGGCATAGAGTTCGTGGACATAGGTATCTTCTGCCCGGCGCAGGACCATGAAATCCGAGGCGTGATTAAAATCCTCAGGATAGGTAGTCCCACTATGAGGGCTGTCCAAAACAAGGGGAACAGATGTGTTTTTCGGCGCGTTTAAAAAAAGCACGCCCGGTTCGTTGATATCTTGCACGGGTTAATTCTCGTTTAAATGACAGGCAGACTGATGGTCCGCATTGAGGGATTTAAGGGTGGGGATTTCCGTTTTGCAAATTGGTTTTGCAAACGGGCAGCGAGGATGGAAGTGGCACCCACTTGGTGGGTCCAGCGGAGAGGGGATCTCACCTTCGATCGGTGTGAAATCGGAATGCCGGGTATTCAGCCTTGGGATTTCACGCAGGAGCGCTTGAGTATACGGATGATTTGGGTTCTCAAACAATTCTTCTGTGGTCGCAGATTCAACCACACGCCCCAGATACATGATGACAATGCGATCTGAAATATGTTCAACTACACCCAGATCGTGGGAGATAAACAGGTAGGTCAAATCCAGTTGTTTCCGCAGATCCATGAACAGGTTGAGAACCTGTGCCTGAATTGAAACATCCAATGCCGCAACGGCTTCATCGCAAACAATGAATTCAGGTTGGACCGCGAGCGCGCGGGCAATCCCAATCCGTTGGCGCTGACCGCCTGAGAACTGATGCGGATAGCGGTCTTTATAGTCCGGATCCAAACCACAGCGCATCATCACATCATCAAGATATTCTTCAATGTCTCTTTTTTTGACAAGCCCATGGATTTGGGGCGCTTCCCCCAAAATTTCGCGGACTTTCAATCGCGGGTTAAGGGAGGCAAAGGGATCCTGAAAAATCATCTGGATTTTCAGGGCCACTTCTTTGGCCGCGGCACCGCTTAGATCGTCAACCTTTTTGCCTTCAAAATAAATGTTGCCTGCGGTTTGGGGAAGAATGCCCGCAACCATGCGACCAAGCGTTGACTTGCCGCAGCCAGACTCGCCGACCAAACTGACAACTTCGCCTTTTTTGATGCTGATGGACACGTCATCAACGGCATGAACGACTTCTTCTTTAATATCCGAGCCCAGTTTTTGAGCAATTTTTTCTGCAAAGTCGAGTGGTTTAACGAATTTCTTGGAAATATTTCTAATTTCCAGAATGGGTGTTTCCGTAGCTTTATCAGACACCGGAGATCTCCTTTGCACGATGACATCTTACTTTACGGCCATCTTCCAAGATACTGATTTCCGGCGCTATATTGCATTCATCCTGCACGTATTTGCAGCGTTGGCTGAACGCACATCCTGCGGGCAGGTTTAACAATGATGGGGTCATGCCCGGAATTTGATTAAGCGCCTGACCGCGCTTGTTACGGCTTGGAACGGACCCGATCAGCCCTTCACTATAGGGGTGTCTGGGGTTGTCCAAAACCGCATCCACCGGACCCGTTTCGACAACTTTACCGGCATACATGACGCATACTTTGTCGGCAAGACCCGCAACAACTGTCAGGTCATGGGTGATCCAGACAAGGGCTGTCCCGGTTTCCCGGCAGAGTTTCTGTGTTTCAAACAGGATCTGAGCCTGAATGGTAACGTCAAGAGCCGTCGTTGGCTCGTCGGCGATAATCAAATCTGGTTTGTTTAGAAGGGCAATTGCGAAGGCCACCCGCTGACGCATACCCCCTGAAAACTGATGGGGATAGGATTTGAGGCGTTCTTCGGGAGAGGGAATGCCAACCTGACCCAACGCATCTCTAGCGCGGCTGAAAGCCTCTTTCTTTGAGATGTTTTCATGGGCGCGAATGGCCTCAATCATCTGCGTATCAATCCGCAATACCGGATTGAGGGTCATCATTGGGTCCTGAAAGACCATTGAAATTTTTGATCCCCTGATTTTCCGATACTGATCTTCGGAATACTGGGTCAAGTCGTCTCCTTTAAAAAGGATTTGTCCGCCGGTCACTTTGCCGGGCGCATCAACAAGCCCCAATATTGAAAAGCCCGTCACGGATTTACCAGAACCGGACTCGCCGACGAGCCCGAGGACTTCCCCGCGATCTACTGAAAAACTGACATCATTAACAGCGTCAACAATGCCGGCCTTGGTAAAAAACTGCGTTTGCAGGTTTTTGACTTCAAGTGTTGGTACAGAATTACTCATTTTTTCAGCCTCGGATTTAGGACATCTCTCAGCTGATCGCCGACAAGATTGATGCTGACAATTGTGATGAGAAGCGCAAGACCGGGGTAAAAACTCACCCAGTAGTCACCGCTTAGCATGTAATCGAAGCCGTTCTTGATCAAAAGACCGAGTGACGGTTCCGTAATGGGAACACCGATCCCAAGGAAAGAGAGTGTTGCCTCCAATGCAATGGCATGCGCTACCTGAACAGTCCCGACAACAATAAGCGGCGGTGTGCAGTTCGGCATAAGATGCTTGAACACAATACGTCGGTGGTCGATCGCCAGACACGTCGCCGCTTCGATATATTCTTTTCGGCGCTCAACAAGGGCGGTTCCCCTGATTGTTCGGGCGTAGTAAGCCCACTGAACCGCGACCAGTGCAATGATGATTTTATCAATCCCTTGCCCAAGGGCAGACACAAGGATCAATGCGATCAAGATCCCCGGAAAACTCAGCTGCAAGTCGGCTATACGCATGATCAGTGTATCTACGCGTCCACCAAAATAAGCGGCAATCAGCCCAAGTGCACCGCCAAAAATCAATGCAATCAAAGTCGACAGGGCGCCTACGGCCAAACTTGTCCGCAAGCCATAAAATATGCCAGATAACAAATCGCGACCCTGATCATCGGTTCCCAACCAATAGGTCATGGTGGCGCCTTCTGAGCCGGGGGCCAAACGGCCGTCCATGAAATCAATCTGGGTCAGATCATACGGATCTTGCGGGGTGATCCAAGGGGCAAAGACAGCCGCAAAAATAAGGCTGACAAAAACAATAAAGCCAACGACAGCCAGTTTTTTCTCCGCAAATTCAGAGATAAACTGACGCCATGGATTTACGCCTTTTTCTTTTGTGAGGGTCGTTGACATTAGTTGGACCCTCCCAAACGAACGCGTGGATCAAGAACTGAATAAAGAATATCGACAATGAAGTTGATCACAATAAACATTGTTACCGTCAGCAGCAGATAGGCCACCACAACAGGGCGGTCCAGATTGCTGATACTATCGATTAATAGTTTCCCAATGCCGGGCCAGGCAAAAACCGTCTCGGTCACAACAGCAAAGGCAATAACGTTTCCAAGTTCAAGACCAAGAACCGTTACAACGGGGATCATGATGTTTTTAAGCACATGGACACAGATAATCCGTGCATCCGAGATCCCTTTGGCGCGGGCAAATTTAATGTAATCCTGCAAAAGAACCTCTTTTGTGCCGGACCGGGCCAGACGGATCACCAGTGACATCTTGAATAATGCCAGATTAAAAGCGGGCAAAAGGATATGGGATAGCCCTTCCCAGGACAGGAAACTGACTGGAATACCGAACAGGTCTGTTGTTTCGCCCCGACCAGAGGCCGGCAGCCACCCTAAGGAAACAGAAAAGAGCATAATCAGAATAAGACCCACCCAGAATGTTGGGAGGCTGAACCCAAGAATAGAGCCGGTCATGATCGTTCGTCCGATAAAACTATCGTCTTTCAGACCGGCAATCATGCCCAGTGGAACGCCAATAATAACCGCGAGGCCGACCGCAACAACAGCAAGTTCGAGCGTTGCTGGCAGGCGCGTTAAAATTATGTCCAGGGCAGGTGTGTTATGAACAAACGAATTTCCCAAGTCACCACTTAGAGCATTGGATAAAAACAGGCCGTATTGTGTCCATATGGGTTTATCTAACCCAAGGCGGCGCATTGTTTCTTCCTGTTCCGCAATATCGGCTTCAGGGTTGATGAGAATATCCACCGGATTACCGATGGCATATACCCCGGCAAAAACAATAATGGACATCACGAACAGGACGACGACACTTTGCGATAGGCGTCGAATGGTGAAGGCGAGCAAGGGATTTCTCCTGAATTTTAATAAAAACCGGGCTCTGGATATAGAGCCCGGTTTTCAGTACTTGGTCTTAGTTTGCAGACGTAATGCCAGTAGCAATCGTGTACTGGTCTGCCCGCGCTTTGTAGGTCAGGCCTTTGCGATGCGCCCAGGTTGTCACTTCGAAATGAAGCGGCAAAATAGAGTAATCGCTCATTGCCTGACGGCTGGCTTCCTGAAGAATTTTTTCGCGCTTGGCTTCATCAACAGTTGCCAGAGCAGTCAGGATTTTCTTGTCCAGATCAGGGTTGCTGTAGCGGCCACGGTTTGTGCCGCCGAGACCGGTTTCTTTACTGCGTGTGCCGACGAGAGCCCGCAATGGGTTCGACATTTCACCCGTACCGGCGCCCCAACCTGCAAGATAGATTGAAAACTCGTACTTGTTCCGTGTTTTAAAGAAAACACTTTTTGTCATGGCATTGACGGATGTTTTGACGCCGATGCGTGTAAACATCTGTGCAATAACCTGCGCAACCTTTGCATCATTGATGTACCGGTCATTTGGTGTACCAAGAACAAGTTCAAATCCATTTGGATAACCCGCTTCAGCCAGAAGTTTTTTGGCGCCTTCTGGATCATAAGCTTCATGCTTCATACCAGGATTGGTGCCGAAGAAACCCTGTGGCAGCAATTCGCCGGCAGGAACAGCAACGCCGCCCATGATTTTTGAAACGATGGCATCGCGGTTGATGGCTTTTGACAATGCCTGACGAACGCGGATATCAAGGAACGGGTTCTTTTCGCATTCTTTCGACGCGCACGGACCTTCGCCTTCATACTTAGCCGTTGCTTTACCAGTGCCTTTAACACCGTTTGATGTTGGACCGAACTGATCCATGTGCAGGTAAATGACACGGTTTGACAGTCCTTGAGACAGCTCAAATTTTGGATTGGATTTCAGCTTGTCCAGATCCTGCGTTGGTGGTGCTGCAATAAAGTCAACGTCACCCGCGAGCAATGCTGACATACGGGCTGCAGCATTGGTAATCGGCTTGATTACAACTTTATCCCATTCGGTTTTTGCACCCCAATAGTCATTGTTTTTCTCGTAAACCAGACGATCGCCTTTGACAAATTCTGAGAATTTCAATGCGCCTGTACCAATTGTTGCTTTGCCGCTGTTGAAATCAGCAGTGCTTGGGAAGTTTTTAATTCCGCAATCTGCTTTGTCATAGGCAATCGGGCCTGTAACGCCGTTTGCTGCAGCCGACAGAATGCCCCAGTTGGCAAAGTAGGTGGGCAGGAGAGGCGTTGGGCTATCAGTATTAACAATCAGTGTGTAATCGTCAGGTGTTTCAAAGCCGCTGATTGCTTTGGTAAAGCTTTCAAAGCTGGAAGGGCTGTTTGGAACGTTTGGGATACGGCACGCTGAATAAATGACATCAATTGCCTTGAATTCAGTTCCGTCGTGGAACTTCACACCTTTACGGAGTTTAAACTCCCACGTTTTTTCGCCTGTTGGCTTCCAGGATTCAGCCAGAAGCGGGCCGAGATTCTGTTTTTCGTCCTGATTAACCAATGACTCAAATACATGGCGACGGACCGCATTATTTGGTCCCAGATTGTGGTAATGAGGGTCGATGGCGCTTGGCTCAGCGGGCAACCCAATCGTAAGTGTTTCAGCGTGAGAAACGCCGGGTAACGCAAGCGTAACGGCCAAGGCAGCCGCTGCCAGGCCCCGTTTTTGATTAAACATTTTATGCTCCCTGCACAGGTAGTAAAATCCAGTTCTTCTGGATGGTCTCACTTTATAAGACGATCAAAATTCCTGCATTGATCTGACCGCACTCTAGACAAAATTATGCGTATATGTATAGTCCTTTTTTTATCTTATGCATTCAGTGCATACCACCAACAATATAATTAGTCTCATTTTAAGTGAGACGGACAGGGAAAATGCCTGATTTTTCAGCCGGTTTAAACTTCCGCCAGCTCGAAATCTTTAACGCCGTTGTTGAAGAAGGGTCAACCACACGCTCGGCCATTCGTCTGGGTATCTCGCAGCCAGCGGTCAGTAGAAACGTTAATCAGTTAGAAAATGATATCGGATTCGCATTATTCGACCGCGTGGGCGGGCGTTTGGTACCAACAAAATTTGCGTTAAGGCTACAAGCGGAAACAAAAAAAGCCTTTATGGGTATCGAAAGGGTGGTCAAGGATGCGCAGGATGAAGACACCGTGCAAAGCGGTAAAATTCAGATTGCTGCGGTTCCTAGTCTGAGCCTTAGTTTCCTCCCCAAAGCGATCAAAGAATTTATTCTGGACTATCCAGAAGTCTCTATTTCGATTGAAACAAGAACAAGCCGGACGTCGCTTGAGATGCTGGCGAACCAGCGGGTGAATGTGGCGTTGGTATCGATGCCGATTTCTCATCCTGGCGTGAAAATGGAAATACTGGATTCGCCAAAAGCTGTGTGCGTAGTTCCCAAAGAACACCGATTGGCAAAAAAAGAAATCGTGGGGATAGAGGATCTGATCGGCGAGAACCTAATTCCAATGATGCAGGGCCATAATTCCCGCCATCGTCTGGAAGAGTTGTTTGCCGCAGAGGGCTATCTGCCAAAGTTCAAGCTGGAAACGTCAACCATTGAAATGGCCTGTGTTTTGGTGGAGCAGGGGCTTGGCATAACAATTGTGAACGAAATTACGGCCGCACGGCATCGCCGGTTTGGTGTAGAGCTGATACCGTTTAAACAGTCCATGAATTATGCTTACGCCTTCGGATTTCCAGCAAAACATCCACCCTCGGAAATCACCCGAATATTCGTCACATATGTCAAAGAATATGTGAAAAAGAACTTCAATAATTAAAACTGTAAATAGAAAGCAGAACCATGAGCAATCCAGAAGTACCCAAATTTGACGTTGAATTGCAGGCCCCGGATATCAGTGCCTATAAAGAGGGAAATACGGGTATCGACTATATTACGACCTATGATTCAGGGGTGGATGGTCCTCATGTGATGATCAGCGCCGTTGTTCATGGAAACGAGCTTTGCGGTGCAATCGCAGTAGATCATTTGCATAAACAGAAGGTGCGCCCGCTTCGGGGTAAATTGACGCTTGCCTTTATGAATGTTGCGGCTTTTCACAGCTTCAACCCGGAAGACCCCACTAAATCCCGATTTGTTGATGAAGATTTCAACCGGGTTTGGACCGCAGAGACGCTGGACGGGCCGCGGGACAGCGTCGAGTTGAAGAGGGCACGGGAAGTGCGTCCGATTGTTGATGCTGTAGATTTCGTTCTCGACATTCATTCGATGCTGATTTCGCCCGCCCCGTTGATGATGGCGGGGCCCGTCGCGAAGGGCCGTAAACTTGCTAAAGATGTTGGTTTGCCAAAATTCGTGATTTCTGATGCGGGCCATAAAAACGGTACTCGCATGCGGGATTATGGGGACTTTATTAATCCCAATAGTCCAAAAAACGCGTTGCTTGTTGAGTGCGGAACTCATTGGGCTGCTGAAACCGGCGCGTTGGCGATTAAATCTGCCTATCAGTTCCTGCATGTATTCGGCATGATCTCTGACGATCTGCTCAACGCCTTCGGCCCGACCGCTGATGATCTACCCAAGCAAACCTTCGTGGAGGTAAGTGGTCCCTATACGGTTCAAACAGATGATTTCCGATATGCTGACGCTTACGAAGGCATGGAAATTCTGGAAAAGGCAGGCACAGTGATCGGGTATGATGGGAATGACCCGGTCGAAACCCCGTATGATAATTGCGTGATGGTCATGCCCTCGCTGAATATCAAAAAAGGGGAAAGCGCTGTTCGGTACGGTAAAGTACTGGATATGTAAAAGACCCTTCCAGTATTAGTGGTTTAGCGTTCAAGCGGCGGGATGAAGTTCCGCCGCTTTTTTATTGTTGAACGCCCTGTTTTTCAGGTGTTGCGGCTCGTTGAGAAAGGGTGAGGGGGGAAACTTTCACAAAACTGTAAGAATTATTATTGACATTCATCAGATGAATTTGCATCTTATTCATCAGATGAATTTTGAATTTCTGCTGAAAAACGCATAAAAATAAGGTTTAAGCGGATAATCGTTCAAAATTAGTCAGATGAATGTGTGTGTGATTCTTGGGGCATCAGATGAATTTACATATGGAAAAACCGCTTCAAGCAAGAGTTCAGGATGCGATTATTGATTTCATCTCGGACAAAAAGCTGACAGGTGGGGACCGGTTGCCAACTGAACCAGAGCTTCAGGAGCTTTTGGGCGTGGGTCGCTCTACATTGCGCGAAGCGATGGCCAACTTGGAATCCAAGGGAATTCTAGAGCGAATTCAGGGGAAGGGCACTTTCATTCGTCAAATTCCTATTTTGCTTGAAAATGGATTGGATGAATTGCGATCCGTTTCAGAGCATATCCGATCTGTCGGCGCCACCCCTTCCACCAGTCGTTTGGAAGTTACATTTTTGGCGGCGGATGAAGCGATTGCTGAAAAGCTGCGGATTGAGGTTGGGGACGAAGTTGCAAAAATCGAGCGTGTGCGTCGTGCCGATAAAGCATTGGCGGCCTATTGCATCGATATCGTGCCCAAAAAGCTATTACCTCAGGTAACCGAAGAAGAGTTCGCGGGATCGTTGTTTGAGTTATTCGATGACCACGATCGCATTGTTTCCCATGCGGAAAGTGTCCTCCATCCCACGGTATTGACCCGCCGTGACCTTCCTGAACTTAAAAGTGAAATCGGACTCTTTCTGCTTTTCGATGAAGTTTTTTACGACAGTCGGGGCGTCGCGCTTTGTTATAGCAACGATTATTACAGCGCTGACATTTTTGATTTTCGAATTGTTCGTCGTCGTTAACAACAGAATTAAGAGGCAAAATTCAGTATGGAATATCGTCAACTGGACATAAAGACAGCGGCAGAATATGTGCGGGACCTCCCGGAAATGCAGGATCTTTTTACGGATTTTGAGGATTTGGACATTCAGGAAGTCGGGGATGGAAATCTCAACTTCGTGTTTATTGTTACCAACCGGAAGACCCCTTCTGAAACAGTGGTTTTAAAGCAGGCGGTTCCTTTTCTGCGGGTTGTTGGCGAGTCTTGGCCCTTGTCCCGTGAGCGGATGCAGTCTGAAGTCAGGGCGCTGAAATTTCAGGAAAGTATTTGCCCAGGTCTGGTCCCCAAAATTTATCATTCGTCTGATGATATGTCCTTGGTCATCATGCAGAACCTGAACGAGCATGAAATTATCCGTGGGTCGATCATGAAGGGAACTGTGTTTCCAGAACTTGCCGACCATGTTTCCACTTTTGTTGCGCGCACTCTTTTTTATTCGTCGGACCTGTATCTGGGACATGACGAAAAGAAAAAGCAGGTTGGCGAGACCATCAATATTGAGCTGTGTAAGATCACAGAAGATTTTGTCTTTACCCATCCATTTGAAGACAACGAAACCAACGAATATAATCCGGCTTTATCAAAAGAAGCCATCGACCGGATCCAACGATCTGCGGATGTCCGCGCCGCGGTCGGCGAGATGAAATACGCCTTTATGACAAAAGCCGAAGCGCTGCTTCATGGTGATTTGCATATCGGGTCGATCATGGCCAATGAAGAAGAAACCTACATCATCGACCCTGAATTTTCATTTTATGGGCCCATGGGCTTTGATTTAGGGGCAATGATCGGAAATCTGTTTCTTGCCTATTTCTCCCATGATTATCGCCAACGGAAAATGGGAAATGATCCGTTTGAATATCGCCAGTGGCTGTTGCAGTGCGCCGAACAGGTTTGGAACGGATTTGAAGAGAAATTTCTCGCATTATGGCGGGCCCATGACGAAAATCAGGGAGCAAGTTTCTTTGGCAAAGACTTGAACGACGACTGTGCAGAAGCGTTCCGTCAGAAATTTATGAAGCGATTGTTTGCAGATATGATCGGTTTCGCTGCTTGTAAGATGATGCGCCGTATTGTCGGCCTCGCCAAGGTCGCGGATATAGCAGATATCGAAGATCCTGTAGAACGGGCAAAAGCAGAAGAGAATGCCCTTCGCATGGGCGCTGAAATGGTTGTTCGCCGTAATGAGTTTGCATCGTTTGAAGAGCTTGCATTGCTCGCCATTGAAATCTCTCCTCTTTCCGGGGGAGCAACCCCGTCATGACGGATCAAAAAGGGATCCAGGTCCGCAACATCGGGAAAAGCTTTGGCGCAACACGGGCGTTGGACAATGTTTCGTTTGATTTTAAACCGGGCGAGATATTCGCCATGGTTGGTGCAAATGGGGCCGGCAAATCAACTTTGATCAAGATTATCTGCGGCTATTATCCAGACTATGAAGGTGAAATCCTGATTGACGGTAAACCGGTCCGATTTTCCTCGCCGCATGATGCTACGTCCAAGGGGATTGCAACGGTTCACCAAATCATCAATCAGGGCGTTGTCCAGACAATGACGGTCCGTGAAAATCTTGCCTTGGCCGAACTGTTGTCTAGCGAGGGCAGTTCTGTCTGGTACCGACCAAAGCAAATTGATGCCCGCGCTCGCGAAATTGCCGAGAAAATGGGCCTTCAAGGGATCGATTTTGATCAGGAAGTCTCAGAGCTTGAGCAAAGCGAGCGACAAATGATTGCTATAGCCCGCGCCTTGGCAACTGATCCTAAACTTCTTATTTTGGACGAGCCCACATCTTCCATCTCGGAACGTGAAACGGAGTTTTTGTTTGAGACACTGTTCCGGCTAAAGGCGATGGGGGTGAGCATTTTATATGTGTCCCACCGTTTGCATGAAATTGAACGGATAGCCGACCGGGTCGGGGTCATCCGGGATGGGCAATTTGGTGGCGTGTTGGAGCGTCCCTTTAATGTTAAACAGATTGTCACCACAATGGTGGGCGAGCTTGAACAGGATATTGAGCGGCATTCGCCTGATATTTCGGCTGAAAGTGTACCTAAGCTTGAAGTCCGGGATCTGGTTGTTGAAAAAGGTCAGGCGCCCCTAAATCTAAAAATCTTCAGTGGGGAGATCGTCGGTATTACGGGCTTGATCGGTGCGGGTAAAAGCGAGTTGGCAAATGTCCTTTTCGGGCTTGTCGCGCCAGTATCCGGTGACATTCTGATTGACGGCGTTTCAATCAAGAACCGATCTGTCTCTGAAGCAATCGAAAACGGTATTTTCATGGTGCCAGAGGACCGCGCAAACAACGCAGTCGTGCCTGATTTCTCAATTCGCCAGAATATAACGCTTCCCTTTCTAAAGAAATTTTTCTCCAACCCGTTGGGCTTGCTTCGGCATGGTTTTGAAAGCCGAGAGGCAATCCGAATGGTCCAGTCCATGGGGGTGAAATGTGAAAGTGAAACCACAAATATTGGGGATCTTTCCGGCGGCAATCAGCAAAAGGTCGTTGTGGCTCGTTGGTTGCTCACTGATTTTAACCTTCTCATTCTGGACGAGCCCTTTCAAGGGGTGGATATTCGGTCCCGTCATGACATCAACGCCTATATCCATGCCAACCGGGGCGACCGGGCCATCCTGATGCTTGCCGCGGATCTGGACGAGGTTCTTGAGGTGGCTGATCGCGTTGTGGTGATGAACCACGGTCAGATCGTTGGCGAACAACATATTACAAAAATTGATCGGGAAGTGTTGCTGCACTGGACGTCTCAGTCCCCCGAAGATCTCAAATTGCAGGCCTAGTGGAGTAATCATGGAAAAATTAACATCCTTTTCCATCAAGTACGGATTTATCATTGTTATGATCGCATCCTTTATTGGATTTGGTCTGGCCGAGCCTGCATTTTGGGGCTGGCATAATTTGTTTTCGATCCTGCTTGGTGTGACCATTTATGGGATATTGGCCTTGGGCGTCACCTTTACGCTTGTTACGGATGGGCTTGATCTATCTGTTGGATCAACCGCCGCTATGTCGGTGATGATGGCCTCTTATTGCATGGTTGTTTTGGAAATGAGCGGTCTGTCCGCTTTATTTACCTGTCTTGCAATTGGCGCCCTGATCGGGTTGGTGAACGGCTTGCTGATCGTAAAGATTAAGATCCCGGATCTACTGGCGACCCTTGGCACAATGTTCCTTATTCAAGGCTTGCAGTTGATCCCATCAGGGGGGCGCTCCATCGGTACAGGGATGATGCTGCCCAATGGCGATGAAGCAATGGGTGAGTTTTCCGAGAGTTTCCTTTACTTGGGGCAGGGACGGGTTTTCGATTTAATCCCAACGCCGGTTATCTTCATGATCGCCCTTGCGCTTGTTGTTTATCTTGTGCTTGAGCATACCCGGTGGGGCCGCGTTTTTTACGCAATTGGCGGGAATTCAGAAGCAGCCCGCCTGGTTGGGGCAAACGTCGATCGTTATAAGATCATGGCTTATGTCCTATCTGGTTTGATTGCCTCTTTCGGCGGCGTATTGCTGGCGGCCCGTGTGGGGCGCGGCGATGTTTCAAGCGGGTCTGGTCTTTTGCTGGATGCAGTCGGTGCGGCCTTGATCGGCTTTGCCGTACTGGGGGCGCGTAAGCCGAATGCATTTGGAACCATCGTTGGTGCAATCTTTGTGGGCATGTTGCTAAACGGCTTGACCATGCTGAATTTACCCTATTTCTGGCAAGACTTTATCAAGGGCTGTGTGCTTGTTTCCGCGCTCGCCTTTACTTTCAGTCTGGCCAAACAGCGTTAGTAAAAAGATTAAAAAAATCAATTGAGGAGGAAAACATGACAGTAAAAGGCACGTTGAAGACCCTAGGTCTTGCCGGTGGATTGGCCGCTGGTTTGATGGGAATTGCAGGAGCCGCCGATGCTCCGAAACCCTTCGATGGATCAAAGAAAGTCCATATTGCTCTGATCCGCCAGATGGTGGAAGGCGAGTTTATGCAGATGTATCAGGCCGGTGCTGATCGTCAGGCTGAACTAATGGGCGTGAAATTGACCACATTTGGTAAAAATATGGACAATCAGGCACAGGCGAATTTCGTCTATCAGGCCATTAATATGGGCGTCGACGGGATCATCATTGACCATGGTCTGACTGAAACCATGAAAAAACCGGCTGCCGATGCGGTTGCCAAAGGTATTCCTGTCGTTGCTTTTGATGTTGATTTGAAGCATCCTGAGATTAATCAGATTGCACAGGATGACCATCAGCTTGGAGCGATGTCACTCGAGGCCATGCTGCGTGACTACAGTGGTAAAGCGAATGTTGGTTATGTTTATGTTGCCGGTATTCTGCCTTTGGACAAGCGCCATGTAAGCTTTGAGAAGGTGAAAAAAGAAAACCCTGGTGTTGTGGAAGTTGCACGCACGGGAACACTGGAATCTCCGTTTTCCGTCAAAAATGCGGAGCAGGTAAAAGCCGTTCTTCGGGCAAATCCAAACATCAATGCGTATTTCGCGCCGTTTGATGAATTTGGTAAAGGCGTGATTATGGCGCTCGAAGAAAATAACATGACGGATAAAGTTAAGGTCTATACTGCGGATATTTCAACACAGGATATTCAGTTGATGATTAAGCCTGGTAGTCCTTGGGCGGCAACCGCGGCAACAAACCCTGCGGCAATTGGGGCCGTTAGTGTTCGGGCGATTGCCAAGAAAATTGCTGGTGAGGAACTGGAACATGACATCACAATTCCGCCCATGCTGTTTACTCAGGATATGCTAAAAGAAGCAGGTGTTAAGAATATGAAACAGTTGCGGACCAAATTTCCGAAATTCAACCATGTTGAACGGGCGACAGCGCCTTGGATACCTGTTGATAAAAAAGGCTTGTTTTAAAGCCTGACTGCGGGGCGGTTTCGATATAACCGCCCCATACTATATTATTATTTTTTTTGTCCGATGAATGCAGGAGACATCAGTGCTTGATACAACATTGATAGCCGAAACTTTACCGAGAGCTGTAACCTGGAGCGATGGAGAGCTGTATCTGTTGGATCAGACTCTGCTTCCCCAGGAAACCGTTATGGAAAAACAGGAAACAGCCGAACAGGTTTGGGAATCCATTCGCGTGCTAAAGGTGCGTGGCGCTCCTGCCATTGGTGTCGCGGGCGCCTATGGCTTATGTGTTGCCATGAAAGGGTTTCAGGATCTGGGGCTTACTGACTTCATCACTGAAATGGAGAAGCAGGCAGCTTATCTGGACAGCTCCAGACCTACCGCCGTTAATTTGGGGTGGGGGTTGCGACGTATGGTTCGTATTGCCAAATCTGCCGAGGTTACTTCTGCCGCAGAACTTTATAAAGTACTGGTGACCGAAGCTGTTGCCATCCACGAAGAAGATAAGCGTCTTTGCCGGGGAATGGGCAATAATGGTGCCCCGCTGATCAAAGAAGGTATGGGCATTCTAACCCATTGTAACGCAGGCTCTTTGGCAACGTCTGAGCTGGGGACTGCTACTGCACCCATGTATGTCGCCCATAGTCAGGGTGTCAAATTTCGCGTTTATGCGGATGAAACCCGGCCCTTACTGCAAGGGGCGCGGCTGACCAGTTGGGAACTTCAAAAGTCAGGGATCGATGTAACTTTGATTACCGATAATATGGCGGCCCATATCATGTCCCAGGGACTGATTGATATGGTGATCGTCGGGACAGACCGTGTTGCCGCGAACGGTGATGTTGCTAATAAGATCGGCACCATGGGCGTTGCCATTTTGGCAAAACATTTTGGCATTCCTTTCTATGTCGCCTGCCCATCCTCTACAATTGACCATGACACACCAACAGGTGCGGGAATTCCAATCGAAGAACGTGAAGATCATGAGGTAACAAATTTCGGAGCCCGTCGGACGGCTCCTGAAAATATCAAAGTGCGCAACCCGGCGTTTGATGTGACGCCGAACGAACTTGTTGCCGGATTGATTACGGAAAAACAGATCATTACCGCGCCCTACACAGAAAATATTAACAGAATTTTCGGGCAGGGCTAACGATGTCGGATACTGTCTTGCGTGAAGAATTGCTGGATACAGCATTACAAATGAACGCTGTCGGGATCAATCAAGGGTCAGCGGGAAACGTAAGTGTTCGGACCGATGGGGGGTATCTGATTACACCGTCAGGGATGCCTTATGATGAATGCTCTTCTGCGGATATGGCTAAAATGACCCTGTCGGGAGACGCTACTGGTCCGCGTAAACCGTCCAGTGAATGGCGGTTTCATCAGGATCTGTATAAGGCCCGTGAGGATGCACAGGCCATCGTGCATGTGCACTCCACCTTTGCAACGACCCTTGCCTGCCTTGGAAAAGAAGTCCCTTCTTTTCACTATATGGTGGCCGTTGCAGGGGGGAAGACCATTCGGTGTGCGCCGTATCATACGTTCGGCACCCAGACACTGTCTGATTATGTGGTTGAGGCAATGGTCGACCGCAAGGCCTGCCTGATGGCTAATCACGGTATGATTGCAATTGGACCGAGCCTGAAAAAAGCGCTGGCCATGGCCGTTGAGGTGGAAAAGCTCTGCGAGATCTATTGGCGGGTCCTGCAACTTGGTGGCGGAAATATGATCGAGGATGCTGAAATGGATCACATCCTCGAAAAATTCCAAAGCTATGGGCAATTCACTAAGAAAGAAGCTGCCGTTTAATCGGTTATTGGGACATTGAGGGGGTTAATCTACCGGCAAGTTCGTCCGCGAATTTGTGATTAACGTCCCGGTGTCCGGCTTCGTCCTCGCGGACGGCCAGCACAACATCGCGCAAGCGTGCCGTTGCAGGAAGGTTCCAATAGTCGATCGCTATTTGCGGAGCGGGCACATTTTCGTGCCTCCCTTCGTCAATTTCTTCGAGATACCGAGTATAGCTGATAACAGCTTCTTCTTCAAAATAGCCAACAACCCTATGGGCCGTTTTAGGTGCCAGAAGATACAAAAAGAAAAAACAGTTATAGAAGACAGCCTGAACGCTCATGATCAGAAATCGCTCGAAAAGGGACGGTTTTGCGATCTGAACAAATGTCATCAGATGCATTCGCTCGTTCTCTGCCTCATCTAATAAGGTTTTGATCCATCCCTGATCGTTCTGAATATGGCGGATGGCTTTCAGATGCTGAAGCAGCCCACCTACCATTCCAGGGACCGCTGCGACTGTCTCCAGAACAACGGCCCGGTGACCATATTGTTTGCGGAAAAACAGGTCGGCGCAG
The DNA here is from genome assembly GCF_047631475.1 of Sneathiella sp. Classification (GTDB taxonomy): domain Bacteria; phylum Pseudomonadota; class Alphaproteobacteria; order Sneathiellales; family Sneathiellaceae; genus Sneathiella. Next base: position 736 of record NZ_JBLHZT010000048.1, on the reverse strand, counting down.
AAGCGCAAAAGCTTTACGAAGGCAAAGGCAAACTGATCGCTGGCACCGGAAGGTTTGACATGAACGTCCAAATTAACACCGTCCATTTTCGTCATGGTGATTTCCTTTCACACTGTAACGTGTTTTCATCCATAAAGAGTATATGGTGAGAATAAACGGACGTGCACTGTGGCAAGTGGACGCATCAAACAACTCAGGTTACTGTGAATGATACACGGTCCAGCCCAATAAAAAAAGAAAGAGGGGGTGCACATGAGCGGGGAATTTTCTGGAAAATCAGTGTTAGTAACAGGCGGGGCGTCTGGTATCGGCAAAGCGACGGTTTGCCAGTTTTTTGAACAAGGCGCAAATGTCCTTGTGACCGACATCAATGAAGAAGATGGCCGGGCATTGGTGGATCGCCTTGACGAGCCCTCACGGGTTCAGTTTTTCAAGCTTGATGTTGCTTCGGAAAAGAACTGGGAAGATGCAATCGACTTTCATAAAGCGACTTTCGGGCGCCTTGATATTCTGGTCAACAGTGCCGGAATTTCTATCGATAAGCCGCTTGAAGAAATGCCATTGAAGGACTGGCAGTTTCAAAACTCGATAAATCTGGATGGCACTTTTTTGGGGGTTCGAAACGCTATTCGCGAGATGAAACACGAAGGGGGAGCCATTGTGAACATCGCGTCGATCCTTGCGGATGTTGGCTTTTTTGGGGCAACCGGATATTGCGCCGGAAAGGCAGGAGTGA
>NZ_JBLHZT010000047.1:0-27944 GCF_047631475.1 Sneathiella sp. | reverse complement strand
ATAATAGTTCGCAAATACCGGCATCTTTATTGCGCGCAGGTGTTACAGACAGCCCCTTCGTCCCAACAGAATTTACGCACATGTGGAGGAATTTTTTATAATTTTAGGAAAATAATATATTTATTAATTGTAATAATTTTATAAATATCGCATATTACTAATGTTAGTGGGATTTGTTTGTAGCTTAGAATAGTTAACAAATGAAGAGCGAGGTGAATTATGAAAAAAACCTTGGCGTGCATTGCTTTAGCGGGGGCTCTTTCGGCCTATTCGGGATTAGCTGATGCACACACAGTGGCTCTTGGTTATGTGCCAGGAGTGAGCGTGGGAGAGGTGACCTTCTGGGTCGGTAACTACACCCATGGATCACCCGGTAATGTTCCCAACGAGGGGAGCCTGAGACTGACCGGTCAAAATACGACAGTCTATGGTCCTACAACAACATTGTTTGACTTGAATACACTTGTAAAACCAGCTGGCCTGGTGGATGGAAGTAACTATTTCTATGCGAGCGGTAATGTCGGCGCCCCAGGAAATCCTTTGGTCGGTGACTTTAACGTATCGTACATCACAGCGTGTGGAGCTTGCGGACCTGTGACAGGCTGGCAAGGGGTGACGATTAGTGGTCTTTCTGCGGGGGACTATATGTTTGAATTTATCGAACAGTTAAACCCAACTCAGGACTGGACCGAATGGAATGACTCGCTCAATAACACCTTCACATTAAGAGAAGGCGATATTGGCGGTAGTGTCATTCCGTTGCCCGCAGCTTTGCCCCTCTATGGCGCAGGGCTAGGTATTTTGGGTTTGCTCGGTTGGCGTAAACGCCGTAAGGCCGAAAAAGCATAACAATAACAATATGTAATATGATATATAAAAAGCGGTGGTCGTTTGACCGCCGCTTTTTTTATTCCTTCTTGCACAGATAAGTTTTCCGAATAAACCGAGCAGTGAGGGCAGCCATGTGTAACCCATGAACATTCATGGGTGTAACATACTTTTTCGGGGAGCCTCCGGCATGAAACGGAAATTGGTACTAAACGGAAATCCAATGGAGGAAATCGTGGGTTTTTCGCGCGCTGTCCGAGTGGGTCCATATATAACAATCGGTGGGACGGCCCCGGTTGATTCAGAGGGGAAAACCGTTGGCATTGGCAATGCTGAAAAGCAAGCTCAGCGGATTTTTGAGATCATTGGCGATGCGTTGGAACAAGCTGGATCAGGGTGGCAAGACGTAGTGCGCACCAGAATTATCCTGACCAATATTGATGACTGGAAAACCGTTGTTAATGTTCGTGCAAAATATTGCCAGGCAGCGAAGCCAGTTGATACGATTATGCAGATAACCCGTTTTGTAAATCCTGAATGGCTGGTCGAAGTAGAAGCAGATGCCGTTGTTTCTGACGCAGAAAAAAACATTCCCTAAGGGGATTATCTAACGTTGTAGAGATAGTATCTAGTGGCCAAGCTTTGAAAATCAGCTAATTTTTTGATATTTAGAGGCCTTATTCACAACGGCCTTGGCAAGATCACAATGATCCAAATTTGTTACAGCGTCAAAGCCTTCAGTTCCGTTGTTAACCGCATATCCTTTTTTAAAACGGGCATTCTGCTGGTATTGTTGCTTTAATGCATGGATCGATAGATTGTTTGCACCGCTTCCCCTGAACTGGGCGCAGATTTCGCTGTATTTTACGTAAAATCCCACGAGATACGGGTTGGTGGTGTCTACGTTTGACAGGTCAACGGTGGTGTTATTTGTCGTGTTGCACGCCGCTATAAACACAGTAAAAAAAACAATAAACTTTTTCATCAACCCCCCCGGTTATTAGATTAGGTATTAATCACAACTTTATCATGTGTTTGTCGATACATAAAACACCAAAATGTATTTTTTTATCGTTTGAAAGATCTTAGGGTAACTGTTGGAAATTTGGCCTTAGAAGCGGGGGAAGAGGGGGTCACTAAAGTTGGTGCTGTCCCTTGACGAAAGCAGGCTAGTGGCGTTACCGGTCGTTCTTTGCGGCGACTTGGCAATGGTCCAGTCGATTGAAACGCCACATGGCAAAGGACCGATAAATCCAACCTGCAATCTGCTTAAGAATAGGAAGTGAAACGATAGGGGCGAGGACGCGCCAGCGATTGAGGTGTTGCCATATTAGGATGAAGGCATCAACACCGACATGCATTGACCCATCTGGTGCGCAGGCGTGGAGCATTTTTAACCCGTCGGAGAGGCTGATCCCCTTTTCCTTCAGGTTAGTCGGGTTTTCAGTGATGTCCTGCCAGTCGAAAATGCCCGCCGGGGCGATCTTTTTATAGTGATTGATCTCTTTAGAACATAAACCACATTTTCCATCATAATAGACGATGATCATATTGAACTCTTTTGTTTGGAACTTCGGCATCTTTTTGAGCAATATTTAACGTCATCCCAAACTTTCTCCCATTTTTTACGCCACGTAAAAGGGCGGTCACAAATTAGACAAAGCTTGGTCGGCAAGTCAGATTTCTTTTTCATGAAAGTTTTTCCAGAAAACGCTGGCTGTCGTCACGGATGGCTTGTTTTTTGTCGTCTTTCATCCGGTCATAGGTTTTGTACATCATCCCGACGCGCGGATTGTCTTTTAACGCGTTACGATTTCTGGTTAGGAAATCCCAGTAGAGATAATTGAAGGGACAGGCATCCGGTCCATTTTTTTTCGTTACGCGATAACGGCAATTCTTGCAATAATTTGACATTTTATTGATGTAGCTACCGCTGGAAGCATACGGTTTGCTTGCCAGCTGTCCGCCATCCGCGAACAAAGCCATGCCAGTTACATTGGGTAATTCAACCCATTCATAGGCGTCTGCATAGACAATCAGGAACCATTCATTCACCTGATCAGGATCGACCCCTGCAAGAAGGGCAAAGTTACCAAGAACCATTAAACGCTGAATATGGTGGGCGTAGGCGTTTACTTTGGTTTCGGTGACCGAATGACGTAAACAGTTCATGTCTGTATCGGCTGTCCAAAAAAAATCGGGGAGGTTTCGTGTTGCGTTAAAGAAATTAAGGTCGGAATAACCCGGCATTTTAAGCCAATAGACACCTCTCACATATTCTCGCCATCCGACGATCTGTCGAATGAACCCTTCGACCGCGTTAAGGGGCGCTGTACCCTCGTGATAGGCCTTCTCGGCGGCTTCTACACATTCAAGAGGCAGAAGTAACCCACAGTTCAAGTAAAAGCTGATATGGGCATGATACATCCACGGTTCCTGCTCGACCATCGCATCCTGATAATCACCGAAAAGTGCAAGGCGTTCATCGATAAACAAGCGAAGCGCCTTTTTTGCCTGCCGCCGTGTTACTGCGAAATGGAATGGCTGAAGATCACCGAAATGATCGGAAAAACAATCAGCAACCATCTCCAGAACATCTTGCGTAAGTGCATCAGGGGTATTCTCAAAAGGCGTGGGAATGGTTAAGTCTGTTTGAGGCGGGTTTCTGTTTTCCGGATCAAAATTCCACTGGCCGCCAACCGGTTCATCACCATCCATCAGGATTGAATAACGCTTGCGCATCTCCCGATAGAAATATTCCATGCGCAGTTGTTTTCTGCCGTCTGCCCAATTGTTGAATTCTTCGGCTGAAGCGAGAAACCGATTGTCCGGCTTTATTTCGACGGGAATATCAAACGCTGATTGCCAACTTTCTATTTCTTTCAGCATGCGATACTCACCCGGATGCGCCACCACGATTTTGTTAATGTCATGGGCGGCGAGCGTGCGTTCAACCTCGCCGCGAAAGGAGCCTGTATTTCTGGGATCGTCAAGTTTTGAATAAAGTACAGTATGTCCAGCCTGCCTAAGCTCCTCCGCGAAATGACGCATGGCAGAAAATAGAAATGCGATCTTCTTTTTGTGATGTTTTACAAAGGTTGCTTCTTCTTGAACCTCGTACAGGCAGAGAATATCAGTTTTCGGATCGCACCCTTTCAGGCTAGTGATCGTTTTATTGAGCTGATCGCCCAGAATAAGGCGTAATGTTTTCATGATCACCCTGATTTTGCTTCATTACACTGGCGGTGAGCCCGACCAAAAGAACGCGGCCTATAATTTTGATACGGTCTGGCGCAACGGATGGATCATATTATGGGAAAGCAAGCGGGCCTTGACTGAACTGAAGTCCAAAAGGTTCTGTGATCTGGATTGCGATGGACGCAAAAACACCCAAACTTCCAAACGCCAAAAAACGTCGGATCGTCTGTGCCCACCGTTCAGCTATTCTGCAAGGCAGGGTGGAATGGACCATTCAAATATCGTGATCGGCGGGGAACTGGAAATCAGCTTTCGCTGCCCGATTATTTAGACGCGTTCATTTCTTCAAATAACCGCAAGCCCGTCGGGGTCGTTGCAAGGCCCCCTTTGCCGGTACAGCGTAATTCACAGGGTATAGACAGGCCAACCTTATGCATGGCGATGATCACTTCATCCAGGGGAATTAACGCTTCAAAACCGGCCAGAGTCATGTTGGCCGCGGATAAGGCGTTTCCAGCCATTAAAACATTTTTGCCCAAACACGGGGCTTCAACCCGGTTGGCGACAGGATCACAGACCAGTCCAAACGTGTTTTGGAGGGCAATGGACGCCGCGTCGATATTTTGCTGAACGGTTCCGTCCATCAAGGTAATGAGTGCAGCTGCTGCCATGCCGGAGCCAGAACCAGTTTCAGCCTGACATCCGCCGAGTTCGGCCGAGAAAGTGGCCATATGGGCGATAAAGACACCAATGAGGCCCGCTGACAGCATCGCCTTAACTTTCTGTTCTTCACTTAAATTAAGCGCGTTGGCGACGGCCAGACAGGTTCCGGGCAATGTTCCGCAAGATCCGGCTGTTGGGGCTGCAACGATGACGCCCATGGAGCTTTTGACATCCATCAGGGCGGTAACCGCCAGAATTACATCATTGTGTAATCCAAGATTTATGAAATTGTTCCCCGCAGATTTTTCTTTAAATTTTGGTGCTTGTGCTGGGTAAATCCGATCACTGTACGAGGTGCCGTCAATTCCGCTTTGAATGGAGGTGTCCAGAATGCGAACAATTTCACGCATCCGCTCAAAAACGTCGTCCGCTGAGATATTGCCGCGTTGGCTTTCATATTCCACTGCCAGTTCCCAGAAGGAAAGGTCCTTTCCTTCGTTATAGGCCAGAAGTTCTTCAGCTGTTAAGAAAGGAACCGACAGGCCTTTTCGGGCACCAATTGGCAAGACGGGGGCCATAGTCCGGCATTCAAGATCGCCGGGCAGGGTTAAAGGCTGTTGGCTTTTCAGCTGAATAAAGTCATCGCGGATTAAAATATGATCAGCCTTCAGATTATCCAGTCCCGGCTGGTCCGTATCAAAAATCAATGTTTCATGGTAATCGCCAAAGATGGAGACCTTCTTCCCGTTGACTTCCGTAACTTCAATCATACCGCCCCCTGTCGAGATGGCGATCATGCAAAGGGTTTCCTCTGCATTGGATAGTGTCAGTTTATAGGTGTTTTCGTGGCGGGCCCCATAATCAGATATACGAATTTCAACCGCAATCCCGAGATTTTTCAGATGACCTTCTGCGTCCACCATGCGTTCATCAGTAACTGCCCAGCCCATAAGCCCTGTAAACAGACCCATGTCCGATCCCTGGCTTTCGTGGGTCGGCTCTAACGATCCATTGGGATCGTACTCAATCAGAACAGATGAAAAATCACCGTTCATATAGTCCCGGGCGAGGGCACCGATCCGATGCGCCGCCGCAACATGAGAGCTGGATGCCCCGCGCATAACAGGACCAATGACATCGTTGAAGATTGAAGGATAGATCATTTTAACTGCCTTTTGACTGCCTGTACGGCCTTGTTCTGTTTAAGTTATATCTGTTTTTCTACGATGGGCACCCGTCGAATGGCTTTGTTTCAGTGTCGCATTAATGCTTGTTTTTAAGCATGGGCCATGTATCGCCAATTCGATATCCTTCTGGCCATGGGTCTGTCGGGTCCAGCATTAACTGGTGTGTTCCTGTGATCCACGCCTGACCTGACAACTCTGGAATAATAGCATCTTTATCACCAATTTTGGTTGTTTTGACGATGCGCCCCCCAAAAGTTGAGTCAATGATTGATCGGGCAAGATAGGCTTCTCCTACCGTCATCAGGCCGCGCGCATGCAATACGGCCATACGGGCGGACACGGCGGTTCCGGTGGGGGATCGATCAATTTTTCCAGGTTGAATTACAACAGCATTTTTAACAGATTTTATGCCGTCTTCCACTGTCATCGGGGCGTGGATCTGACAAAATGAAAAATGTGTCCAGTCCGGGTTTGTTGGATGGGAAAAGGTCAGCTGTTCATTGGCGGCCCGAGTAATTCGAATGCCGACTTCCGCCATGTCCCGTGCCTCATCGGGGGTAATTTCAAAGCCAAGCGCCTTAGCATCGACCATAACAAAACTGTCACCACCGAAAGCGGTATCAACGGTCAATGTACCAAGCCCCGGAACTTCCAGCGTAGCATCCAGTCGATCCGCAAAAGACGGCACATTCTGAACCGATACCTTCGTCACCTTTCCATTTTTACAGTGAGCGGTGACATGCACCAAGCCCCCTGGCGCTTCCAGTGTCATTTCAGTTATGGGTTCCTGCATGGGCAGAATGCCACTTTCCAACAACACAGTCGAAACACAGATAGAGTTCGATCCCGACATTGGCGGAGTGTCTTCAGGCTCCATAATAATCCAACCCATTTGTGCTTCAGGATTTATGGGCGGGACCAAAAGATTGACATGCCGAAACACGCCGCCGCGCGGTTCATTCAACACGAAATTTCGAAGGGTTTCATCTTTTGCAATGAACCGGGACTGTTCCCAAAGGGTCTCCCCCGGTGGTGGTGCAACGCCTCCGACGATGACATCGCCGACTTCTCCTTCGGCATGGCAGGACACCACATGAATTGTTTTTGACGACTGCATAACGTTACCTCACCACAAAGCCATGGGCGTACGGATCACGATCATCGATATAGATCGTGTTGGTGCCTGTCATTCGCGCCCAACCGGCGATTGACGGGATAATGGCGTCAAAAGAGCCGACTTGTGCACGGGCTTCAACGCGGCCTTTCATGATCGACCCGATAATACTTTCGTGGATAAATTCCTGACCGACATCCAGTTTTCCATGGGCCGCCCATTGCGCCATGCGTGAAGAGGTCCCGGTTCCGCATGGCGAGCGGTCGATCGCTTTATCGCCATAAAATACTGCGTTGCGGGCTGTTGCGTCTGGTTGCGTGGGTGATCCAGTCCAAAGGACATGGCTGAGCCCTTTGATTTCGGGCTTCTCAGGATGGGTGAAATCATATTTTTCATTGAGGGCCTGACGCAGTTTAGGACTAAACCCGATCAATTCACCAGCTGTATAATCGTCGATGTCCTGAAAGTTGGTCTGGCGATCGACAATCGCGTAAAAATTACCGCCATAAGCGACATCAACAAAAATCTCTCCTAAACCATCGACTTCTGCACTCAGGCCTTCTTTGTACAAGAAGGCGGGAACATTGGTCAGGCGGACTTCCTCGACATACTCACCGTTCTGGGTGTATTCGGCAACTACCAGCCCAGCTGGCGTGTCGAGGCGCAGAATGCCGGGCACTTTGGGTGTCACAAGACCATTTTCGATCGCCATTGTAACGGTCCCGATTGTGCCATGTCCGCACATGGGCAAACAGCCGGATGTTTCGATAAACAGAATTGCAATATCACAGTCATTGCGGGTTGGGGGATAAAGAATAGAGCCGGACATCATGTCGTGGCCGCGAGGCTCAAACATCAAACCGGTCCGTATCCAGTCAAATTCGGCTAGAAAATGTGCCCGCTTTTCCAGCATTGTCTCGCCTTCCAGTGAGGGACCACCTCCCGCAACGACACGCACCGGATTGCCGCATGTATGTCCATCAATGCAAAAAAATGTATGTCTTGCCATTTCTTTTTTCGTCTTTCTTAAAAGCGATCCGCTCGCAAAGAGTTAATATCAATAGAAGGTTGTTTATTGTCGATGAGTTCTGACACAAGTTGCGCTGTTGCACTGGATTGCGTCAGACCCAAATGTCCATGGCCGAACGCATAGATTACGTTTCTCGCGGAGGGGGCTGGCCCGATCACCGGGAGGGTGTCTGGAATGGCAGGGCGCGCGCCCATCCATTCAACGCCGTCTGATACTTTCAGGTTTGGAACCAGTTTCGATGCTTTAGCCATCATGATTTTGCAGCGCTTATAGTTCGCGGCCCGACCAAGTTTGGCAATTTCTGAAGCACCGCCAACACGAATACCATTGGAGAGCGGGACAACAACAAACCCGTGATCCGAAAATACAAGGGTGTGATCCAGATTTTCAAAGGCAGATTTTGGCAGGGTCGTGTTGTAGCCACGCTCCCCGATCAAAGGGATGGGATCACCCAGTTGACGGCTTAGCGTGGCAGACCATGGCCCGGCGGCAACGACAAATTTATCCGCCTGAAGGGTTGTCCCGTTTTTTAAAACGAGGCTTCCTTCTGAAACCCGGTCAACTTCCTCATATATGGTTTCGACACCTTTTGTTGTCAGGAAGGTATGTATTGCCGCGCAAAAATCCATGGGGTTGGAAACAGACTGCCATTCGGTTGCAAAAATCCCTGCAACAAATGAAGGGCAAAGGCCGGGCTGAAATTTGTGTAAAGCATCCCCCTCATAACAGTCATAAGCAATGTTGTGGGTTTTGCGAAACTCCCATTTTTTCAAGTCAGCTTTATAGGAGGCGTCACTTTGGTACAGATGCAACGCACCATTGGTCCGCACCATGGAAGAAAGACCCGTCCGTTCCAGTAGCCCGGGGAAAGTGTCTTTACTCAAATGCATCAGGGCCGCTTGAACATCAATACTTCTTCGAAATTGAGCAGGATGTGCTGCCTTTAAAAATTTCAGAAGCCAGTTCAGTGTTACTGGCAGGTCTTGTGGCACAACAGCAAAAGGGCCTAAAGGGTCAAGGAACCATTTAAGGGCCTTTTTAATAATTCCAGGGGAAGCCAGCGGTATAATATCTGAAAAAGCCAGACCAGCGGCATTTCCTTGCGAGGCACCGGCGGCGATACTGTCTTTTTCAATCAGTGTAACTTTTTTGCCAACGCTGACAAGCTTTTCAGCGATCGCTAGTCCGATAATGCCGCCGCCAATAACGACAACTGTTTCTGGCTTCCCCATGGATCTTTTCCTTACGCCTGCATATAGGACGTTTTGACGGTGCTATAGAATTCAGCAGCGTAGCGGCCTTGTTCGCGGGATCCGTAGCTGGATCCTTTTGTCCCGCCAAAAGGAACATGGTAATCGACGCCTGCGGTTGGCAGGTTGACCATTACCATGCCTGCTTTGGCATTGGCTTTGAAATCCGTAGCGTATTTCAACGATGTCGTACAAATGCCCGCGGACAATCCAAACTCCGTGTCATTTGCCAGTTTCAACGCCTCATCATAATCCTTCGCTTTGATGATTGTAGCAACAGGTCCAAACACTTCTTCCTGATTGATGCGCATATGATTGGCGGTATCGATAAACAGGGCGGGGCTCATGAAATGGCCTGAGCCTTCAATTTTTTCGCCGCCACAGACAAGCGTTGCGCCTTCCTGCTGGGCAATCTGCACATATTCCAGATCTTTTTCAAGCTGACGCTGATCAATAACCGGGCCAATTTGTGTGCCGGCTTTGCGGGCGTCACCAACAGTGAGGGCAGAAACCGTTTTGCTCATGGCAGCGACAAATGCATCATAGATGCCTTCGGTCACGATCAATCGGCTTGACGCTGTGCAGCGCTGACCTGTCGAGAAGAACGCACCGTTCACACAGGCATCCACAGCAACGTCCAGATCCGCATCATCCAGAACAACCATCGGGTTCTTACCCCCCATTTCAAGCTGCACTTTTTTGAGGTTTTTCGCGCAACCCTGCGCGACCTGCTGACCGGTTTGTACGGAACCAGTAAAGGAAATGCCGGCAACTTTCTGATGGTCGATCATGACCGGACCAATTTTTGATCCTTTGCCGTTCACCAGGTTAAAGACACCCTTAGGCAAGCCCGACCGGTGAATGATGTCGGCAAGGGCCCAGGCACTCCCGGGCACAGCTTCAGCTGCCTTCATCACCACAGCGTTGCCATAACAAAGGGCAGGGGCTGACTTCCATGCAGGAATGGCAATCGGAAAGTTCCAAGGTGTGATAATGCCAATAACACCAAGGGCTTCACGGCGAATATCGACTTCAACACCGGGACGGACAGAGTCAAGACGTTCCCCTGGAATACGTAAGGCTTCGCCAGCGAAAAACTTGAAAATCTGACCAGCACGGGCAACTTCACCGATGCCTTCGGGTAAAGTTTTACCCTCTTCGCGGGCGAGCAAATCCCCCAGTTCTTCTTTACGTGCCAATATTTCGGTGCCAATAGCATCCAAAACATCAAACCGTTGCTGAGGCGTGCTTTTGCCCCATCCCACCTGTGCCGCGGCGGCGGCTTCAATTGCCTGTTCTACTTCTTCTGTTGTGGCACTGGCGGCGTGACCGATCACGTCATTGGTATCCGATGGATTGACGTTGGGGACGCTTTGCGTCCCCATTGTCCATTCACCGTCAATCAGGTTTGGAAAATTAGTCATTAATATTTTTCCTTAAGCTGCGAGCGCATATTTGGAAAGGTTTGGACGACAGGCGATCTGGTCGCGGATAATTTTTTCGACGTTAGCGCGGTGCTCACCTTTCAGGATCTGGCGCGGGGCGCGAACGTGCTCCGTTGAGCCAATTGCAATGGCTTCGGCCAGTTTAATCTGCTGAACCAGCGCGGTTGAAACATCCAGATCAAGCAGGGGACGTAACCAGCGATAGATCTCGCGTGCTTCGGTAATGCGCCCTTCCTGAACCAGATCGTAAATCCGCTGGTTTTCTTCAGGGAATGCGATGGAAACACCGGAAACCCAACCGTCAGCACCCATCAGAAGCGCTTCAAGACCCAGATTATCAACACCTGTCAGGATGTTGTAACGGTCACCGCACTTATTGACGATGTCGGTCAGACGACGGATGTCATCAGAACTTTCCTTAATCGCAACCATGCGATCATCTTCTGCAAGTTCAACCATCATTTCTGGTGTTACATCAACCCGGTAGGCAACGCGGTTTGAATAGATCATGACAGGCAAATCACCCGCAGAGGAGATTGCTTTCAGGTTTGTGATCGTTTCATCACGGTCTGTGTGATAGATCGGGCTTGGAACAACCATCAGGCCGTCTGCGCCTGCTTTGCGGCCCATCTGTGCAAGATCACATGCTTCACGGGTGCCTGCTTCGCTGACTGTCAGAAGAACAGGCTTGTCGCCACAGGCGGATTTCGCGATTTTCAATACATCAATGCGCTCTTCAGGGCTAAGCATTGAGCCTTCACCAAGGGTACCGCAAACAATTACGCCTGCATTGCCTGCATCCATTTGCAAACCGATGCACCGTTCCATTTCAGCAACATCGATTGAACCGTCTTCATTAAATTTAGTCGTGACGGCAGGCATCATACCTTTCCACATAGTCGTATTCCTTTACTTGATTGTAATGAGGGTTTTTAAATTAAGTAATCGTTTGTCCTAGCGAACATTCGCCAGGAACTTTCGGGTGTGTTCACTCGTCGGATTTCCAAAGATCTGATCCGGTGGACCAATCTCTTCCATGATCCCCTGATGAAAATAGGCAACACGGTCGGAAACATCCCGGGCAAAGCCCATTTCATGAGTGACACAAATCATTGTCATGCCTTCTTCAGCGAGCATGCGCATTGTTTCAAGAACTTCGCCCACCAATTCAGGGTCAAGGGCTGAAGTTGCTTCATCAAACAGCATATATTCCGGTTCCATTGCCAAAGCACGGGCAATGGCAAGGCGTTGTTGTTGCCCCCCGGATAACGCTGACGGATAGGCATCCAGTTTGTCGCCTAGACCAACATGCTTCAGTTGTTTTTCCGCAATGGCGACAGCTTCTTTTTTCGACTTCTTTTTTACAATACGCGGGGCGAGGGCGACATTTTCGACGGCCGTTAAATGCGGGAAGGAATTCCATTGTTGGAAAACCATTCCCATATTCTGCCGCAGCTGATTGATGTCGACGCCTTTTTCATGGACGGAAACACCGTCGACACGAACTTCGCCCTTCTGGATGTCTTCAAGAGCATTGATGCAATATAGAAGCGTTGATTTACCTGAGCCGGATGAACCGATAACACTGAGAACCTCGCCTTTTTTGACCGTCAGGTCGATCCCTTTCAGGACATGGAGGTTTCCGAAAAATTTGTGGAGTCCTTTGATCTCAATCATGAGGCCCACCTTTCTTCTAATTTAGATGAATATTTTGAAAGCGGATAGGAAAGTGCAAAGTAAAACGCCCCGGCACATGCCAAAATTATGAAGGGTTCCTGAGTACGGGTAATCAGGATTTGCGATGCTCTTAGCAGCTCAACATATCCAAGCACGGACACCAATGCGCTGTCCTTCACCACACTCAAGGCGACCCCAACCCATGAAGGAAATACAGCGCGCAGGCCAATTGGCCAAACGACATACCGCAGATCCTGCCAGTAGCTCATGCCAAGCGAACGGGCGGCGCGGCGCATTGGTGTGCCCACTGCTTCGATGCCCCCCCGCGCCACATTCGCAACCAACGCTGCGGTGTAGATACTGAGCACAAACGCGCCCGAAGCAAAAGGATCCAAATTCCAACCGATGATCGGAAAGAAATTGTAAAACAGGATCAACTGAATGATCAGCGGGACACTTCTGAAGATGTCCAGAATAGTACCGATTGTTACCTGCGCGGCCCAGCGCGACGCCGACAAAGCCCAACCAAAAAAGCAACCAAGAACGGTGCCGATGGTAATAGAGACAACAGAAATCATAAGAGTTCTGCCTGCGGCTTCTCCCAGGAAAAGGAGGTCACTTAACTGAAAATCTGTGAAGAAAGAAATATCGTTACTCATGAAAAGGCTCCTTTCTTCAATATTTGAATAAACGGCGGGCTGCGAGTTTCGAGCCGCCCAAAATGATTTTGACGATGACGTAATAGATGACGGCCGTTACGGCGAAATATTCGAAAATCCGATACGTCTTCGATGCAAAGAATTGTGTTTCTCCAGAAAGTTCACGAAAGCCAACGAGCATACCGAGTGAGCTCATCAGAACCGCCCAAACCATTTGGTTGGTCATCGGGTGGTAAACAATTCGAAGGACTTGCGGGATAATGATGCGAATATAAGTTTGAGTGGCAGTCATACCCAGTGAACGAGCCGCCCGAATTTGAGTGTCCGGCACTGCCTGAAATCCACCTCTGAAATTTTCGGCCAGATAACCTGCGTTATTGAAGGCAAGCCCAACAAGAACAATGAAGTACGGGCTTAAGTGAATGCCGAATGCACCGATGCCAAACCCAAAGAAGAATAGTTGGAACAAAGCCGGGGTGTTACGTGCGACTTCAACCCATGCTGTGGCAAACATTCTGATCGGGGCTGGTGCGGAAATTCTTGCAATGGCAAGAAGTAATCCGATGACAATCCCCAGGATCATAGAAAGGATAGCCACTTCCAGTGTCAGTAGGCCAGCGTTTAACAGATCAGGGAGTTGCCGGAAAACAGGGCGCCAGTGAAAATTATAATCCACGATTACACACTCCAGTTTATCCCCCCTTTAATCTTTTCTCAGGATCAAAGGGGGAACGGGTTAGGGGAGGATTAGTACATAACGCCTGGAATGCGGAGTTCTGGTGCTTCACCACCAACAAAAGTATTCCAATGCTGCTGGTAACGGCCAGAACGAACCTGATGGGTGACGAACAGGTTCAGGTAGTTCAACCAAGTCACGTCTTTACGTGGTCCAACAACAGAAGTGTAATCAGTTGTCCATGGCATACGTGGGCCAGGGATAATTGTGTCATACTTTTCGGCAATTGGTTTAACCGCAGTGTTGGTTGTAATGCCGACATCTGCTTTACCCTGAGCAACGGCAAGGAAAACCTCGTTTTCGCTCTGGTAGCCCTGATAGTCTTTTTCCCAACCGCGTTCTTTGGCAATTTTCAGGTATTCCTGTTCAGGAACCGTACCCACTGCAGCCGCGACCCGCTTACCGGCCAGATCTTCAAATGTTTTTACACCTGAGTCTTTACCGACAACAGCCTGTGCATAATAAATAGCATAAGGGATTGTAAAACCGACGGTTTTAGCCCGTGCCAGAGAATCTGATGTTCCCCCGAACACCACGTCCGCGCGGTTTGTTACGATACTTGGCAGTCTTTCTGCCCAAGTGACCGGCAGGATTTCGAAATCAACTTCGAGGGCTGACGCTAGATCTTTACAATATTCAACGTCAAAACCCGCAGGTTCGTTGTTTGCATCGCGATAGCCAATAGGGGGGAAATCCAAAACAACGCCACAACGAAGGACGCCATTATCGATAACATCGTCAAGTTTATCCGCTTGCGCCGGTGCCTGTGACAGGCCAACGGCAAGACTGGCACCGAATGCCATTGTCTTCATAAAACGACCCAACATAAAAATACCTCCAAAAAATTTTAATAACAAAACCGATATCGGAGATTTTTTTCCCTTCTCATATCGGCGGTGAAGGTTTTATATGATATATTGGATCCAATATAAAATATAATTTTTACAAAATCGTCATTTTGTTGTGTCAGATTTGACAGATTTCACTTAGTTGACTATTGAAAAGGTCAGGAAAAACAAGGAGTTTCAGGTTTTGTATGCAGGTATGAAAGATCGGGCGATCGATCTTGGAAAAATAGCATCTTCTTCGGATATTATCTTCGATGCCCTAAGAGATGAGATCATTAACGGGAATTTGAAAGCAGGCGAGTCGATCCGGCAGGAGTATATTGCCAAGATTTTCAATGTTAGCCGCATCCCTGTTAGGGAAGCCCTGAAGCGGCTTGAAGCGCAAGGGTTGGTGAAAAACGAACGCTATAAGGGAGTGATCGTTTCTTCACTCAGTGATGACGAAATCGAAGAGATTTTCGAGATTCGCAGAAATCTGGAACCATTGGTACTTAAATATTCGATCGAGAATATGACTCAGGAGACTCTGGAACTCGCCCGGAAATACTGTGACGCGTTCGGGGCTGAAGAAGATTCGTCCAAATGGGGAGACCTGAACCGCCAGTTTCATGAAACCCTGTATCGTGATTGCCAGCGGCCCTATCATTTAAAAATTATTGGGGAAGCAATTGACCGCATCGATAGTTACATTCGGGCCCAATTGGTCCTGACCAAAGGGATGGGGACGGCGGTTAAAGAGCATACTGAAATTCTGAACGCCTGCGAAAAAGGGGATGCTGAACGTGCCGCAGCGTTAACCCACAAACATATTGCACACTCCTACAGCTCGTTAATGGGATATCTGCGGAAACAAAATAAAGACTAACAACCACACTCCTGTCGTTTTTCAAGGGTCATTGCCAGCCCTTTTCCGTGGGGTCAGATCTCGCTTCATTTACACGACCTGTAACAAAAAAAGGCTCCAGCATTACCGGAGCCTTTTCTCGCCAGGGTGTAATTCTAGCCGGTTTATTGCTTAACCGGTTCTGACATTCTGAACAAATTCAGAAACCTGATATCTCAGATGCTCAGCCTGTTGAGAAAGCTCTCTTGAGGCGGATAGCACATCTTGCGAAGCCTGATCGGATTGGGTCGCTGCCGTCGTTACGTTATTGATGGAGGAGGAAACCTCCTGAGTACCCATGGCCGCTTTTTGGACACTTGAAGAAATTTCCTGTGTCGCTGCCCCTTGTTCTTCCACCGCAGATGCAATTGCAGACGCAATACCATCAACTTTCGTAATCGTCTGTGTAATGCCCTGAATAGCGGCAACGGCCTCGGCTGTTGATCCCTGTACCTTAGAAATTTGGTCAGAGATTTGCTCAGTTGCTTTTGCGGTTTGGGACGCGAGGTTTTTAACCTCAGACGCTACTACCGCAAAGCCTTTACCCGCATCACCCGCACGGGCCGCTTCAATTGTCGCGTTCAGGGCGAGCAGATTTGTCTGCTCGGCAATATCCTGAATAAGGGAAATGACTTCACCGATACTTTGCGCGCCTTCATCCAGTCCCTGAATAAGAACATTGGCCTTGTTCGCTTCTTCAACGGCCTGATTAGTAACATTTGAAGACTGTGAGACCTGTTGGCTGATTTCACGGATGGAAGCGGATAATTCCTCAGCAGCAGAAGCAACAGATTGTACGTTATTGGTGGCACTGGTCGAGGCTTCCGATACGGCGTTGGCCTGTGCCGTGGTTTCTTTTGAATTATCTGTCAGGCTTTGTGCTGTCGATTGCATTTCAGTGGCTGCAGAGGCCACGCCATCAACAACGCCGCCAACAGATTGCTCAAACGTACCGACCATTGAAAGAAGGGCGTCGCGTTTTTCCTGCTCAGCCTGTTCTTTGTCTCGTTCCTGTTGAAGGATCCGTTCTTCGCGTCGTTTCTCCGCATTGATGCGTTCTTGTTCGGCCAGTTTATTGGCTTCAATCTGTTCTGCTTCAAGCTGGCGCTTCTGAATGGCCGATTGTTTGAAAACCTGAATGGCATTGGCCATGTGGCCGATTTCATCCTGACGATCAAGTTCGCCAATTTCAATATCCAGATTACCAGAGACCAATTCTTTCATTTCTTCGGTCATTTTGGCCAAAGGAACAGTCAGTTTTCTGAATGACACAATGACAACTGTCGAAAGGGCCCCCAGAATGATCAGGGTCGCAATGACGGCGGAAACCGCCATGCTAATAAGCTGACTGTTAATCCATTCGTTTGACAAATGTAAAACGAGGGATCCAATTTTTTCTTCCTGACCGTCTTCCGATTGAATAATATCGCGTCGGCTGCTGGTGACATCCGCATTTTCAGGAAGCTCTCCGTATGAAAACAGCCGTTCTCCTTTTGGATCCAGAACCTCGACAAACTGAAAATCTTCGTCTTGGGCCAAATCTTCCAGCAGGCCTTGGGCGGCTTCGTTATTCAAATCCCACATAGGCCCAACGATTGCAGCCGCCTGAAGGGTGGTAATAATATCAGCGCGATACTGTATCTGAGACTTCTGGTTGGTCTGAAATACATAAACACCCAAGGTTGCCGCAATGATCAGGACAAACAGTGTAAGGCCTATCACTGCAGACAAAATTTTTGCCTGCAGCGAGAGTTGACCACTGGATTTTTCTTCAATGACATCTGTCATGTCTGTTTCCGTTCTTTTTACAATCCACGAAGGCTAATACTGATTAGCCTTTGACATACTTGGCGATGATCTGATCATATTCGCCGCTTGCTTTGATTTCTTTCAAACCAGCGTTGAAGTCATCTCTGATCTTCGCGTCTTTAAAAGCGACTGAATAAGCAGTTGGGTTAAAAATGGTGTGGTAGGTGACGTCTTTAAGCTTTACCTGATCCGCAATCTTCTTGTTGTAGAACTGAAAAATCCGAATATCGCCGACAACAACTTCCGTACGGCCTGTCATCAGAAGTTTGTTCTGGGTTGCCTGATCAGCCACTTCACGGTAGTTCTTGTTGCTGGATGCCATTTTGGCGAAATCGTCACCAAGGTAGATTGACGCGTTTGCGAACGCCACAACCTTATGGGCGCCAAGGTCGCCAATGGATCCCAGATTTAGACCGCTGTCCTTCAGGGTTGTTGCAACATTCTGATAGGAGATATGGCTGTCTGAATACTCAGCTTTGACGCCAGAGTCTGGCGTTAGCGTGTTCGCAGCGTCAATCTTTCCATCCTGAAAATCTTTACCAACCCGACCAAAAGGCACAAACCGTACAACAATTGTATGGCCTTTTTTCGCGAGTGCAGCCCGTACAATATCCACCTCGATACCAGAATTTGATTCTTTGATTCCATAAGGAGGAAGGACACCCTGACCGACTTTGATTTCAGCCGCTTGAGCGGCACCAAATGCACCGGACAGAAGCGCTGTACCAAGAAGGGAGAAAGTCAATTTTTTTAAGGAAAATGCCATCAGAGTAATTCTTTCGTTTTAGATCCATAAACTATTCAGCCAGCATATTAGGTAAATGCTTAATAAATTTTAAATATCTCAAGATTGTTTGTACCAGCTGTTGGCGATTGTAAATTGCACGGCTTGATTTCAGATCAACACCCAATGGCAGACCAAAAAGGCTCGTGAGATTTGTATTAAAGTATTAACCTTGCAACGCTTCGCTGCCAACTCATGCTGCGTGCCCGCTTGATTATCACTTATGGGATAAAAGCTGTTTGAAATAAGAATAAGAGGATCTGTGCAGTTCAGCTGTTCGTTTCTCTGCACTTTTTGTTTGAAATACCCGTTTTATCGACCATAGTGCAGCGCGTATGTAGCATGGAGAATGACGATGACTGAACAAACCCTGCGGCCGTTTCATTTGGCCTTTCCTGTTGATGATCTGGACAAAGCCCGCGCATTTTATACTACTGTTATGGGCTGTAGTGAGGGGAGAAGTTCCGACGATTGGATTGATTTTAATTTTTTCGGTCACCAGATTGTCGCTCATCTTGCGCCAGAAGAGGCTGGCAATGTTGCCTTGAATGCTGTTGATGGCCACGGTGTTCCTGTTCGCCATTTTGGGATTGTTATGACGATGGAGGATTGGCGTTCCATGGCTGACCGGTTGGTCAAGAGGGGGACGGATTTTGTGATAGAGCCTTACATTCGTTTTAAAGGGGAGCCCGGAGAGCAGGCGACCATGTTTTTTTATGATCCCGCCGGGAATGCACTTGAGTTGAAAGCCTTTAAAAATTTGGAGCAATTATTTGCAAAATAGGAAGCCCGGCTTTGTTTGGGCACGGTTGTTCAGCTAACATGTTCACCCAGAGACAATAAACGCTCTCCTCTTCTTTCTTCTCTTTGGGGAAAAGGAGAGTTGTCAAAATCCAAAATGCCAATAAAGTGTCCTATCGGCTTTCATGCCGTGCAATCCGTGACCAATTCGGCACCCTTAAAGAGATTTATAAATGATCCAGAATGAAACCCGATATGGTGTTTGGCTGATGGTGTTGACCACTTTTATCTTTGCAACACAGGACGGATTGTCCCGCTATCTGGCGGAAGCCACCAATACCACGACGATCGTTATGATCCGATATTGGTTTTTTGCCTTTTTTGTGATTGCCATTGCCCGTCGGCAAAAGGGATCTATACGGGCTGCCACTGCCACTCGCCAGCCCATACTTCAAGCCTTCAGAGGGGCTCTACTGGCCTGTGAAATTATTGTTATGGTACTGGCCTTTGTCTATTTGGGATTGGTTGAAAGTCATGCTGTATTTGCGGTTTATCCTTTGTTAATTGGGGCGTTGTCCGGTCCGGTTCTGGGAGAACATGTCGGGTGGCGCCGATGGACTGCGATTGCAGTCGGATTTGTCGGTGTGTTGATTGTCTTGCAGCCAGACAGTGGTGTATTTTCGCCCTATGCGGCAATCCCGTTTGTCGCCGCCCTGATGTTTGCCGTATATGGATTGTTGAACCGGTATGTAGCCCGTCAGGATGACGCTGCAACCAGTTTCTTCTGGACCGGCACAGTCGGCGCAGTGGTTACAACCGGGATCGGAATTTTCTTTTGGGAACCTTTGGTTGGATGGGACTGGGGTTTAATGGCAATTCTTTGCGTGACAGGGGCCGCAGGACATTTTTGTATGATTAAGGCCTATGAAGTCGCCGAAGCGTCCGCCATTCAGCCTTTTGCCTATTTACAATTGGTCTTTGCAACGGCAATCGGGCTTTTCGTATTTGGTGAAACTCTCAGACTAAACGTCGCTGTCGGAACCCTTTTGATTGTCGCAGCAGGGCTGTTTACACTTTGGCGCGAAAAGGTTAAAAAAGCGGCATGATAAAGGACATAGTCTATTCCCTTAGGCTTTTGTTACCGGCTGTCATTCCTTCCTGGCGGTTTTTTGATATTATTGCCCCATCTCCTCGCATTGAATACCGTCTTTTGGCCATCGCCAAACCGCAAGAGGCTGGACAGGCCGAAAACGAACCCGACTGGAGGGAGTTTCGGCCGAGACCCGATAATGTTTCGGTTGGGCGAATGATGCGCCGTATGGTGTGGAACCCTAACTGGAACCAGAGCTTATTTCTTGTCAGTTGCGCTGAGCGTCTGGCAGCCTACGGTTCGTCTCATGCGGAAACAGAAATTCAAACGAATATTGGTGTGGCCCTGAACGAAGAGGGGGCTAATCCTGAGGGATATCCGTTCTTTCAATTTCGCCTGATTTTTATCAGTCGGGTGGAGGACAGGATCACCAAAGAAGTCGAGTTTCTTTCTCCTGTCTATTCCTGTTCCGAGGCGTATTCAATATGACGTTGGATTTCGCGGTACGGGCGACTGAAATATTACTTGGTTTGGCATTTTTGCAGCAAAGCATTGAATATTTATTGTCTAACCGTCGGCTGCATCTGTTGTTTCTTGCTCGGGTTGGGATGTGTCTTCTGTTAATTTCAGGGTTCCAAACAGGGTGGGTCCTCGTTGGTCTTGCCGTTCTTTCGCTGGGGATGCTGTACCGCTTTGACGGTCCCTATAATGGGGGCAGTGATCGCATGAGCCTGTTGGTTCTGGCCTGTTTGCTTCTTGTCCATTTTTTGCCGGAAAGTCATTGGCAGGAGCTGGCTTTTGGTTATCTCGCTGTTCAACTGGTTTTATCATATTTCATTTCAGGCTGGGTAAAGATCGTCAATCCTGCATGGCGAAATGGGAGGGCACTTCAGGATGTTTTTCTCTATTCAGCCTATCCGGTCAGCGAGTCCCTTCGGGCGTTCGCGGCGAGGCCTACGCTGTTATTTGGGGCGTCCTGGATGGTGATGCTGTTTGAGCTGATTTTTCCGTTTAGTCTCCTTACACAGCCCAGTTTGATCGCGGGCTTGCTGATCGCCGCGCTATTTCATTTTTTAAATGCCTGTTTTTTTGGGTTGAACCGATTTTTCTGGATCTGGTTGGCTGCCTATCCGTCGATTATTTGGTTGCAGGGCCGTTTATTCGGAGGCAGTGCCTTGTTGGGGTGAGGTGACGGCCGTTAAGAAGTTTCGCTGTCAATCAATACAATATCCACACCACAAAAATGAAAGCGGTCTTCTGCCGTCTCCAACTGCTCTTCTTTAGCGCGTTGAAGAACCGATTTTCGGCTATGGGTGATCAGATGAATTTCCGAAAAATATTCCTTTGCATCGGTGGGACAGCTCTCAAACTCTAACGTGCCGTGGTCGAGGGCAATAGTAGCAGGCTTGTCAGGCGCCTGTTTTTTGGTGGTGATCAGGAAACGCCGCCATTGATCAGCCTTTTTTATGGGATCGTGGCATCTGAAAGCAAATTTTACGATGTCTTCCACCACGGCCTGGTACACATGCTTTTGCCAATTCGGCCCGGCCCATTCATAACCGTCCATCCGTCTGCGACCTTCCTTGTGATGGTCCAGCTCTACCATTGTCAGGCCTGTTTTTCGTGGGTCGAGCTGGATGAGGTCTGCTTTCTCGCCCTGTCGTTCAGCGATAATGTCAATGAATTGCAGATTTAATAACTGTTTCCGAAGGGCTGTGTCTTCACAGTCAAAAATAGCCATATAGCCGCCAAGGCCGTTGTTTTTTTTAAGAAATCTGGCAACCGCTGTGTTTTCCTCAATGGGCGCGACCAGTTCAATGAAACTCGCCCCAATGACAAATAGGGAGTTTTCCAACCCATAGTCAGGCAACGTACTTCTATGGCAAGGTGAAAGACCTAATACCCGCGCCAGGATACCTTCAGAGAGCCGGATATTTTCGGTCGCCAGACATACCTGTCTTAATCTTGTATAGGTTTTGTGTTCCATTCCCTTTTCCTTATGGAAATAAGGTGACCAAATTCCATAAAATATGCAATCGTTTTTAACGAATTTTGAAACTGGAACGGTGATGTAGTATCATTGTCCAAATAAGTTTTTTGGGAGCAAAGTATGCGTTGGGAAGAATTGAGTGAGCAAAACTGTTCAGTCGCACGTTCGTTGGCCGTATTTGGTGATCGATGGACACTTTTGATCCTAAGGAACTGTTTTCTTGGCGTGAAAAGATTTGATGATTTTCTGGAAGATCTTGATTTGTCGCGAACGATCCTGACCGATCGCCTGAATAAGCTGGTCGAGCAGGGGGTTTTGAAGAAAGTCCCTTATCAGGAAAAACCAGTGCGCTATGACTACAAACTTACCGAAAAAGGATTGGATCTGCATTCCGTGATTATGGCAATTGTCGCCTGGGGAGATCGGTACTACGCCGTCGACGGGGAACCTCCGATGATCCGAACCCATATCAAATGCGGGAAGGATTTCAATACTGTCACCGTCTGTACAGAATGCGGCGAGCCTGTAACCCCTCATGACGTCAAGGTGCGCAGCAACCCAAAAGCGGGGTTAAAGCGGGCTTGATTGCACGATAGCTACGCCCTTGATTTTACATTACTTCTGATTTGGTTCAGACCTGTCTTATTTCAGGTCTTTTTCTGGCGAATGATTTCTCGCTCCACAGCGTCCATCCGGTCTTTTCCAAAAAACATCTCATCCCCGACAAACATTGTCGGGCAACCAAATACCCCCATTGTTGCCGACTTTTGGGTATTGGCCATCAGTTGATCCTTTACGTCCTGATCCTGAATACGGTTCAGGATATGATCTGCGTCAAAACCGTGCTCAGTCAGGGCGGCGGCAATGACGTCGGGATCACCCATGTTTCGATTGTTTTCCCACATATCGTTCAGTATTGCATCCAGATAAGACATCAGGAAGCCTTCCTGCTCAGCGACAATAGCACCGCGCATCAAGGGGACTGTATTTATCGGGAAATGGTCGTTCATTTGAAATTTGTTCATGTCATGATCTCGGATAAATCGCGTCATTTCCAACCGATTATATTCAGGCTTATTTTTTACATCCTTATACGTGATAAAAGGCGCCTGATTGTTTGTTAGTTTGAAAAGGCCGCCTAAAAGAACCGGAAAATACTCAAAAGTTACATTCTGGCGTTCTTCGATGCCCGGTATCAGTTTATGGCTCATATAGCAGTTCGGGCTGGCAACATCGATATGAAGTGAAACAGTAATAGTCATGGAAAGTTCCCCGTTTTCTTTTGTTGTGAATGTGATGGCGATTTACCAGTTTTCAGACCATGGTCTTAAATCCAGTTCAAACGTCCACGCATCTTTGGGCTGGGTATGAAGGTGCCAATAGTTTTCGGCGATGTGATCCGGGTCCAGAATACCTGCTTTTTCTTTCAGGGCATATCTTTCTGGAAAATTTGTACGGATAAAGTCAGTGTCGATAGCCCCATCAACAATGACATGGGCAACGTGAATGCCTAAGGGGCCAAGTTCACGGGCGACAGACTGTGCCAATGCCTTTAATGCATGTTTTGATCCAGCAAAGGCAGCATAATTTGCGCTGCCGCGAGTGCTGGCCGTCGCGCCGGTGAAAATCATGGTGCCCTGACCGCGAGGCTTCATCCTTAAGGCGACTTCGCGGGCTGTCAAAAAGGCTGCAAAACAGCCCATTTCCCATATCTTGAAATATTTGCGTGCCGTTTCATCAAAAATTGAGGATGGAACATTTGCGCCAATATTAAAGATAAAGGCTTCGATCGGCCCGATGTCGCTTTCAATGGTCTCGATCAGGCTTTGCACATCCTCTTCTTTTCGGGCATCACATCCAAAACCATGGGCCTGACCACCGTTCTCCACAATTTCGTTAATCAGGGGGGTCAGTTTATCGCCATTGCGCCGAACACAGCAGGCAACATATCCATCTTTCGCGAAACGTTTGGCAACCGCGCCGCCTGTTGCATCCCCTGCACCAATAATCAAAGCCACTTTTTGCTGGGTCATTTATATCTCCCATCCTTTTTATTTTTATTAAGTTTATAAATTGGACTGACTTGCGTCAATGGCTATCTGAACGGCGGGTTCAGTGAACAACATGATCGATCAATGTAAGGGCCATATCAATTGCAGTCTCCGCAATTGTGTCATCCATTTCAAATGTAATGTTGGAAACCCCGATATTGGCAGGTTCAGCCGATCGGGCGATTAAATCCGACATTGTTTCCAGCAGGATGGGTTCAATGATTTTGGGGGCGGCAATATCCCGAAGGGCCCGGCGCACCGTATGCCGGTTGCTGGTAGACGCCAGAATGTAACCGTCCGATAAAATGCATTCAGGCCGGATTAAAATGGAAAGATGTTCTTTGGAATAGGCACGGTAGCGCAGAAGATGGTCTTTTAGCGCCGCGCGTGTTTCTTGCTTGGAGCGGGCGGCGCGCAGCGCATTTCTTGTTTGGTCAAACAGCGCTTCATAACCGACGGCCATAAAAGAGAAGGCAAGAGAGCCAATGTCTGGAAAATGGCGGTACACTGTTCCGCGCCCCAATCCGGAATGTTTGACGATATCCGACATTGTCGGCAAGCCGGGCTGATCCGTGCGCGTTGCACGGTGAAAGGCTTCCATAATCCGTTGTCTGTTCTGGACGGCGTCACTCCGGGCCATCGTCAGGTTCTCCTCGATAAACGAAATCTTATGTGGACAAGTGTCCGTTTTCGTATTATACGGACATTTGTCCACTTAGGAAGAAAATAATTCATCGGCCCTTTTGCCAGTAAAATAGGAGATATCTGTGTCTTTACCGCCCATTCTTCAAAAGAACCTCTCCGTCCCGGTTATCGGGTCACCGTTATTCATTATTTCAAACCCTGATCTGGTCATCGCGCAGTGTAAAGCGGGTGTGGTTGGATCTTTTCCGGCCCTTAACGCCCGTCCTGCAGAAGTGCTTGAAGAATGGTTGATCAAGATTACTGAAGAGCTGGATGCTTATAATCAGGCGAATCCAGACAATCCGGCCGCACCGTTCGCAGTTAATCAGATTGTGCATAAATCCAATGACCGTTTGATGCATGATGTTGAAATGTGTGTGAAATATAAAGTTCCTATCGTCATTACGTCTTTGGGGGCCCGTGAGGACGTGAACGAGGCTATTCACTCCTATGGCGGTATTGTCATTCACGATGTGATTAATAACTTCTTTGCGAAAAAAGCGATCCAGAAAGGCGCAGACGGCGTGATTGCGGTGGCTTCCGGTGCGGGTGGTCATGCGGGTACGTTGTCTCCATTTGCGTTGATACAGGAAATTCGCGAATGGTTTGATGGCCTTGTCTTGCTGGGCGGTTCCATCGCCACCGGAGATGCCGTTCTTGCAGCACAGGCGATGGGCGCTGATTTGGCCTATATCGGTTCGACCTTTATCGCGACGAAAGAAGCCAATGCGATGGAAGGTTATAAGCAGTGTCTGGTCGATAGTAGTGCAGATGATATCGTATATACCAATCTGTTTACGGGTGTGCACGGGAACTATTTGAAACCGTCGATCATCAATGCGGGTATGGACCCGGACAATCTGCCGGAAAGCGATCCAAGCAAAATGAACTTTGGTTCAGGCGGCGGCTCGAAATCGAAGGCCTGGAAGGACATTTGGGGCTGTGGTCAGGGTATCAGTGCCATCAAGGAAATTCAATCTGCCGGTGACGTGGTTGCCCGTCTCGCAAAAGAATATCAGGCTGCAAAAGACCGTATTTCGGTTGCCTGACCTTTGGGGTAGCGCCGATAATGAAAAAGCCTCTCGGATTGAGAGGCTTTTTTTTGGCTCCAGCCAGAGGCCGGAACAGGGATAGTCAAAGCAATTGAGGCTAGGATTTGATGTCCAGCAATGTTGCCTGTATTTCGTCCCACGTAATAATGGAGGCGATATTTGCTTCGTAAGAACGCTGCGCAATCTGGCTCTTTACCAGATTTGTTGCGAGATCGACATTGGGTGTTTCCACATATCCTTCATCAGAAGCCAAAGAGTGATTTGGTTGATAGGATAGGCTTGTGGCGGGGTCCTTGGGCTTGACGACGACCTCTGGGCCGCCTGTAGGCCCTGAAATTTGGACGGCATCCAGGGCTTTATAAGCCGCTTTGTCGCCAGTTTCTCCGGGGGTGCCAACTGTCTGGGAATTGGCAATGTTGCTTGCACTGGTGGCGACTTGCCGGGTTGCGGCGCGCATTCCTGCCAAAGCTGATCCGATAACTGAATCCATTTTCGAACTCCATATGTATAAAATTTTAAATAAACTTTATACGAATATTGATTTCTAGTAATGCTCTTTATAGGGGTTATTCGTTAACAAAGTATTAATTTCTCATATGGCTATTCCGTCAAAATCAGGAATACAGTAAATACCAGTAAAGCAGCCATTGCGGCGTTAAACACTTTTCTGGATCGAGGAGAGGCGAGAAGGCGACGCAGCTGCGTTCCCAGAACAACCCACAAAAGGATGGGCGGAAATCCGCCAATAGCCTGCCCTCCAACCAACACCGCAATATCCAGATAAGACACACCGTCGCCTGTCGCAAAAGCGGCCGGAATTGTCCCCGCCATTATCCAGGCCTTTGGATTTATATACTGGAAAAGAGCGGCCTCAAAAAAGGTGAGCGGTTTCGCGGTTATGGCTTCGGACGTTTCGGCAGCCCAAAATATCCGCCAGGCCAGATATAGTAGGTAAAGACTTCCGGCATATCGAAGGAAGTCTTGCAACAAGGGCACATGGTCAAAAACCTGACCTAGGCCAAAGCAGACCACCGCAAGCATAAACAGGAACCCGAAATATACGCCAAATATATGAGGAACCGTCCGGCGAAATCCGAAATTTACGCCTGATGTTGCCAGCATGATATTGTTTGGCCCCGGGGTTGCGGAATTAATCAGCGAATATGTAATCAGGGGGTAGATGGCAACAGTCATCAGCACTTTTTCGTTTAAGGTCAATTGAAGGCAGGTATTTGCGTGTTTGAAGACGCTGGTAAGTTCGTAACGTAATGTCTGACATTTTTCCGTGAACAGATCTAGTGAGTTTCTCGCCAAAGATCCAGAATGCATAGAAATTCAGCAATGCTGCCTGAGCATGAAATGTCCTCGTCAAACTGATGGGTTAATTCGAATTTATTGTTGAAAAACAATATAGTATAGAGGTTACCTGAAGCTTCATATTGAGCAAGTGCAGAGCTTTCCAGACCCTGAAGGATATGCGCCTCGACGGCTGGTCTCTCCTGAACTTCTGTTTCAAAAAAGTCGCAAAGAAGGGTGGCGTCTTCGTCACACTTTAGGGTCGGTTTCTTTTCAGGGCCATGGTCGATGCGCTTACAGATCATCAAGCCCTCATTGTTGGTATATCGGATAAGCTGTGATGATACGCCCGTCCTTCAGCAGATACCCTTCGATTTTAAAGCCCAGCCCGGAAGGACCACGCCATTTTCTGCCAGTCCCGAGCTCACTGTTTCGGTACGCGTGAAGGATCCCGTTAATCAGGGTGTGGCGGGTCAGGCTGGACGGAAACAGGCTGGAAAATTTTTCTTTCCACTGGTTTCGTTTGCGATCGAAAATTTCAACAAGCGCCGTATAAACTCCTGTTTTATTAGGGCCGGCTAGTACTTTCTTGATCCGGCTGCGGGCCGGGTCGGTGCGGGGAGAAAAGTGATGAAAACCGGTGGGTTTACCTTTGCGGTTAATTTCCCCATCAAACACATGCACAAGGTTGATTTGTGGATCTGTCGTCGACCAGACTTCGCGTTCAAAGGCAAAAACCGTTGACGTGAAGCCAAGAAGGAAAAGCCCAATGATTAAACCCTGTAGGGCGTAGGAAAAGGGGTTTTGTCCGCTAACCACCGGCACCGGTCACGAAGCTTTCCACCAAACTCTTAGAAACCAAATTCCAGCCATCAACAAGAACGAAGAAGATCAACTTGAAGGGCAGGGCAATCATAACCGGCGGCAAC
>NZ_JBLHZT010000046.1:0-29043 GCF_047631475.1 Sneathiella sp. | reverse complement strand
TTGGGTAAACTCATTTTTGACTACCATTAAAGGAGAGAGAGTGTCGTGCCACCCTTCGTAAAAAACTTCACTAGCGCTGTGCTGGGCAGTTCCTTTCTGGTGGCCTTTTCACTGTCTTCGGCTGTTGTTGCCGCCCAACAATCAGCCCCGCTGCAGGCAATCGATGATGACGGTATTGACCGTCAAAGCCGTCATGTGCCTGTGCCGCGACAAAAGGTGAGTGCGATCCCTACCCCGCGCAAACTTGACTTTCAGCAGGCAAGTGTTCGTATTCCAGCGGCGTCTGCCAAACCCTCGGGAACACCGCTTCCCAGAACAAAACCCGGCGCGCTGATCGCCCTGCCGTCAGAATATACAACAGGCCTCCTTTCAAAGGACGACCTTAAGCATTATACCCGCGCCTTTAACAGTCTTTCAAAACGTCATTGGCAACAAGCCATATCCGAAGCTGAAAAAGCAACCTATCAACTACCGGCCAAATATATCCGCTGGAGTTATGTGCGAGCATACAAAGGGGGGGCCAGCTTTGATGACATTACTTCCTTCGTTGTCGACAACCCTCATTGGCCCTACCGGGAAACCTTAATGCGACGCGCGGAACAGGCTCTGGTTATTCCAGTTCCTGTGGAACGCACGATTTCCTGGTTTGCAGACAGAACCCCGACAACGGGGATGGGCATGCTGCGCTATGGTGAAGCCCTGATCGCCGACGGACAAACTGAAAAAGGTATTGAGTGGATCAAAACAGCGTGGATTGAAGGCTCGTTTAGCGAAAAGCACGAAAAACAGTTCTTGAAAGATCACAAAAGCATCCTTTCAACGGACCTTCACGAAGCGAGGCTTGATCGGTTGTTATGGGACAGGAAGCCGGTTGACGCCATTCGCATGCTCAGCCTCGTCAGCAAAAATACAAAAAAGCTGGCCGTGGCCCGTATCCGCTTGATGCGTATGGCAAAAAATGTCGACGGTGCCCTCGCGCAGATCCCAAAGAATTTGATGAACGATCCCGGCCTTCAGTTCGAGAGAGCAAAATGGCGCCGCCGAAAAGGCAAACATGATGAGGCGCAGGAAATCCTTCTCCAGTTTGGTGACGATGCGCCGCGCCCTGAGAAATGGTGGACAGAGCGCCATATTCAGGCCCGCAAACTGTTACGTATGGGGCATATAAGTGATGCGTATCACCTCGTCAGCAAACATGGCTTAAAGAGTGGCGGAAAATATGCGGAAGCAGAATGGATGTCTGGATGGATTTCCTTGCGGTTTTTGCACGATTACAAAATTGCCCAAAAACATTTTAAACGGCTTTATAACAATGTCAGTTTTCCCATCAGCCGGGCGCGCGGGGCCTATTGGCTTGGCAGAACAAACGCCATCTTGAAGGATGAAAAATCAGCGCGTTACTGGTACAGCGAAGCCATAAAATATTCCTCTACCTTCTATGGTCAGGTCGCTCTGAATGAACTGGGTTATACGGATATGCCTGCCATCCGTAAAACGCGGAACCCGGGTCGGGAGACCATCACCAGGCTTGAAAACAATGAACTGGTTATGGTGGCCAAGCATCTTGCGGAACTGGGTCATGCCAGAAAGGCGCGTCCGTTTCTATTGCGCCTGACTGAGCAAGCAAAACAAACCGAAGAGTATGTATATCTGGCAAAGCTGGCAGAAGAAATCGGACGGCAAGACTATGCGGTCACGGTTGCAAAACGCGCATCCCAGCTTGGAACTGAACTCACGGACATTGCCTGGCCGACAACAACGACATTGCCTGACAATCCGCCGATTGAAGTGCCCCTGATCCTGGCGATTACCCGTCAGGAAAGTGCGTTTGCTGAAGATGCCATCTCTCATGCCGGCGCGCGCGGACTTATGCAACTAATGCCAGCCACGGCACGGGCGGTCTCTCGGAGGCTTAAAGTTCCGTATACCAAGTCGCGATTAACGTCTGACCCTGCTTATAACACGTTGTTGGGCAGTACATATCTGGGACGCCTGATCGACAACTATGACGGTTCCTACATTCTGGCGATTGCCTCCTATAACGCTGGCTCTTCCAGAGTTCGCCAATGGATCAGCGAATGGGGCGATCCCCGTACCGGAGACATTGACGTTATCGACTGGATTGAGCTGATCCCGTTCAGTGAAACCCGCAATTATGTCCAACGTGTTTTGGAGAACCTGCAGGTTTACCGGCAGCTTTTAGGCAACACCGGATACAGAATGGTGCAAATCGATGAAGACCTAACTCGGGGGAGCCCCACATTCTAAAAACCTAATATCCATCTTGCAAAACCAGAATTGGGCGAAACATATATCAAGTGGGCGCAATCACTACAAAAAGAGAACGGTATTATGACTAGACTGAACGATGTGCATGCCTGTGTATTTGACGCCTATGGCACCTTGTTTGATGTGAACGCTGCGGCTCGTAAAGAGCAGGAAAATTTAGGAGAAAATTGGCAAAAACTCTCCGAGATCTGGCGCACGAAACAGCTTCAATATACCTGGCTTCGCAGCCTGCAAAATAACTATGTCAGCTTCTGGAAAATAACAGAAGACGCGCTCGACTTTGCTCTTGCATCCTTGAATATCAAGGACGATGCCCAGAAAGAGCGCTTGATGAACCTCTATCTGGAGCTGGACGCCTATCCCGAAGTGAGGCAGACCCTGGAAAGACTGAAGGATGCCGGATTAAAGACCGCTATACTATCCAATGGCTCGCCCGAAATGTTACAATCCGCTGTGGATAACGCGGGCCTGAACAGCGTGCTGGATGGCATTTACTCGGTCGAAGATGTTGGTATTTTCAAACCTCATCCTTCTGTTTATCAATTAACGGTCGACCAACTAGGATTGGCCGCAGGACAGATGTCCTTTCAATCATCAAACGGTTGGGATGCCTATTCTGCCAAGGATTTTGGCTTTCAAACTATATGGTGCAACCGGTTTGGACAGGCAGATGAACAAATTCCATCCACCCCGGACTGCCAGATTACAAACCTGTCACAGATGCTCCCTATCTTGGGAATTTCGTGAATTGAACTGAGCAAACTCGATGTCTTATGCAGAAAAAACATATAAATCCAACGATGGCCTGACTTTGTATTACCGGGTCTATGGGACGGATGATAGTGGGCAAAAAAGCCCCGTTCTCTGTCTGTCGGGCCTGACCCGCAACAGCGGTGATTTTAATGACTTTGCAGAACGATATAGCAAAGATCGGAAAGTCTATGCATTGGATTATCGAGGTCGCGGAAAATCTGACTATGACCCGGATCATCACAACTATAACCCACAAACCTATCTAGGGGATATTTTTACGTTTCTCGATCATGAAAGCATTCAAAATGCTGTGTTTGTTGGCACTTCGCTGGGGGGCATTCTAAGCATGGCACTCGCGGCCTTGGCGCCGCAGTATTTCAAGGCCGTCTTGCTCAATGATATTGGACCGCAAGTAGCATCCTCTGGCGGAGATCGCATTGCCGGGTATGTAGGGAATGATGTCCGGTATCCCAGTATTGAAGACGCCGTACAGGCCCAGAAATCACAATATATCTCAGCTTACCCCGACCTCACCGATGCACAATGGAAAGCCATAACCGTTCCCGCTTTTACGTGGGACGATGATCAGGGCAACTATCGTTCTAATTACGATATTGCAATCGGAGTCGCGTTGAAGGAGCAGCTAAATGAGGATCAGGCCGTTGATCTGTGGCCTTTCTTTGAAGCCCTGAAGCCTATTCCAACCCTCGCAATTCGGGGGGCGCTGTCGGACGTTTTAAGCGCTGAGGTTTTTGCAAAAATGAAGGCGGTAAAACCAGACCTGCAAACGCTTGAGCTACAAAATAGAGGACATGTCCCTTTATTGGATGAACCAGAGGCCATCCCTGTCATTGATGCCTTCATGGATACCAACTGACCCCCATGGGCGGTGGCCCGGCATTCGCCCTCTCTCCCCGCAGGAATTTCCGATGATGCCCCGGTGCCGTTGTCTAATGCTCCGCTGTTAATAGGCGAGATGCTGGAAAAGTGTCCCCTCTCCATCCGGATTGATAATTAATAGATCGAAACCGCCTCCTCAGCAATTTTCGACGCTTAATCCTCCTGCTCTCTCCAGTTTGACACAGCGAAACAAAAAAAGAGGCTGGACATCAATCCAAATATGGAAACACTGTTGGCGTATTCAGGGCCTCGCCTCTGACTTCCCTTCGTGACCTCTTAACAAATGGATCCGTCTCGTGACACAGATTAGCCCAGCACCGTCTTATCATTCTATTCAGCAAGCCAAAGAGAGGCTTGCGCCGATTGCCGTAAAAACACCTCTGATCGAGTCACTTGCCCTGAACGAAAAACTGGGTGGTCGACTATTTGTTAAATGCGAAACATTGCAGCATACAGGCTCGTTCAAGTTCAGAGGTGCCTATAACGCGATTTCATCCTTAAACGAATACCAACTGGCCAATGGTGTTTTTGCGTTTTCAAGCGGTAATCACGCTCAAGGGATAGCCTTGGCTGCCCGCCTTTTAGGAACAAAAGCAACGATCCTGATGCCCAAAGATACGCCCGTCATCAAAGTGGAAAATACACAAGGCTATGGCGCGGAGGTCATCACATATGACCGATATACTGAATCCAGAGAAGCCATCGGGGAAAAAATCGCTGCCGACAATAACCTCACCCTTATCCGCCCCTATGACAATGTAGATGTAATTTCCGGACAAGGGACCGTTGGCTTGGAAATCATACAGCAGCTGGCAAGTCATAACCTGACCCCTGACTATGTTTGCGCACCATGCGGCGGCGGCGGTATGATGGCTGGCGTCTCTCTTGCCATCAAGCATCTGAGCCCCAAAACACAGTTATTTGCCTGCGAACCAGAGTTTTTTGACGATACGACCCGGTCATTAGCCGCAGGCACACAACTAAGCAACATTGGTGACCACCGCAGTCTTTGTGATGCCATCCTGACCCCCACTCCAGGGGACATTACCTTTCCAATTCTTCAGAAGAACGTCACCGGTGGTCTTGTATTGACCGAGGCGGAAGTAACCGAAGCTATGCGCGTTGCCTTTAATTATCTGAAATTGGTTATTGAACCCGGTGGTGTTGTTGCCTTAGCGGCTTATTTAAGCGGAAAGCTGGATCTTAAAGGTAAAACGGCCGTGGCTGTGGCATCTGGTGGCAATGTCGATCCTTTACTTTTCGCCAGCATTCTAAATAACGAACGATGACACCGGCAAACATATCGGCCGAGTAATACCTGATTAAACCGGATCGATGGGATTCGGTTCAATCAGTTTTTTTCACTGTTATCCTATTAAGAAGGCATACTACTTAACTCAGATTTGTAAGTAACGGTGTTCGCTTCAGTTTTTTGCTTTCCTGCCTCATCTTCCTCATCCTTCTTAAAGAATTACAACTTACACGGTATGTTACAATGATGCATCAAACGCATCATTACCGATAATTTTATGAAAATTGTTGATATTTTTACGCACGCATTCCGCCGTATATAATCCTGGCCGAATATGCCAAAAAGGTGAAATTTATCCTGCCATAAACCAGTATTATGAGAGCTCTAAAATAAAGAACACAGAACTGATTTAACACCATAAAGTCGCATTTTTCAGCCTCATCCAAAATGGTAGAATTAACAAAATTCAATTCTACGCACCGTCCAAACAATCGATATATCACATTAATAAATGCCCATAACTCTTTGATTTTAATATTTTAAATTAATTATATTGCTCGAACCTTCGTCACCCAAATTCCATTATTTCGTTTTCTGTTGATACCGATTTTACCCCACTTTACGCCGAAAAATCAGTATGTATCACCTTCTATTTACAACAGCGAAACGACACTTTTATGATCCTTTCACCGAACTAAAGGAGAGTAATTATGAAAACCGAAATGATTAAAAAAATTGCCCCGAAATCCTCTGCAACCAACGATACTGGAAAAGTACGCCTTGGTAACATGAGCCCTGCCTTTAAGGTTTCGACGTCCCCTAAAGCAACCCGTGATAGTGGTAAAACACGCCTGGGAAATATGAGCCCTGCTTTTAAGATCTAAAGCCTATAGGGATAGTTTCTATGCCTCTTAAACAGGCTGAAAATCATATTGATCCGGCGCCTTTGACGGCACCGGATCAAATTATAAAGTTCTTCCGGCTGATCCCGGACTGTCCTAGCCCTCAAAGGGCGGACCGATCTGCTGGCGGCTTGATCCCGACAAGAGCCTTTCGGTTTTGCGAACCGATGACATCCGCCTCTGCGTTTGGCTGGTATGTTTTTGCACCGATGGATTTTCACGTCTTATGGGATGGGTCTGATATTTACTGGCAGTATGGCGATACCGATGATTGGTATTTACTGAACGCAGCGCAGTATCCTGATTTTGAACATCAATTTAACCAGCATTGCCCGGAAGAAGTCCGCGGCTATTGCCCGCCATTTCTTTCTGCTGCGCCAGAACCAGGAGTTCTTAAAATCTGGAGCGGCCTGATCGCCCAGACGGCGCCCGATTGGTCACTTTTAGTGCGCGCGCCAGCCAACCTTCCGGGTAGCCAGAATTATGAACATTTCGAAGGTATTATTGAAACAGATCGCTGGTTTGGCCCATTATTTACAAACCTGCGCCTAACGACGACAGATGTGCCGATCCTGATCAAACGGGAAATGCCTTTGTTTCAAGTACAGCCTTTAATGCGACAAACCTATGACGAGCGAGCGTTGAAAAACTTTGAGCTGGTATCCAGCCTGAGCGATATTGAAGACGCCGACTGGAGATCTTTTCAGCAAACTGTCATCGATCCAGGCGACGCGTTTGACCGAAAAAGAGGACACTATGCGACGGAAGTTCGAAAGGCGCGAAAAAACAGGTGATCCGCGCCTTTATTCATTACAGGATTTGCGTCAACACTTTGTCCAGATTATCGACAGACCGTTTAACATTGTGTAATTTATCCAGACCAAACAGGCCCAACCGGAAGGTCGAGAACCCTTCAGGCTCATCACACTGCAACGGCACACCCGCCGCAATCTGCATCCCTTGCGCCGCAAATTTCTTGCCATTCTGGATCTCCGGATCGGATGTATAGAACACAGCCACGCCCGGCGCTTCAAATCCATCAGCGGCAACGCTGCGGAATTGTTTCTTGCCCATTAATTCACGAACCGCGCGCCCCAGAGCCCATTGTTCCTCACGGATTTTGTCAAATCCATAAGCCTCGGTTTCTTTCATCACATCTCTGAATTTTTTGAGCGCATCGGTCGGCATGGTCGCGTGATAGGCATGCCCCCCTGTTTCATAGGCTTGCATAATCTGAAGCCATTTTTTCAGGTCGCAAGCAAAAGAACTGCTTGTTCTTTGCTCCGCCACGGTTTTCGCCTGATCATTAAGCATCACCAGACCACTGCACGGCGACGCGCTCCATCCCTTCTGCGGGGCGCTGATAAGCACATCAACCCCTGTTTCCTGCATATCCACCCAGATCGCACCAGAGGCAATACAGTCCAGAACAAACAAGCCGCCGACGCTATGAACTGCGTCTGCAACCGCTTTCAGGTAAGCGTCGGGCAAGATGATACCAGACGATGTTTCGACATGAGGAGCAAAAACGACCGCTGGTTTTTCCGCCTTGATCAGCGATACAACTTCTTCGATGAGTGCGGGCGCAAAAGCCGCTTGTGGGTCGGAGTTTACCTGACGT
Source organism: Sneathiella sp. (assembly GCF_047631475.1). GTDB lineage: Bacteria > Pseudomonadota > Alphaproteobacteria > Sneathiellales > Sneathiellaceae > Sneathiella. The sequence goes on along the minus strand of NZ_JBLHZT010000046.1, from coordinate 21,326 downwards.
GCCTTTAAAACAAGTTCTTTTTCAGGAATGCCAGCGGCCTCGAAAATCTGGGTCCACCGATAACTGAACCATCCGTTCCGAAGCACAAGAACAGTTTCCCCGCCCGCAAATTGCCGGGCCACTGCCTCCATGGAAAAAGTGCCTCCGCCGGGCACAATCGCGATATGCTGTGCATTATACACTTGCTTCAGCGTCGCCGAAATATCGTTCATGACTGTTTGAAAGGATCCCGACATATGGTTCAAAGAGCGATCTGTAAACACAACAGAATATTCTAACAATCCATCCGGATCGACATCGGGTAACAAGCCAGTCATTTTGTTCTCCTTTATACTGATTATTACCAGTGACATGACACAGCCTGTGCTCTGATACAAGCGAGAAGTGCTGCGAAGGCGGGGTTTGGATTAGGGCTAAAGCAGCGTGTCGCAAAGGATCCACAAACAAATAACCAGAGTTTCAGACCAAAATGCCCGGTATTCCCCAGCTGTACAAAAAAAACAAAAAAAACATCTTGAACCTATAGTGACTAGAGCCCTTAGATTAAGCAGAGTAGAGAAACTGTTGATCCGAATTGGAGACTTTTATGAGTGGGTGTTGCGGCCATGATAGTAATTTTGAAGGTGTGTCTGCTGATTATAAGCGACGCCTTTGGGCCGTCATAATCATCAATGCGGGCATGTTCATTGTTGAGATGATAGCCGGTCAAATGGCTAAATCTCAGGCACTTCAGGCCGATGCTTTGGATTTTTTCGGTGATGCTGTCACCTATGGTATCTCTCTTGCGGTTATTGGGGCATCCCTAAAAACACGCACGGCAACAGCAATGCTAAAAGGGTTTAGCCTGTTTCTAATGGGGGTTTGGGTGTTCTCATCAACACTCTATCAGGTGTTCGTAATTGGCGTTCCAAAAGCCGAGGTTATGGGCATTATTGGTTTTGCAGCCCTCTGCGCCAATATGCTGAGCGTTATGTTACTGGTCAAATACAAGGATGGCGATGCGAATGTCCGCTCTGTCTGGCTGTGTTCACGCAATGATGCGATTGGAAATGTGGCTGTTATGATCGCCGCTGTTGGTGTTTGGGGGACGGCCACTGCGTGGCCTGATTTGATCGTTGCCGGTATTATGGCCGCCTTGTTCCTAAGTTCAGCTTATCAGATTATGCGCCAATCAATAAAAGAGTGGAACCACGCTGAAAATTCTGCTGCGGCGTAATTCTCATCCTTCAATGCGAAAGGGCTTTTTGAGGCCCCACGCTACCCGTTGCCATACTTTCTCGTGCAGGACATAAAATACTATACCGGACATGCAGGACAGTATGGCGACACCGATCGAGGTATTGACGGATCCAGTAAAAAGCCAGGTAATCAAAATCATGACGAAAAGGCCCGAAATCTGCCAGGTAAAGGCCTTAACCAACGTTCTTTTTGATGTTTCCATTCAATTTACCCCTCTATAAAAGCAACGAAACCTGATTGTATATCAATAGGATAGGACAAACCACGAGAGGATGATGAATTAAATTTCCATTTGTTGATTAATTTCACTACAATTGAAAAAAATACACACTATTCGGTAGACATAATGGATAAACGGCAGACAGCAATTCTCTTCCGGAAGCGACTTGGGGATGCAATCCTACAATCCGGCCTGTCAAAATCCGCCCTTGCCGACAAGGCTGGTCTGGACAGGTCTGCAATCTCTCAAATGCTGAAAGAAGACAGCACAACCCTCCCTAACGGCCATTCACTCGCCCTGTTATGTCAGGCACTGAACATTAGCAGTGATTGGCTTTTGGGCCTTGCTGATGACCCCCGGCCTTCGTCACAGGTTTTAGAACAGGCAGTAGAACTAACACCGTCTCAAAGATGGCACCCGCTTGATAAGAATATCATCCGCTGGCATATGGAAGCATTGGGTCATAAAATCCGCTATATCCCCTCTTCTCTGCCGACCCCCATGAAAACATCGGCGGTCATCAATTATGAATTCGATATTCACCCGTCAAAAACCGCAGATCAGGCGCAAATCATCACCGATGAACAATTGTCGTTTTTTCGCAGGCCAGAAAGTGAACTGGAAATTGCTCTGTCACAACAGACGCTGCAAGACTTTGCAGAAGGAAACGGGGTTTGGCGCGGACTGGATATAAAAGACCGTTTGGAACAGATCGAAAAACTTTCCGAATATTGCAAAGAATTATATCCCGGCGTTCGATTGCACCTCTATGACGGGCGCTCCTTCTATTCGTCGCCTATTCTGGTTTTCGGGCATATGAGGGCCGCCCTTTACCTTGGACAACGCTATTTTGTTTTCCCAAAAGGAGAGCGGGTCTTCGCCTTGATCCGCCATTTTGACGAACTGGTTCGTGGGGCGTGTGTAACCAGTGATAACACTGCCCAGTGGCTTGAAAATCTGGCGATCGAAACCAAAAAAAACAGAGTGTGATCAGGCGCTTTGCAGCCTCATAAGTTTACCAAACGGGAACGGGCTTAATTGGTCGCCCAGAATTCGCCTTTTTTAAGTTGCTCCCGATACCCTGCCATAAAGGATTCCAGTTGGGTGATCTTGGCAATCGCCGTAGCCTTTTTCCGAAATTCAGTTTCAGATCCATCGGGATCTTCGGTGATCAGATCAAAGGCATCCAAATCCGGTGTATCCACCATTTTCTTCCGATAGACACGACGAAGGGATCGAATGCCAGCATCATTATTATCAAGGCTCATGGCAACAGCCAGCTGCATCAGGCGTTGACGGTCAATAGGTTCAAGTTTCTTGGCTTTCGGAGCGCCATTTGCGATCAGCAGTTTTTGCAAAGATTGCGTAACTTTTCCCCAGTTCTTGGATTTCCAGTAAATATCAGCCCGTAACAGATCTGCCTTCTCACTTTTATCATCTGTTAGAAGCTCAAGCGCTTCTTCATAGTTTCCAAGGTCAGAATGGGCTCTTGCACGAATATGCAGACGTTCCTGTTTAACGCTTTCAGGCAGCGCTCTCCAACGGGTCTTCTGAAGAGTATTCAGGCTTTCCTGTGGCTTGTCGTTCCAAAGATGAACCACCGCCAGTTTTGTCCCTGTATAGGATTTCAGCTCCCCTTTCAGACGGAAGACAACCTGATGGTCCAGCAGCTGGGCCGCTTGATCTAACAGATCCACCCGGATGAGGCGGTCTGCAAGATTACGGATCATCTGGTCACCCTTCTTGCCAAGAGGTGTAAGTTCCCGATACTCGTAATATAGAGCCAACGCTTTCACAGGAGGCAGTTTTTCCGCACCGCCTTCTAAAAACAGCTGATTGAAAATATCTGACATCTCCCGCGCAATGTCCCGGGATTTTGGGTTCTTTGGAAAGACTTTTACCAGTTCCCGATAAGTTTTAAGCCCTTCGCTCATCTGACCGGTTGCGATCTGCAAATCACCGATCCGACGCTTAACATCAATTTCCAGATCATCGCCGCGCCAGGCAAACTCCATTTTCCGGTATTCATCAATGGCTTCTTCCGGTGTAATATCCTTTTGCGCAAGCTGAGCATTAATTTTTGCAAATTTCGCACGGGCAACAATAGGGCGTTTGTCCAATGCAATCGCCTGATCAAACTTATCGATAGCCCGGTTCATATCACCGGATCTAAGAGCGACAACCCCTTCGAGAAACTCGCGTTTGGACGCTACATAGGGATCGGCGCCTTCGCTCACTGACGTTCTAATCCCTTCAAGCGCTTTATTGGCGACTTCAATATCGAAATCTTCAAGCGCCGCTTCGGCATCCAGCAAACGGAATTGGTTTTGAAGATCGTTTGAGTAAACCCCAAACGCGTCACGGCCCGCTTTAATTTCACGAGACGCCGTTTTCCAGTCTTCATTGCCCGCAGCAACCATGGCCCGCCACGGCGCAACTTCTGCCACACCAGAGAATACGGGATGAAACAGGTCTTTTTCCGCTTCTTCCAAATGGTTCATACCAAGATAAGACAAGCCGCGGATCAGCCGGTAAATACCATCATCGTCTGCCCGCGGATCATCATTTCGGATCCGCTCCAGAACGCCGAAGGCATCCGCGAAATATTCATGAGCTACAAAGAACTTGGCCAGTTCCAATCTGGCAGCATTCCGCCGAGAAGGCGGCAATTTGGCAACCCGGCGCTGCAAGAGCTGTTTGCGTTCCCAGAAATCTTTTGGCGGGACCTGAGCCCATTCATCCAGTTTGACCAGTAGCGCTTTATCCCGTTTTCCTGAGAACCGGTCTGTCTGATCACCACTGGCAAACAGATCATCTTTGGAGATGGTCCGCGTTAATTGCAACCCCCCATCCGCCGTTACTGACACCCCATTTCGTTCAACCGCAACCTTTACGGCACTATCCCGTGCCACCATCCCAATACCCTGAACGGACGGTAAAATTGTAAACTGGGCAAAGGTCCGAGTAGCCCCTAACCCCCAGCTGGGCGCGTATAATGGAACCGCATAGAGTTCGTCGCCGGCATTAGGGTCAATGAAAGCAACCCGCCGACCGTTATTAACAGCGGGAATAAAGACCCGTGCGCCATCCTGTGCGGCAGGCTGAGGCTGAATATCGATCGTATTCTGGATAACCGGCGCTTCTCCCAAACGGAAATCCACACGCCATTCATTTTCAACCCGCATCACAGACGGCGCATACCCCTCGCGCAAGGAAAGGCTGGCGACGGTCGCTGTGTCATGCGGTATTTGATTTTTCTTAACGACCAGGAACTTAACCGGTCCTTTGATATTCCTAAAATCAAGCTGGGCTTTTTTGTCGAACGCCAACCAGTATTTACCGGATCGCTCGAACAAAGCCATTGCCGTACTCTGTTTCCACGGGAAAATAAGGCGAATACCGTCTTTTAATTTACCAATTTTAACAATCAGTTTTTCAGCCGGCGCTTCATTGATCTGTTTGACTTCAACAGAGCTTTGAACCTCTGTCGGAATAAGAGATCGTGGTTTTGGCGATGCCGGTGCAGCGTTCTCTAAAACCGTGCCATTCGCAGTAGGCGCCTCAGATTGGTCGTTGGCTGCAATTGCTTCAGTTGATGCGTCCGGTTGAGACGATGTCCGCGTAACCGGCTCTACCGATGCAGGCGTCGGTTCTACCGCTGGTGCAGTGGTAGCCGTTTCCGGATTTTTCGGAGGCGATGCTGCTGGCGCTATTTGGGCTGGCGCGCTATTCGCAGGCGGCTCCTCAGAAGCAACTTTTGTTGTTCCATTGGCCTTGAAATCAATTGCAATACTGTTACCGCTTCTAAAGGCATTGGCATTTACACCGGGTTTGGCAATTACCCTGAATTCGGTGCCTCCCTCGGCGGCTTTCGTTTCAATGCTTGTCAGAAATTTAGGCAGGTTCCTTTTAACAGATGCCAATTGCAACGCACCCACGTTATCAAATTTGATAACCACTTCTGCGCCCTTTTGCTCTAGCGAAAAGTCCGTCCGGCCTGGCCAGTCAACGACTAACCGACTAAAGGTTGCATGATCCCCACTTCTGACCCGAATTTTAGGCGCTGATGCAGACGCCCCCGCTGCCGCATTGTTTTTCTTCGTCAGATCAAAGGCGATGGCCGTCCCATATTGCGCTGTTTTTAAAGAGAAATCTCCCTTCAGAGGAAACCGAATGCCTTTTTTATCAGACAAAAAGGAGCCGGCGCCGAGATAGTCATCCAAGACCCTCGGTGCAATGGATAAATCAGCGTCAAACTCTTCGGGGAAGCGGATCACGAGAAATCCGTCCTGAATTTCTGCTGTGAACTTCTGTGGCTTCTTCCAGTCCAGAACCAGTCGACCATAGGTCGGATGTTCACCCGCCCTGATATCTACTTTGTCAGCAGAATACGCAACGCCTCCGCCACTGGCAAACCAGAGAGCCGCCGTCACATAGATCAAAAATTTCGGAATTATCCTGGACATTACTTATTGCCACCCCTGCGACCCTGAGCTTCTCGGATCACGATATCAACCCGCCGCGCATAGGACAACCGCGTCTCTTTATCCTGAATGTCAGAAAGTTCATGATATTTTGAGTCAGCCATTCCATAGGCGCGCACTGGAAAGCTATACCCCGCTTTCGTCAGATTATCTGCAACGGCAAGCGCCCGTGCAAGGGAAAGGCCCCAGTTATTGTCCAGCAATGTTTGCGGATTAAGGGCCTGCGTTGGGTCGGTATGCCCATATACTTCAACCCGGTTTTTTACATATCGGAAACTTTCGCCAAGAATCCGAACACCATCTTCAAGTTTAGGGGAAACCTCGTTTACACCGGAGGGAAAATAGGTATTTCCGATAAAGGACAGGACCAACCGGTCTTCACTTTTGAACACTTCGACATTGTTCAGCTCAGTACTGCTTCTGATCTTTTCCGAAATGATATTTTCCAGATAATCCAGATCAAAGGCTTTTTGTTCGGTGAATAACTCTACATTTTTTTCCGCTGTAAGACCGTCATCTGTGGCTTCTGTTTGTGTATTCAGACGATATCCCAAGGTGTTGAGAATATCCTGCCAGCTGTCAGATTTCACTTCATTCATCGAAAATAACAGAACAAAAAACGCAAGCAAAAGCGCCAGCAGGTCTGCCAGTGAGGTAAGCCACATCGTATTTTTACGCACCTGCTTTTTTGCGATGCTTTCCTGAAATGGCATACTCATCCCCCGTCCTCATCGCGAAACTGTCTTTTCGTTGATGAACGCAGGTAAAACCGGAAATACACATTGTTCGTCTGACCGGATTTCATACCGATAAAAATATTTCGGGCAGGAACGCCCCCTTCCAGAAAACTTTCTACAAGGTTGCTCAGTCGCATGGCGTTGATATTGTCTTTCAGTTCTGCACTGGTTGGAAGAAACTCTCCTGCATCAATCAGTATTTCCATATCGGTCGGGGCCGCATGACTGCGTTTGATCAGTACCATCGCCGCGTCTGAAAACAGCGCATCACGGGTGTTTCTCAGGGTTGCACTCTGATTTGAGAAAAGCTGACTAATCGGAACGACAAACTGCAATTCGTCGCCCGCCTGATTAATCTTGCTTTCGATCAGCGGAATTGCAGTTTCATAAACTTTTTTCAGTTGGGCATGAAAAACAGCCAGACCCAACTCGTCCCCTGTCAGCTCCTTAGGCTCCGAAGTCGCCTGCTTTTGCTTGATGCCCTTGAAGGCAAAATCAATACTGCCGATAACCTGCTGAACCTTTTCTTCTTTTGGCTCTGAAATCGAATGCAGATAGATAAAAAACGCCAACAACAGAAAATACAGCGATACATAGATGATCGGTGTGTTTGCGCCGTATTTCGCGTTTTTTTCAGGGGCGTAAATGTCGACTGTCATACAGATCAATACCTAATCAAAGCTTGCCAGCAATGCATCAATATCGTCTTGAGAATTCCCGTCACCATCAAGTTGCGGACCGTTCAGCAAGTCTGCATCCGGACGTTCGTCTGCGGATTTCGACTCAGCGTAAACGTCAATTCTAGGTTGCCCCTCCCGAACCGGCATCCCAAGAGATTCCGCCATCCGAGTCACCGAGCTTTCGATATATTGGAGGGTGGAAACCACTTTGTTAATGCGTTGGCCGGTGATGTCCTGAAAGTTAGAAGCTTCAAAAATCTGAGTCACAATATCATTGAGCTTTTCTTCATGTTCCCCGCCCAGTTCCATGCTGATATTGCCAATTTTCTCTGCAGCGTCCAGAAAGGTGTTTGTTGCCTCTTCCGTCGCTTCAACAATGGCGGTCAATTCATCTGTCGCGGCAGGAATATGCTGCTCATTGATTTCATGCGGCTGCAAATCAGAGATCTCTTCGCGGGCCTTTTTTATGTAATCAACAAGTTCAATAATTTGTGTGTGAATTTGAATTTCGGGCGCTGAAATGTCACCCTCGATGCTGCTCATCAAATGCTCAAGTAAACTACCCACTTCCGCTACTTGCACAGTATCACCCTGTGCTTCACGGATGGTCTTTACCCGCTCAGAAAGATGCGCTGAAAACGCTGCTTGATCCATAGTCACGCCTATCTTTTATGCCACACGTATAATCAGGCTCTGATGCTAATGATTATAAGTTAATCCTGAGTAAATCTGGACCAATCTGTTTGAAATATCCAAAAATCAGCTTTTATTCTTAGCGTCCACCGGCAATTGTTTCTGTGTTGCCAATTCAACTGTCAGTTTTTTGGCCCGCTCTCCGTTCATATTTCCAAGAATTGCGGCAAGCTTGGATTCTTTCATCAAGCCCGTTACATCCAGAAGAACATCCATATCCAAACTGTTGAAAATTCGGGCCGCGTCTTTTGGTTTCATTTTTTCGTAGATGGAAACCAGGCTCTTCAGTTTCTTCAATTGCTGATCATCATATGTTTTCAGCAAATCCTGAATAGTGCTCTCTATCTCTTTGAGTTTGCTAATTTTTTCATCAATACGGGTTTCTGTTGCTCGCAGCAGATTATCCCGTAAATCCAGTTCTTTGTCCCGTTGATCCAACGCATCCCGACGCTCTACAAGCCGCTGGAGGACTTCGATCTCACTCTCGCTTAGATCGCTGACATTCATACTCGCAGGCCGGTCTTCTTCCGTTGCCTGATCATCCGCTTTTGCAGCAGTGTCTGTACCCGACGCTTCTGTTTTTGCGTTCGGCTCGTCCTTCTTCTCATCCTTTGCCTGCACTTCTGAAATTGAAAGATTGAAAATAACATCCTGGGTATCTGTCCAGACAGATCCCAATTTCAATCCAAAAACCAGGAGCATCGCAATCACAGTAACGGGAAGAATACGCAGACTTTTCATAACTAGAACCTACTCTTTATCGTGATTTTGTTAGCATCTGGAGTAATTCGCGCTCTGCTTCAGTGCGCGGCTCCAGATTAATCGGATCATCGGAATTATCGATCCCGTCGTCAGCGGCTGAGGACACCTTTGTTTCTTCAGATGCCAAGCCCACTTTACCAACTTTTTCCTGAAGACGATCCGCAATACGTGAACTCGACGCGTTGATCAACTTTAGCTCTTCAATCAATGGTTTGGCTTTTGCCAATTCCTGATCCAGCTCAGTTTGGGCTTCCTTGCTCGCTTTTTTCAATTCTTCAATACCAAGCCGGGACCGGACGATCGCCTGATCAAATTCCATTGCCACTTTATGCAGTTCTGACTGTGCATCCCGCATCACCGAAAGCTTTTTATTCAGCCGCACACAAAAGGCTATCGTCGCCACAAGAAGGCCAACCAGCAAAAGATCCAAAAATAAGGGAATTGTAAAAATATCAGCCATCTCATTTACCCCAGATACCGGAGAGTTTTATCAACTTTTACCGCTATATTCTGACCCGATCGTCCCATTTTACCGGACACCATACTGATCCCCCCGCATCTGAGAACCACAGGGCTGTTTGGTGACGCGTTCAACATGATTGTGTCGCCAACCTCCATCGCCAGAACTTCGTTCAGCGACAGCTGCTGCTCATCCAGAACGGCAGAAATATCAACATCTGTCGCCCAAAGTTCAGTTGCCAAGTGATTTTCCCAGATACTGTCCCGGCCAAATTTTTCACCCATGAACATTTGCAAAAGCAACTCACGGACAGGCTCCAACGTGGCGTATGGCAAAAGCATCTCCAGACGCCCGCCCCGGTCTTCCATATCAATCCGAAGCTTGATCAGAATGGCCGCGTTTGCCGGTCTTGCGATTGTTGCAAAGCGTGGATTTGTCTCAACCCGTTCCTGATTGAAATTAACAGGGCTCAAAGGCTCAAACGCAGCGGACATATCCGCCAGAATAACGCTTACCATTCTCTCAACAAGATTGCGTTCAATTGTCGTATAGGGCCGTCCTTCAATCCGCATCGCAGCTGTTCCCCGGCGTCCGCCCAAAAGAACGTCAACAATCGAGTAAATCAGGGAACTATCCACCATGATCAGGCCATAGTTATCCCACTCCTCTGCGCGAAAAACACTCAGGATTGCTGGTAATGGAATGGAGTTCAGATAATCACCGAACCGGATTGAGGTAATATTATCAAGGCTGACCTCAACATTATCGGATGTGAAGTTTCTCAGCGAGACCGTCATCATCCGGACCAGTCTGTCAAAAACAACCTCCAACATGGGAAGTCGTTCGTAATTCACCAGAGCTGAATTGATAATTGCCCGGATACCAGACTTCTCGCCAGATCCGTCGCCATCCATATCAAAGCCCAAAAGACTATCGATTTCGTCCTGGTTCAGAACCCGGGTAGATTGTCCGCTGGCGGCTTCATTAATGCTGGGACCACCGTCCCCGTCTTCGTCTCCGCCGCCCATGGCTGCTGCCATTTCGTCGTCACCACCGCCCATCGCGGCGGCCATGTCATCGTCACCGCCCATTGCTGCGGCCATATCCATTTCATCATCGCCGCCATCCATTCCCATGGCGGCGGCCATGTCCATTTCTTCTTCACCATCTTCAGCGGCCATCGCGGCGGCCATATCCATTTCTTCTTCGTCAGCCATCAAATCACCTGTTACTGAACCAGCATTTCTTTAAACAATACGTCTTTCACCACAATGGGTTTGACAGAACTGTTTATGCGATAGAGAAGTTCTTCTTTCAGCCGATAAATACCGGCGGACCCCCGCAAGTCTTCTTTGCGAAGTTCACGCAGATAGACTTGGAAATTATCCATGACACGCGGCAGTAATTTTTCCAGTTCTGGTAGAACTGTTTCATCATCAAGCTCAAGCGAGACCCCTAATTTGAGAAAGCTTGTATCGGTTCCGGTAGAGCTTAAATTGACCAATAGATCTGGCATATCATAAAAGACCACGACCTTTTCTTTTTCCGGCTCTTCTTCAACGACCTCTTCTTCGGCTGGTTCTTCACCGCCGAAAACACCCGCAAAATACGCGCCAGCTGCACCGCCAACAATCAGTAGGATTGGAAGAACGATAAAAAGAATAAGCGCTTTACCGCTCATACCCTTCTTTTTTACCGCTTCTGTTCCGCCCTCAACACCGCCAGGTGCTTCTGCTTCGTCTGACATGATCTGTTTGGCCTTTTGAGAAATTCCTAAAATCTACTGTCACACAATAGTTAAGTTTGGTTAACAAGAAGTTGCCAAGTTTCTTTTTAGAAAGAATTTATTTAATCTTTTAGCAACCCCTTGAGGCCGAGCCGCAACGATCAGCAAGCTCAGACATTTCCCCCGCGCTTGCCCAATGAGGCATAAATTGCCCAACTGGCAGTAATTAACTACCCACCCACCGCTTTTTTGCGCGAGTGAAGAAATCAACCCATTGAAAATAAACGATATTTTTTTTGGCACGCTTTCTGCACTGATAGGGGCAAACGATTATTTGCCAGAAAGGCGGAGATACAATGGAAAATTCAATCTACATCGGATTGTCCCAGCAGATGGCGCTAAAACGGCGTATGGATATCACTGCAAATAACATTGCTAATATGAGCACAACAGCGTTTAAAAACGTCCATCCATTGTTTGAAGAATATCTGGTAAAAGATCCTAAAGCGACCGACATGTCCTATGTACAGGATTACGGCGTTTATCATGATAAAACCGAAGGCGCGATCCAGCAAACCGGCCGCCCTCTTGATCTGGCGATTTCCGGTAACGGCTATTTCACGATCGAAACAGACAACGGCAACCGGTTTACACGGAACGGTAACTTCAAACTGGATCCCGATGGTTTTGTGGTCACCCAAAATGGCGGTTATCTTCTGGATGAAGGCGGTGACCGCATTCAGGTTAGTGAAGAGCAGCCTGATATTGAAATCGCTCCTGACGGCACTGTTAATCTGGGGATTGAAGAGACCAAGAAAATTGATCTTGTCTTCTTCCAGAACGAACAGCTGCTTACTCAGGTTGGTAATGGATATTATGATGCAGGCAATATTCGGCCTCGTCCATCAGAAGATGCCAAGGTTCTGCAAGGCAGCCTCGAGCAATCAAACGTCCAGCCCATTCTCGAAATGACAGCTATGGTGGATATCCTTCGCACCTATCAGGCGGCCCAGAAATTGCTGGATGCCGAACATGATATGCAAATGAAATCCATCGAAGAACTTCCATCGATCCAGTAATAGAGGAATAGATTAATGCGTGCACTTGGAACAGCCTCTACAGGTATGATGGCCCAACAACTTAACGTTGACGTCATCTCCAATAACATTGCCAACATGACGACAACCGGTTTTAAACGTCAACGGGCAGAATTTCAGGATCTATTGTATCAGGATATGCGCCGTGCCGGTGCGGCCTCTTCGGATACGGGAACCGTGGTTCCATCCGGTATTCAGATCGGTGTGGGTGTTAAAACAGCATCTGTCTACCGTATTACGGATCAGGGCGGTTTGGAAGCTACTGAAAACACCTATGATATCGCCATTCAGGGCGAGGGATATTTCCGGGTTCTACTGCCAAGCGGCGACGAAGCCTACACCCGGGCCGGTTCTTTTCAGGTTAGCCCAACGGGTGAAATCGTAACACAGGACGGCTTTTCAGTCGTACCAAGTATCACGATACCGCAGGACGCCATCGACGTAACGATCAATCCAAGTGGTGAAGTGTTGGTGAAGCTGGATGGTCAGGTAAATATGCAAACCGTTGGTCAGCTTGATCTGGCGATCTTCTTCAACGAAGCCGGCCTGCAGCCAATGGGCGACAACCTTTACAAAGAAAGCCCTGCTTCAGGGACGCCAAGCATTGGTGTTCCCGGATCGACAGGCTTTGGCACCATACGCCAAGGATATCTTGAAACATCAAACGTTAATTCCGTTAGTGAAATCACCTCACTTATCAGCGCACAACGTGCCTATGAGATGAATTCCAAAGTGATCACAACAGCCGACGAAATGATGTCTGTTACAAATCAGCTCCGCTAAGAAACCGGGCTCTAGAATAGAGGACAGGTTATGAAGAAAATGACTTTTACACTAACGTTCCTGATCGCAATGTCGGCAAATATTGCCGCCGCAGTCGCGGGACTTGTAACCCTTAAGCCATCCATCGCTGTTCAAAATGAACAGATTACCTTTGGCGACGTGTTCGAAGGCGCGGAAGAAAAGGCCGATTATGTGATCGCACCTGCTCCGGCTCCTGGGAAAAAAGTTGTTTTCAAAGCCTCTTCGCTGGCCTATGTCGCCCGCAAACATGGTCTTGACTGGCGCCCAAGTCGGGCGATCAGCCGGATTGTTGTCAAACGCGCCGGTGTTCGTATTCCGCAGCAAAGAATTTTAGAGGAAATCCGGTTCGCGCTTGAAGATGAACTTCAAACAGGACAGTTTGAACTTTCCCTTTCTACGCAGCACCCAAATATTCAGGTATCAACGGATGAGGAACAGAGCATTTCTGTTGCCAGCCTGTCCTATAGCAAAAGAGGCAATAACTTTGTTGCTGTCCTGATTGCACCGGCCACCGGCCCTAACGCCCGCCAGTATAAACTGACAGGCCGCATTCACCGTCAGCTGGAAATCCCGGTTGCCAACCGGCTTATCCAGCCCGGCGAGAAGATAACCGAGCAGGACCTGGAATTTGTTCTGGTTCGCGCCAGTAAAGTGGCCCGCAACACGCTGACGGATCCAATGGATATTGTTGGGAAAAGCCCCCGCCGGACACTCCGTCCCGGTCACCAGCTTTCCGTCAATAATCTGGGTGATCCAGTGACTGTTGCCAAAGGAAAACTTGTCACTGTCATCTTCAAAAGCAAAGGCATCCGGCTCGCCGTAACAGGCCGCGCACTAGAACCTGGCGCCGAAGGAGACATTATCCGGGTTGAAAATATCGCCAGTAGAAAAACCATTCAGGCGCAGATAATCAACGCCGAAGAAGTACACATCATCTCAGCCGGTCAAAGACTGGCGAACCTGAACTGATAGAGTGGAGTGAGTAAAATGACTTATCAACTGAACAAATCAATCGTTAAAGCCTGCTTGATGTTTAGCACTCTGCTGGTGCTCACAGGATGTAATGCCTACAGTCGCATAGCCTCCATCGGTGCCGAGCCCCCACTTTCCGGAATTGAAAATCCGGTTTCCAACCGGGATTACAAACCCGTTTCCATGCCAATGCCGCGCCCCGAGCCAGTTATTCAACAAGCCAATTCATTGTGGCGGCCTGGTTCGCGCGCCTTCTTTAAAGATCAGCGTGCAAACCGGATTGGCGACATTCTGACAGTGAAGGTGGAAATCTCTGATAAAGCGACCCTGAACAATCAGACAACAACATCGCGGGACTCTTCAGAATCTGCTAACGCAACTTCCTTGCTGGGTATTGAGGGTCAGTTGGCCAAAGTTCTGCCAGAAGCTGTTAATCCAGCATCTCTCGCCGACCTTGGAAGTGAACATTCAGTCGCGGGCAGTGGCGCGGTTTCAAGGAACGAAACCGTCGAACTTGAAATTGCTGCGATTGTTACGCAAATCCTGCCCAACGGAAACATGGTAATCTCTGGCCGTCAGGAAGTACGAGTGAATTTTGAAAGCCGCGATCTGTTTGTGACAGGTGTTGTCCGTCCGGAAGATATTTCTTCAGCGAACACCATCGAGAGTTCAAAAATTGCTGAAGCGCGGGTTGCTTATGGTGGACGCGGACATCTAACCGACGTACAGCAGGCCCGTTATGGACAGCAACTCTTTGATATCATCTTCCCGTTCTAAGCGGAAAATCACACAAATCATTAAAAGGCGGCAGTTTTTGCCGCCTTTTTTATTGTCGCCATGACATTGTCCCCCTATTTACAGGCTAACAACCTTTTATATGTGAGTACCGATGAACGATTATACTGAATATTCAACAACCTTGGGCCAGGATACAAAGGCAGCCAATCATCCGAAGGACGCTGTTCTGGACGCTGTTCCAAACCCGCAAGCCGACACAGACGCCGTTGTTCGCTTTACCTGCCCGGAATTTACGTCCATCTGCCCGGTCACCGGGCAGCCGGACTTTGGTCATCTGGTTGTTGATTATGTCCCAGATCAGTCACTGGTCGAGTCAAAATCTTTGAAGCTGTTTTTACAAAGCTTTCGAAACCACGGTGCGTTTCACGAAGACTGTACCATTTATGTGGGCAAGCGCATTGTTGAAGCAACGAAACCAAAATGGCTGCGTATCGGCGGATACTGGTATCCCCGCGGTGGCATCCCTATTGATATATTCTGGCAAACCGGTGCCCCGCCGAAAGACCTATGGCTTCCGGACCAGGGGGTCGCGCCCTATCGAGGCAGAGGATAAAATAAAAGCCGGCGAAAGCCGGCTTTTCATAACGCTATTAATCGTCGCGATAGACTTTTTCACGCCGCTCGTGTCGCTCCTGCGCTTCAAGGCTTAGCGTGGCAACCGGACGGGCTTCCAGACGTTTCAATGAAATCGGCTCGCCCGTTTCATCGCAATAACCGTAAACCCCTTCATCGATCCGACGAAGTGCAGCATCAATTTTACCGATAAGCTTACGCTGACGATCCCGCGTTCTAAGTTCCAGTGCTCTTTCAGACTCTGTAGAGGCGCGATCAGCGATATCCGGCTCTTTAACCGTTTCTTCTTGCAAATTGGCAATTGTTTGATTTGCATCAGCAAGTATTTCAGACCGCCACTTCTGCAGCTTCGAACGGAAATACTCCTGTTGACGAGGGTTCATAAACGGCTCGTCTTCGGAAGGTTTATAATCCTCTGATATATGAACATTCATTACGCTACTCCAGATGACGTCCCAAATTCATTTTAACCATTATAGCAACGCATAATATGCGCTACAATTAGCCTTTAGAAAACTATACTGCAAATTTATTTTATGGGAATATGACAGTTGTAACATTGTGCCACTTTTTACAGACGCCTAATACCCCAGCTTCGCCAGTTCAACGGCAGCCCGAACTTCAATTTCTTCAACAATTTCCACAAGTTTTGGATCAACAGATTTTACATCATACGACGCAAGAGTAACCTGAAGTTTTTTTAATCGCTCAACAGGAATTGATCCTAAAAGCAGCCCATGGCGAATTTCTTCAAGCCGATCCAGTAGATCCTGCCCTTTTTGCAACGCCTTTTGATTCCCTGAAGACGAATCATCCACCCCTTGCAGGGCAACAATCGCATCAATAGAGGCTATAGGGGCTGAAGAGGCGACATTTGTTGTCGCAACCGTTTCCGGAGCCTCGCTAGGGACAGAGAACTTCTCCCCCGGTTTCGAGGCCGATTTGCTCCCCTTGGATTTCTGCGTCGATCCAACACGACCCGGTCCAGAGACACGCATATTCGATCCTGTAACAGTTTGTATTCATTCTGTTTTAGGTCTCTGTCGCAGCTTTT
The DNA here is from genome assembly GCF_047631475.1 of Sneathiella sp. Classification (GTDB taxonomy): domain Bacteria; phylum Pseudomonadota; class Alphaproteobacteria; order Sneathiellales; family Sneathiellaceae; genus Sneathiella. The sequence continues at coordinate 5,027 of NZ_JBLHZT010000046.1, read as the reverse complement.
GCAAGTTTTTACGCGTATTCGGGGCCCCTAATTTTTCAGCTGACCCGGTAAATAATGCCGACGAGCCCTTTATTGCCCATGACCACCGAACAATAACCCCTTTAATAACAAAGACTTAATTCAAACAAAACTTGGCACGAAATTAGCATATTAATTTGCGAAAGAATTAAAATACCTTCTTTCAAGTGCAGAATATCCGAGAACGGAATAGAAGTATGACATTAAAGACTGTTGAAAAAGTTGCGAAGCAATATCTGTCCCTTCTTAAAGTGGCGAAACTTGTTCTTGTCGCAAGCCTGTTCACCTCGTCAATCGCGAGTGACGCAATCGGGGCTTCACGGGTCAAGGACATCGCTGATTTTGAAGGTGTCAGAGACAATATTCTGGTTGGATATGGTCTTGTTGTCGGACTGAACGGCACAGGCGACTCTCTCAACAATTCTCCGTTTACCCAGCAAAGCCTCGAAGCAATGCTCGAACGGCTTGGTGTCAACACACGGGGCGCCAACACTAAAACTGACAATGTTGCGGCTGTTGTTGTAACCGCGACCCTTCCCGCTTTCGCCCGCCAGGGAACAAATATTGATGTTACCATCAGTTCCATCGGTGATGCTGAAAGCCTGTTGGGGGGAACGCTGGTTGTTACGCCCTTAATGGCAGCAGACGGTGAAGTTTATGCTGTCGCGCAAGGATCGATAACGGTCGCTGGATTTTCAGCCGGCGGCGATGCCGCGACAATTACAAAAGGCGTTCCCACAGCTGGACGGATTGCGAACGGTGCCCTGATTGAACGGGAACTTGGCTTTGATATGGCCTCCCTGACCAGCCTACGAATTTCTCTACGCAATCCGGATTTCACCACATCACGGCGCATTGCACAGGTTATCAACAAATATATCGGTAACAAAGTCGCCAAATCATCAGATCCTTCAACCGTTGTTCTTAATCTGGAGGGCAGTGAACGTGAAGACATGGTCGCCCTTTTAACAGATATTGAACAGTTAATGGTCGAGCCGGACCAGATTGCCCGGGTCGTGATTGACGAACAATCAGGCATCATCGTCATCGGTAAAGAAGTGAAGGTTGATACCGTCGCAATTGCTCAGGGAAATCTCACAGTCAAAATCACAGAAACACCGCAGGTCTCTCAACCGGGCGCTTTTGCCCAACGCGGTGACACAACAGTTGTTCCCAGAACAAATGTTCAGATTACAGAAGACGAGGATCGGAAACTTGTGGTTCTCAACCCTGGGGTCAGACTTCAGGAACTGGTGGACGGGCTGAACGCCCTCGGGATCGGCCCACGCGATATGATCTCAATTCTTCAGGCAATTAAGGCCGCGGGTGCCTTACAAGCAGAAATCGAGTTGATGTAATGACAAACCTTGTTAATCAAACAAACACAACGCTGCTTCAAGCGCAGGCAACGGCCAATAATGGCAAATCCGTCAATATTAGTAACGTTCATACTGATAAAAAAGCGATGGAAGCCGCTCAGCAGTTCGAAGCCTTTTTTGTCAGCCAAATCCTGAACAACATGTCGGCTGGGATTGAGACCGATGATACATTCGGCGGCGGAGAGTCTGAGAAGATCTTCAGGTCCATGTTGAACGACGAATACGCAAAATCGATGAGTAAAATTGGCGGCATTGGCGTTGCGGACTCTGTTTACCGCGAAATTCTAAAGATGCAGGAGATTTAACATGACGTACCAAAAACCAAACGGCACCCCTACTCTCCTTAATCCTGTGCAACTTTCAGAGAAGGTAGAGCGCCTTTGTCAGATCCTGGAATTTGAAAATGAACTGCTGGAACTGGATAACCCGGCGGCCATGAGAGATCACCAGGCAGAGAAATCCCGCCTGGTTGCGATTTACAATCAACAAATGACCTTAATTAAAGCCGATCCAGAACGGTATAAACGGTTCCCGAAAGCGGATGTTGATCGGCTCAAAGCAACAAGTGAGATTTTTTACGAAGCCCTGGACCTGCATTTCAGGAAACTGTCGACGATCAAAACCGTGACAGAAGGCCTTGTAAAAGCGGTTGCAGATGAAGTGGCTAAAAAGAAAGGGCCGCCCGCTACCTATAACGCCGCGGCGTCGATGGCAAACAGTGTGCCAACACAGAATAGCAGAACGTTAGGTGGAGCGATTGCGTATAATGAAGTGGTTTAATCACAACGCTACTCTACCAGTCACAACAGAAAACAGGGTATTCAGACCCTGTTTTCAAGCTTCACTATCGACAGCCAGACCTTCCAGCTCTCTGTAATAGGCTACACGCCGTAATACATAGTCACCTGGAAACTGCTTCATGACTTCACCTGTGTCGGAATTGACCAAGCGATACACGAAACGTCCACTGTCTTTGTCTCTGTCAATCGAAAAACGGCCTGAGGGCTCTGCTTCGTCTTCGAAGAAAGCACCAATTGCTTGTTCAGCACGGCGTACAGGATCATCAATTTGAAGAGCAGTGTCCATCTCTTTTGAGGGGATGCCACTCGCAGAATCAGCTACTCCTTTTGGAGCCTGAGCCTGGGTTTCAGATCTTTGATCCGGTATTCCAAAGCCAACTTTCGAAATCGGGGTTACGTCCATTTCGCAACTCCTCTCCCTAATAATTCAACGAAAATCATACAATACTAAAAGTTACTAAGTCGTTAAAGTCTTCGTTCTTTATCTTAAAACGAAGGGGAACAGCAACCAAAATGGGGAAAGAAATGCGCTCTGACGGCTGAGTTATCAGCGAATAACATTACTTCCTCGACAATTACTGCATGAGAAGAATGCGAGCCTGGAAATCAGTAGACCCCAAAATCAGGAAAGTTCTATTCCCTTTTCCGGCAATTTCCAAATCGGGCATTCTTACCCGTATTTCATATAAGCAATTTAAATGCCAACAATCGTCTGGCCCAAAACGTGAGTTTTAAGCCATTTGATCAAAAATCAAAAGCTTGGGCACTAGGCAAATAATGCCCGGTCCGGAAAAAAATGCCCACCTCTCCCCTCAAAGGTCGGCAAATTATTCCTACTCGGCACACAGGCTGACACAAACAAATGTAAAAAAGAAAAGAGTTAAGCGCGGTATAAAATATGATCTGTCCAAATACGTTCAATCTGGCGCAATGCTTTGCGAGTATTCTCAAGATCCGGCGCAGGATCAGACCGCATCATCATTTCAGCCTGCTTTTCTTCTGATTGACTAATCCGATCAACCAGTGCCAGTCCTTTTTCAGAAAGCCGGATCATCGCAGCGCGACCATCCCGTTCCGATTTCTCTTTAATCAGATAACCGGTCTCGACCAGTTTCTTGAGATTATAAGAAGCATTCGACCCCTGATAATATCCTCGGGACATTAACTCACTGACGTTGATTTCCTCGTCACCGATATTCGACAATAATAATGCCTGCACTGCATTAATATCGCTGATCTCCATCAAGCTTAACTCTGTTCGGAGCAAATCGAGAAAACGACGATGCAAACGTTCGATCAGCCTGGTCAATTCACGATAATCTTCAGTCACTAGATCCCCTCTTGGTGGCAATGACCACCCATACCAATTGGAATTTTTTGTATTCAAGCCCGTCAATTTGACCAAACAAACTTAAGGAATTGTAAAAAACAGAAAAATAGTCTGTGGTCTTTTGAGCGCTGATCCTCTTGAAAACATACGGTTCTTTGACCAGTGGACCCTATTTCACCAAAAATTTTGTTTTTTTTATGGCGAATTTTATATTCTAAGTTATTGAATATACTAAAATTATGAACATTTAGTGGCCTCAAGGCAGTCAACCCACCAGACGCTGTATATCTATCGGCCTTAAGGCGTAAAAATAGACCAATCACTCAACTTAAAGATTTAAATAATTTTAAGAAAACTGTGACATTTTAGCCAAAAGTTCACAAGAAATTTACCAAATGGCATAATACTATTGCGTTCGACCCATCTAAATGGAGAAAGTGATTCTGTAAGAAAAACGTGAGTCTATAAGCTTTTAACGTCTCAATTGTTTTCTTAACACGTATGATTCGTCCTGATTCGATTAGCGAGTTTTGGCGAAGATTACATTTAGAACAGGTAAGTACGTAATGGCCGAAAGTAAAGAAGCTGAGCTTGACCAATTGATGGTCCTTTCGCGTGACGGTAGTATATCCGCACGGCAGCGCCTGTTCGACAATATGACAAATCTATTCCTTGCAGAAGAGGAACGGTTAAGCGAACAGGAACGCGCCCATATTTCGGACATTCTGAGCAAACTCATTCAGGATATCGAGCTTAATGTCCGTCGGTCGTTAGCCGAAAAGCTTGCTGTCAGTGGGAAAGCCCCAGCTGAACTTGTTAAATTATTAGCCAATGATGCAATAGAAGTCGCTCGCCCGATACTGCTTAAAAGCCGTGTTTTACTGGAGCCCGACTTGATGGAACTGGTTGAGACACGAAGCAAAGAGCATCTGCTTGTTATTTCCAACCGCGAGGACTTGTCTGAAGCAGTCAGCGACCAGTTAATCGAATTTGGCGATGAAGATGTTATCGAAAGCCTGATCCGCAATTCCGATGCGGAAGTTTCCAAAGAAGCCATGGCTTATCTGGTTGAAGAATCAAAGCGCCTTGATCGTTTTCAGGAACCTTTGCTGGCACGTCATGATTTGCCATCCGCGTTGGCTCATCAAATGTTCTGGTGGGTGTCCGCTGCGCTTCGCCGCCATATCATCGAAAATTTTGAAATCGACCAATTTGCTCTGGATCAGCATATCTCATCGGCAACCCGAGAATTTCAGGAAGAGCCATCTATTACTGAATTTGGCGAAACTCATGCCGACAAACTGGTGGCCCAGCTTGCCTCTCGCAATGAACTATCAGAAATGTTCCTTGTTCAAAGCCTTCAGAGCAAACAGATCCGCCTGTTCATTGCAGGTCTGTCGTTAAAATCCGGGTTGAGCACCCAAACATTGAGCCGCTTCCTTTTTGATAAGAATGCCGAAGGAATGGCCGTAACGTGTAAAGCGCTCGATTTTGATAGAA
>NZ_JBLHZT010000045.1:0-29119 GCF_047631475.1 Sneathiella sp. | reverse complement strand
TGGAATGCTTTTCAACGAAGCGGTCCAACGTATGATTGCGGCTTTTGAAACCCGGGCAAAAGATCTGTATGGATAATCCGTCTGGTCGTCGGTCTGTTCGTTCAAGCCCGGTTTAGGATTTAGCTGCCTTTAGCAGCATTTCCAAGGCCGTCGTGACGGTTGCAAGGCGGACATTGAGGCGCCCAATATCTCCATAATCCATTTGCCGATGCTCCATCACACCGTCTCGGTTTGCAACGGCCAGATGAACCCGACCTCCGGGCTTATCTGCGGTTCCGCCGGGTCCAGCAATACCGGTTACCGCCACCGCAATATTTGCGGACGATTTGCGAATTGCACCAAGCGCCATTTCATTTGCTGTCTGCTCGGCGACCGCACCCACTGCTTTTAAGGTTTCGGCTTTTACCCCTAAAACCTGCATTTTGGCTTTGTTGGTATAGGTAATAAATCCTCTATCAACGACAGCAGAGGACCCCGCAATATCAGTAAGCGCGCCGCCAATAAGACCGCCTGTGCAGCTTTCAGCGGTAGCGACATACCATCCTTTTTTTTGGGATTCCTGAATAACATCAGTTGCCAGTTGCGTAATGGCGTCGGAAAAAAGATACATCACAAAACCTGCGTTATTACAAAAAGGATCAGGGCGGCACAGATGCCTGCGGCGATATCATCAAACATGACACCAAAAGCGCCTTTAATATGTTTGTCCATCCAACCGATGGGCCAGGGTTTTAGAATGTCAAAAATCCGAAACAATACAAAGGCAAAAAGATAATAAAGCGGGTTGGTGCCGGCAATCAACAAGGGGATCCATTGACCCGCAACTTCATCAATAACAACTTCGCCCGGATCTGATGCCCCGGTTTTTTTAAGATAGACATCTGTCGAAATGACCCCGATCACAAAGACCAGGCCAATTGCAATCAAAAGGGCCTGATCGCCGAGAAGGGAAAAAATAAGATAGCCGAAGGGAAGGGCGGCAAGAGAGCCAATCGTGCCCGGCGCTTTTGGGCTAAGGCCAGTCCAGAACCAGGTGGCCAGGATTGTCGCCGGATGAAACAGAGAAATATTTTTTAGTGACGTCATTCTGGTAACCTGACTGTTGCAATAGCCTGCGCGGCAATGCCTTCTTTACGACCTGTGAAACCAAGTTTCTCGGTTGTTGTTCCTTTGACTGAAATCCGATCCACATCCAATTGTAGAATTTCGGATATTCTTTCTTTAATGGCGTGTCGGTAAGGGCCGATCCGGGGCGCCTCACAAATGATTGTTAGATCAATATTCCCGATTTTTCCTCCCCGTTTTGCGATCAGGCTGGCGGCATGTTCAAGGAACTGATCTGATGATGCTCCTTTCCATTGAACGTCAGAGGGCGGGAAATGGGTGCCGATATCACCGTCACCGATTGCCCCAAGCAGCGCATCGGTCAGCGCATGCAGCGCAACATCAGCATCTGAATGACCTTTTAGTCCATGGTCATGCGGTATTTCAACACCCCCTAGCCAAAGGGGCCGCCCAGTTTCAAAGGCGTGTACATCAAATCCAAGGCCGGTTCGAATATCCGTTAAGTCAGAGCGTGTCATTGCTGAAATATCTTCTGCTGTCGTAATTTTGAAATTATCTGGATCCCCGTCAACCCAGTGAATTGCAATACCCGCCAATTCTGCCAGCGCAATGTCATCGGTTACGGATTGATCAGCAAAACGTTCATGTGCTTGCCGAATAACCGAATAAACAAAACATTGCGGGGTCTGAGCTGCTTTAATGCTGTTGCGATCCAGGGTACCCGTAATCCTCTGCCCATCGATAGTTTTGAGTGTGTCAATCATGGGAACAACCGGAAGAACCGCATCACTTGTCGCCAGTGCTTCAAGACAACGATCGATAACAGAATGGCTGACAAAAGGGCGCGCGGCGTCATGAATAAGAACGTAATCAGGGTTATGACCGTCGATGGCTCGCAAACCGTTCAGAACCGATGCCTGACGAGAAGCACCACCAGAAACCCAGGGAAGTAGAGGTCGCTCCCCTACGGAGTTTTGATAAAGATCCTGATCGTTTGGATTGATGATAACCTGCACCCCGTCAATGGACGGATGAGAAAGAAATTTGTCGATGGATCGCGCAAGAAGCGTATCGCCATTAACCTTCAGATATTGTTTTGGATAGTCCAATCCGGTCCGGGTGCCGCTACCAGCCGCGACTATGAGTGCAAGTGTCTTCATGGCGAGACATTAGGCGGCCTCGCAAGTTGGTTCAATAAAATATTGATCCTTTGATGATTTGGTTGCACTGCACCATAAAAAAGTCTAAACTGCATAAAACTTAGTCAAATTTGGTATTGCACAAAAAATGACCATTCAGCTTGGTGACATTACTTTGGACCGTCCTGTTTTGCTGGCTCCTATGGCCGGCATTACAGATGTCCCATTTCGTCGGATTGTGTCCCGTTACGGTGCCGGCCTGGTCTTCTCAGAAATGATTGCCAGTAAGGCAATGGTGGCTGAAACGCGCCGATCCTTACGCATGGTAAAGGCGGGCGATGGCGAGGGGCCGATGGCTGTTCAGCTTGCCGGTTGTGACCCCCAGATTATGGCGGATGCCGCCAAATTGAACGAAGATCTGGGCGCAAAGATTATTGATATTAATATGGGTTGCCCGGTGAAAAAGGTGACATCTGGTATGGCGGGATCTTCGTTGATGCGGGATCTTGAGCATGCGGGAAAAATATTGGAAGCGACCGCCAATGCGGTTTCTGTTCCGGTCACGCTTAAAATGAGGACCGGCTGGGATGATGATACCCGAAATGCGCCAGCACTTGCCCGAATTGCGGAAGCCGTGGGCATTAAAATGTTGACTGTTCATGGCCGCACGCGATGCCAGTTTTTCAAAGGGCGCGCCGACTGGTCATTTATTAAACAGGTAAAAGACGCGGTTTCCATCCCCGTGATTGCCAATGGGGATATTCAAAGCCCAAAAGATGCCCGGACAGCCCTGGCGCAATCCGGAGCCGATGGAGTCATGGTCGGGCGTGGTGCTTATGGTCGCCCCTGGTTCGTCTCGCAAGTATCTGAATTTCTAGCATCCGGTAACGAAGTGAATGATCCTTCTTTTGAAGAACAGGGGGAGGTCGTGAAAGAGCATTATGCTGCGATCATCGATTTATACGGTGAAAGAGTAGGGACCCGAGTAGCCCGTAAACATTTGGGCTGGTATTCCGAGCGGTTGCCGGGCGGAAAAGAATTCAGGGATACCATTATTCGGATGGAAGACTGGCGGGCCGTTCAGGATCAGATCCAAAAATTTTATTCCGGGCTCGCAGAAAATAACAGGGTAGCGTGATGAGTTTTTCTATGGTCGGTGATGAAGCCGTGAGCCCGTTGGCTGTATTGGGTGCTTTACCAGATCCGATTTTTGTTGTCTGCAAAGACGGATTTATTCCCTATGCCAATCCGGCTGGTGAGGAGTTTTTCTCGTCTTCTATTAACATATTGAAGAAAACGCCGATTGATAAACTGGTTCCGTTCGGCAGCCCCTTATTGTCCCTTATTGAACAGGTGCGTCATTCCGGGGATCGTGTGTCGGAATATGCTGTTGATCTGGGAACACCCAAGATCGGGATCAAGAATGTCAATATTCAGGTGTCTTCCCTTCATGATAGTGATCAGGTTGTTGTTCAGATTGAAGAACGGACCATGGCATCGAAAATGGACCGCCAACTGACCCATCGCGGCGCGGCACGGTCTGTAACCGGAATGGCAACAATGCTGGCGCATGAGGTGAAAAACCCGCTTTCTGGCATTCGAGGGTCTGCGCAGCTGCTTGAAATGAATGCGTCCGATGCTGATCGGGCTCTGACCCGGTTGATTTGTGATGAAACAGATCGGATTTGTGCCTTGGTTGACCGGATGGAAGCCTTTTCCGACGATCGACCGATCGAACGCGAAGCGGTGAATATTCATGAAGTCCTTAATCATGTTCGCCTTGTGGCCGAAAACGGATTTGCCAAAAGAGTTACATTTACAGAAGAGTATGATCCGTCCCTTCCATTTGTATATGGCAACCGGGATCAACTGGTGCAGGTTCTGTTGAATTTGGTGAAAAACGCAACAGAGTCCGTCCCAAGTGACAGCGGCGAGATTATCCTGACGACGGCTTACCGCCCGGGTGTACGTCTGGCTGTTCCGGGAAACGCCAATCGTATTCAGCTTCCGCTGGAGGTTGGTATTCGGGACAATGGTCCCGGAATATCGGACGAATTACTGCCTCATATATTTGATCCGTTTGTGACAACAAAAACAGGCGGAAGCGGCCTTGGTCTTGCCCTTGTTGCCAAGATCGTCGGTGATCACGGCGGTATAATTGAATATGACAACACGACTGAAGGCGCTTGTTTCCATATTCGCCTTCCCATCTATCATATCCCCCAAAAGAAAGAATAAGACATGGTCAGCACAATTTTAGTAGCAGACGACGACCAAGGGATACGGACTGTTCTCGATCAGGCCCTTGGACGCGCAAATTATACTGTTCGTTCCACCAGCAATGCATCCACATTGTATAATTGGGTGTTGGAAGGGGCAGGGGATCTGGTCCTGACCGATGTGGTTATGCCCGATGAAAATGGTCTTGATCTTTTGCCGCGCTTGAAAAAAATCCGCCCGGAACTGCCGATCATTGTCATGAGCGCGCAAAATACGCTGCTCACAGCCGTGAAAGCAACAGAACGGGGCGCTTATGATTATCTACCAAAACCTTTTGACCTGAAAGAGCTGCTTCAGGTTGTCGAGCGGGCATTGTCCAAACCTAAAAAAGTCTCAAAAGGGGGCGGCCTTTGGGAAGGGGATGAAGAAGACGCAAAGATCCCGCTGATCGGGCGCTCAGGCGCCATGCAGGAGATATACAGGGTTCTGGCCCGATTGATGGGAACTGATTTGACGGTCATGATCACCGGTGAAAGCGGAACCGGTAAAGAGTTGGTTGCGCGGGCCTTGCATGAATATGGCAAACGGAAGAACGGGCCCTTTGTTCCCATCAATATGGGTGCAATTCCAAAAGAATTGATTGAGTCAGAACTTTTTGGTCATGAAAAGGGAGCCTTTACCGGTGCGGACAGTCGGGCCATTGGCCGGTTTGAACAGGCGCAGGGGGGAACGCTTTTCCTCGATGAAATCGGTGATATGCCGCTGGACGCACAAACCCGCCTCCTTCGAGTTCTGCAACAAGGTGAATATACGACGGTAGGCGGTCGAACCGCGCTGAAAACGGATGTTCGGATTATTGCTGCGACCAATCGGGATTTGCGTCAGTTCGTACGTCAGGGACTTTTCCGGGAAGATTTGTTTTACCGGCTTAATGTTGTTCCGTTGCGCTTGCCCCCCTTGCGAGAACGTGCGGATGATATTCCAGACCTGGTCCGGCATTTTCTAGCGATTACTCAGGACGAAGGGCTGCCTGTAAAAAGCATCGATAATGACGCCCTTGATATCCTGAAAAAACATAAATGGCCGGGTAATGTTCGGGAGTTGGAAAATCTGGTGCAGCGGTTGGTTGCGCTTTATTCAGAAGAAGTGATTGATGCGGAAATTATCGCACAGGAACTGGCACCGGCAAATTCGACCCCTGCGACAGATGTCGTGCCGGATGATGAAAGTCTGGGGGCCGCGGTTGAACGGCATATAGCAAAATACTTTGCCGCCCATCCCGGTAGCTTACCCCCCGCAGGCTTATATGATCGGGTGTTACGTGAAATCGAACGCCCCCTGATTATTCTGGCTTTGGACGCGACAAACGGGAACCAGATCAGGACAGCTGATTTGTTGGGTCTCAATCGAAATACTTTAAGAAAAAAGATCAGAGAACTTGATATTCAGGTTGTTCGCGGGGTAAAGTGATGCTTTAATGCAACAGGGTGGCGAAGATACTTAATTTTCGCCTGAACTATTCGGTGGGGACTGATTATTAAACGTTCTGCAAACGTGTCGGATCACTGTTTCGGGGGGAACAAGTGACGCAGACACAGGAAGTTGCATCCAAACCACGCTTTTCTTTTACGCGGTGGTCACGGAAGATTGGGCTTGGTCCAAAAACGTCTTTTGTTGTGGCATTACTTGCCATTGCGAGTGGGATTGCGACCTATGGGTCACTCGCCGGTGACGATGTTTATATCACCCGTGTTCTGGTGCTGGTTGATCTTGTGATCCTGATGTTGCTGACCGCGATCGTCAGTCACCGAATTATTCGAATGTGGCGAAAAAACCGCATTGGCAAGGCCGGCAGCAACATGCATCGCAGGGTGGTGAAGCTGTTTGCATTGATTGCTGTTGCCCCCGCCATCATGGTTGCGATGTTTTCGGCCCTGTTTTTCAACATTTATTTTCAAAAGCACTTTTCTGAACCGGTGAATATCGCCGTTTCTGAATCGTTAGCCGTCGCAGAAGCGTATATCAAGGAACATATTCAGACCATTCGCGCCGACGTTTTAAGCATGGCGGCCAGTATTAACAGGGTCCCTGTTGCGGCGTTGAATGACCGCGAACGCTTTAACGCGTTCCTGACCGATCAGGTTTTCGCCCGTAATTTGAGTGAAGCCGTTGTGTTCGATGGGACAAAGCGGGTGATTGCCCAATCAGATTTAAGTTTTGTCGCCGATTTTGAGCAAATTCCTGCTGAAATGCTGGAAGAGGCTGCGGTTAATGATGTTGTCATTTCAACCAGTGATACGGATGACCGAGTTCGGGCGCTTGTTCGGCTCGACCGGCTTTTCGACGGCTATCTGTATGTAGCGCGTTATATTGAACCCCGCGTGCTGGAGCATATGGAACGCACCAGAGAGGCCTCCAAAGACTATAAACGGCTTCAGGACGAAGGATTTGGTATTCAACTTCAGTTCGCAGCGATCTTTATTATTATCTCGATGATGGTGGTGTTGGCTGCGGTTTGGTTTGGGCTGGCGATTGCATCCCGCCTGGTGGGGCCCATCGAAGGCTTGGTCAATGCAGCAGAGCGGGTCAGTACCGGAGATCTGGATACAAAAGTTGACGAGAATGCCGCTTATGATGAAATGGCCATTCTGGCAAAATCGTTTAACAACATGACGCGCGAGCTTTCGAGCCAGCATCTGGAACTTGAAAAAACAAATACACAGCTTGATGAACGCCGACGTTTTACTGAAACCGTACTGTCTGGCGTCTCTGCGGGTGTGATCGGACTGGATGTAAGCGGTAATATTACGCTTCCCAATCGGACCGCGGGTAAGCTGATCGAGATCGAGACCAGTGACATGATCGGCCGTCCACTAAAAGATGTCGTGCCTCAGTTTGCGGATCTTCTGGATGAAGTCCGGGAAAAACCATTTCGGATTGCCCAGGCGCAAATCAATCTTCAAACGACGTCGGTTCACCGGCATCTGCTGGTGCGGATTGCCGCGGAAATTTCAGAAATGGGAGTTCAGGGTTTTGTCGTCACGATGGACGAGATTACCGAGCTTGTGTCGGCCCAACGAATGGCGGCTTGGGGGGATATCGCCCGCCGAATTGCCCATGAAATTAAAAATCCGCTGACCCCGATCCAATTATCTGCGGAGCGGATTAAAAGGAAGTATGGCAAGCAGATCGAAACGGATATTGAAACCTTCCATAAGTGCACGGACACAATTATCCGGCAGGTTGGTGACATCGGACAAATGGTCGATGAATTTTCCTCTTTTGCGCGGATGCCAGCACCCAGTTTCAGGCCGGAAAAACTGAATATCATTCTGGAAGAAGCGGTTTTCCTTCAGAAGGTGGCGCATCCTGAGATCGATTATGTGATCAACGGAGAATTATCAGAATCTCTATGTCAGCTGGATACGCCACAAATTACACGGGTGTTTACCAATATCCTTCAGAATGCTGCCGATAGTATTGAAGGGCGCGATGGTGATCCTGCTACGTTGGAACGAGGGCATATCGGGATCAGCATGATTGAAAATGATACGCAGCTTGTGGTGCAAATCACAGACAACGGTCGCGGATTACCCAATGAAAACAGGGCTAGACTGACAGAGCCATATGTCACGCACCGGGAAAAGGGAACGGGTCTGGGCTTGGCAATTGTCAATAAAATAATGGAAGAACATGGCGGGTCTCTTGCTTTAATGGATGCCGATGACGGTCCCGGCGCGAAAGTTCAGATCATGTTTTTTAAAATCGAAGTCGAAGAAACAAAAATGCTTAAAACAGGGAATAGCTAGTCATGTCTGCTGATATCCTAATTATCGATGATGAAGCTGATATTCGAGACCTTATTGCCGGGGTCCTTGAGGATGAGGGGTTTGAAACACGGGAGGCGGCCAACAGTGACGAATGTATGGCAGAAATTGCGAACAGGCGCCCCAGTCTGGTTATTCTTGATATTTGGTTGCGCGGAAGCAAGCTCGACGGAATTGAGATCCTTCAGGAAATAAAGAAAGTCGCAGTCGAGTTGCCAGTAATCATGATTTCGGGCCATGGCAATATTGAAACAGCCGTTAACACCATTAAAATGGGTGCGTATGATTTCATTGAAAAGCCTTTTAAAGCTGAACGTCTGATGCAAGTCGTAGAGCGGGCTTTGGAAGCCTCGCGCCTTCGACGGGAAGTGCAGGAATTAAGGCAGAAAGCGGGAGAATTTGTCGACGAATTGATCTGCCGATCTAACGTTATGGTACAATTAGAACAATCCATTCAACGGGTCGCGCCGACCAATAGTCGGGTGATGATTACCGGGCCGTCCGGATCGGGTAAAGAAGTTGTCGCGCGCATGATCCATACGAATTCGCTGCGCAGCGACAGGCCTTTCGTCGCGATGAATGCGGCCACCATGGCCCCGGAGCTTCTTGAAATTCAATTGTTTGGTGTCGAAGAAGGCCGCATGAATTCAGCGAAAGGCGCACGTCGCGGATTGCTGGAACAAGCCCATGGCGGCACCATTTTCCTGGACGAAATTGCAGATATGCCACTTGAAACGCAGGGTAAGATCCTGCGTGTCCTTGTCGAGCAATCTTTCCAGCGGGTCGGAGGGAGCGAGAAAGTCAAAGTGGATGTCAGAGTGATCTCATCGTCGAGCCAAGACTTGAAGGAAGCCATGGAAAATGGCCGATTGCGAGAAGATCTTTTCCATCGTTTGAGCGTGGTACCATTAACCATCCCGCCATTAAGGGAACGTTTGGAGGATATTGCTCCGCTGGCACGGTATTTTATCGAACGATTTGCCAAAAGTGCAGGGCTCCCTGTCCGTAAGATCGGGGAAGATGCCATCGCTACCCTTCAGGCTTCAAATTGGCCGGGCAACGTTCGCCAGCTTAAAAACGTTATTGAACAGATCATGATTTTGGCGACGGGCGAGAAAAACGCGCCGATCACCGCAGATATGATCCCGGCGGATGCCGGTGCGGCTCAATCGGTGATGAGCGGGCAAAAAGATAGTACGGAAATCATGACACTCCCGCTTAGGGATGCGCGCGAGAGATTTGAAAAAGAGTATCTGGAAGCACAGGTCAATCGGTTTGGTGGAAATATTTCCAGAACTGCCTCCTTTGTTGGAATGGAACGCTCTGCATTACACCGAAAACTTAAATCCCTTGGCATTCACAACAGTGAACGGGTAAAAGAACCAGAGTAGGTTCATACAAGGCGGAGGCCAGACCAGTATGCAGGTTATTGTATGCGGTGCCGGGCAGGTGGGTTCAAATATCGCCCGTCAGCTCGCGCGTGAAGGGAACGATGTTACCCTTGTTGATCAAAATGTTGAATTGGTCCGTAAAATTGGGGATGAATTGGATGTTAGGGCCATGGTTGGACATGCCTCTCATCCAGATATACTGGAAAATGCAGGGGCGCGGGACGCGGATATGCTGATCGCGGTGACATATAGTGACGAGGTCAATATGGTCGCCTGTCAGGTCGCGCATTCTCTTTTCGATGTTCCAAAAAAAGTGGCGCGTATTCGTGCGCAACAATATCTGGCTCCTATTTGGTCTGATTTATACAGTCGGGATCACTTACCGATTGATGTGATCATCTCTCCTGAAGTTGAAGTAGCTGAGGCAATTGCCCGCCGCCTTAAAGTCCCGGGCGCTTTCGATACGGTTTCCTTCGCTGATGGTTTGGTGCAGGTTATTGGCGTTCGTCTGGACGAAAGCTGTCCGATTGTTAATACACCGCTGCGGCAATTGACCGAACTTTTTCCGGATCTGAATATCGTCGTTGTCGGTATTTATCGAGAAGGCCGGATGACAGTCCCGACCTCTGATGACCAGATGTTCCCAGGTGACGAAGTGTATTTCGCGGCCGATGTGACACATGTTGCGCGCGCCATGCCTTTGTTCGGTCACGAAGAACAGGAAGCCCGGAATGTGGTTATTGTCGGGGGTGGTAATATCGGGTTGCATCTCGCGCAATCCATCCAGCGGGATATGAAAAATGTTTCTCTTAAGCTGATCGAATCCAATAAAAAGCGGGCCGAATTTATTCAGGATCAGTTGGAAAATACAATTGTTTTGAACGGCGACGCGTTGGATCCGGATATCCTGACAGAAGCCAATGTACGTAAAGCCGAAACGATTGTCGCGCTGACCAATGATGATGAAGTAAATATTCTGTCGTCTCTGTTGGCTAAAGGGCAGGGCAGCGAAACTTCCATCACCTTGATCAACAATCCTGTTTTTACCCGTTTGATGACGTCGCTGGGCGTGGATGTCGTTGTTGATCCGCGGGCGACCACCGTTTCTGAAATTCTGCGCCATGTTCGCCGAGGCCGTATTCGAGGCCTGCATTCATTTCAGGATGGTGCTGCGGAAGTGGTGGAAGGGGAAGCCCTTGAAACCTCGAAGCTTGTTGGTAAGGAACTTCGAAACATTAAATTGCCCAAAGGCACCATTATCGGGGCCATTATGAGAGAGAATTCGGTCATTATTCCCCGCGGGAAGACCGTTATCAAACCAAATGACCGTGTGGTGATTTTTGCATTGAGCAATGCCGTTCGCAAAGTGGAAGAAATGTTCTCTGTCAGTCTGGAATTTTTCTGATCCATGTTACTTGCACCCGTCTTGACAATTTTGGGTTGGTTTCTGTCAATGCTGGCAGCGTTGATGCTGGTTCCCAGTGTTTACGCGGTATCGGATCAGGATATGACTGTTGCGGCCGCTTTTTTTGTCACGGCAATTGGAACCTGTTTTTTGGGGGGCGGTCTGATTTTAGCCAATCGGATGGAGGCCCCCAGACTGAACAGCCGGGAAACGTATTTAACGGCGTTTTTGATCTGGACCGTTGTGCCCGCTTTTGCCGCGATCCCGTTATATTTAAGTGAAGCGGTTGCCAGTCCGTTGGATGCATATTTTGAAGCACTTTCCGGATTTACAACCAATGGCGCTTCGGTTGTTGATAATCTGGATGATCAGTCGCGCGGTATTTTACTATGGCGCTCGTTGATACAATGGGTCGGGGGGTTCGCCTTGATCATCCTGGTCTCAACATTGTCGTCTGCCTTCAACATGCCAGGGAATACACCGCTTAATCGGGCGATTGCCAGAAGTACTCGCCGACGTCTCTCAAGGCGAATACGGTTTGGTGTTCTTTCCATTCTGCAGATTTACGCGTTATTGACCGCAATCTGTATTGTTTTTCTGTGGCTGTCAGGGATGGAACCGTTCTACGCCCTATGTTACGGATTTGGAACCTTGTCGACAGGTGGCTTTACGGTCACCGATCACGGGTTAGAGCTTTTTGGTAATCGCTTTACTGAACTTACGCTGATTGTTTTTATGATTATCGGGGCCATCAGTTTCAGTCTGCATTGGGCTTTTTTCAACGGCGAGCGACGCATATATTTTCAAAATCCGGAATATCGATATCTGATCTATTTATTATTGGTCAGTACCGCCGGGATGGGCATCCTACTGTCGTTTGAGACAGATATGCCGGTACTTTTAACTGTCCGTTATGCCGTATTTAATACGGTTTCTGCCCTTACGACGACTGGCTATACGTTAGCGCCGATCTCTGAATCTGGTGAATTTTTCTGGCCTGTCGGTGTTGTTTTTATGATGTTTTTCCTGATGAGCATCGGGGGATCAACTGGGTCGACCACTGGCGGCATAAAGCTGATGCGGGCCATTATGCTGTTTAAGCAGGGGGTGGCCGAAGTCAAACGTCTGAGCTACCCCACGGCAGTGATTACGTTGCAATATGGGAAAAACAAAATAACTCAGGAAAACGTTTTGTCGGCCTGGGGCTTTTTTACACTATATTGCTTTTCAATCGCCTTTATTTCTTTGGCTCTTGCTTTGACGGGCCTTGATTTTCAGGCAGCTTCTGCGCTCGCCGTTGGAAATTTGGCGAATGCCGGTGCTGCCATCACGCCGCTTGTTGCAGGCGCTGATGGAACCGGCGTCGAGTTTACGTCCTACAGTGACTTGCCCTCGGCCTCTAAGGTCCTATTATGCATCGCTATGCTGGTCGGTAGACTGGAATTTTTTACTATCCTTGCTCTTTTTAGTCCGTCACTGTGGCGGCGTTAATTAAGGTATCGTTATGTCACGAATTGCTTATGTAAATGGTCAATATGTTCCTCACAAAGAAGCTTCCGTTCATATTGAGGACAGAGGGTATCAATTTGCCGATGGTGTTTATGAAGTGATTCCGATTATTGCCGGAAAAATGATTGATGCCGACGGACATTTGGACCGTTTATGGCGGAGCATGAATGAACTTCGGATCGAAGAACCGATGAAACGCCGGCCGATGGAACTTGTTATGCGGGAAGTTTTGCGCAAAAACGGTGTCGAAACCGGGTTGATTTATATGCAGGTTACGCGGGGCGTGGCGCCGCGGGATCATCCGTTCCCGGCAGATGCCTTTCCATCGCTTGTTATGACCGCAAAGAAGACATCCTTGGAAAAGTCAGCGCGTAAAGCGGAAGAAGGCGTAGCCGTTGTTACGGTCCCGGATATTCGCTGGCAACGTTGTGATATTAAGTCGGTGTCACTGCTGCCCAATATTCTGGCCAAGCAGGAAGCGGTCGAGAAGGGGGCGTATGAAGCATTTCAGGTTGACGAGGACGGCATGGTGACAGAAGGCAGCTCAACCAATGCCTGGATTGTTGATCAGGATGGTACCTTGATCACACGACCGACCAACAATTCGATTTTGGCCGGCATTACGCGGGCGGCTCTGCTGGATCTTCTTGAGAAAAACAAAATCAAGTTTGAACTGCGGGCATTCTCCAAAGAAGAATTACTGAACGCGCGGGAGGTCTTTCTTACCAGCAGTTCGTCGTATGTTCAGCCTGTTATAAAAGTGGATGATGTGGTGATCGGCAATGGGAAGCCGGGGAGTATTGCCACGAATTTGCGTACTGTGTTTAAAGAATATATGGAAAATTAGTCTTTTATAGAGTTACGATATAAATTGTTATTATGTCGCTAAAAATACTTTATTATTCTTTTGGGGTTAAAAGACTTGTGTTTTCCAATTTTAGTCCTTATCTGAGGGGATCTTTTTTGCCCTTCAATAAAAGGGCTAATTTAAAAAGTTGATCGTCAGCTTAAAGTGTAAAAAAAGAATTTTAGAATAATCAGGAAAGAGACTGCAAAATGGCCTCTGAAAAATCGCTAAACGTACAGGACGTGTTCCTCAATTTGTGTCGCAAAAATAACGTTGCTGTCACCATATTCTTAGTTAACGGTGTAAAGCTGCAAGGTACCATTAGTGCGTTTGACAATTTTTGTGTAACGTTGCGCCGTGACAAGCATGAACAGCTTGTTTACAAACATGCAATTTCTACTGTCATGCCTGCATCACCAGTGCAGCTATATGATCCATCTGCTCAATAAGCACTGGTCTTATCAGGACAGGTAGAGAGTTAGAACAGGAAAATATGGATTACGAAACAGAGCGCACTTCGCCGCGCTCAGGAGATCGGTCGCTGGTTCTGCATCCCTTTTTGCGAAAAGGGGAAAAGAATCAAATCAGGGACCCTGAAGGATGCTTGGCTGAAGCAGTTTCACTGACAGCCGCCATCAATCTGGACGTAATTCATTCAGAAGTCGTTTCATTGGCGGCTCCTAAACCGGGAACTCTTTTTGGCGAAGGTAAACTTGAAGAATATGCCGATTTTATCAAGCATAACGACATTGATGTTGTTATCATTGATCGGTCTGTTTCCCCCGTTCAGCAAAGAAATCTGGAACGTCGATTGCATGCAAAAGTGATCGATCGCACCGGGCTTATTCTAGAAATTTTTGGCGATCGCGCGCAGACCAAAGAAGGCGTCTTGCAGGTTGAGCTGGCACATCTATCGTATCAGCGTACGCGTTTGGTGCGGTCGTGGACTCACTTGGAGAGACAGCGTGGTGGTGCTGGTTTTCTTGGCGGGCCGGGCGAGTCCCAGTTGGAAATTGACAGACGTCTGATTGACGAGCGGATCGTAAAAATCAAAAAACAACTGGAAACGGTTGTCAGAACTCGCGAACTACACCGTTCAAAACGGAAAAAGGTGCCTTATCCGATTGTCGCCCTTGTGGGGTATACAAATGCGGGTAAGTCGACTTTGTTTAACAGATTGACGCAATCTGACGTTTTTGCCAAAGATCTGTTGTTCGCGACGTTGGATCCAACATTGCGCAAAATTGATCTACCGGGCGGACAAACCGTTATTCTGTCTGATACGGTCGGGTTTATTTCTGACTTGCCCACAGAGCTCGTGGCGGCGTTTCGCGCGACTTTGGAAGAGGTTCTGGAAGCCGATCTGGTGGTTCATGTCCGCGATATCACGCATCCGGATACAGAAGCCCAGAAAAAAGACGTTTTCGACGTCCTGAAACGATTGGGCGTTAATACAGACGACAAGAAGCATTATCTGGAAGTCCTGAATAAAGTGGATCTTCTGGACGAAGAGGCGATGACCCTTCTTCAAAATGAAGTTGACCGCAAGGACGATAAAATTTTGATGTCAGCTGTGTCTGGTATAGGGGTTGATGTCTTTAATGCGGCCATTGAACGAAAGCTCACGCATAATCAAAAATTGCTGAGTGTACGGGTTCCAAGTGACGATGGCGCCTCGCTTTCCTGGATCTATCGACACGGAACAGTTGTCGAACGGATGGAAGAAGAAGAAGCAACCGTATTAAATGTAAAGTTTTCACCAGAAAATCTGGGAAGACTGGAAAAAATGAATGTGGAAATCCTTTAATTTGGGTCGTTTCCTTTAGGCAATGACGCGTGAGGCCGGTAACGTTGCGGTTGCGACTGTCCCTTTTCCAACCTGACTACTCATATGAATTGATCCGTTATGCAGCTTCATCAGCTGGGACGAGATATACAGCCCCAGTCCAACACCTTTTCCCGATGCCAGCGTGGATGCCTGTTCCGCTTGCATAAAGGCATCGAAAACGCGTTTCAATTCGCTTTCCTCAATCCCAATGCCATTATCGTGAATTTCAAAAACCACGTCTCCATTTTCTTTCTTGTAGATAATCAGGGAAATCTGCCCGCCTTTTGGAGTGTATTTCGTCGCATTGGTCATTAAATTGATGATGACTTGCGTCAGACGGTGTTCATCGGCGCAAATAACCGTATCGGCATTTCGGCATTCGATGACCAGTCGCTGACCTTTTTTGGAAGCTTCCAGTGAGAAAACCCGCTCGCAATAATCAGTAATTTTTGATACGGGAAAGGTCGTTTCAAAAAGATTGAGGTTTCCGCTATCGATAGTAGATGCATCCAGTAATTCATTAATCTGGTTCAATAGCCGCCGTCCACTATCATTGATATCAGAAAGGGCGGAAGCCTGACGATCGTTGATGCTGCCATAGACCCGGGCGGACAACATTTCTGAAAAACCGATGATAGCGTTCAAAGGGGTTCGTAATTCGTGGCTCATCGTCGCGAGGAAGTCTGTTTTTGCCTGATTTGCGGCCTCGGCTTCTGCTTGAGCAATGGATAATTTTTCTGTGCGCTCGGCAACCCTTTGTTCGAGGGTCAAATTCAAATTTTTTAGATCCTGTTCTGCCTGAATCCGTTTTGTTACATCTTCTTCGGCGACCACATAAACCTGTTCACCAGAAACCGGATCCCGCCCTTTTTCAACAGTTATACGGTGCCATCTGGGGGCCTGTTGGGTTAATACTTCAACTTCTTTTACGAAAATTGAGTGCTGCTTCAAACTTTTATTCAACTCACTTGTTAGGTCTATATCGGGATATCGATCCGAAAAAGCGACTATTTGGTCTGTTGAAATGCCATAAGCCTTCACAGCCGCAGGATTTTGAACCAGTAGATGACCGTCAAGGTTATATGTGCTGACGAGAAGAGGGGTGTTCCTGGCGGCCTCTAGTATTCGTTTCGCGCGTGGGTCCAGTTCATCTTTTAAAAATGGGGTTGCTTCAATCAGGACCGCGCGTTTGTTTTTTTCCACAAAGATGGCGTGAAAAGTAACAAACACCATTTTTGGAATATCTTTTGGGTATAACGTCCAGTTTTCTTCAACGGTTTCGCCCGTGGCGCATCTTTCGAAGACATCATTCAGGCGGTCTTTCACAACGGGTGTATCTTCTGTCAAATCGATACTGACAAAAGCATCAACGCTATCGGTTTCCCAAAATGCCAAAGCGGCATTGTTCGCCCACCAAAATGCATTTTCGTCAATTTTATAAACCCAGACTAGCGTGGAAAGAAGGTTATAAGACGAGAATTCCTGATGAGACTTGAAATGAGGTAGGGGGGCGTGATCGGCCAAAATATTGCCTTTCAAGCAAGAAAAAGAGGAACTACAGTCAGCGCTGCCCAACTGTTACAATGTTTCTTTCTCTGTTTTTTTTGCTTCATTCCAATAATGGTCCATTTCTTCGAGGCTACTGGTTTCAGGCGATTTATTGTTCTCGCGTAACCTTTCCTCAATATAATGAAAGCGTCTGGTAAATTTTCTATTAGTTTGCGCAAGAATAGTTTCAGGTTCGACGCCAATATGGCGTCCCAGATTGGCGACAACGAACAGGAAGTCTCCATATTCTTCGGCAATACGGTCTGGATTGTCGTTTGCGACGATTTCTGCCCTCAATTCTTCAAGTTCTTCTTTGATTTTATCGAAAACCGGTGCTGTGTCGGGCCAGTCAAATCCTACGCGGGCCGCCCTGTTTTGCAGTTTGATCGCGCGGGTGAGGGCGGGAAGGGTATGTGCGACGTTATCCAATACAGAAAGGGGGCGCCCTTTTTTTTCAGCGGCACGTTTTCTTTCTTCCGCTTTCATTTCTTCCCACGCGATGGTTTGTGCCTCTGCATCTACGATGGATTTTACTCCGAATACATGAGGGTGCCGTGCAATCATTTTGTCGGCGATGGCCTGAACAACGTCGTTAAAATCAAAGTGACCTTCTTCTTTCGCCATTTGCGTATAAAACACCACCTGAAACATTAAATCGCCCAGCTCCGATTTCAGCTCAACCATGTCCTCTTCAGCAATTGCTTCAGCGACTTCATAAGCTTCTTCGATGGTGTAGGGGGCAATTGTCTTGAAAGTTTGTTCAATGTCCCAAGGGCAACCGTTTTTCGGATCCCTGAGTTTTTCCATAATTTCAAGAAGCTGTTCGATAGGGGACGTTTTTTCTTTAGACACAGACACATGCTTTCAGATCAAAATTGGTCAATGGTTGTTATAATGCAGTGTAATCGCCTATCCGTGTCTTCGTAAAGGAGCAGGCACATACTTTCAGCGTGAAACGCAAAAATAGAGCGGATGTTTGTCTTTTTACTAAAGCAGAATGAAGACCGCGGACATTTCAATTCACTATTCATACGACAAGATTGACAGGTTTATAATAAACAGGTCAGATTGTTCAGGCTGGTCTGCTCCAACCCAATCCCACCCTTTCAGACGTTTCGGCTTTCTGTTGCAGCAACCGGTATTGGTAAGACTGATATTAAATGAGTATTTGCAGGACTTTGAATACCTTATTTGTCAGACCACGGGCATTCGAAGTCCGGCGATCGTTGTGGCCTGAATCCAAATTCGACGAAATTTAAGGAATAAGCTACTTCGTTAATTTTTGGCTGGATATTATTGTTTTTATACATAATCTTACACTATGACTGATGAGCTGGACGACGATTTTCAACACAATAAGAAGAAGGTTAAAAAGGAAAAACCGCCTAAGGAGATTTCACCTGCGCTCATTCGGCAGCAAGCCCTGCGTTATCTGGACCGTTTCGCGGCAACAACCATGAAATTGCGGCGCCATTTAATGAACAAATCAAGCAAAGCAATTGAATTTTATCAAACGGATCCAGAGGCGGTTCTGGAGATAATTGACGCTGAAATTTCCAAACTGGTCGATGCCGGAATTTTAAATGACACGGAATATGCGGCAAGTAAGGCGCGTTCCATGGGACGGCAGGGTAAATCCTCATTACAGATCAGTGTAAAATTACAAAGTCTGGGGTTTGAAGACAATGAAGCGGATCGCGCATTGGACCAGTTGCGGGAGGAAGAAGGTTATACAGAGCGTAAAGCGGCTGCAAAATATATTAAAAAGCGCCGCTTTGGGCCTTATAAACTCGACGGTGTAACTAAGGAACGGTTGCAAAAGGAACTGCAGACGCTGGTCCGGAATGGTTTTGACTACAGTTTGTCCAAATCATTGTTGATGATGGAGCGTTGCGAAGAGATTGAAGATATTATCTTCGCCTCTGAATGAACAAACTCAAATAGGTTTCAATCGAGGCAACTGCTTAACAGCAGGGTTAGCCAGAGGATCGATCCTTAACAACGAGCGCAGGACGCTCCATTTTAGCACCTGTTAGAATGCCGATGGTATTGGTTGGCAGAGAGAATTGAGAAAGAGGGCATGTATCGCAAGTTATTCTCATGTCTTGTTTGGAGCCAGCCTTATAGCTTGGACCTGGTAGAAAGCAGGGCTTCGAGAGATAATCTTTAAAACGGTGCGTGGCACGGCAGGTATGGAAATTGTCGCCTGAGCGTCCCCAATGTCGAATGCTGAATGAGATTATCCAGCAAACAATATGATTTGGTCCGCTATATGGGTTTGAGGGTTCAGCTAGAACAATAGATTAAGAGGAGAGCGGAGTTCTGATATGGATAATTAACTCAGATAGTTGATACAAATTTTTGCGTATAATTTATATTATGGAAAATATTGAAGTCATATCTGACACATTATGGGAAGTATGTATACCAAACACTATTTATCCACTGTAATCGTTGCGGACGTTTTCTGTTCCTCTCCCTAAGATCTTTCAGATTCTGACCCAAACCACATCTTGGGATTACGCTCAGACTTGACCGTAATCCCATGGAAACGGTTCTTCAATGCGATGTATCGTCTTAACAGATTGCACAATTACTGGCGCCGGTGACTTGCCTTGATAGGCCGCAGAGCCAAGGCCAATTCATTATTCATTGCGGCAAGAAAAATAGACAACCCGAAAAGTGGTTATCGCAAATAAGACAAATACTTGACGGACTGTATTTAATATACCGGATGAAGATCACGGTGAACCTTCATTGGGTGGTTTACGCTAATATATGCGGATCTATTGGTCGATGGTTATTTGCTGACGAACCCGTCCCATGTGGCCATATATTTTACAAATGTGTCGCTCAGCCCTTGTTCTGCAAGATATGCTTCGCTCACTGGTAGCTTGGCACTTTCAAAATCAGTGTTGTTCTGGATTTGCTCAACAAAATCGTGATGTAAGATACCTGCCCGGCCAGCCATCACAAAATCGGCCCCCATGTTATAGGCCAGTTCAACATCGGCAGCAGACATGATTTTACCGGCAACCGTCAATTTTACTGACTTGCGGTCAAGCTCGGTAAAATAGGACATGAGTTTTTTGCCTTTGAAGGCTTCTTCTTCTGGTTCTTTTTTGAAATCCCACAATGAGACATCCAGAAAGTCTATCTTCTCTTCGTCGAAAAGACGTTTAGCCGTGTAAAGCGCGTCTTCCAGCTGCATTCCGAACCGTTCAGGCGATAAACGGACACTAATGTTGAAATCAGGCCGACATTTTTCACGGATACCATCGACAATTTCAAATATGATCCGAGCACGGTTTTCGGCTGAACCGCCATAATCATCGGTTCTTTGATTAAGGGTGGCACTTAAAAACTGGCACAATAAATATCCATGAGCCCCATGGACTTCAACACCGTCAAAGCCCGCTTTTTCTGCACGAAGAGCTGCCTGAATGTAATTTTCAATGACAGATTTCACTTCCTCCGTGGTCAACCCTCGCGCATTAAACTTGGCTTGGTCACTCGCGGATACAGGCTGAGTGCCGGTATGCTCTTCTGCGGCCCGCATACCCCCATGAATAAGCTGTACAATCGCAAGAGACCCCTTTTCTTTTAGTCCCTTAGCGAACTTGGTTAATCCAGGAAGCATGTCGTCATTATGGATACCAAGCTGTCCGGGAAAGCCTTTGCCGGACATTTCAGTAAAGGCCCCGCAGGTCATGGTCAATCCAAAACCAGCGTTTGCCCGCATGGTCAGCCATTTATATTCTTCATCGGAAAGCCGCCCATCATCATGGCTTTGCATATTTGTGATTGGGGCCATCGCCAGTCTGTTTTCGATATGGCTGCCATGATTGAAGTTAAGCGATGTGAATAGGTCTTTGTTCATTTTCGAACCTTTAAATCTTTGAATATTGTCTTTGCGCTTTTCTCAACTTAAGGAGCCCCCTTCTATTTCGCAACGTTGTTTGTCGATCCAGTGAAGACGGTCACATAACGTGAAAAAATCAAGTTTGAGTCGGATGGTCAAGAAAGCGGCTTCATTATTAGGACAAATTATTATATGACTAGTGTCATCTAATTGATAAATTCAGAGACAATAATCAAATGCAGAGCCAATCCTTTCTTGAAAAAGTCGCGGCTGTTCGGTCCTTCTCCCGCTTTTATACGCGTAGAGCCGGTATTCTGAATGAAATGCTTCTGGACAGTAATTTCGGCTTAACAGAAGCCCGTGTTCTGTACGAAATACATGAGCGGCGGCAAACAACTGCAAAAGAGTTGGCACATGATCTGGATCTGGATCCGGCGTATGTCAGCAGATTACTGACAAAATTCGGAAAACAAGGCATTATTGCGCGAAAAACCGACCTTGAGGATAAAAGACGGCAAATTGTTGTTCTTACTGAAAAAGGCGACCGAGAGGCAGAACAACTGGACCAACAATCAAGCGCGTTGTTCAGTGTAATGATCAACAATCTGAATGAAGATCAGCAAAATGCGCTTTTGCGGGCCATGGGGTCCATTCAATCTCTTCTTGGAAAGTCAGATTTGGCGACGCCTTCCCTCGTATTGCGAAACCATCAACCAGGGGATATGGGCTGGATCATCAGCGCCCATGGGCGTTTATATGCAGAAGAATACGGGTGGGATAACAGTTTTGAAGCTTTGGTCGCCCAAATCGCATCTGATTTTATAACTCATTTTAAACCGGATCGAGAGGTCTGCTGGATCGCGGAGCTTGACGGAAAGGTTGTTGGTTCGGCCCTGATTGTTGAGGAAAGTTCGGATACCGCCAAACTCCGTCTGGTGATAGTTGACCCAGAAGCAAGAGGCCATGGTATCGGCGTAAGACTGGTCGAAGAATGTATGAATTCAGCGAAAGAATATGGGTATCGGCATATGTCGCTTTGGACGAATGCGAACCTACTTGCCGCGATTAACATATATAAAAAACTTGGATTTACATTAGTAAAAGAAGAAGCGCACCATAGTTTCGGTAAAGATCTGATTGGACAGAACTGGAGCCGGCCGTTATGAAGGGCTTGCCGATTGTTGCGGCTATACTGACGGGCCTTCAGGTGGGCGCAGCATTGGTTGCATCCAGCTATGTGATTGACCAAACCACACCGGCAACACTGGCTGCCCTTCGTTATTTTGTGGCATTTCTATTTTTGTTTCCTGTCATGTTGCTGTTTTCAAGGCGGGCATTCGACGTAATTGATATCGTCCCGATTTCGGCATTGGGTGTCGTGCAGTTTGGTTTTCTGGTCGCCCTCCTGAATTACGCCGTGCAATTTCTTCCCGCCGCACAGGTTGCTCTCATATTTTCAACCTTCCCCTTGCAAACATTGATCCTGTCTGTGCTGTTGGGGCGCGAAACACTTACGCTATTAAAAGCGATTGGAGTACTCTTGACAATTCTTGGTGTTGGGGTTTCCGTGATTGATAAACTGACGTTAAACATTCCGCAGGAAACGGAGTATTTCGCTATACTCGCGGCCTTTCTGGCGGCATTCTCCGGGGCTCTCTGCAGTGTTCTATATGCCCCTTTTTTGCGGAAATACCCGGCTCAAAATGTAAGTGTTCTAGCAATGTTTGCATCGGTACTGGTGCTTGGCGGATATGCCGTTTTAGTGGACGGTCTGCCCTCCATTACGGGCATAAACACAATGGGTTGGTGGGTTATTCTGTTTATTGGCTTTAGCAGTGCCGCGGGTTACTTCCTTTGGTTATGGGCGCTGAAATATCTTTCTCCTACAAGGGTGACAATTTTTCTGTCACTCGGGCCGATCAGCAGCGCGGTCTTCGGATATCTTCTGTTAAGCGAAGCGATCACCTTCTACCTTTTTGGCGGCATTCTTTTTGTGATTGCCGGGCTTATATGCGGTTTTTACCAACGACAAAGCGTTTCCTGAAAACCGCCCCAAATTCTGCGGGTAAATTGATCTGCATTCCCGGTTTCTAAAATCATTGTTTCTTAGGTATTTCGTGCCTAAACTACGGCTGGCCTATTAATAATAAGAACGAAAAAACGTGACCTATAAAAATAAACTTCTTCCCCTGGAGGATTTCTCCCTTTCCTACTATGAATGGGGCGATCCGCAAAACCAGACCCTTCTTTTTATTCACGCAACCGGCATGCACGGATTGGTTTGGGAAGCGGTAATTCAACAGCTTCAATCTGACTATCATATTATTGCGGTTGATCAGCGCGGGCATGGACGCAGTCAGTCGGACCGGTATTTGCTGGATTGGTCCGTGATGGGAAATGATGCCATTAATTTGATTGAAAAGCTGGATCTGAATGACATTATCGGTGTAGGACACTCCATGGGCGGGCATGTAATGCTTCAGGCCGCCCTGTCAGCACCGCGACGGTTCAAACGCCTTGTCTTGATCGATCCGGTTGTCTTTCCATTGGAACGCTATGACACCCTTTCCGACTTTGAGAAAGGACATCCGAAAGACAATCCTATTGCCCGCCGCAAAAACGATTTTTCAGACTGGCGCGATATGTATGACATTTTTCGGGCCCGTGTCCCCTACTCTGACTGGCAGCCTGAAATTCTGGAAAATTACTGCCGCTATGGCGTTGTTCCGGCAAAAGATAACCCGTCAAGGGTCAGTCTCGCCTGCCCTCCGGATATCGAGGCCTCTGTTTATATGGGCCATTGCAGTGTCAATCTGCACAATGTGTTGTCTCAATTGAAATGCCCTGTATTGGTTTTGCGGGCCCGTGGCAGGCGTCCTGATGCTACCCATAAAATCGATTTTTCTGCGTCACCTACAGATGAAAATCTGGCACATGCCTTTGAAAATGGTCGGGATGTCTGGCTTCAACATTTAAGCCATTTTATTCCGATGGAAGATCCGGCATTAACAGCGGAATATATTGAAGGTCGGCGCTAGGATCCGTCTTGCGGGTAAACCGTTTCATTTATATCCTTGTTCTGCCCTTTTGACGGAAAGGAAGGAAGATGGCCGTAGATATTGGTTTTACACATGTTGCCCTTGCGGTTACGAATGTGGATAAAAGCATTGGATTTTACAAAAAATACGCCCAAATGGAACCGGTTCATCAAAGGGCCGATCCAGAAACGGGTATGCGTGTTGTCTGGCTTTCCGATAAAACGCGTCCCTTTGTTCTTGTCTTAATCGAAGAAGAGACCGCAGATCCTATTCTCAAGCCCATTGCGCATTTAGGGGTTGGATGCCCGTCCGAGGCGGATGTAGACGCGTTCTGCGACTTGGCCAGAAACGAAGGAATTCTTAAGATGGGGCCAACACGGTCGGGCCCGCCTGTTGGCTATTGGGCCATTATCAGCGATCCTGACGGGCATTCTCTGGAGCTGGCCTATGGACAGGAAATTGGTTTGATTACGCAGCAGGAAAAAGACGGATAACAAAAGGGAATTTCTCCGGCGTGTAACAAGGGCTCATGAAGGCTGAAATTAGCTATGCCCGGTCAAACACCTGCAATGCAAGGACAGCAAAAAAGAAGACGTGTTGATTAATGCTGAATAAAGAATTTCCATTTCTTCCAGACCGAAACTATGGTCTAGATCTGCGCACTGTTTTCTGTCCGTGAAAGGCCCAGATGGTTTTACACTTTTTACAAACTCCAATAATCCGCCGGTTTCTGGGCGCCATCCTTCTTTTTCCTGTCATTTATTTTGGTATCGCTGGAGTGCTGATTATTTCACAGTGGCCCGACGATCTGACGACAGGGACCAAAGGGTTAGACTTTTCTAAAGTTACCAGCAAAGCAGCCGTAAACCCGCCCGCGCCTGACATTCTTCCCATGCGGGATGGTTACTCGTTGCCAGTACGGATATATGGTCGGGAAAATCAAGGGCCCCTTGTTGTCCTGATCCATGGATCAGGTTGGCATGGACTTCAATATCACGCTCTGGCGACCGAATTATCTAAACGGGCGGTTGTTGCCGTGCCTGATTTGCGTGGCCACGGGGCGGCACCTGAAAAACGGGGTGACGTTGATCATATCGGGCAATTTGAAGAAGACATGGCAGATATGATTGACCATATTCAAGCAGAAGGTCAGCAGGTTATTGTTGCCGGGCATTCTTCGGGCGGCGGTTTGGTTGTTCGGATGGCTGGGGGATCGTATAAAGACCGCATGGATAAAGCTATTTTGCTGGCCCCTTTTTTGAAGTATGACGCCCCGACGATGCGGCCAAATTCAGGTGGCTGGGCCTTTGCCTTGACCCGGCGACTAATCGGGTTAAGCATGCTCAATCAGGTTGGAATTAAAGGGTTCAATGACTTAACGGTTATTCAGTTTGCGATGCCAAACAGCGTTCTGAAGGGGCCACTTGGCCATACGGCAACCCCGTCTTATTCCTATCGCCTGAACGCAAGCTATGCGCCGCGAAATGACTATCTGGATGATGTTAAGCAACTTCCCCCCTTCCTATTGTTGGTGGGAAAAGAAGACGAAGCCTTTATCGCAGACGCTTTTCAGCCCTTGCTCAGCAGCGTTTCGGATAAGGGTAACTATCATCTGATTGAAGGGGTTGGGCATTTGGATATTGTCAATAACAGCCGTGCCCACGAACTGATAAAGCAGTTTATTCAATAACAAAAATAAAACGTTGTTATTAAATGTTTTTTTAAATAAACGCGTCTGCCAATTATCGAGCCAGACGCGCTTCTATTCATGGGCTTCAAGCGGATAATATGCCGTTCAGCCGTTGTTGGATAATGGCTTCAGCATCCGCCATAATCGTATCAACGAGTTCCTGACAGGTTGGAATATCATGGATAAGGCCCGCGACCATGCCACAACTCCAGGCACCGGCATCCATGTCCCCTTCTTGCATGACCTTTGGATAGACACCACCTACAAGCTCTTTAATATCGTCAATGCCAAGGCTCGCGCCTTTCTCACGTTCGATTTCAACAATTTTTTCGACGGCTGGGTTGGCCAGAACCCGTTCTGTGTTCCTCAGCGGGCGCATAATCAGGCGTGTATCTAATTCAGTTGCCTGAACCAATGCGTCTTTAACATTTTGATGTACCGGCGCATCTTTTGTTGCAATGAAACGGGTTCCCATATTAATGCCGTCCGCGCCCAAAGCCAGGGCCGCAACCAGTTGCTTACCATTTCCAATACCGCCAGAGGCAACAAAAGGGATGGAAAGTTCCTCCGCTGCCCGGGGAAGCAGGATCATATTTGGAATGTCATCTTCGCCGGGATGCCCACCACATTCAAAGCCGTCAACGCTGACTGCATCACAGCCAATTTTCTCGGCTTTTAACGAATGGCGAACAGACGTGCATTTATGAATAACCTTGATACCGGCCTCTTTCAATGCAGGCATATAGGCTTCTGGGCTTCTGCCCGCCGTTTCAACGATTTTCACGCCGCCTTTTACAATTGCTTCAATATATTCAGGATAAGGCGGGGCTGCAAAACCGGGCAGGAAGGTCAGATTTACGCCAAACGGTTTGTCGGTCATATCATGGCAGCGAGCGATTTCGTTGGCCAGATCGGCTGGCGTTTTCTGGGTCAGCCCCGTAATAATGCCAAGTCCCCCGGCATTTGAAACAGCTGCGGCCATTTCCGCAAAACCGACAAAGTGCATACCACCCTGAATGATAGGATGTTGGATACCAAATAATTCTGTGATTTTTGTTTTCATTTTCAGCTCCATTTAGCTACTATTATTGTAGTTATTGAACGCAATAATGGGGCGGCAATTCAAATTTGTCACCCGTATAAATGCATCATCCGGTATTTCAGCCAAAAGGGTGGAGGAATTTTCATTGAGCAAAAAGGATTTTAAAGATCTGAATTGCAGTATTGCACAGACATTGGACCAGATCGGAGAACACTGGACCTTTATGATCCTGCGTAATGCCTTTATGGGAATTCGTCGGTTCGAAGACTTTCAGCAGCAATTGTCTATTTCACCAACGGTTTTAAGTCAGCGGCTTAAGAAACTGACAGAAAACGATATTCTTGAAAAACGGAAAAGCAAAACAGATGGCCGCTCTGTGGAATATAAGCTTACTGAAAAAGGGTTGGATATTTATCCAATTTTGATTGCGCTGATGGATTGGGGCGAGAAATATGCGCCCTCCTCCTGTGGGGAGCGATTGCTCCTCGTTGACCGCCATGATGGAAAGCCGATCGGCCCGGTGAGCGTCCTCGCCCATGACGGGCGCCGTTTATCGGCACGTGATGTGCAGGTTCTTCCAGGTAATGGAGCCGATGAACCTATGATCGATCTGGTCCATCACAGAAAGACTTTTACACAATAAAATCAGTCCTTTGAAAGATCCAGCTTCATGCCGACATGAGAGGCTTTGAAGCCAAGGTTTTCATAAAACCGATGCGCATCCTGACGGGTTAAATCCGTTGTTAGCTGCACCAACTCACAATTTGTCGTTTTCGCATGTTCGATCGCAAACTCCATCATTTTACGGCCAAGGCCTGATGATCGGATCGATTTATCAATCCGCACCGCTTCAATTTGCAGGCGGCTCATCCCTTTTCTGGAAAGACCAGCAATCTTGGTCAATTGCATGCATCCGATGACTTTTCCGTCGCTTTCAACAACATACTGTTCGTTGCCCATTTGCTGCTGCATCTGGGAAAAGGCATTCATATAGAAATCTGGCAACGGGTTTTCAGCCTGTTCCCGAATTGCGCCCAACTGATCGTCTGCCAACAGATAGACAATTTGCAGAATGTCTTCTTCTGTAGCCTGCCGGATTATAAAGTCAATGTCGCTCACGTAATTATCTCCATTCCGTCATAAGCAGGTTCAACCCCCGCAGGGAGTTCTTTTATGAGCGTCTGATAATCCAGATCAACATGCATGTTTGTCAAAATTGCCCGGCGCGGCTTCAGGCGCTCAATCCATTTCAACGCCGTTTCCAGATTAACGTGGGTTGGATGGGGAGTGTAGCGCATGGCATCGACAATCCACGTATCAACACCTTTAAGAATATCAAAGCCATTGTCATCCAGATTGACCAGATCGTTTGAATAGCCGATATCCCCCATTCGGAATCCAAGACTGATAACACTGCCATGGTCCTGATCGAACGGAATAAAGTTGATATTGCCAATATCAAATGGGCCATCGATGAAATGTTCTTCAAGAATTGCAGGATACGGGCTACCATCCAGTTGCTTGAAACAATAGTCAAAACGGCGCATCAACACATCAAGTGTAACCTTGTTCCCCCAAACCTTCACGCGCTCCCGATTGCGAATGGCCAAGACACGCAGTTCATCGATCCCGTGACATTGATCTGCATGTTCATGGGTCCAAACAACCCCATCCAGTTTACCTACCTCTGCATCCAGTAGCTGATTTCTCATATCCGGTGAAGTATCAATGAGAACCTTTGTTCCCTCATTCTCCACCAGAATACTGCACCGACTGCGCCTGTTTTTCGGCTCGTTCGGATCACAAGCCCCCCAGTCGTTCCCTATCCGAGGAACGCCGCCTGACGTTCCGCATCCTAAAATTCTTACTTTCATCAATCTTCTCGTTGAATTTTATTAAACAAAGCAAAGAAATTCTGCGTTGTAATGTTCGCGATTTCAGTCTGACTAACTTCTTTTAACTCGGCAACCTTGGCCGCGGTATGGGCGACGAACGAGGGTTCGTTTGTTTTTCCCCGGTTGGGAATAGGCGCAAGATAAGGGCTATCTGTTTCGACCAGTAATTTGTCCAGCGGAATTCTCCGAACATGATCTCTTAAATCCTCAGCGGCCTTAAAAGTGACAATTCCCGATATGGAAATAAGAAATCCAATTTCCATTGATTTTTCAGCAACTTCCCATCCAGAGCTAAAGCAATGAATAACGCCCGTAAAAGGGCCTTTCGCATATTCCTCATGTAGAATATCAATGGTGTCCTGATCCGCGTTTCGCGTATGAACGATTAATGGCAGGCCGGTTTCCCGGGCGGCTTCGATATGAATTCTGAAAGACTGTCTTTGAATTTCGCGGGGTGAATGCTCATAAAAGTAATCAAGGCCGGTTTCACCGATGGCCACTACTTTTGGATGGTTGGCAAGATCTACCAGTTTTTGAACAGTGATATCACTACCCTCTTCTTCAGCTTCATGAGGATGGATCCCGACGGAACAATGAATATTGTCATGGGCTTCTGCAATAGCGCGGACCCCGTCAAACTGGCGCAGTTTAGTGCCAATTGTCAGCATATGACCGACATTTGCCAATTCGGCGCGTCTTAACACATCATCCATTTGTGATGATAACTGCTCAAAATCGAGATGGCAGTGACTATCAACAAGCATAATTCATCCTTGATTATTTATTTTCGGGCCGTGCTTAAAAACAGATCCA
>NZ_JBLHZT010000044.1:0-30340 GCF_047631475.1 Sneathiella sp. | reverse complement strand
CGCGGCTATTGATGCTGTGAAGCAGTTTATATAACTGGCCGTTGTGACGTGAAGCGGTCCTTAATTATCCACCCGGCTGATGGATTTACCAAGGCAGTTCAAGATCGGTAAGGCAAGAGTATATTCGTTGTCAGACGCGGACGCCTGAATTTCCAGATCACCGCTAGCAACCTTGCTTTCGTCAGCAGAAATAGGGGCACTAATCCAGATGGCCCCTTTTTCCTGCGCGGCTTTCTTGTATTCTTTGGATACATCCGGATCGCCAGCCCCCATATCGATGACAAGCGTTCCCGATGTGAGATGTTCTAAAAACGAGTTTTCCCCTTCCATCATGGCGGATAATTGTTTCTGATCAGAATGCGTCAGTATGATTGCCCCGCCCGAGGTTTTGTCAGCAACCTCTGCAGGTGACTCGCACAAACTAATACCTTCCCGCGCGAAATCATATCGGGTGGCGGGTATATTGTGAAAGGCATAAGTCTTTGCGCCAGCTGTACGGATCCGTTTTGCTAACGGTTTCCCAAGATGATCAGTGCCGACAAAGCCGACAATTTTTCCATCGAGTACTCCCATTCATTTCCTCCCCATGAGTTTTTTCTTATAAAGAAAAATATTATAGAAAAGAAAAAAGAAAGCAATCGATCCTTGTCCGGCAAAACTGCAAAAAAAATGGCCACCGTTCGGTGACCACTTATTTCCGGTGTCTGCCTGTATTACAAGCGGACAAAGCGAATGGCAGCCCCACGCTCAATAGCCGCGGCCGTCAGTCGGTCAACGTTCAATCCATGTCTGAGAATTTCCAGCAGGCGCAATTCTTCCTGACTAAGCTGGCCATCACAAACAGCAATGTCACAGGCCAGAGCATAGGCCGTGTCATGTAATTTCTTCGGCAAGACAGCCTTGATTTTGGACACCATGCTGTTCAGATCGCCTTCACCACTTAACATGTCCATGGAAGCGCGGGCATCCTCGACCAAATGATCTTGATTATATTCAGAGAATACCGGAAGCGTTTTGACAATTTCACCGATCGTATTAAATTCCCGGTCTGTCATGTCTCCGTCAGCCGCGGAAACGATCACCATTGTCGAGATCAATGCGGTGTGAAGCGTAAGTGACATGAACCTGTATCTCCTTGTAATAATTTTGTCTCTTCAGGATATGGGGATCATCCCTGTTTATCCAACGAAATATTTTTAATTTCATTTTCTTTTTGAGCAATAAAATTTCGCGTTAGTGCAATTGCGTCTTTTAATCCAAGGCGTTCGATCTCAACACCCGGTGGAAAAGCCGAGGTCAAGCGGCTGGGCATCATGCTATCCAGCATGACAAAGACGCCAAAGTCGGTTTCGCGGCGAAGCAATCGGCCGTAGGCCTGTTTCAGCTTCAACCGGGTCAGCATGTCATCATAGCGGCTGCCCCCAAATGCCGATCGTCTGGCTTTGTGTTTGATATCGGATCGTGGCCATGGAACACGATCAAAAACCAATAGACGTAACGATCTGCCGGGAACATCAACCCCGTCGCGGACCGCATCCGTGCCCAGCAGAACGGAGTTTTCTTCTTCGCGAAAAATATCAACAAGGGTAGAGGTGTCCAATGCGTCCTGATGTTGGGCAAAAAGGTCAATGCCTGCTTTTGCCAGTGCCGGGGCTATTTTTTCATGAACGGCCCGCAGGCGCCATATGGCGGTAAAAAGACCCAACCCACCACCGCCGGCGGCGAGAAATAGTTCCCGGTATGCGCTGGCAACCTCGGCCATGTGGTCTCGGCGGACATCTGTGACCACAATGATTTTTGTCCGCTCCTTGAAATCAAAGGGGGACATATGGGTTGTTCGTTTGGGCGGTAAGATGAGTTGGTGCGCACCCGTTCTCAGATCTGCAGCCTGCCACCCTTCTTCCGCTTCAGCGGAATCCTTCAAAGTGGCGGATGTAATGACGGCACCGTGAGAAGGTTTTAGCAGTGTCGTTGCAAATGGCACGGTTGGGTCAATCCAGCTCCGATAATATCCCATATCAAAATCCCGGCCACCAATCCGTTCGATCGACAACCAGTCAACAAACATGTCTGGCGTGGGCTCGTTTATGTCCGATAACATCGCCTGCCAGGGTTTGATCATTGTATTTGTCCGGCGGGATAAACCCTGCACGGCAGCTTCGATCCGAAGGCGGGTTGCGGTATCCAGGTCTTCTGCTTCTTCATCCAGCCGTTTGATCAGGGCCTTGGCCAGATCGGCGAGCGGTTTGGATAACCCCCCAAGGGCTTTTTCCAAAACAAAGGCAGTTTCATCCAGTCCCGGGACAAATTCAACAGCGCTGCATTCGATGGAATAGGGACTGTCAGGCTGGCCGGACCGGGCCAGCACCTGTTGCTTGACATAGACAAGGAATTGTTCAGCAGGGCCAGCAGGTAGGCCATCATTCAGACGTTTCAACCAGCCGTCTGAGGGAAGTTGACGGGCCGCCTGAATTGCTGTTTGCAGGGCATCATGTCCCGCTTCACTTTCGCCCAGCAAATCAGAAATGCGTTTTTCCAAGCCTCGCATCCGGCCTTTTCTGCCGCCATCACTTCCGGCCACCCACCGACGCAATTCGCTTGTTTCCAGCCCCGTAAGATGGGCCGAGAACGCACTGTCCGCCGCGTCAAAAAGATGGTGCCCTTCATCAAAGACATATCGTTTTGGCAGGCCCGGATCATCTGGCCTGGAGGCTGCGTTAATCATCACGAGCGCATGATTGGCGATAACGATATCTGCCTTTCTGGCTTTGCGGGTAGATTTCTCGATGAAGCATTTTCGGTAATGGGGACAGGCGGAGTAAATACATTCGCCGCGTCGGTCGGCAAGTCTCATAACGCGGCCTGCACCGGTAAGCTCATGCAGCCAACCGGGAAAATCACCTCCCATATCGCCGTCTCGGGTTGCAAGAACCCAGCGGGCAACAATGCCAAGAATGATCAGGTCTGGCCCGCGTGCGGCACCGCCTTGGAGTGCTTCTTCAAAATTCAGGAGGCAAAGATAGTTTTCACGGCCCTTGCGAACGACGGCTTTAACCGCTTTGACATCGGGTTCAGGATAGAGCCGGTCCAATTCATCATCGATCTGCCGTTGCAGGTTTTTGGTATAGGTTGAAAGCCAGACAGCTCCTCCATTTTTTTCCGCCCAGACACTGGCCGGTGCAATATAGCCGAGGGTTTTACCGGTTCCGGTTCCCGCTTCAGCGAGAACAACATGAGGCGCATCTTCCTGATCGCGGGGAATGAAGGCGTGAGAGGCTGCTGCACTGAAATCCGCCTGCTGAGGCCGCGGCTCGGCGCTAGTGTGTAATAACTCTTTCAGCCGGTCCCGGGCTTCCTGTTCGGAAATCGAAACATCGTCGGGAGGCGGTTCAGGTGCAAAATCGGGCCATTCTTTAACATGTTTCCAGACATCCAGCCCGCCTAACGGTCCAGCATTTTCCGTTTGCCCAAGGGCTGAAAGAACGAAGGGGGCCCAGTTCCACCCCGCACGGCCCATAGTGGCTGCAATGCGAGAGGCCTGCTTATTTTCCTCGGGGCCAAGTTTCATCAGATGAGTGAGGAGAAAATTTACGGCTTCGTATAACGAAAGGGCTTGCTCCTCCAGTGTATCACCCGTTTGAATTTTTAAGGACTTTGCTATTCCCTTGGGGGTTGGCAGGGCCAACTTTGCTGGGAAGGTAAAAGCGAATAGTTCCAGAATATCAAAAGCGGTAAATGGATTAAGGCCCAGCCGCCGGGCCACGGCCAATCGGTGTACTAACAAGGGCGGGCATTCTTCAATGCGAGCTTGTGCGGATGAAATCGATTCTTCCTCGATTTCCCCGTCAGCGGTCAGCCAAACTGTTTTTTCACCGGACAACACCAGAACCGGGACATCGGGCAGCCTGATCTCTTGCTTTTTGTCTGAATTTCCCTGCTGTTGTTCAGTTTCTGACATATAGGCCTTGAAAATCATTTGCGGACGTTGACGTTATGACTTTGTACGCCTAAATTCCGCCGACCACAAATATGGAGATTAAAAAATGTCATCGGATGCCGAAATCGCACTGTCTAGCAACTCCTGGGCGTTTGTCGAGGCAAAGAAACTTGCAGATCGTTATGCGAAGGAAGCACCCAAGAAGGGCTACGTGCTGTTTGAAACTGGCTACGGACCTTCGGGGCTGCCCCATCTGGGGACATTTGGAGAAGTTGCGCGTACGTCTTGGGTGCGTCATGCTTTCTCGCTTCTGTCCGATATCCCAACGCGTCTGATCGCCTTTTCAGATGATATGGATGGTTTGCGAAAAATACCGGACAATGTGCCTAACAAAGAGATGCTGACGGATGCCCTTGATAAGCCTTTGACACAGGTACCGGATCCGTTTGGCACCCATAATAGTTTTGGCGAGCATAATAACGCGCGCCTTCAAGCTTTTCTCGATCAGTTTGGCTTTGAGTATGAGTTTCGCTCGTCCACTGAATGCTATAAATCCGGTGAATTTGATGAAACCCTGAAGCTGGTTCTGGAAAAGTATGACGATGTTATCAATGTCATTCTGCCAACACTCGGCCCTGAACGCCGGGCGACCTATTCACCGTTCCTGCCAATTTGTCCGCGGACTGGGAAAGTCCTGCAGGTTCCGATCATTGAACGGGATGTTGAGGCTGCAACGGTTACTTATAATGACCCTGAAACAGGGGACGCCGTGACGGTTCCTGTAACTGGTGGTCATTGCAAATTGCAGTGGAAAGTCGATTGGGCCATGCGCTGGCATGCTTTGGAAGTTGATTATGAAATGGCCGGCAAGGACTTGATCGATAGTGTTACGCTGTCGAGTAAAATTGTCCGTATTCTGGGTAAAAAACCACCAGAAGGGTTTAACTATGAACTCTTTCTCGACCAAGAGGGTAAGAAAATATCCAAGTCCAAGGGGAACGGGATTACCATTGAAGAATGGTTGACCTATGCGTCTCCTGAAAGCCTGGCTCTTTATATGTATCAAAATCCAAAAAAGGCGAAACGCCTGCATTTTGATGTCATTCCCAAAGCCGTCGATGAGTATTATACGTTTGTTGAAAAATTTGCCGGTCAGGAAGCCAAGCAACAATATGCCAACCCTGTTTGGCATATTCATGGCGGAAAACCACCGCAGGAAACCATGCCGATAACATTTGGCATTCTGCTAAATCTTGCGGCTGTCGTAAATGCGGATGATCCTTCCGTTCTTTGGGGCTTTATTACCCGTTATGCGGATGGTGCCACGCCAGAAAACAATCCGGCGCTGGATAAGCTGGTGGGATATGCCGTTTCTTACTACAAGGATTTCGTCAAGCCCGCTAAAAAGTATCGCCTGCCTGATGAGCAGGAAGCGGCTGCGATGAAGGATCTGGTTGACGGCTTGAAAAAACTGGAACCTGGTATAGAAGGCTCTGAAATCCAGAATTTGGTTTTTCAGGTTGGAAAAGACAACGGTTTTGAAAATCTGCGGGCTTGGTTTCAGGCTTTGTACGAAACGCTACTTGGCCAATCACAGGGTCCGCGCATGGGATCGTTCATTTCCTTATATGGCGTCGATGAAATGGTCACGCTGATTGAACGGGTTTTATCCGGTGAAGATCTGGGCGCTGCGTGAGGCGCGAAAGAGATTAAAGAAAAGGCCGCTTTTCAGCGGCCTTTTTTGTGATCAAAAAATCTGGCTGGCTTTCGAGAAGTCCATATACATGTCGCGCAGTTTGGCGGCGACCGGACCAGGTTGTAACTCGCGATCTTCAACGCGGGTTACAGGCATGACTTTTCCGAAGTTACCACTGTTAAAAACTTCATCCGCAGTAAGAATATCGTCTGGTGTCATGTAAGTTTCAACGACTTCGATATCAGCAGCCGCTGCCAGTTTTTTTACCCGTGAGCGGGTGATGCCGGCAAGGAAACAGCCGGTTGGAGCAGGCGTAAAGGCAACACCATCTTTCACCGTCCAGATATTGGCCGTGGCAAATTCTGCAACATTATTGTTTGCATCCAGCATGATGGCATTGTCAAATCCGAGGCTTCTGGCATGGGCAACTGCCCGTCCTGAATTTGGGTACAGGCATGAGGCCTTTGCATTTGTAGGCGCCATATTACTTGCAGGGCGTTTATAAGGTGAAAAATGGGCGGAAAAACCGCTGAATTCGGGCATCGGCTGATCATAAACAGCCAGAATAAATTCTGCACTATCCGGATCTGGATCAATAAAGCCACCGCGTGCGAAATACATCGGGCGAATATAGAGTTCTGATTCTTTTGGCAATTTGCGAATGGCAGTTTTGCAAAGCTCAATGACTTCCCCAGCTTCCAGAGTTGGTTTCATACCCAGCGCCTCTGCCGAGCGGCCCAGTCGTTCGCAATGCAGATCAAGATCTGGGGCCATGCCTTGAAAGGATCGTGCCCCATCAAATACAGAAGAAGACATCCAAAAAGCATGATCCGCAGGTCCAAGAACGCGGGGATTCTCGTCGTGCCAGTCACCGTTGTAGAAATATACGCCTGCCATTATGCAAATTTCCTATTTGAAAAATATTGGGATATATGGAGTCCCTTACCAGATATATCAGGCCCCACGCAAGGAAAGTCAGCAACGCTGACCAAAATGAGGGGCGACCTTCCTGTTCAAAAGAGATAATATCGGTTAGATTGCGCAACCTTTCAAACAGACAGGATGAACATGACTTTAATTTATCATATGGCAGATAGCAATGAATGGGACGCTGCGCAAAATGCAGGCGTCTATTCCGGAACTGAAAATGACAAAAAAGACGGTTTTATTCACTTCTCGACGGCAGAAACAGTTGTGGAAAGCGCCGCCAAGCATAGAGCCGGTGAGCCAAATCTGTTGCTGATTACAGTCGAGTCAGATGCGTTGGGCATGGCACTTAAATGGGAGGAGGCCCGAGGTGGTGCCCTGTTCCCCCATTTATATGGTCCTTTAAAAATGTCCGATGTCATGAAAGTGGAAGACCTGCCACTTGGCCCGGATGGTCTTCACAAATTTCCCCCTGTTTACTAAGGACGACCAATGTCCCTCTACTCAGTTTTGTCGCCGCTTTTATTCACGTTGGATGCAGAAAAAGCGCACAAGCTTTCTATCATGGGCCTGAAAATGGGAGTGCTTAAAAGCGCTCCTTCGACCCATGATCCGGTATTGCAAACCAGTGTTTTTGGCCTTTCTTTTCCTTCTCCGATAGGGCTGTCGGCAGGATATGACAAAAATGGTGATGTGCTGGATGCTTTGCTGGGGCTTGGCTTTGGCTTTGTCGAAGCAGGAAGCGTGACCCCGAAGCCTCAGCCTGGCAACCCGAAGCCCCGCGTTTTTCGGTTGCGAGAGGACAAGGCGGTTATCAATCGGCTGGGTTTTAACAACGAGGGCCTTGATGTCGCTGCCAGCAATTTTGCAGCCCCAAGGCGTGCCGGTATCGTCGGGGCCAATTTGGGGGCGAATAAAGAGAGCGAAGACCGTATCGGTGACTATGTGACAGGGTTGAAGCGGTTGGCACCTCTTGCTGATTATGTGACAGTGAATATCTCATCCCCCAACACGCCGGGCCTCCGGGCCTTGCAGGGTAAGGGGGAACTAGAAGATCTTTTGGGGCGTTTGATGCAGGCCCGTCAGGATATCCCGCCTGAAGGTAAGCCTGTTCCGTTGTTATTGAAAATTGCTCCTGATCTGACGGATGAGGATAAATCGGATATTGCTGAGGTCGCGCTGCAATCCAAATTGGACGGTCTGATTATCAGCAATACAACGATTACCCGTCCGGATGATTTGCGCAATCATCAACGAACAGAAGTCGGGGGGCTGAGCGGAGAACCATTGAAGGCTCTTTCCCTCAATCTGTTGAAGGATATGCGTATTGCAACCGCGGGGAAAATACCGTTGGTGGGCGTCGGTGGCATTAGTAGTGCAGAAGATGCGTATGCGCGTATTCTTGCCGGTGCGTCCCTTATTCAGTTCTATTCAGCGATGGTGTATGAGGGGCCGTATCTGGCCGTTAAAATGGCCGGGGGACTTGCCCAACTTTTACGGGCCGACGGTTATAAATCGGTTGCTGATGCGGTTGGGGCCGACAACCCGCTTTAGAAGCTGGCCGGTGTACAGGCGCTGACGACAACTGCAGTTTCGTCACCAATGCATTTGAACCTGTGAGGGTGATGGCTTTCAAAATAAAAAGCATCACCCGCCTTTAAGACCTTTCTTTCGGCGCCAACTGTGATTTCGAGTTTTCCTTTTATGATGATGCCGGCTTCTTCGCCTTGATGGCTGAGCATGTTGCGTCCCGTGTCCGCACCAGGTGGATAGGTTTCATGTAAAACCTGAAGTGCTTTTCCCGTGAGGTCTCGGCCAACCTGTTTATATTCGATTTTGCCTTCAGAAATCCGCGTCAGTTCTTCTTTAGAATAAAAAATCTTCCGGCGAGAGGAAAAGTCGCTAGCAAAGAAATCTGACATTGGAATAGGGAACCCATCGAGTACCTTTTTCAATGAGCCAACCGATGGACTGGATCGGTTTTGCTCAATCATGGAAATCGTACCATTTGTGACGCCCGCCCGTTTTGCCAGTTCTCGCTGTGATAGGCCGTATTGAGCTCTTAAGGAGCGTAGCCGTGCGCCGATATCAATATCCATTCAAAGGCTCCATGATTCTAAATAGTGTTTATTATTTTAAACATGGAAATCAGGAAGAAAAGCTGAAAATGGCTGTTTTATTGGTTTTCATTTTTTTCTTGTGCTGTTTAAGGCTGTTGATACCGTTCGTTTCAATACTTTAACTGGGAGACTGCAATGTCTAGTTCAAACGCTGTGCCAAACAATCTGGATGCTTTCTGGATGCCGTTCACTGCCAATCGGCAGTTTAAATCCAACCCCCGTATGCTCGTAAGCGCAAAAGGGATGCATTATACAAATGCAGAAGGCGGTCAGGTGCTTGACGGCACCGCGGGCCTTTGGTGCTGTAATGCGGGTCACGCAGAGCCACGCATCGTTGAGGCGGTCAGCAAACAGATTGCGGAAATGGACTATGCGCCAGCCTTCCAGATGGGCCACCCAAAAGTATTTGAACTTGCTGCGCGCGTTTCGGCAATGTTGCCGAACGGATTGGATCATATCTTCTTTACGAATTCAGGGTCTGAATCAGTCGATACGGCCCTGAAAATCGCTTTGGCCTATCACCGGGCGCGCGGAGAGGGAACACGGACACGGTTTATTGGCCGCGAACGCGGATATCATGGCGTGGGATTTGGCGGAATAACCGTTGGTGGTATCGTTTCCAACCGTAAAACCTTTGGCCCGTTGCTGGCCGGAGCCGATCATCTGCCGCATACGCATATTCCTGAAAAGAACGCCTATACTCGGGGCTTACCTGAATATGGAACCGAGCTTGCTGATGAATTGGAAAAACTGGTTACTTTGCATGACGCGTCTAATATTGCAGCCGTCATTGTCGAGCCGGTAGCGGGTTCAACGGGCGTTATTATGCCCCCAAAAGGCTATCTGGAACGACTACGCAAGATTTGTAATAAACACGGTATTCTGCTTATATTTGATGAAGTGATTACCGGTTTTGGCCGTTTGGGTTCCGCGTTTGCAACTGATTATTTCGGTGTGCAACCTGATTTGATCACGATGGCCAAGGGGCTGACAGGCGGTACAATTCCAATGGGTGCGGTCGCCTGCTCCAAAACCATCTATGACACCTTCATGGATGCGCCAGATAATATGATCGAATTGTTTCATGGCTATACCTATTCCGGTCATCCTGTGGCCGCCGCTGCGGGTCTTGCCGCGCTGGACTGTTATCAGGAAGAAGGATTGTTCGAGCGGGCGAACGGGTTGGCGCAATATTGGGAAGATGCAGTTCACTCTCTTAAGGGGTGCCCTCATGTGATTGATCTTCGGAATTTGGGCCTGATCGGTGCAATCGAGTTAGAGCCAATCGAAGGAAAACCAACCGCGCGCGCATTTGAGGCTTTCCTGAAATGCTATGAAAAAGGCGTCCTTATTCGCACGACCGGTGACATTATCGCTCTGTCACCACCGTTAATTATCGAAAAAGAACATATCGATCAAATCTTTGACACAATCAGAACCGTTCTCAGCGAGATCGCCTAGTTCAACTTTATTTTCAGGAGATGGTAAAATGTTAATTGGTGTTCCCGCAGAGATTAAAACTCTGGAATCCCGTATTGGTATGACCCCCGGTGCCGTGCGCGAAGCTGTGTCATCGGGCCATGAGGTAATGGTTCAAAAGGATGGAGGGCTAAAGATTGGCCTGACCAACGAAGATTACCAAAAAGC
This sequence comes from Sneathiella sp., assembly GCF_047631475.1. GTDB lineage: Bacteria > Pseudomonadota > Alphaproteobacteria > Sneathiellales > Sneathiellaceae > Sneathiella. The sequence continues at coordinate 20,013 of NZ_JBLHZT010000044.1, read as the reverse complement.
CGGTGCCAAGATTGTCGAAACAGCGGAAGAGATCTTTGCTAAGGCTGAAATGATTGTAAAAGTGAAAGAGCCGCAACCAAATGAATGCGCTATGCTTCGTGAAGGGCAGTTGCTGTTTACTTATCTGCATCTGGCGCCAGACCCGCAACAAACAGAAGCGCTTCTGAAATCTGGTTGTGTGGCGATTGCCTATGAAACGGTGACAAGCCCACGCGGTGGTCTGCCTTTGCTGGCCCCGATGAGCGAAGTTGCTGGTCGTATGTCCATTCAGGCTGGTGCTCATTGCCTTGAAATGCGTCAGGGCGGAGAAGGGGTTCTTCTGGGCGGTGTTCCGGGTGTTCCTGCCGCTAATGTTGTTGTTCTGGGTGGTGGTGTTGTGGGTATCAACGCGGCAAGAATGGCAATGGGAATGGGCGCAAATGTGACTGTTCTGGACAATTCTTTGGCCCGCCTTGGTGAATTGGATGGTCTGTATGGTCCGCAGCTGAAAACGATTTATTCCAGCGTGGATACGGTTGATGAATATGTAACTCAGGCGGATCTGGTGATCGGTGCTGTTCTTATACCAGGGGCCGCAGCGCCCAAGCTGGTTAATACTGATCATCTGAAAAAAATGAAGAACGGTTCCGTCGTTGTGGATGTGGCGATCGATCAGGGTGGATGTTTTGAAACATCGCGGGCAACAACCCATCTTGAACCAACCTTCAATGTTGACGGTGTTGTTCATTATTGTGTCGCTAATATGCCGGGTGGTGTCGCGCGGACGTCCACATTTGCCCTTAATAATGCGACAATGCCTTTTACCTTGGCATTGGCAAATAAAGGCTACAAGCAGGCATTGAAAGACAACCCTTATCTTGCAGAAGGCCTCAACGTTCATTGCGGGAAACTGACCAATGAAGCTGTCGCCCGTGATCTGGGAAAAAATTATGTGCCTGTAAAAGAGGTACTGGCAGCGTAAACACGTTGAATTATCAAAGACAAAAAAGGGGATGGCGCCACCATCCCTTTTTTTTTACGCCTTTAGTTGCGAACGATACTCATAATCAGTTGCTTTGAGAATGGGAAGGTGTTAAGACGGGTTAGTAATTGATAATAATTCTTAATAGTAATTAAAGGAACTCCAATGCGCCTTTCAGCCTATTTTCTTGCCGCTTCTGCTGCTGTCGCTGGTCTGACGGCTTCTGCAACTGCGTATGCTAAGGAAGTAAATCTGTATTCCTACCGCCAGGAAAAATTGATTCGACCGATTCTGGATGAGTTCGAGAAAGAAACCGGCATTAAAGTTAATGTTGTTTTTGCGAAAAAAGGAATGTTGGAACGGTTGAAATCTGAAGGCATGAACAGTCCTGCAGATGCGATCCTGACAACAGACATCAGCCGCCTGAAAGCGCATAAAGATGCCGGTGTTCTACAGTCGGTTTCTTCTGACAAGCTTGCGCAGAATATCCCGGCGCAATACAGGGATCCTGCAGGTGTTTGGTATGGCCTCACAGTTCGAAGCCGTGTCATTTACTATGCGACAGATCGGGTTAAGCCGTCCGAACTTTCAACTTATGAGGATCTTGCGGATCCAAAATGGAAAGGCCGCATTTGTGTTCGCTCTTCCAGCAATGTGTATAATCAGTCCATGCTAGCGGCTATGATTGCCCATAAGGGATCAGCTGAAGCGGAAAAATGGGCCGCGGGCATCAAGGAAAATCTTGCCCGGAAGCCACAAGGCGGGGACCGGGATCAGATTAAAGCCGCGGCTGCCGGTGAGTGCGATGTTGCAATCGGCAATACCTACTATTACGGCAAAATGCAGAATGCCAAGGACAAGGTCCAGTTGGACGCTGTGAAAAAGGTCGCCATGTTCTGGCCTAACCAAGAAGATCGGGGCGCACATGTGAATATTTCAGGCGCTGCGGTCACTAAATCTGCAAAAAATAAGGCTGAAGCCATAAAGTTGATTGAGTTTTTGTCTGATACAAAAGCGCAGGAATTTTATGCATCGTCCAACTATGAATATCCAGTCAAACAAGGGGTAAAGCTGGATAAAACTGTCGCCGGCTGGGGGAACTTTAAGGCTGATGCGATTGGTTTGGATAAAGTCGCGGCTGAACAGGTCGAAGCTGTTAAAATCTTTGACCGTGTTGGCTGGCGCTAGTTGTTGACCAATAAAGCCTGATCAAGGGCTGCAGGATGTCTTTCCTGCAGCCCTTTTTTCGTTGTGGAGATGTGCGGCTTCCTGGCGATAAGTTGTCGTGGGCTCGCTTGCTTTGAATAACAGGCTATTAATTGAGAGCTCTCCCTGAAGGTTGGGACTTAACGGGCATCGACGCAAATCACAAATGTATGGTCATAATTGTTAGGCCTAACATAGTCGCCAAGTGATCAAAAGGGGCTTCTGTGATCCGGCAGGTGCAAAAATATGCCAATTTTCAAATTCATTTTGTATTAGCCCAGCCCGCATGGGATAACGCGCTGTTATTAACGGAACTTCCAATCCGTAAATAATCATCACTCATCCTGTTGTTAAGTGAAGCCCGGTTTTGTCACTGAATCAGGTGGCAACGTTGCAAAGTCTATGGTGGCACCCACGAGCATCGAAATATTCGTTCAATTTCCAATGATCACAGAGATCAGAGTTTCGTTGTGGCGAATCCTGATGGCTCCGTCCGTGTCTTGCCGTGTACGATACATTTTGCGGGTATCTTTTAGATCTGGTCATATCGTCTATGTACGTGATGGCTTTTTGTCGTTATGTCGTCAGGGGCGGCGCCCCCGATCAAAGGTCAGGGGCTTTCACTATAGTAACGATCTCAGATGGATAAGGGTGTTTTACTTAACGGTTAAAAGCCTGTTGCAAATAGGTGACCCCTTCGTCGATGGCGGTTTGGGCTGCATCGATGGCACCGCCCAGGTTAATAAACCCATGGATCATGCCGGGATAATCCGTATAGGCGGCTTTACTACCTTCTGCATTCATTCGGTCGGCATAGGCCTTTCCTTCATCTTTCAAAGGGTCAAACCCGGCAGTCTGAATAAGCGCAGGCGGAAGATTTGCAAGCGAGTCGGCTATTAAAGGGGAGGCACGCCAGTCGCCCCGATCGGCCGCTCCCCGTAAATAATGATTTTGAAACCAAGTCATAAGAGCATTTGTCAGAAAATAACCGTCAGCAAAATCCCTATGGGAAGCGGTTTGCATTTCCATGTTTGTCGCGGGGTAGATAAGCCATTGTGCGGTCGGGCTCTGTATTGAATTATCCCGCGCTAGTAGACTGATTACGGCACTTATGTTGCCGCCAGCACTGTCGCCGCCAACGGCAATGCGGGCAGGGTCACCACCATGGCCTTTGATGGAGGCAATTGTCCATTGGTAGGCAGCATAGGCGTCTTCAATGGCCGCTGGAAATTTTGCTTCTGGCCCCATCCGATAGTCAACAGACAGAACGATAAAGGGACCCTGATTACTAATACTTCGGCAAAGCGCATCATGGGTATCAGGGCTTCCGACAACCCATCCGCCACCATGGTAGTAAACCAGAACCGGCAGTTTTTCTGCTGCATCAACAGGTTTATACAGGCGGGCTGGTATCGCGCCGTTCGGCCCGTCGATTGTAAGGTCGGTGATGCCTCCTGTGGGCACGTCTTTTTTCGTCAGCTTGACCGCCCTTTCTTCATACGCGGCTTTGGCTTCTGTTGCTGTCATCTCTTCAAACGGGGGGGCGCCTACCTGCTCGGCGATATCCAGAACCCATTTTGCCTGCGGGTCCAAATTCATGGCTTGGTGACTCTCTCTAATTTTTTTTCTACAAAGGCCAGTCTGTCCTGTCCCCAAAATATTTCTTCATCAATGACGTAACTTGGGGCGCCGAACACCCCTTTCTTTATCGCCTCTAGTGACAGTTGTTCATACTGAGATTGAATCTCTGCAGACTGTCCAACCGAAAAAAGGGTCTGTCCATTAAGGCCTTGATCATTGGCGACCTGAATGACGGTTGCATCGTCTGTGATATCCTTCTCTTCCACCCAGACAGCCTTTAAATATGCGCTGGCAAGATCGAGGACATTCCCGCCCTCTGCTTTCAAGGCCATACAAACTAGAGCGGCCTTTGTATGTGGAACCGGAAAAAATTTGGGGTCAAGATTAAGAGGCATATTCAATTCTTCCCGCCACCGTTTGAGTTCCTGATACCGATAGGCCCGTCGTTCTGGTGACCGCTTTGGCAGAGGCAGCCCGCCTGTGGCACTGAAAATGGTGGTAAACTCAGCCGGACAAAAATTGACTGTGGCGCCATATTTTTTCGCGAGAGCACAAAATCGATCATGCCCGAAATAGGTCCAGGGAGAGGAAAGGCTCGCGTAATAATCAATAGTGATGGTCATCAAATACCCTGCCGTTCTTGTTATTTGTTTGTGCGCCGATCTTGATATTAAAGGTATTTTGGCCTGCGGTTCATCGTTTGTCTAGGCTCAGTTACGTTTCATTTTTTTGGCGGCTTTTCAGATCTCTTGCCCGCGAGCAACATGGCCTGGGTTCGGTTTTTTACACCGAGCGCTTTAAATATTGCGGTAACATGGACTTTTACCGTTCCTTCCGACAAGCCGAGGATTTGGGCAATTTCACGATTTCTTTTACCATCGGCAATCAGATTGAGCACATCCGTTTGACGGTTTGTCAGTCCTTGCGCTTTCAAAAAACTGTTTGCGTTTTCTTTCAGGGACGGTGGCCGCACATCGTTGGTTTTTCGAGCAGGGCCTTGTAAGATTGGCTTTAAAATATCAACATAGGTTTGTTTGGACGCTGTCGTTGAGATGATTTTATTAAATGATGCAAGCCGTGCGTCCGTTGTTCCTTGGTAGGATGGATCGCTGGTGATGGCCAGAACCGTCGTTTCCGGATAGTCTGATCGAAAAGAATTGAGCGATTGGAACCCTTCTCCCTGAAGAATTTCAACACTGACGATAATCAAGTCATATGAAAATGCCATGAGCAATTCTACCAGCTCTTTATAGCGGCTGCTTTCGTCAATTATTAGCGGTTGCGGACTGACTTCTTTCAGAACAGAAATAAGCCCGAAACGAAAAAGGTCTTGTTTGTCAGCGACAAGCACACGCAAATTCTCTGTTCCTTCTCTTCTTGGGTTGTGGTTGGATGTCAATTATAGACAATTTTCGGGAGTTGATCATTGTTGCCGACAGGGCCTTTGAGGCCGGTTTTTTGAGTTATGGCAGCATACCCTGTTGGGGCATTTAGGCTTTTTTATGGCAGGTCATTTAAAGGCTCTTTCCATTCGGTATATTGGGATGAGGGAGGAGCTTTTCCAGTAGATTTTCCATCGAAATCGCTTCGTCAAAATTATAAGCACGGGCAATCTTTTGAATCATAATTCCCTGTTTGTTGCGGACGTTACTATGTGGGTGCTGGGACTTCAATTTCGCACTTTCCTGCAATGCGGTCTTAAAAGCCAGATAAAGATAGGGGGGGAGTTCGGCTTTTTCATAGAGACGTTTTAGGCCCAGGGGGCCTCTGTCAGAAACGAGGGCCGTTACCCGACGAACAGATATGCCAGAGACGAGCGATAGGCCGATTGTGAAGAAGGTCAGGTCATTTTCCAACAGGCTCCGCAGGATGAGAGTCGGCGATAAACGGCCGTCCGCGAAGAGTTGCCTTCCGGCCTTTTGCTTATCGATTAAGCTGTTCCGGCGTTTTATCTGGTCATAGAGCGTTTTTTCCTGAGCATTTGTCATCATCCGTGTCGCGACCTCTTCAGGGATCGGATAGGACTGAAACAGTTGTTCTTTTAATTCTTCAGAAATAATGTGACTGAGTTGGTTGATCGTTTCCGTTGGCAGGTGGGGGCGTTTTACAATGAGTTCGTGGATTTCATCGTCATGGGTAAATCGAATGATGATATTGTTAAAACCATGACGCCCTATTGTTGCTGTTTCATTCTCCAGACATGTAACAATGGCATCGTAGCAGCCAAATTCGGCTATCGCATCGGTCACTGTTTCACTTAACTCGGAGCGCGATGCAATCGCCACCTGACGTATATCTTCTGCATATTTGAGGATTTGGATAAGAATGCGATCCTCTAGAACGGTCGAGTTTTTCAAAATTGGCAGGGAAACGCTGTTTATATCCATTGCCAGTTGCATGGCGATTTCTTTGGGTAAATCATGATAGCTTTGAACCTGTTCGGCGATGGCTTGCCGAACATCTTCTTCAATGTCATTGACGAGAAAAGTCAGCAGTTGTTCGGCCAGTTTGTAGTCATCTGCTTCCATTGTCCCGGACGCGAAGTCATGCGCCACTGTTCTGGCCGTTGTCACGCGGGACGAAACGGTCATTGTGCTGAACAGATTTTCAATCCGCTCTCCGATATTGGGATCACGGTAATGCATTGCAGATACACCCCTTCTAAAAGGAGAAAAGAAATTAAGTGCTACCTAAATTAACAAAAATGTATTAATGAATTCATAAGAGCCCCCGTTCAGGTAGTTCAAAAATATAAAATTACTACTAAATGTAGCCTTTTAGGTCTTTGAACTGCCGAACGGCAAAAGAGTCTGTCATACCAGAGACAAAGTCTGTCATCTCCAGAAGCCATTCATAGCGTGGTTTCTTTTCCTTATCGGGAAAGAGGTTCAAAATCACATGGGAACGTGGTGAAAGTTTTGTGCCGTTTGCGTCGAAGGCTTCCCATTCCAGATTTGCTGTAAACAGAGCGTCTAGAATAGAGGTGAGAATTTCAGATCCTCTCAATTCTGCCTGTATCCGTTCCTTATGATTAAAAATATGTCGTTTACATAGATTTTCAATCTCTGAAAAAATGGATGCATTTGACGAATGGTGGAGTAAATCCCCTTTGTAGTTTCCTTCCAGAATGACCTTTTCATTGTCAGCAAAAATCTGCGAAACTTCGCCGATCAGATGGCCGATGCATTTTGCCCTGAGATAGGAAATTTTCTCAGACTTCTCAGTGAGCTCAGTATATCGATGCGGAGCATTCCCCAAAATACGGAGCATAATGTCCTCTGTTTCGGCAAATTCGAGGCGGCCCAGTTTGAAACCATCCTCAATATCGACGACCGAATAGCAGATATCGTCAGCGGCTTCGACCAGATAGGTCAATGGATGCCGGCACCAGTAACTTTCATGGCCCCTTTGAATAAGGCCAAGATCAGACGCAATCTCTTTAAAGCTGTCCAATTCGGATTGCATTATTCCAAATTTTTTCCCCGCGTAATCATCTTCAATCAGGTTGCTGACACTTGAAATCCGGGGATATTTCATAAACGTGCCTAAAGTGGCATAGGTCAGGCGAAGCCCTCCATTATTCCGCCAGTTTTGCAGCTTGGTCAGGATGCGAAACCCTTGGGCATTGCCTTCAAATTCAAGGAAATCCCGTTGCTCGGCGTCCGTCAGTTCGTCCAGATGCCCCTGTTTCAAGGGGCCTGTTTCAAACCAGTGGCGCATCGTATCCTCACCAAAGTGACCAAAAGGCGGGTTTCCAATGTCATGGGCTAGGCAGGCCGCAGAGACAATATGGCCAAATTCTGCAGGAGTGTAGTTTGTCCCCTTAAGATATCGGTCAATGACAACCTGCCCGGCGTTGGCTCCCAAAGATCGGCCGACCGAGGCGACTTCCATGGAATGGGTAAGGCGGGTCCGGACATAATCGCTTTCAATGAGGGAATGAACCTGCGTTTTGTCCTGAAGCCTGCGGAACGCCGAGGAAAAAACGATTCGGTCCTGATCTTTATGAAAGGGACTGCGAGACGCCGAAATGGGATCTATTGTGTCCTGACTGAACCGTTTGGTCGAAAGGAGCTTGTTCCAATCCATCATCGTATATTTCTTTCTCGGTTTCGTTGCCTGCCATCTAATAAGGCCCAGTTTATATGTAGGTTATGTTCCATATTCTTAACAGGGGCTTATTTCGAGTGCGTTTATGAACCCCAGCCTGGGTAAGTCACAATCAAATCTGCGAAAAGCTCACGGTTTCCGCGATCCATTGAGTGAATCATTTTGCTAAGACTACCGATCCCTTCGTTAAAAATGTCATCCGCATACCGCCCATCCCAAAGAGCAACCAGCAAAATTAACATGCGACGTTGGGCGTGAGAGAGTTTCAAACCACCATCTGAAGCCTTGTCAGCGCGTATGCTTTCTAAATCCGGCATCAGATCAAAATGATCTTTTGCCGTCTCTATTTTGCCGGTTTTTGATAAAAAATACCGGTTTAGTTGATTATAATTAATTGCTTCTTTAACAATTATGGTGAATTCTTCTTCAGACATTGAAGACTCCCATCCGCGTAACGTAATGTATCGTGGGAGAAGGTATGGAAAGACAGTCAGTAAAGCAATGAGTGAAAAACGTGCGTTAATCATCGATGATGAGAAAATGTTTGCCGATTTTGTCCGTCAGGTTGCTGAAGGCTTGGGCTATGAAGTCAGTGTGACTGATCAGGCGGATGTGTTTAAAGAGTCGTATCTTAGCTTCAAGCCGACCGTAATTATCCTGGATATGGTTATGCCGGGTGTCGAGGGGATTGAACTGGTAAACTGGCTCGCGGAGCAGGGCTGTGACGCCAAGATCATGGTCGTTACGGGGTATAATCCTCACTATGTTGACTTCGCCAAAACCATTGGAAGCGCTAAAGGTCTGGTCTCTGTTCAAAGTTATACCAAACCTATCAGTCTTGCTGATCTGCGAGCCGCTCTTTCTTAAGCCCATGCGGTTTTTGCACTCTTGATAATTCCTCCTTTATATGGAAGGATATAGTCAATATTACCTCTCAATGAGGGTGTAATGTTCTCAGGGCAGGGTGAAAGTCCCTACCGGCGGTAATGGTCTTCGGATCAAAGCCCGCGAGCGCCTGTTATGCAGGGTCAGCAGATCTGGTGTGAATCCAGAGCCGACGGTTATAGTCCGGATGGAAGAGAACAGACTAATGAAGGCTAGCAGGCTTGTATCTGCGGCAGCGTTCATGGTTTCTTGCCTTGAGTTTTTGATAGTCACTAACACAAGGCAAAAAAATGATCCAAGATAATAAAAAATCGTCTGGTGTCCTGTCTCAGGTCAAAAGCTCATCCCGAAAAATAGCGATAATTCAGGCTAACTGGCATATCGATATTGTTTCAAAAGCGAGCCAGTCTTTTACTGATGATTTGGTGAAAGGCGGAATAGACGAGCAGGACATCACAGTATTTGATGTGCCGGGAAGTTTGGAAATCCCTCTGATGGCACAAAAAATTATAGCAACCGGACAATATGATCTGGTTATGGCCACTGGCCTGATCGTGGATGGTGGCATTTACCGCCATGATTTTGTCGCGGCGACAGTACTGGAAGGCATGATGCGGGTACAGCTTGATAGCGGCATTCCTGTTCTTTCTGTCGTTTTGACACCGCATAATTTTCAGGAAGTTCCGGCGCATATGGACTTTTTCCGAGACCATTTTGTCCTTAAAGGCCAAGAAGCCGCTAACGCAGCCCTTCAGACGTTGAAGAATATGGCCATATTCGATGATACTGCCCGGTTGGCCTCCTGACCGTTCCTGCTCACTGCCCATCGGGCGCAGGAACGGCGTTCATTGTATCAGGCCGGTACAGCGCCTTTCTGCCAGTATCGATCTTTCAAAAGTCGTTTATAGAGCTTCCCCGTTGGATGACGGGGAAGCTCTTTCTCGAAATCAATGGATCTTGGACATTTGATGTGGCTTATTTTGCTGCGGCAGAATTCGGTCAGCTCGGCTGCAAGATCCGGCGAGGCTTCCGACCATTCAACAGGCTGAATGACAGCCTTGACTTCTTCACCAAAATCTTCATTCGGTACGCCAAATACAGCCGCATCATAGACTTTTGGGTGAGTAATCAGAAGGTCTTCAATCTCTTGAGGATATATATTCACGCCCCCGGAAATGATCATGTAACTTTTTCGGTCCGTCAAAAACAGGAAACCGTCATCGTCAATATATCCAACGTCTCCTAACGTGCTCCACCCTTTGTTATTATAGTTCTCGGCGGTCCGTTCCGGATCATTGTGGTAGGAAAAATCCTTTCCGTCAGAAAAATAGATTGTTCCGGTTTCGCCGTTTGGCAACTCTTCACCATCCTCACCAACAACATGAAGTGTGCCAATAACAGCCCGACCCACTGTACCGGGATGTCTAAGCCATTCTTGTGGGTTGACGGTACAGTACCCATTGCCTTCGGTTCCCCCGTAATATTCGTGAATGATCGGGCCCCACCAGTCCATCATCTTTTGTTTGACGGCTTGTGGGCACGGAGCCGCTGCGTGAATTGCGACTTCGAGGCTGCTAACATCATATTTAAGGCGTGTTTCTTCGGGCAACTTGAGCATTCTGACAAACATGGTGGGAACAAGTTGGCCATGAGTGATTTTGTAGTGCTCTACCAGTTTAAGATATTCTTCCGCGTCGAAATTTTCCATAATGATGCAGGTTGCTCCAAACCGCTGTACCCGCATGTTGTATCGCAGCGGCGCCGCATGATACAGCGGTGCCGGTGATAGGTATCGCGCGTCCTGATGAAAGCCGTAGAGCCCCTTCAGCACGTTATAGAGGTTATCCTCTGAGCCGATCGGATTTCCAATTTCGGCTGGTTTGATACCCTTGGGTTTGCCTGTTGTCCCCGATGAATACAGCATATCAGCGCCTTCACATTCATCAGCAAGCGGCGTGCTGGGGAAATTGGAAATTTCGGTTTCATACGACAAGTATCCCGGTCGCGTATCATCCAGCATTAGCCAAGTATCGACAGAATCGACGGAGTTTATTAATTCGTCTGCCAAATCAGCTTTGGCCGCTGAGGTGATGAAAAGCCGCGCGCCGCAATCTTTAACGATGTAACTGGCTTCGTCTGCTGAAAGCCGCGAAGAAATTGCTGTGTAGTATAGGCCCGCCCGCTGTGCCGCCCAGCAAATTTCAAGAAACCGGCTATGATTTTCCATTAAGAAGGCAATATGGCTTCCGATCTCAAGTCCTAACGACCGAAAATATTGGGCCGTACGGTTGGACCGCTCGTCCAGCTCCTTGTAAGTGATTGTCTCTCCTGAACCTGCCATGATGATGGCGGGCTTGTTGGGTGTGCTTTGTGCGAAATCCCGGATATGCATGCGCGTTCTCCTAGTAAGACTTCGGTAAGCCAAGAGCCTTTTCGGCGATGTAGCATAAAATCAACTGAGGACTCACCGGAGCGATCCGGCAAATCATGACTTCGCGCATCAGCCTTTCCACTGTAAATTCTTTTGCATATCCCACACCGCCATGGGTCATAACAGCCTGTGTACAGGCTTTGAAACCAGCCTCGCCTCCTAAATATTTAGCAGCATTGGCATAGGTGCCGGATTCTTCGCCATTGTCATACAGGTAAGCGGCTTTCATCGCCATGAGCAGGGCCGCTTCAAGTTCCATCCAATTTTCAGCGAGTGGATGTTGAATACCCTGGTTTTGGCCAATCGGGCGACCAAACACTTCACGTTCAGCTGCATAAGAAGCGGCCCTTTTCAACGCGTTCATGCCGAGGCCGACCCCTTCAACGCCCACCAGCACTCTTTCCGGATTTAAGCTGTGCAGGAGGTAATAAAAGCCTTTGCCTTCTTCCCCGATCAAATCCTCTTCCGGAATGGGCAGGTCGTTAATGAAAACCTCATTGGAATCAACTGATTTCCGGCCCATCTTGTCGATAACGCGGACGTCACAGTATTCACGGTTCAGATCCGTAAAAAACAATGAGAGACCATCCGTTGATTTTTTACAGTCTTCTTTCGGGGTTGTCCGGGCAAGGAGCATGATCTTGTCGGCTTCCTGACCGGTTGTTGTCCACATCTTCTGACCATTAGCGATATAATGATTGCCGGTCTTTACGGCGCGGGTTTGCAGGCTGGTCGTGTTCAGGCCGGCATTGGGTTCGGTGACGCCGAAACAGGACTTGATTTCCCCTTTGATCAGGGGCGGCAAAAACCGGTTTTTCTGTTCATCATTGCCAAATACGACAATGGGATGAGGGCCAAATATATTGATGTGAATGGAGGACGCTGCCGACATACCCCCGGATGATTTGGCAACTTCGTGCATCATTATGGCCGCTTCTGTAACGCCTAATCCCGCACCGCCATATTCTTCGGGCATTGTGATACCAAGCCATCCAGCATCAGCCATTGCTTTGTGAAAATCGTTGGGGAATTCGCCGGTTCTATCCCTGTCTCGCCAATAGGCATCGTCAAAACGGCTACATAAGGCCGCTACATTATCGCGGATGGCTTCTTGTTCTTCGGACAACGAAAAATCCATTGGAAAATCTCCATTTTTTATTTTTTTTTGATTGTTTTCAGACTGCCTGAATTCTTGTGGTTTCGCAAGGATATCTGCGGGGCAAAAAAAACGCCCGACAGGGAATGCCGGGCGTTTTATGTCTCTGGATCAATCTATGGCTAATTCAGCATTTGCTGAGGCAGCCACAGGATGAGAGATGGGAAGGCAATAAACAGCGCGACCGTCAGAACGTCCGCGACAAAGAACGGCCCGATCCCGCGGAACACATCCGCTAAGGGGATATCCGGTCGAACCCCATTAACGACATAACAGTTCAATCCAATCGGTGGTGTAATCAAGCAGATTTCAACCATCTTAACGACGATGATACCAAACCAGATCGGATCATAACCCAGCCCAATAACCGCCGGATATACAACTGGCAATGTTAGAAGAAGCATACCGATTGCATCCATAAACATACCCAGAATTGCATACCCACACAGGATCATGACGATGATCATGGTGGGGGGCAGGGGGAGACCCAAAATCCACTCGGCAAACGCTTCAGGCAGACCCGAAAAGCCCAGAAAGCGAACGAAGACCAAAACGCCCCAGATGATGGAAAAAATCATCACGGAGAGCTTAGCAGTTTCAAACAGAGCATCCTTGAGCGCTTTGGTGCGCATACCATGTATCAGGGCCAGAATGAAGACAACAAACGCACCAAGTGCACCGGCTTCCGTCGGTGTTGCCCAACCGCCATAAATGGCACTGAAGATAATCGCAATAACAGCGACAATCGGCAATGTGCCTGGCAGAGATTTCATTCGGTCAGAAAAGGTGTATCCCCGGACGGGTGGGCCCAACTTTGGGTTGACGGTCGCCCGGCCCATGATGATAACGGCGTAGATTAACGCCGATACAATGCCTGGAATGAAACCGGCCAGCAAAAGAGCACCGACAGATTGTTCCACAATAATGGCATAAATCACCAAAATAGCGCTGGGAGGGATCAGGGATGCAAGGGTTCCGCCTGCGGCGACGACGCCGGCTGCAAGCCGTCGATCATACCCTGCTTTCAGCATCTCTGGGATAGCAACCCGGCTGAACACAGCCGCTGTTGCCGTACTTGCGCCCGAGACGGCAGCAAAACCACCAGCAGCGAAGACAGTCGCTACAGCCAGTCCGCCCGGAACCCAGCCAAACCATTTTTTGGCAGCATCAAAAGCAGACGTCGTAATGCCGGCATGAAATGCCAAATAACCGATCAGGATGAACATTGGCAAAACGCTCAGGGAATAGAGCGTTGATTTCGAATGGGGAATGGTTCCTACAATGCCGGTTCCTGCGTCCCAGCCAATGATTGAAACAATGCCCAGCATGCCGACCATGGTGGCTGCGATATAGACGCGAACACCCAAGAACACCATTAACATAAGGGCGCCCATACCAATGACGCCAGTTGTGAGTGGATCAAGTTCCATTATTCTACACCTCCACTCGTTTTTTTGTTTTTTCGTCTGTAATTTTCATCAAACTGAGCTTTTGCAGCGGCTTCTTCACCCAAAGCATCCGCAATTTCATGGCGGGCCTGTTCTTCCACATCTTCGATAACGGGAACAGCAATAATCTGGGCATAGGGGAAGATGAACAGTCTTATGAACCCAACAGTTTGAACGGCGAACCGAACCCACAAAACACAGAATGAAAGTGGAATGATTAATTTCGCTGGCCAGATTGGGAGTCCGATATCCATTGTGGAATCGCCAAACTCGTAGGCGCGCATGAAGTGCAGCCAGCTGTTTTCGATCAGGATCGTGATCACGAAAAGGCCGACAATTGTGGCAAAAGCTTCAAAGAAATAAAGCATTCTTCCTCTGAATTTGGCCATGAACAAGTCCATACGAACATGCCCGCCTAGACGCTGGCAGTAAGCGATGCCAAAAAAGGCAAAAACAACCATGCTCTGTTCAATGAAATCAATGTAACCCGGAATGGGTAAACTGAAGAATTTACGGCCAAATACCTGAGTTACACCAAGAAGCATAACGCCAAAGATGGCAATTGCCGAAAAAGCGTTGAGGATATTTTCGAACCTTGAAAACAAGCGATCAAAAGCAGCCAACGCCCCTTTCGGAGGCGGGCCCGAACTAGCAATTTGTGTGTTCATGATGATATTTCAATAAAAGAAGGGGTCTGAAAAATCAGACCCCTTGATTGGATACAGTCTTACTTAGACGCGTTCGCGGCAGTTGTCATGATGAGATCCAGAAGTTCCTGACCAGGAAGTCCTTTTTCTTTCATGCTTGCAAGCCAATCATCCCAAACTGGTTTTGCGCCCGCTTTGCGGAATGCAGCCAGTTCTTCGTCTGAATAAGTGATTGCCTCAAGTCCTTTTTCCTTCATCATAGGAAGGTTTTTGGCATCTGCGGCTTCATAGGCAGAAATCAACGCATCATAAGCAGGTGCTTTGGCGTCTAAAAGCAGTTTCTGGTACTGTTCTGGCAAAGCTTTCCACGCTGGAATATTCACGACAACCGGGCAGTTTACAGCGCCTGGTGAGAGGTTCGCTGTATACCATTTACCAACATCCGTCAGCTTGTACGCAACGTGGGCGTATGTGAACGGGAAGGATGCTGCTTCAACAGTGCCGCGTTCCAGTGATGTATAGGTTTCTGAAGCTGTCACTGTTGTTGGAACAGCGCCGAGTTTTGTCATCGCTTTACCAATGCCACCCAAAGCGCGAACCCGCTTTCCTTTCCAGTCTTCCAATGTCCGTGGTGGTTTACCAACGCCAGTGAACTCATACTGAGGCAGAAGAGAGCTCATCAGGAGGTAAGCATCCCAGCGTGCCAGATCTTTGGCTACTTCAGGGTGCTGATAGTATGCATCATGCACAGCGGCCTGAACCCGCAGGTTAGGGAATGGGAGGAACGGAAGATCCAGACCCGTCAGTGTTGGGTTTTTGTCAGGGTGGTAAGGAGAGCAGAACATCGCCATCTGAAAGGCACCAAGCTTGATACCGTCAAGGTTTTCTCTGGATTTTGAGAGGGCCTCACCATAATGGATCTTGATTTTGAATTTGCCGCCAGTGCGTTCGTCGGCCATGTCGCGGAGGGTTTCAATACCCTTGGTAAATGCCCGCTGCTTACCCCAAACGGAAAGGTTCCATTTTACTTTCGGTCCGTCCACCATATCAGCGGCACTTGCACCAAATGCGAAGCCTGCAACGGTCGTTACAGCAGCTACAGACAATAATGTCTTTTTAATCATAATATTAGGTCTCCCTTACCCTGTGGATGTCTATTGTTTTCTTTAGGAACAATTGAGGTAACTTAAGCACGGATTATTAGTGATTTCAACACGATGTTCAGACTTGATGGAACAAAACAGTGTTATTTCCAGTGTGCTAATAGGATTTGGGGGGAAACGTCGGGTCTATTTGCCTAAATGCCCGCTAAGTGAGAGTAGTTTTCCTGTTACACATCACATAATTCTATCGTAGTGTTCCACGATGCAGAATCATTATCCGGGAAGTGAACGAAAGCACGCGAAACTCGGTTTTCTTCTGATCTTATTGAAGCGTCTTGAAGATCGGGAAAGGTTCATCATATGGAAGATCAGGCACCAGACTGCAGTGAGAGAAAAAATTAAAAAATTGCCCTCCCTATTACTTGTTGGCCACGGGTCCAGCGAAACTGATCAGGCGAAAAAAGCCATTACCGATCACGCAGAAACATTGCGCGCAAAAGGTCATTTTTCAGATGTCATGACCTATTTTCTATCCGATGGTGCCCCGCTTCCACAGAGACCAGAAGGCGATTTTTTCATCGTTCCTTTCTTCATGAGTGATGGCTATTTTTCGGGGCCGAGAATTCGGCAGCTTTTCGGAATGAGGCACAATCAGATGCAGGACGAACGGGGGCTGGTTATGTTATGTCCCCCGGTTGGAATGCTGCCGCAAATGAGTGATCTGCTGCTGAAGGTTGCGCGGGAGGTCTGTGAAAAGCATAGTATTCAAGAAGCGCAAGCCGATATTGTTATAGCGGCTCATGGCTCATCGAAGTCGCCAGCGTCTCGGCAGGCGACCCTTCTTCATGCGGATGCTCTGCGCCATACGGACCGTTTCGCTGATGTGAGAGAAGTTTTTCTTGAAGAAGAACCTTTTGTCAGTGATTGGGCTCAAAAGAGATCTGAGCCAAGCCGTTTGACAATCGTGCTGGGCCTGTTTGCTGCTGAGGGTCCGCATTCCATGGAGGATGTTCCGAAAGCGCTTAAAGAAGGGGCGGTTGCCCGGGGTGTTGATGAGAGTGAGTGGATTTATACCGGACCGGTCGGTCTTCAGGCTGACATGGTAAGACTTGTTGAGACATCGATTGCCCAATATAATGAGGGTCGATAAGGCTTCGGTTTTTGCATAAAAGTAACGTATTTATTCAATTACTGGATTAATTGAACAGAAACGATTGAGCTTTGCCCTGTTTTTCTGTATTGCAGGGGAATATTTAATGAATGAGGTCCGTAACGGATGAGTGATCGCAAATCTTCTAGGGTTGTTCGCAAGAAAATTGCAGCAACTGTCAAATTCTTCGACGAAGCCAAAGGGTTTGGTTTTGTCTCGCCATCAGATGGCTCCCCAGATGCCTTTATCCATATTTCGGTTTTGCAGGATACGTCCTATACCGAATTTGTTGAAGGTATGCGGATCATCTGTGATCTGGCAGAAGGAGATAGAGGCCCGCAGGTCGCCGCCATTCACGAGCCTGAAGAAGGCGCTGGCGCAAGTCCCGTGGGGCAAGCGGTCGAAATCGAAGGTGTTGTCACAGCTTTTGTTCCTGAACATAAATACGGTTTTGTCACTCCAGATAGTGGCGGCGCTGATGTTTTTATTCACACAAATATGCTGGAACGTTCTGAGGTTGAAATGGAAAACTTCGGCGTCGATACCAAAGTAAAATGTGTAATCCGTCAGGGTCTAAAAGGTCCTATCGCGGATAGCCTCGAAGTTCTGCAATAGGCTGGAGCGGACCATGACACGTACAGAATCATTGCGCGTACAACGCTACTTGCGCGAAAAATTCGGAAACGAAAACTTTGTTGTTAAAGAGCGTCGTCCGTCTGACGGTACTGCGGAAGTGATGCTTGGAGATGAATTCATCGGCGTTGTGTATCGCGACGAGGATGAGGGCGAGATTTCTTTCGCGTTTCACATGACGATCCTGGATATCGATTTGCCCGAAACATCCTAGTTTCCGGTTAGGATCCTTCAAAGATCAGGAGAAAATGGCCAGCTTGACGCTGGCCTTTCTTTTTTTTGCCATTAATCTGTTATAATTTCCCCGGATGAGCAGGAATTATACAAAAATTGGTGTCTTGAATGTGCTTTTGGCACTTTTCGCCCTTTTTGGTGCGCCCAAGGCTTTTGCGATCGACGGAATGATAGAGCTTTCTGTCAACGGAGATGCAGGTCAGGTATTTTCGGGGGATTGCTACCTGAAGAAAAAACGGGGGGCGGAGGCGCGGCATCGTATTCAGGGGCAGGTACCGGTATCCATCTGGCTTCCCGCTGATGCCGTCAGATGCAACCTTCAAAAAAGCTCGGTAAAGGGACAGCTTATTGTGTCTCTGAAGAGGGGTGAGTACATTGAAATCACCCAAAAAAGTCGATACCCTCTTAAATGGGTTGTCATCTCAAGCCGGGGTCCTTGGGGACAGCCTACTGGAGGTGTATACGCCGCGCGCCCGGTTTTAAAATAAAAATGCGCGATACTATTTGTCATCAGTGGATTTTGATGACCTGAGTAACATGCTTATAAAAATAGCTGCTTTTTCTTGCTCAGATTCTACAAAAGTATGAAAACTGGTTCATTTTTGTCACTCTTTGTTGATTATTGTTTTCAGTTTCTTATTTTCATCTAAGGAAAGACATAGTAGCTTTTTATTAATGGCGGAGAGATTCATTTGAGTATTTGTTGAATAATCTAATTATTCGCGTTCAACATTAAAGAACAAGCTCATACCGTATTATTTTTTGACTAGTCCTATTCAAATTTAGGGGAGAGATATGAAAAACGTAATTACCCTTGCTGTTCTTGGAGCAGCATCAATGGCCCTCGCAGCCTGTGGCGGTAAACTTGGTGAAGCCGAGCACCTGGATGCAACTGGATCGGCCTTCAACAAGGCGCTTTATGCCGATTATATTACTCTCTCAAAAGGGGAATATGGTGAGGGCGATTATACAGACTCGGATCGCTTCGCTGAAAAAGCGATGGTGGCAGCATCTGGTGCAACAGTCGGACCATACGATCCACGTAACTGGAAGATCCCAACAGATCGTCAGTCTGTGATGAACGGTGCCCATGGTCGCCTTCTACAAGCTCTGAGCACAACCGCTCCTCAGAAAGCAACAGCGCAGCTTGCACGCGCTCAAACCAGCTTCGATTGCTGGGTACAGGAACAGGAAGAAAATTTCCAGCCTGACCATATCGCAGCGTGTCGGGATGCCTTCATTGCTGCAATGGCAGAAGTCGACAAAGCAATGATGGTTGCAAAACCAGCAGCGCCAGCCCCTGCACCGAAACCAGCAATGGCTGAAGCAAAAAGCTGGGAAATCCTGTTCCAGTTTGACAGCACTAAAATGCTTCCTGGTTCAGACAGCAAAATTAAAGAGGCTGTTGGATATGTCAGCAACTTTAAACGCCCTCGCGTAACGATTGCAGGTTATACGGATACTTCTGGTTCCGCAGCCTACAACAAAGAGCTTTCAACCCGTCGTTCAGAAGCTCTGGCAGTCATGGCGATGGACATGGGACTTGATCCGAAAAATGTGATCATGCGGAGCTACGGTGAAGACCGTCTTGGCGTGCCAACAGCGGATGGCGTGAAGAACCAGAAAAACCGTCGTGCGGTTATTACAATCGAAAGCAAATAATCCATCTAATCAGGCGTGAGTTTTATACTCACGCCTTTTTTAACTGAGGAGGCAGTAATGCCGTCTGTTATCAAATCTTTGGTAAGCGTTTTTGCTTTAATTGCTTTTTCTGTTCTCGTATCTGCTTGCTCGCCCGAAGTTGGCAGTAAAGAATGGTGCGACGCGATGAAAGAAAAGCCAAAAGGTGACTGGTCAACAAATGAGTTGGCTGAGTTCACAAAAAACTGCGTCCTTTAAGGGCTGCACGTTATTCCAGCAGGTCGGTCACCATGTTTCAATAGAGATGGTGACCCCGGCAGGACTCGAACCTGCTACCCCCAGATTAGGAATCTGATGCTCTATCCTGATGAGCTACGGGGCCACTGCCTATACATATTTGGAACGGCCTTGAAAACGCAAGCGCTTTTATTCGCAGCTTATATGAAATGTAGCGTTGACCTAATAAACGGCTGAGATTCATGCCTGTTGGAGTCCATTCGGCGGCCAAAATGTACAAATTTGTAATGTTGCGGAAAAGGCACATATAGAAGCTCAGATTTTTGCTGCTTCGTACGTGGGTTCATCAACACTTTTATTCGATAGGGCTTCGGCAGTAAAAGAAGGAATAGCACGTTCTTCCTGATGTACGGTACGGGTCTCTTTGACCTTCCCTTAAACACACTCAGCGTCTGCTGTGTCGGTGGAGATTAAGATGAAAAAAATCGTATTGGGTACGACAGCCTTGCTTGCTGCTACAGCCCTGACTACAGGTTCCGCAAATGCGGCAGACAAAATCAAACTGAGCCTGGGTGGTTACCTCCAGACTT
>NZ_JBLHZT010000043.1:0-31003 GCF_047631475.1 Sneathiella sp. | reverse complement strand
TATATGTCTAATGATGTCTCGGCAGTAATGCCAAAAATTCTCGCTCGTGGTCTGATGTCTTTGCGGGAACAGGCAATTATGCCCCGACTGGTGAACGGCAATTATAGTGCCTATGCCGCCGAAAAAGGCGATACAATTGATGTTCCTATCCCCGCAGACTTAACAGCTGAAAATGTAACACCGGGGAGCACCCAACCCGCACCAACATCTGTTGCATTGCAAAAAGTCCAGATTGAATTGAACAACTGGAAAAAAGCGAACTTTCATTTGACAGACAAGGAAATGATGGAAGTTGACGGACGGGAGAGCTTTTTGCCGATGCAGGCAAGTTCAGCGATCCGGGCGCTTGCAAACGCGGTCAATCAGTCAATTCACTCAGAATATAAAGGGGTTTATGGCACTGTCGGTGTGCCGGGGGCAACGCCTTTCGCCTCCACGTCCAAGGATGCCACCAATGCCCGGAAACTTCTGCTGAAACAGCGGGCACCCAAAGAAAACCGGTACGGCGTTCTCAATTTTGATGCGGAAGCAAATGCCTTGGATCTTGCTGCATTTGCGGATGCGGATAAAGCGGGAGATACGTCGGCAAAGCTGGAAGGTGAAATTGGCCGAAAATATGGGATCAACTGGTATAGCGATGATCATGTGGCCCGACACGAAACAGGGGCCAGCGGTACACCGCAGGTTGTTGCATCTGGGTCGGGGGAAAACCAGTTGGTGCTAGACGGTCTTATCACCAAGCCTGCGATCGGTGATGTCTTTACGGTCGACGGGGATGAGCAGCAATATGTGGTTCGAAGCGCCACAGACCTGTCGGTTGATGAAAGCACATTGACCATCTCACCAGCGCTTAATCCTGGATATTCTGATGGAACTGCAGTGACGTTTTTAGCCAGCCATGAAGTCAATCTGGTCTTTAACCGGGACGCCTTTGCTTTCGCCAATCGACCGCTTGCGCAAAGCAGTGCGGAAAATGGTCTGGGCAATCAGATTATGTCCATGACAGATCCTGAAACCGGGCTGTCTTTGCGATTGGAAGTAAGCCGTCAATATAAGCAGGTTGTCTGGGAGTTTGACATTCTGTGGGGGGTTAAACTTGTACGCCCAGAGCTGGCCGTGCGCCTTGCGGGTTAATCGGTAAGGAATAGAGGGCGAAAGCAGGTTCTTTCGCCCTTTTTTATGGGAAAGGCATTGATAAATGACATTTATTGTCGAAACAGGAACGGGCATATCCCAGGCGACGAGCTATCTTTCGCAAGAGGTTGCAGATGCGCATTTCGCGGCCTTAGGGTTGGCAGAATGGACGCGCGCAAATGACGCGAACAAACAGCGGGCTCTTATGCAGGCAAGCGCCTATGTCGATGGGTATGTGTATGGCGGCAGTCTCTTGAATATAGCGCAAGGTTTGAGTTGGCCTCGGCAAGGGGCGCATGATCGGGAAGGGCGGGTTTTAAACGGGTTGCCACATGCGCTTAGAACAGCAGTTCTGGAAATGGCGGCTCTATATGTTGCGAAACCGCCTGCGGCCCAAGGCACTTCCTATATTATCCGGGAAAAAGTCGGTCCCATCGAGCTTGCTTATTCAAAAAGCAAGCAACAGCCCAGTTTTGTGTTTCGGTTGCTCCAGCAAATTGGAGCACGGCCACCGATGAACATGGTGCAAAGGGGATAAAATGGACCAAGATGCAATTCAAAGCGCCATCCGGCGGGTTTTTGACAATGTTGGAAATGTTGCGATCCCGTCGCATTTAGGGGTTCAGGAATTTTCGGCCTATCAACCGGGATTTGAACCAGAACCAACACTTACTGAATATTCAGTCCGTGTCATTCCCATAAAAACGCCGGTTTTAAAGTCGTTGATTGCAACTGACCTGATCAATGATGAAGGGTATCAGATTGGCTTGATGGAATGCGAAGATGTGGTTCCAAAGAGCGGGGATCAACTGAGAATTCAGGACACCGTGTTCAGCATAATCCAAGCCGCCCCTGTTGATCTGAATGCCGATCTTTTATTTGAGGTTTGGTATCGATGAGCGTTCAACTTTTATTCGTCGGTGATCGCAGGAGAAGCACATGAGCTATCGAAGAATTCGGGCGGCGCTGGATCAGTCTCTTCAAGACTTTTCCGGACCCGAGATCGTGTTTCCGTCGACCGCCTATAAACCGGCTCATGGGCAGGATTATATCGAAGTTGATTTTAATCCAGGCACTGCAAAATCCGTCTTTTTAGGTCCGTCAGTCGATCGGGAATATCGTGGTGAACTTCTGTTGTCCATCCGGGCCAGGACAGTTTACGCGGCGATTGAAATTGCAGATCAGCTTCGGGCCCATTTTGCCCCCGGGACCGTTTTGGCGTTCGAAGGTTTAAAGGTCACCGTGGAAAATTCTCGGCTTGGTAAAAACCGCGGAGGCGTGAAGTTTGTCGCTCTTCCTCTTTCTGTCAACTGGCGCAGCTATTTTTAGGAAATCACATGGTCTATTCAGCACAATCGCAACATGGCATGGCATATATCAAAGAAAGCCTTTTTGGCGAAGTGCCGGCCAGCCCGACAATGACAGCTCTTCGACATACGGGATGCAGTCTTGCACTAAACAGGACCTCAATTCAAAGCGATGAAATTCGCCCGGACCGGCATATGGGACATTTTGTGCCGGGGCAGACATCGATCAGCGGGGATATCGACTTCGAGCTTTGTTATGGTTCTCATGACGATCTTTTGGCCAGTGCATTTTATGGTGACTGGGTTGGAGATACATTGAAAACGGGAGTGTCGGAGAAAAGCTTCTCCATCGAACGGATCTTTGGTGATGTCGGGCATTACCAAGTTTTCTCTGGATGCGTGGTAGATGAATTTTCGCTGACCGTGCAACCAGACAGCCTTGTCACTGGACGGTTCTCGATTAAAGGTAAAGAGCTGGTAATTTCTGGAGCGCCTCTTGATGTCGCGCCGGTCACTGTCTCCAACCATACCCCGATTGATAGTTTCAAGGGGCAGGTTCTTGAAAATGGTGTTGAACTGGCGATTGCTGCCGGCGTTGATTTGAAAATCGAAAATAATGTGGAAGGCGTGTTTACGCTCAGCGATGAAACAGCGATCGGACTTACCGCAGGCCGATCTCGCGTAAGCGGTGAGCTGACCGCGTATTTTTCAAATGATGCCTTGCTTGATCGGTTTATCCAGAAAACACCCAGCAGTCTAGAGATTGCGTTGGTGGGGGACGGCGGTCGGTATGAAATTTATCTTCCAAATATTCTGTATATGGGCGCAGACATGCCGGTTAAAGGCGATGGCGCTGTCATTCTGACCTTACCGTTTGTTGCACAATATGACGACGTCGAAGGCACAAATATTAAACTGACGAAAACGGCGATTTAAGGAGGCCAACATGCTTGCTCACTCCATATCTGATTATGATCTTGCGGCTCTGGATTTTTCAAAACAGGCAGAAACCGCTGCAAGAATGCAGCTTAAACATCCGGTAACCGGGGAGGCCTTGCCCACCTGTATCTGGTTGCAGGGGATTGATGCCCCAGCCTATAGGGAAACTCTCAGGCGACAGATCGACGAGCAAATTGAACAGGGAAGAGAAGAGCTGAAAGCGTTAGATCTGGAAAATCGCCATCTTCAGCGTCTGGCAGCCTTAACCGTGAAATGGGAACAGGTGACCTATCATGGCAAGGACATCGTTTTCAGTACGGCCAACGCCGAAAAACTTTACCGGGAACAGGTATGGATCCGCGAGCAGGTGACCCGATTTGTCGAGGATCGTTCCCGTTTTATTTGAGCCTGACCCGATGCTTGGAAGAATTCTTAATAAGTAAAATTGCCGATGAGAAAACGGTCAACAAGCATGGGGTCAGGCAGGAGCAGGCTTTGCGTCAGGTAGGCGTCATGTCTAATTCACACCGGAAGGATTTGCCGGATGCAGCCCGCCACCTGTGGGATTGGTTTTTGATCCTGTTGGACATTCAAGCGGCCTCAGAGGGCGGATTATTAAACTGGGTTCCAGTTTTGGTGCCAATTATCGGGTTGTCTCCCCGGCCTTGGGAGGTACGCGCGCTTTGGCGCTTATTATTGCTTTGGCGCCTGAATAAAGAAACCTGAAGGAACATATGACAACGGCTTAACGGCCGTTTTTTTGTGGGGAGTTGAAATGGACACAGACTTGTCGGAATTGGAAATCGAGGTGGAGACTACGCAAGTTGACCGGGCCATACAGCGTCTGGAAAAATTGCATAAAAAGAGTCTGGAGGTTGAAAAGTCTGTTCGCGGCCTTTCTGTTGGCAAAAGCTTCGAATCCCGTGAGGGCCTGTTTGGTTCGGGTGGAGGAGCCAGCTCAAAACTGGCGGGGTCATTGGATTTTCTGTGGCTTCAGGGATCTAAAGTTGCAACTGATCTAAACCGGACGTTCGGCGCAGCCTTTGATGATTTTATTGTGAAGGGTAAAGATGCTGAAGCCGTTCTTAAGGGGATGGAAAAAAATCTTCTCCGTTTGGGCACTCAGTATTTTACCGGAAAAAGCGGCAATCAGGGTCTGTTTTCCTCTCTGTCGTCTTTTGCGGGAAACTTCCTGACAGATATGTTTCCCGGTTTTGCGTCTGGCGGATCATTCTCAGTCGGCGGCGCTGCCGGGAAAGACAGAAACTTGGTCGGCATGCGATTAACCCGCGGTGAGACCGTCACAATCAAAACGCCAGCGCAACAGAAACAGGAGCCACTTAAAAACGGCGGTGCCGCTGTTTCAATAAACTTCCAGATACAGACCCCGGATGCCGATAGTTTCAGGCGATCGCAGTCGCAAATTCAAACGGCAGCCTTGACGCAGGCCCAACGTCTTTTAAAGCGAAACGGATAAGATATGAGCTTTCATGAAATTAGATTGCCAACCCGGATCTCCTATGGGGCCGTGGGCGGACCGCGTTTTTCAACCACCATACAGCTTCTCAACTCCGGTCATGAGCAGCGTAATATCAATTGGTCGGTAGCGCGCCGGGAATACACGGTTGATATAAGCCCAAGCCGGGCCACTGAATGGGAGGCGTTGCTTTCTTTTTTCCATGCCCGGCGCGGCCGTGCCTATGGGTTCCGGCTAAAGGATTTTTCTGACTACAAAATTCGGAACGAAAAAATCGCCGTAGCGGATGGTGTTTCAAGTCGCTTCCAAGTTCAAAAAAATTATCAGGATAGTGAAGGATTCGCACCGGGATTTATTCGCATCATCAACAAAATTGTACCCGGAAGTGTGACTGTTTTTCTGGATGGGGTCGCGCAGTTTGGGAACTGGACGATTAATGACAATACCGGCTCCGTTGAATTTATCTCACCCCCTGCAGAGGGGACGGAAGTTTCGGTGAACTGTGAGTTCGATGTGCCTGTTCGGTTTGATACGGACCTGATGGAGGCCAGTATTCCCGGGCCTGATATTCATCAATGGCAAAGCGTGAAAATGATCGAGATACGCCAATGAAAAACTTATCGACTGAAATTTTATTGCATATAGAACAGGAGGTTACATCAATTTCCTCATTTTGGGTGATAGATCGAAAAGACGGTGTTTCTTTTCGGTTTACAGACCACGATCAGGATATTCATATCGCAGGCGAGCTGTATGTGTCAGCCGAAGGGTTTGATCGGTCCGCCCTTAAAGGAAGCAGCGCCAGTGACACGGATGATCTTGAGATTACCGGTATCCTGAGCAGTGAATACCTTCAGGAAGAAGAGCTAAAGGCCGGACTGTTCGATTATGCCGAAATAAGATTTTTCCTTGCAAATTGGCAGGCTCCTGAACAGGGGCTAATCCCGTTGCGGAAAGGGTGGTTGGGCGAAGTACGCTGGTCTGAGGGCCTGTTTACAGCTGAAATACGCGGACTTTCAGACGCATTAAAGCGCCACATCGGAAAAATTTATGCACCAGAATGTCAGGCCGATTTCTGTGATGTAGCATGCCAGTTGGACCCATTGTTGTATCGGCATGCTGATATAGTTGCGGAATTTAGTATCACCAATGAAGTTGTTTTAACCGGTTTTGATAGAGAGGTGGAGACGCTGTCAGGAGGCATTTTGTCCTTTGTTACCGGATTAAACGCAGGCGGTCATTTTGAAATAAATGCCTGGAATCCTTTAACAAAAACATTGACCCTATTTCTGCCGCTGCCTTTTAAGGCAGAGAGTGGGGATACGGTTTTCCTGGTTGAAGGGTGCGATAAGCGCTTTACCACCTGCCGGGATAGATTTGAAAATCAGGTGAATTTCAGAGGCTTTCCCTCCGTCCCTGGAACGGACAGTCTGGCAGGACTTTCCAATGGATCATAATTGGCAGTTGGTTGAAACCGCCCGGAAATGGATTGGCGTTCGCTGGGTTCATCAAGGACGTAGCCGGCAACAGGGTGTGGATTGTGTCGGCCTTTGTTATTGCGTTGCGACAGAATGCGGGATCAGTGTGCCCGATATTCAGGGATATTCACGCCGACAGGATGGTAGCGCTTTAATGGCGTTGTTGAACACGTCTTTGGCGTCGATCCCCGTCCGCGCGGCAGGGGTAGGAGATATCGCTGTCTTTAAGGATATGGGCTACCCGGTGCATATGGGAATCTTATCCTGTCAGTCCGGTACAGCCACCGTAATTCATGCCCATGCAAGACGCCGTCAGGTTCTGGAAGAAGCGCTTGCACCATACGGCCAACCATTTGCCTGTTTTCGTATTTTAAGGGGAGAAAAATAATGGCGACATTGGCGTTAAGTGTGGCGGGCGCCGGCTTAGGTTCAGTGACCGGGATCGGCGGGGGAGCAGGCTGGCAACTGGGCTCGGCACTCGGGCAGATATTTTTTCCTGATCAGAAAAAGCAAGGCCCAAGCCTGACAGATCTTAAGTTTTCCGGAGCCTCGTATGGCGCATCGATACCCACACTGTTCGGAACCATGCGGCTTGGGGGAAACCTGATCTGGGCCGGGCCTTTGGAAAGCCGGTCATCGGCTCAACAATACGGCGGTAAAGGGGGGCTGGGAGGCGAGGCCAAGTCTTCTTCGGGATATACATACTATGCCAGCTTTGCCATCGGTCTGGCGCAAGGGCCTGTTGGGGAAGTGTTAAAAATCTGGGCGGATGGGACGGTTATTTTTGACATGACGGCAGCAGGTCCAATTCGGGCACCGGGAGTTTCATTTCGCTTTTACAAAGGGAGTGAAGACCAGTTACCCGATGGTATCATTGCCAGTGACGAAGGGATTGCAAATACACCGGCCTACCGGGGTCTTGCGTATCTGGTATTTGATAGCCTTCCGTTGGAGGCCTATGGCAACCGAATTCCCAATATTGAAGTTTTGATGAGTATGGAAGGGGTTAGTCACTTTCCGATGAAGGAGGGGGTAGACGTCTCAATCGATGCATCTTCCCTTTCCTATGATCCGATCCGCGAAACAGTTTACACATACGAAGTTACAGGCGGTGTCGACCGTTTTCGACAAATCGACGGGCAAAGTCTTGTCGTGCAGGCGAGCGCCGAAATTGGAACTGCATTCCCGCGATTGGCCACCAGCACAACGGGATTGTCTCGCGATCGGAATGGCAGTTTCTGGATTGGGTCAGGCTTCGCCTTTTTACCCGGTCGTCGTCTGTCCGTCTTTAGCGGCCAAGGGTTTACAGAAGTTGGAACAACCGAATTGCCCGGGCATATCGGTGCAGTTAGCTGGTCTACGGATGTGTTGGCACCGTCGAACGGCAGTCTGTTCCAAGTGGCAGGCTCTCAACAATCGGGTCAGGTTGTGCTGTTTGATCAGCGATTGGACGTCATCGATTTTCACTCTGTGGATAGCCCGGTCTGTACGGGGGTTATCACGGATCAATTTGAGACAGCGTGGGTTGCAATGTCGGGCAATATTTCGGCGTTCCCCTATGAAGATCTTCAAATTTGCAGCATGCGTTTGAACACAGCCCCTTCGGTATCTGGCGCTATCTACAACGGTGATTTTCAGGTTCATACAATTCCGTCTGCCATGCTGACGCCCGCGGGCGGAGGCGGCAGTGAAACAAACAACGTGACCCGGTTGGTGGCAATTCTCGAAAAACGCAGGGAACTGGTTTTTCAAAATGACGAACGTCTCTTTAAATGGTCGATGGACACGAAAAATGTGACGGTTCTCAGGGACAGTAACTCTTTGGGGCTGTTATCGCTTAGCAACACGACCAATGAAGACGAGCTGGTATACCTTCATGGCGGCCAATGGCTGGTTTATCTCGATGCAGAAACGCTTGAGGAAATGGAACGGGTCGATCTTTTGGCCTTCGACGGCGTCACCGATTTCAGCAATTATATTTACGATGCGCAAACAGATAGTGTTTTGCTGTTTGCAACGTCCGCACCTGTGCGCAGGCTGTTTCTCCGCCGCCGGTACGGCAAGGACGCCGTTCTTTCGGATGTGGTTCAAAATCTAGGAAAAATGGCAGGACTTCATCCAGAAGACGTCGACATTTCAAAACTTTCAGGGTCTATTCCCGGATATATTCTGAACCGCAATATGACAGTTCAAAATGCGCTGGAACCTCTGATGTTTGCGGGTGATTTTGATCTGTGTGAAAGTGGGTATCAGCTAAAATTTGTCCCCAGAGACACAGGCCCTCAGCATAATCTTTTACTCGAAGATTGTTTATCCCCGGTATCGGATGAGCGCCTTCAGGAAAGTGAATTGCCGGGTACGATTTCCATCAATTATATGGCGGCCGATAATGGCTATCAGCTAGGGGCTCATCAAGCGAAACGAAGCTTTGCCCCGTATTCAACAATGTTTGGGCGAAACGCTGTAACACATGATCTCCCAATGGCGTTGACGGCACCGCTTGCAAAAGCAACTTGTCGCCGGACCCTATATTCTGCCTGGTCAGAGCGTCAGCAGTTTTCCGTTGCCTTACCGACGCGCTACCTAGCACTAGATCCCACCGATCTTTTGTCACTTTCTACACCGCAAGGAGTGATGAAAGGGCGGGTTGTTCAAGCGGATTTCGGTGCCGATCTTTCCCATCAGGTCAAAGGCGTCGCGGTGGGCGGAGTGCCTTCTGGAAAATCAACACTTGCGGATACGGGCAGCGGTTATCAACCGATGTCAATCTCTCGCCCAAGTTCGGCAGAGCTATTCGTCCTTGATATTCCCTTGCTCCGGGATGAGGACGCAACAGGAGGAAGCGGAAGCCGGTATTATTTTGCGGCGGACGGAAACACGACCCATTGGCAAGGGGCGGCATTGTTTCGCAGTGATGAAAGCGGCTCGGCTTTTTATCAACGGGGAAGCGTGCAAAATGAACCGGCTTGGGGCATAGCCACAAGTCTGCTTCAGGCGACACAAAATCCATGGCAGACAGATTATCAAAATTCGGTAGTGATAAACATGTTGAACGGTGAAGACCGGCTGGAAGAAGTGACGCGGGATTTATTACTCAGCGGGTCGAATGCCATGCTATTGGGGCAGGAAATTATCCAGTTTCAATCTGTGGCGCTCCAACCTGACGGTCGGTACTTGCTCAGCAACCTATTGAGGGGGCGAAGGGGTACTGAATGGGCGATGCAAGCGCACAGAGTGGGCGAAGTCGGAATTCTTCTTCAACCCGAAACCCTTGGGCGCGATATTGCGCCGCTCTCTATGCTTGAAACTACTTTGCAGTTCAAGGCCGTCGGAGCGGGCCAACTGACAGAAGATGTCCGGCCTTCCTATAAGGCGCTCACAGGAAATGACTTAAGACCCTATGCGCCGGTCCACTTGTCCGCGGTTCGATCGGTTGCTGGAATAACCATTCAATGGCAACGACGGACGCGGATCGGCGGCGGCGTGCTAAACGGCAATGTCCCCCTTTCTGAAGCCTATGAAGGCTATGAAATCGAAATATCGTTTTCAGGAAAAACGGTTTCAAAATTTGTCCGGGATGCAACCACCTTCAACTATTTACTGGCGGATTTTAACGATGATTTCAATCAGGTGCTGTCAGAGATCCCTCAACTAGATGCCAGAATTTTTCAATTATCTGAAGCCGTTGGACGCGGCTTTCCAGCAAAGGAGACCTTTTAAATGGGAGCGTTAAATCTGCCGCAAATTGCGGAAAATCAAGCGGCGGCCTACATAACGTCCAATGATGCTGACAGTCTACTGGAAAAAGCGCTCTGCAATGCAGGCGCGGGGCTGGATGCAGGCGGCGGAGACGTCAGTGTGTCAGAGCAAGTTTTCAGGGAAAATTGGCTTCACACGATTACGGGAGCCGCAACGGGAGGTTTTTCAGTCACCCTTCCCGCTGTTGCCCGCCCCTTTATGATGCACAACGCGACCGGTGAGGATGCTACGCTGGTGGCGACCGGCAACAGCCTTGTTTTGCCATCGGGCGAGACACGCCTGTTTTATACGGACGGCAGCTATCTGTATTTACCCAGTGATACATCCGGTTTAGGAGGCGGGTCTGTTGCTTTTGCATCCTCTCTTGTCTCACTTTCCGCAGATGCCTCAGTGCCTACGGGCGCGAATACCATTTTGAACTGGGATGTTGAAAATCACGATCTTGATGGTCTTCATGATCCCGTTGTGGATACCAGCAGATTTACAATTCCAGTGGGCATAAGCCGGGTGATCCTGAGTGCTCAGATCCGTTGGGACACCAATACAAGCGGCACCCGGGAAATCAAATTCTATAAGAACGGCAGCAGTGCTTATGCCGGGAGAGTTTTCCTTCGCAGAAATGCGTATTCCGAGCTGCTTTTGAATGTGGTTTCCCCCCCGTTGAATGTGACAAATGGTGACTATTTCGAAGTGGCAGTTTGGCAGAATTCTGGGGGCACAAGGCAAATACAGCAGCATGACAGTACATGGTTTTCAATCCAGGCGTATGCGTAGCAGGCATTCACTTTCAAGTGCGGGAAAAATTATGGAAAAACTAGAGAATGAAATCGGAACCATGAGGGTTCGAATTGAAAATTTACATTTGGGTATGGTGGAGTTGCGGGACGACGTAAAAGCCTTGAGCGGTCAGGTCAGTATGGGGCGTGGGGCTTTGAAATTTGTCGGCCTCACAGGCACCGTCATCGTTGCGTTAATTACATTCATTGCCTGGTTGGGGCAAACCTTCAAACCATTTGGCGCGTAAACGAATAGTTTTCTTCAGAGGAGAAGTGATTTGGATAATCTGGATGTGTTCAATTTAGACGGCGGGCTTTTTTTGCAGGCGTTTAATGGTCTGTCTTTTATTGTTGTTGTCGCAACATTTATTACGTCTTTTACGCCGTCCCGATCAGATGATCTGGTGGTTGATAAGGCGTTGTCTGTTTTGAATATTCTGGCAGGGAATGTAGGTCTCAACCGAAACGCGGATGACAAATGAGAGCCATCGAGGCCGCGCAATGCGCTGAAATTGCCTATCGCGTGAACGGGAAGGGGCCGGCCGCCCAATTGGGGTATCAATATAAACAAATCAAGGCCAACTGTTTACGGGGTTGGATTGGTCAAAAAGAGGGAAAAACAGTTGTCGCGATAAGGGGCACTGTTTTTCCGCGAAATGGTCGGTCGACGCTGGAAGAGAACTTATTGACCGATCTGGTTCACTGGTGCGGCCCCGGAAAAGTCCATGAGGGCTTTTATCGATTGTTGTGGCGCCTTTTGAGGCCGATCAAGCAACACTTGATTGTTGGCAACCGCTTGTACTTTACAGGGCATTCGATGGGGGCAGCCCTTGCGGTTTTGGCCGCGAGTGTGATCGGGGCCGATCGGGTTTTTGTTTTCGGCTGTCCCCGAATTGGTGATCAGGAATTTGCGCAGGAGATTAATCGCAAACTCAGGGTTACCCGTTATGAAAACCGATGTGATCTTGTTACACGCCTTCCAATAAAAGGCGCCTTAAAACATCCCAGTGGTCGAACGGGTCTTTATAAACCTGTGGGCCGGGTGGTGAAAATGTCTGCCTTTGGGCATTCGATGAAGGCCTATATCAATGGTCTTCAGATGAGAGCGTAAAAGTACCGATTGTTTCAAAATAAACGAGGTAAAAAATGATAAAAAAAGGACCTGCTTACAGTATCAGTGAAATGTTTGATGAGGAAGCTTCAGTCGCTGGTGGTGCATTCCCAATCCCAGCGAACGATAACTTTCCCCTTCATTTGGTCGATGCGGAACAAGAGCCGACAAATGAAAATGTAACCGCGTTGGAAAGTCAAAGCCTTCTTGCCCAGACAGGCATTATCCCCGCCTTTGAAGAGAGTGATCTTGATCTTGGCGAAGATCGGTTCTACGACGGGCAAACGATCAGAGAACTTGATTTCTCACAAGAGGGATCCGGTGCTCGGGGCTTTTTGTCTGAGGTGTAAAATCGGTTCGGCTTTGCGATTGGTAAACTAGTCGCAAAGCCGCTCCAGCATGCCTTGAACCTGCATGTCGGGCACTTCATCGGCCACGCCATCAAACGTAATGGTGTTTCCATTAACGACGCCTTCAAGGGTAACGTTCAGCCTATCCATACCAAAGACAGATGCGGTTGTTAGATCGTGTGTATGGCGATCTGTCTTAAGCGTTGCTGAAAATGTCTCGCCGTCCAGACGATAATTTCCCACATAATAGAGGGCGCCGTTTCCACCTCTCAGCTGACCGTCTCTCAAAACAAAGACTGCGGAACCTGAGCCAAAAGGGGTTTGAAATTGGGCTTTATACAGACCATTCATACGCATACTTCCTTAATGTAGATATTGATAATTTTAGGGAAATTGTATGAAAAAAGAATGAAAACAAGATTTTTTGTTTGGTGACTTACCCCACAAAAGGTTGCTGTCGTTTGGCGCTATAGTGGCGCACTTTTTTAGAATCCTATTCAAAAGGATCGCTCGCTAATCAGGTGTGCCATGCCGACAGTTGCCGTTACGAATGATCAGATAATCGAATTGTTCTTTGATATGCTCGATGGGGGCGAGAGCCTCACTCCGGCAACGTCACCACCCGTTAGAAACCATATGAGCGGGACTGAGAAATGGCAATTTACTTTGCCCGCCCTGTATGACGTCGCCTGTCAGGAATATCCTGATTTTTCGACCCTCGATTATTCAAAGTTTCGGCAACTGGTTATCGAAAGCCCAGTAAACGAATATCTAGAAGATGCAGGATGGCAGATTGTGCTTCAAAAAGACAATCTTGAAACAGACCAGAATATTTACTGTCTTACTCGGCTGTGAACAATGCGTTGCTGACATGTGTTTTTGAACAGGTCAGAGATCGGAAAGACAGAAGAATCAAAAACGGCCGAGAATACATTCTCGGCCGTTTTGAATTGGCTCCCCGAGCAGGACTCGAACCTGCGACAGGCTGATTAACAGTCAGCTGCTCTACCAACTGAGCTATCGGGGATCAGTTGACCCGATGTGATCGGGTTCGCGGCTTATAGCAATTGCAGATTAGCCTGCCAAGCCCTGATTTTCATTTTTTTTCAAAAAAAAACAAAATTGCCTGAAAACTGCCAAATTCCGGCGGATATTTTTGCAGAAGAAGGGGGAATTAATTCTGCCCGCCAGGAAACAGCTTTATTGGTGCATGCTGTTTATTTTTTTATCTGTATTGTATTGGCTTAACGCGTATACAGCCCAAATAGCAGCCGGGATCCAGCCAATGAGCGTTGCCTGAAGAATAAGGCAAAAAATACCCTGAAATGGGCGTCCGATTGTAAAGAACACAAGAAAAGGTAAAAGTATCGCAATTATCAAGCGCATTATAGAAGTCTCCTAGTCGACAAAGTATTTGAACCAAATTCGAGTTCAATGTCTTAATAAGGATAGTTGTGAAGTAAAGCTACTACCAGAATAAAAAGAAGAACTTGGAAATATGGTGAAAAATGATACGGCTCTGGCCGCGCTGGAACATGAATTTCAGACTGCGCTTGGCTATATGAATCAACCAGCGAAAAATTGGGTTCATCAACGCCTCGCACCAGATGGCAAAAAAGCGTTGGATGTGGCGATCATTGGTGCAGGGGCTTCGGGACTGTCTGTCGCATTTGCGCTTAAGCGGGAAGGGGTGCGGAATATTGCAGTTTTTGATCAAAATCCGCGCGGTGAAGAAGGGCCATGGATAACAACCGCCCGGATGCGAACGCTTCGCTCCCCCAAGCATCTTACAGGCCCGCATCAAGGAATTGCTTCTTTGACATTTCGGGCCTGGTATAGTGCCGTTTATGGCGAAGAGGCCTGGGAAAAACTGGACAAAATCCCCCGTGAAGTATGGATGGCGTATTTGTGCTGGTATCGTAAAATTACCGTACCTTTCGTGCAGAATGACATTTGCCTGAAAAGCCTGAAGTCTGAGGGCGACTTCTGGCATCTTTTAATGGATGGCGAAAACGGAACCCGGCAACAATATGCCCGCCACGTGGTACTGGCGACCGGCCGGGCTGCCTCTGGTGGTGTTGCATTACCGCCTGTGGCCGATACCATCCCAGCCTACAAGCGTGCCCATACAGAAGATCAAATTGACTTTTGTCAATTGAAAGGGGCGCGGATCCTCGTGGTGGGAGGGGCGGCTTCTGCCGTAGATGCTGCTGCAACAGCTTTGGAGAACGGCGCAGCACAAGTGGATATGCTTGTCCGGTCTCCCGAAATGCCAACCCTGAACAAGTTTAAATATATCGTTTATCCTGGCTTTATGCGCGGGTTTCACAAATTGCCAGCCGAAAAGAAATGGGCCTTTTTAAAAGAAGGTTTTGATGCAAAGGTTGCCGCGCCGAGAGATTCTATGCTCCGCCTCAAAGCGCATGAGAATTTTAATCTGTATCTCGGCGCTGGACTGATTTCAGCATCCTGTTCAGAGAATAACCTTACGCTGACAACGCACCGGGGGCAGTTCACCGGAGATTTCGTCATATTTGGAACCGGTTATGCGATGGATCTTCAAAAACAGCCTGAGTTGGCGTCTTTGGCCCCGGACATTCGATTGTGGAAGGATGAATTTCAGCCACCGTCCGGCAACGAGGATGATCCGCTTCTATCCTATCCGTTTTTAGGGGATGGCTTTCAGTTTCTGCCAAAACGTGAAACGGAAAATTGCTCCGGGCTGGACCGGCTTCATCTGTTCAACGCAGCAACAACAATGAGCCACGCCCCTGTCAGCAGTGATATTCCAGGAACAAATATTGGGACAGAACGCCTTGTTGATCACCTGATTAGCCGGTTGTTCTGTGATAACGCAGAAGCCCATCTGGAAGAAATGCAGAAATATGCAGAACCAGAATTACTGGGAGATGAGTGGATCGAACGCTGAGAATTGGAGGCCTGGACCGGAATCGAACCGGTGTTCACGGATTTGCAATCCGCTGCGTAGCCACTCCGCCACCAGGCCTCACTTTCAGGAGGCTATCCCTGAAAAGTCATGGCGTTTTAAGTCTTTATCCCGGACCTGTCAACAAGTGAATTGCGCGGAAAATCATAAAAACTGTGGCGTTATTTTGCCATATTACTGCTCAGTTTACAGTTTTGTCTGTCGCGGACTGCATTACTTGGCGTCCAAAGCACACAGGAAATGCTTGGAGCATTGCGCATTTGCGCCTTGATCAACGGACAGGGTTGTCAAGAAAACGGCCATTGGATATACGGAATTCTGAACGCGCGGGCACCTCGCTCGCTAGGGTAAGGCGTTGGGATTGGAAGTATCGTTTTGTGAGGATTGCTGGCGAAAATATCACGAAAGCACGCTTGTATAGTAAAAACAGTCGGCAAAGGGCGCTTCTTTCTTGATTTTGCGCAGATAGTTTAAGTATAAACGCCGCGAACCAGTATGGCTTCAGTTAAACCAATGTCATACAATCCGGTCTGATGCAGAGTATAGGAATAACGGGAAATTCAATATGACTGAAATTTACGCCGAAGCACGTGAGAGTATGGTGCTCAGTCAACTTCGCCCAAACAATGTGACCAGTGATAGCGTGGCAGATGCCATGAATACGGTTCCGCGGGAAGAATTTGTCCCCAAAGCCTTGAGAGGTGTTGCGTATCTGGACGAGGATTTACAAGTGTCGGATGACCGGTATTTGATTGAGCCTCGGGTCTTTGGACGCATGCTTCAGGCCGCAGACATAAAGAAAAGCGACGTCGCGCTGGATGTCGCCTGTGGCACAGGATATTCTTCTGCTGTAATTGGTCAGCTTGCACAGGCAGTTGTTGCGATTGATACCGATACGGAACTTGTCGAAAAGGCGTCCCAGACGCTGTCTGCGCTGGAAGTCGATAACGTGGCCGTTGTCGAAGGCGCGCTGGAGGCTGGAAATGAGAAGCAGGGACCGTATAATGTGATTCACATTAACGGTGCAATTGAAACCGTTC
Source organism: Sneathiella sp. (assembly GCF_047631475.1). GTDB lineage: Bacteria > Pseudomonadota > Alphaproteobacteria > Sneathiellales > Sneathiellaceae > Sneathiella. The sequence goes on along the minus strand of NZ_JBLHZT010000043.1, from coordinate 14,685 downwards.
CAATGAGCCTGATCGATCAGCTCGCCGATGGCGGCCGACTGATTTGTGTCATTGGCGTCAATCCGGGCGTTGCTACCCTATATACAAAATCAGGGGACGATGTTCGCGCGAAAGCATTGTTTAATGCCGCAGTTCCCGAGTTGGGGAGCTTGAAATCCGAAGCAACGTTTAGTTTCTAAGGAGACTGCGGTATGATGCCGGTCACACTTTACCGTATTTTGTCTGTAAAGTGTTTGTGAGTAGGGTGTGAACCGGTAGAAAACAGATATCCAGTGATGTGGGGGGCTGGATTAAAGTTTACGGGTGCTGTCCTTCACAAAAACACATATAGTTAAATCAGAATGCTGACTTAACCACCAAAAAGGGCATAGGGAATGAAAAAAGCGATCGTTACGGTAACCTCGGTTCTGGCGATGTCCATGTTCAGTTCAGCGGTGAATGCCGAAACTCTGAAAGAAGCACTTGCTTTGACCTATAGCTCCAATCCAACATTGCAGGCGCAACGCGCCAGTGTTCGGGGAACCGATGAAGGTGTGGCTCAGGCGCTTTCAGGATGGCGTCCGACGGTTACCGTGGTGGGGGAAGCGGGTACTGAATATAGTAAAACGTCAACCACCTCTGCACCTGGCGGGGACCGGACCTATAACCCAAGTTCAGTCGCGGTTACTGTTTCGCAGCCAATTTATACAGGTGGCCAGACTGTCGCAAATACTGCCGCGGCAGAGGCGAGCGTGAAAGCCGCGCGGTCTAACCTGGATTCCGTAGAGCAATCAGTCTTCCAATCTGCTGTCCGGGCTTATGTAAATGTTGTCCGCGATCAGGCCGTTGTCGATCTTAATCAGAATAACGTAGAGGTTCTGGAACGTCAGCGTGAAGCCGCACAGGATCGGTTCGATGTTGGTGAAATCACCCGAACTGACGTTGCGCAGGCGGAAGCCCGTCTGGCTGGCGCACGCTCAGACCTTGTCGGTGCTATTGGTAACCTGAAGGTGAGTGAAGCCAATTACGAACGCATTGTTGGACAAAAACCGGGCAAGCTAGAAAATCCGTCATTGCCCGATAACTTTCCTGAATCAATCGATGCGGCCCTTGAAATGGGTATGAATAACAATCCGGATATTCAGGCAGCAAAATATAACGAAGAGAGTTCAAAGCACAGCATTCGGGCGACGTCCGGTCAACTGCTGCCAACCTTGTCATTGACGGGGTCTTTGGCGCATTCAGATGACCAGTCTTCAGAATCCCAATGGTCCGAAAGTGGCTCTTTGACAGCCCGGCTAACCGTGCCGCTTTACCAGTCTGGTTCTGTTTACAGTCAGGTGCGTCAGGCGCGTCAGTTAAATAATCAACGCAGGATCGAAATCGAATCTGCTGTGCGGGAAGTTCGTGAAGCGGTCACGCGTTCCTGGGAACAGCTGGAGTCAGCGCGGGCGCAGATAACATCAAATGAAGAGCAGGTGCGCGCCAATACGATTGCGCTGGAAGGTGTCAATCAGGAAGCGCAGGTCGGATCCCGGACAACATTGGATGTCTTGGACGCTGAGCAGGAGCTGCTTGTCAGTCAGGTAAATCTTGTAACATCACGGCGGGATGTCAGTATTGCTGTCTACGACGTGTTGGCTGCGGTTGGTAATCTGGGAGCCCGCGAGTTGGGACTCAATGTTGAACTGTATGATCCAGAAGCCAATTATAAACGGGTTCGCAACAAATGGACCGGTACGGACGGTGGTCTGGACTAGGGCGAATAGCACCCACTTTTTAAGCATTCATTAAGTATATGGTACGAAAGTGTTTATGGAGACTGGCCTTTTATGTCATTCTTAGATAAGTTTCGAACTTAATACTTAAATAGTCGTTGGTGATTTGCACGATGAGTGATCCGAAAGCAGAACAAGAACCGACCATGGAGGAAATTCTTGCCTCCATTCGTCGTATTATTTCCGAAGATGGCGATGAAGAAGAAGCCGCTGAAACCGAAGAGGTTTCTGAGGAAGTAGCTGCTGAACCAGCGATGGAAGCAGAACCTACTCCGGAGCCAGAGCCAGAACCAGAACCAGAACCAGAACCAGAACCAGAACCTGAAGTAGAGGAAGATGTCCTCGAGCTTACAGATGAGATCGACGATGAAGGCGAAGTTCTTGTGATGGATGAGGAGTTGGTGGTTGAAGAACCTGAGCCGGAGCCAGAACCAGAGCCAGAACCAGAGCCAGAACCGGAACCAGAACCAGAGCCTGAGCCTGAGCCTGAGCCTGAGCCTGAGCCAGAGCCGGTTTTTGAGCCAGAGGAACTGCCTGCAAAAAGCGCAATGGACGCCAAACTTGACAGCTTGCTCGAAGAGCCTGTTGTCGCAGCGGCGACCAGTTCATTCGCCAGTCTCGCCGGTGCTGTCTCTTCGTCGCGCGGTATGCCGATGGGCAATGGCCACGCAACCCTTGAAGAACTTGTCCGGGATTTATTGCGTCCTATGCTGAAAGAATGGCTGGATGAACATCTGGCAAGCATCGTACAGCGTATTGTGGAACGTGAAGTGAGCAAGCTCGCAGACCGTGCGGACGATAGCGAATAGGTTCTTGTCCGTGGCTGCGAGCCGACTATACTGGGATTAAGTCCCGGGGGCCATTTGGTGGCTTTTCACCCGATTTTTTGATTTATGATAATAAAGAGAGTGTCAGCGATGCTTGACAAATCTTATCGGCCGCAAGAGGTCGAAGGAAAGCTCTATTCCCGATGGATGGAGCAAGGCGCATTTGCATGTGGTCGAAATGATAGTGAAGATGCCTTCACGATTGTTATTCCGCCGCCGAATGTGACCGGTAACCTGCATATGGGCCATGCGCTCAATAATACCCTTCAGGATATACTTGTTCGATTTGAACGGATGCGCGGCAAGGATGTGTTGTGGCAGCCCGGTACCGATCATGCCGGCATCGCAACCCAGATGGTTGTCGAACGCCAGTTGGCGGAACAAGGCATTACCCGACATGATCTTGGCCGCGAAAAATTCATTGAAAAGATCTGGGAGTGGAAAGAGAAATCCGGCGGATCCATTATCGGACAGTTGCACCGTTTAGGGGCCTCCTGTGACTGGAACCGGGAACGCTTTACAATGGATGAAGGTCTTTCCAAAGCCGTTCGGAAAGTGTTCGTCCAGCTTTACAAGGAAAACCTGATCTACCGGGACAAGCGTCTGGTAAACTGGGATCCGAAGTTTCACACAGCGATTTCAGACCTGGAAGTTGAGCAAAAAGAAGTCAACAGCCATATGTGGCACTTCAATTATCCGATTGAAGGCGAGGGTGGTCGCTACATTACCGTTGCAACCACACGGCCGGAAACAATGCTCGGCGATACAGGAATTGCCGTTCACCCTGATGATGACCGGTATAAAGAACTGGTCGGAAAATACGTTATCCTGCCAATTGTTGGTCGGCGTATTCCGATTGTTGCGGATGAGTATGCGGACCCTGAACAGGGATCAGGTGCTGTTAAAATAACACCAGCGCACGATTTTAACGATTTTGAGGTTGGCAAACGGGCCGGGCTGGATGTCATCAATATTCTTGATGAAAATGCCTGTCTGAATGACACGGTTCCAGAAAAATACCGTGGGATGGAACGCTTTGCTGCGCGCAAAGAAATTGTTGCGGATATTGAAGCCCTCGGTCTATTGAACAAAATTGAAGATCACACACACATGGTTCCTTATGGCGACCGGTCTGGTGTTGTGATCGAGCCTTATCTAACGGATCAGTGGTTTGCCGATGCGGTGACGCTGGCGCAGCCTGCTATTCGGGCCGTGGAAAGTGGCCAGACCAAGTTCGTTCCGTCAAAATGGACGAATACATATTATGACTGGATGCGGAATATCCAACCTTGGTGTATTTCCCGGCAGTTATGGTGGGGTCATCGCATTCCGGCCTGGTTTGGGCCAGACGGCATGATTTTCGTTGAGGAAACGGAAGAAGAAGCCTTTGCTGCAGCGGAAGCGCATTATGGCAAACGCGAAGAACTAACGCAGGACAACGACGTTCTGGATACCTGGTTTTCGTCTGCTCTTTGGCCTTTTTCAACGCTTGGCTGGCCGGATAAAACACCTGAACTGGATAAATATTATCAGACGGATGTCCTGATCACAGGCTTTGATATCATTTTCTTCTGGGTAGCCAGAATGATGATGATGGGACTGCATTTCATGGACGAGGTCCCGCCGTTTCATACCGTCTATATTCATGCGTTGGTTCGTGATGAGCACGGTGCCAAGATGTCAAAGTCCAAGGGGAATGTTGTCGACCCGCTGGACCTTGTTGACAAATATGGCGCAGACGCCCTTCGGTTCTTTTTGTCTGCCAGCGCAGCTCAGGGGCGCGATGTCCGCCTGTCTGAACAGCGGGTAGAAGGGTATCGGAATTTTACGACGAAACTTTGGAACGCTGCTCGTTTCTGCGAAATGAACGAATGCTCTGTGCCCGATGGGTTTGACCCTTTCACAGCGGAGCAACCAGTTAATCGCTGGATCATTGGTGAAGTTGCCAAATGTGAAGCAGCTGTTCGGGAAGCCCTTGAAGGCAAACGGGACGGATATCGTTTCAATGACGCGTCAAACGCCGTTTATTCCTTTACATGGAATGTTTTCTGCGACTGGTATCTTGAGTTTGCAAAAATTCCATTCCAAGGCAATGACGAAGCGGCGAAGGCTGAAACAAAGGCAACGGCAGCGTGGGTTCTGGATGAAATCCTGAAAATTCTGCATCCGTTCATGCCTTTTATTACCGAAGAGCTTTGGCTGACTTTAGGGGCCAAACGGGATGCGGATTTGGTCGTTTCTGATTGGCCTGTTTACCCTGATACGGCAATTGATGAAAATGCCGATGCAGAGATGGTGTGGGTTCAGGATCTGATCAGCGGTATTCGCGCTGTTCGGAGTGAAATGAACGTTCCTGCCGGAGCGAAAATTCCGATGATCTTCAATGAAGGTAGTGATGCCCATAAGAACCGGCTTGAAAATCATTGGAATGTGATTTCAAGAATGGCGCGGCTCGAAAGCAAGGCGATTGACGTCGATTTGCCAAAAGGCTCCCTGCAATTTGTTCATGATGGGGCAACCATTGGTTTGGCCCTCGCAGGTGCGATGGATCTTGACGCTGAGAAAGCCCGTCTGGACAAGGAAATCGGCAAGCTGAACGGCTATATTACGGGTTTGAACAAAAAACTTGGCAACGAGAAATTTGTTAGTGGTGCCCCTGAACATGTAGTAGCGGCGGAAAAAGAAAAACTTGCTGAAGCGGATGTGAAAATGGCGAAGCTGAAAGACGCAGCTGAGCGATTGAGCGAACTTTAAGGCGCTTCAAAAGGACTGAGAAAGGCGGCTTTCGGGTCGCCTTTTTTATGGCTTTTTACGGCCCTTTGTAATGAAACAGTTTGTCTCCGCTATCACACTCTTTTCGCTGGTGAAATGACCTTTCATCAGTTAATAGACTGTATGATACCAAACAATTCCTCGCAAACATCAACCAAGCTTTTCATGGGCGTACTGATCATCATCAGTATGTGCGGACCGCTTGGAATGAATATTATTCTGCCTTCAATTTCGTCTTTTCAGCTGGTCTTTGAAACTGATTATGCGATGTCTCAGCTGACATTGACGGTTTATCTGGCAGCGATCGCCGTAGGGCAGCTGATTTACGGTCCCCTTTCAGACCGGTTCGGAAGGCGCCCGATTGTCATTGCGGGATTATTGATTTTTATCGCCGGAGGTGGAATTTGCATTTTCGCGACCTCTATTGAAATGATGATCGGCGGGCGAATGGTGCAGGCCCTTGGCGGGTGCGCGGGCATGGTTATGGGGCGGGCAATGGTTCGAGACCGTTTTTCCGCAGCCCAGGCGGCCTCTGTAATCGCCTATATGACCATGGCCATTGTTGTTGCGCCATCATTGGCGCCCATGTTGGGCGGGATCTTGGAAGATCAGGCCGGATGGCGGTCCAGTTTTGCTTTTGTGATTGTGTTTGGTGCTGTCGCTCTGATCTTTGCGTTAAAAGGGGCTGATGAAACCCTTTCACCGAGAAAACGCCATCAGGCACATTTTAGCGGTTTGTTTCTGTCCTTCTATTATCTTCTTAAAAATCGCATCTTCATGTCCTATGCCCTTCAGGTCAGCTTCAGTACCTCTGCCTACTTTACGTTTCTAGGCGGAACATCCTTTGTCTTGATCGATTTAATGGGCGGAACCGCTACTGAATTAGGGTTCTATTTTGTCGCGGTTTCAGCGTTCTATATTTTTGGAAACTATGTCACGGCTCGGCTCACTGACCGGTTGGGCATCTTTAAATTGATTCTGATCGGAACAGTCGTTTCATTTTGCGGGCCGTTGCTGATGCTGGTAACCGAAATGTCTGTGGGGATGGGCGCGCCTACATTTTTTGGATTTATGTGTCTGGTCGCGCTTGGAAATGGTCTTTGCATTGCGACAGGCGTGACCGGAGCCATTAGCGCTGATCCCGAACGGGTAGGGGCAGCGGCCGGTCTTGCCGGGTCTATGCAAATTGGATTCGGTGCTGTCGGGACTTTTGTCGTGGGTTTATTGTTATCCTACTACGAAACAACACCGCTTCCGCTGATACTGGTTGTTGGTATCTGTTGCATCGCTGCCTTTTTATCCCTGATGCTGGGGCGGAGTAAGGTCGGAACCGAAAGTTCCTGACAGACGGGCGTTTTTGCCTTTACGCTCTGGCGATAATTTCTAATACTCTTCCCAACAAAATAATAAACAGGGAGAATTGGGAAATGTCTATTTCTCAGCTATTGACGCGGGCCGTGCAGGCAAAAAGCACAGAAATTGCGACAATCTGTGCGGATCGTGCACGAAGTTACGCTGAATTTTCCGAGCGGGTGCAAAAATTTGCGGGCGGTTTAAGGTCGTTGGGCATTTCCGAGGGGCAGCGGGTAGCCATTCTGGCGCATAATTCCGATCGATATCTGGAATTCTATTATGCCACCCCTTGGGCGGGGGGTGTTTTCGTTCCGGTAAATACGCGCCTGGCCGTTCCAGAATTTGCCTATTGGCTGAACGATTCCGGGTCTGAAATCCTTCTTGTCGATGATGCTTTCTCAGGCATTGTTGAGGAACTGAAAGATCAGGTGCCGGAACTTCGGGAGGTCATATATATCGGTGATGGGGCGACCCCGGATGGGATGCTCAACTACGAAGTCCTGGTAGCAGAATCCGAGCCGGTCGAAGATGCCGGGCGCGGCGGAGAAGATCTGGCGGGTCTGTTTTACACGGGCGGGACAACTGGCGTCTCCAAGGGCGTTATGCTTAGCCACCGGAATTTTGTTGTGAATACCCTGAACGCTATGCCCTGCTTTAATTTCAAAGAAGGCAGCCGTTGGCTTCATGTTGCGCCAATGTTCCATATCGCCGACGGTTGTGCAGTTTTTGGGGCCACCATGGGATTGTCTACCCACGTCTTTATACCGGGCTTTACGCCACAAGGGACAATGCAGGCCGTGCAGGACCATAAAGTAACGAACACGCTTCTCGTGCCGACGATGGTCAATATGCTCGTAAATGATCCGTCTCTTGAAAACTACGATATGAGTAGCCTCAAGGATATCGTTTACGGTGCTTCCCCAATGCCAGAAGCCGTGATTGTAAAGGCCTTGGACGTCTTGCCAGAGGCAGGCTTCACCCATGCCTATGGTCAGACGGAATGTGCTCCGCTGGTGACGTATACAGGACCGGAATACCATGTTGTTGAGGGACCAAATGCTGGCCGGTTTAAATCGGCGGGCCGGGCTGTGTATGCGGTAGAGGTCAAGATATTGGACGAAGCTGATCTTGAAGTCCCTTTGGGTACGGTGGGTGAGGTTTGTGTGCGCGGTGATAACGTAATGCTGGGATACTGGAATAAACCCGAGCAGACCGCAGAAGCCAAACGAAATGGTTGGATGCATACCGGTGATGGCGGATATATGGATGAGCAGGGCTTTGTCTATATCGTCGATCGTGTCAAAGACATGATCATTTCCGGGGGCGAAAATGTTTATTCTGCTGAAGTGGAAAATGCACTTTATCAGCATCCTGCTGTGGCCGAATGCGCTGTGATTGGCATTCCTCATGAAAAATGGGGCGAGCAGGTCCACGCTGTTGTGCGACTTCACGAGCAGGGGACAGTTCAGGCGCAGGAGATTATCGATTTTTCTCATACTCTGATCGCAGGTTTTAAATGCCCACGCAGTGTCGATTTTGTAACCGATGCCTTGCCGCTTTCCGGTGCCGGTAAAATCCTGAAAAATGTTATCCGTAAACCATATTGGGAAGGTCAGGATAAATCGGTTAGCTAAAAACGTCTTTCCCGCAGCCATGTTTGGGAGGAGAGGGGCTTCATTCGGCGCCCTTTTCCTCCTTACGGGTCGTCCCTGCGCTACCTTTGAAAAGCTGGTGTGTAAACACCAGAGTGATTCGACTTTAACCTGCGCTTCAGTGTGAAAATTGGACCGAATTACTAGTTGTTATGGTTAATAGAAACCCCATTATGGTTAATAAAAGAGCCTTAATCTGCGCTTTTTTCGCTTTTATTTGTGCGACCGAGCCAAAAATCAAAAATTTTTGATTGTTAACGATAAATTAACACTTTGCAGACTTGTGCGCACTTATCGATAAAATATAATATTTTTTCAAGTAGAATTTGGCGTGCAATAATTCTCCATGGACCCACATGGGGTAGACGTTGATTTCGTCGCTTTTTTTTGCTCAAGACAATCCGTCTTGCGTCATTCACCGCAGTTTTTGTTTCACGTAGTAAGTGTGTATTCGTTTGTTTAGGGGTTAACAACGGACAAGGACTCTGTACGGTCTTGTCCTTTCTAGGGGTATTGATATGGTAAGAAATACAGTAATCTCGCTTTTAGCGGGTGCTGCTGCATTGTTTTCTGTTACAGCGGCTCATGCGGTAAGTAGCTTTGATTTTACATCGGGCACGTCCAGTTGGACTTCAGGTGCATTAAGCTATTCTAAAGATGGTATTGGTTTGGACGTAAGTGCTGGTCGATATACAGGGGGAAATGTAGTCGATAGCGGGTATATCCGCCAATATAATTCAAGTGGTCTGGCAGTTTATAGCAGCACTTTATTTGATAATCACGAAATTGACGGCTGGAACCACAACGATGTTGCGGTTTTCAGTTTTTCCCAAGATGTATTTTTGACGAGTGTCAGTTTCAATTACAACTCATCTGATGATCAGTTTGCCTATTTCTTTGATACAGACAATGATGGTACGCTGGAATTGATTAATGCTTCTTTGGATGCGAACCCGACGGATACCTATACATTTGCAGGCCTTCTGCTTAAGGCAGGCGATCTGTTTGGTATCGGCGCCATTGGGTATAATGATGATTTTAAAATCGCAAGCGTAACAGTGTCAGCTGTTCCTTTGCCACCAGCAATGGCACTTTTCGGCGCGGCTATGGTCGGTTTGGGCTGGTTGTCCCGGCGCCGTAAATCGGCATTGAAAGCCTAAAAATTCTGTGATTACGACAAGAAAAGCCCGCCGCTTGGCGGGCTTTTTTTTGGGGGGGCGGTCAGCGCGCTAGTAAAGGGCAACCGGATTAATAATCATCTGTACCGTCCCGCGGACGCGCGGTTGTCCCAGTACAAACATAAACTCGGTCACGCCATCCTTCACCAAGGGGCCGGTATTCATGGTTTCCAGCAGATAAATGCCATTTTCTTTCAATAAAACGACATGCCCCCAGAACGGGCGTCCTTCTTTTTGGGGCGGAACGACATCAACGCCCCAAGTGTCTGCGCCGACGGCCATAACATTTTGTGCAGCTAGCCATTCCGCAGCATCTTCAGAAATCCCGGGCTCCGCACTTGCCCAAGCAGTGGGGTCTGACGCGAATTTGGCGTCTGTCCAGCCGGTATGAAACAGGACGACATCCCCTTCACTAATTTTAACGCCCTGACTCTTTGCTGCTGCCTGAATATCGGAGGCGGTAAAGAACTTGCCTGCTGGTAGGAAAGGCATACCAAAATGTTGTGCCATATCAAGAACGATCCCTCGTCCGACCATAGGGGGCATATTGTGCGTTCCCAGTTTTGTCAGGCCCGTTATTGCGGCAAAGTCCTTTTCCTCGTTACAATTGTAATACATGCCGTTTTGACCAAGATGGCCCAACCCGTCCAGCTGGGATCCAATGCCGAGCCAAAGTTGCATCAGGTCGTCGTTGTAGCTGCCTTCATAGGCAAACAATCGTTGTCCGCCTTGCTGATTTGGCTGTACCACCTGAAGGCTCAAGCCTCGAGGAGGGAAGGCAGGGGTTTGAGAGTCGATCACAATACCAAGAGGTTGCGTTTTACCTTGTTTGATCAGTTTCGTGGCTTCCAGTACCCGTTCCGGGGTTACCAGATTGGCGGACCCGATTTGATCATCTTTACCCCACTTGGAAGCTGTGCAGTCCGCTGCGACGGCCAAGCTGCCCGTTACCATGGACAGCCCAACCGTCGCGATGGCGATTGACTTTAGAAATTTCATGACTTCCTCCATATTATTTTTTTCTTTAGAAGGTAAATCTAATGGTTAATTTCAGCCTCTGCAAGAAAGAAACTCTTCAAGTTCTAGGCCTTAGTTTAGGTCACATCCCCTGATTTCTACGCGCCGGGGAGGGAGGTGGCTGCTTTCGCTGATCCCCATTCCAACAGGAAACAACCGATGTTTATCGAGGCCCATTTGTTCAATGAGCCGGCTGACTGATCTGGCGCGTTTTTCCGATATTCTGAGATTTAGGGCGAGACCACCGGAAGGATCCGCATATCCTGTTATAATTAGCGATTTTTCCCGATCCGTTTTGTATCTCGAAACAAGGCGGGATAAACTTTCGACAAGGCCTGCATTTTCTACATTGTAGGATCCTGAAATGAATGGAATGACAAATTCCGGTTTTGTTTCCCAGCAATGCTGCGGAATTGATGAGTTTCTTTGAGAGATACTGAGGTCATTTTGATGGCCGGGTAGTATGTCCCGTTTACGGCTCAGAATTTTTATTTCCTGGTTGGTTTCTTTCATAATCTGATCCAAACCAAACAGGGCTTTATTCGATTGATCAATCTGCCGCTCTAGGCGTTGAATATTACGTTCCATGATAGCCACCGACTGGGTGGGGTGCTGCTTTTTCTGGTTCGAGTATAACGGTTGAAGGGCACCCCTTGGCACGGCAAGAGATCGACCGCTTTCACCGTTAAAGAACAAATCAAATCGGCTGGTGGAAGCCAGATGCAGTAACCGAATTTGCCCGTCAATCGCCTTCAGGGTTACCGGTGTATAGTGAAACACACGGGTCAGGCCAGCGATAAACTGCCGGGTAAGACTGGCATCCGCTTTCTCTGGCGGCACAGGTGACGCATTGCCGTCCGCCATCTTGCAATCTTCTTCCAGAATAAGGGCGGGGAAAGGAAAAGGGGAAGATTGGCGGCTCGAATGATCCGCCGAGAGGGAAAGCGCACATGCTCTTGCATAGAGGGCTTCACTCCCTGCATTGTAGGTGGTCCAGGCTGTCACAAGAAAGAGAACGACAAGGGTCGCAAAAAAACGGTGATTGCCAAGATTTCGAAAGACGAGAAATTGTTGAAACAGGGTTCTGGATGCTTTTACCGGGCGTGCAATTTCAATGGGTTTTGATTTGTCCTTCAGGTTGAATAGGGAGCGGGCAAAGGCATCACGTCTATTGCTCATGCTATTCAGGTGCCAACGATTGCGCGCGGGAAATCGAACCACAAGCATGACAAGGCTGTTCAGAAAAAAGACAGCGATACTAAGACCGATCAACTTCAGTCGTTCCGTGACAGAAAGGGCATCGGACATGGTGACTTTAATCATCTGATGAACCAGTAGAAGACTGAATAGCACAAACAGCAGGGTGCAGTATCCTACCCACAGAATAATAAGAGACAGCGTTGTCAGGCCCCCGAACCGAAGCATGTTCAGGAACAGGTCCTCAATGCCCGCGAATGTGAGGTAATTGATATCAAAAATGCTGAAAATGGCCGTGTTGAAAAGCAATCCGAAAAAAAAGAAATACCCGGCCAACGCGGATAATAGAAGCGGGATCAGAAGTGTTAGATTGTGGCTGTGATTGACCCTCATATGGATGTCGCAGAAAAGCTCTCCGTTAAGCGAACGATTACGGCATCGGTATCCGGTGCGTGTTCTACCCTGACATTGCATCGTGAAATCCTTACTGACTAAATACGGCTACTTTTCTTTCAGATAGTGATTGTATCAAGAAATACAAGCATAGGTTGTTTCTGATTATTTTGGGTGGCCATGTGGGGCGGTGCAGTTGAGTTATCTACTTGCTCTGTTTTGGGGAACGCGTTAGGTAAGGTGTATGAGTTAGCGGATCTGGCCGAAGGAAAAATAATGCCCCAATATAGATCAAAGACGTCCACACAGGGACGCAACATGGCGGGTGCACGTGCGTTATGGCGTGCCACTGGAATGAAGGATAACGACTTTGAAAAGCCGATTATTGCAATTTCCAACTCATTCACACAGTTTGTGCCGGGCCATGTGCATCTGAAAGACCTTGGCCAGATGGTTGCCCGTGAAATTGAAAAATGCGGGGGCGTTGCCAAAGAGTTTAACACGATCGCAGTGGATGATGGGATCGCGATGGGGCATGACGGAATGCTGTATAGTTTGCCGTCCCGTGAGATTATTGCGGACAGCGTCGAATATATGGTGAACGCCCACTGCGCGGATGCGTTGGTCTGTATTTCCAATTGTGACAAGATAACACCCGGCATGTTAATGGCTGCGATGCGCCTGAATATCCCTGTTGTGTTTGTCTCTGGCGGACCAATGGAAGCGGGCAAGGGAATGGCCGATGGCAAGGAAGTGGGATTGGACCTGATCGATGCGATGATCCAGGCCGGTAATCCTGAGATTTCTGACGAGCAAGTTGCAGAGGTTGAGCGTTCCGCCTGTCCAACATGCGGATCTTGTTCGGGTATGTTTACAGCTAATTCAATGAATTGCCTGACGGAAGCGCTTGGCCTTGCACTGCCCGGAAATGGAAGCCTGCTGGCGACCCACAGCGACAGAAAACAGCTTTTCCTGGATGCGGCCAGAACAATCGTGAATGTGACACGCCGCCATTATGAAATGGAAGAGCCCGGGTTGTTGCCACGGGACATCGCCTGCTTTAAGGCGTTTGAAAATGCAATGACCTTGGATATTGCCATGGGCGGGTCCACCAATACTGTATTGCATCTATTGGCCGCCGCTCAGGAAGGCGAGATTGACTTTACAATGGAAGATATCGATCGCCTAAGCCGCGGGGTTCCACATTTGTGTAAAGTCGCTCCCAGCACGCAAGATTATCATATGGAAGATGTTCATAGAGCCGGCGGCATTATGGCCATTTTGGGTGAGTTGAACCGGGCGGGCCTTTTGCATGCCGAGCTACCGACCGTGCATAGTGCAACGATGGGTGAAGCACTCGATTTATGGGATGTGAAAACAACACGCAGCAATACGGTTCAGGAATTTTACCGGGCGGGACCGGGCGGTGTTCGGACAACCGAAGCCTTTAGTCAATCCAAACGGTATCCTGATCTGGATACAGACCGCGAGAATGGCTGTATCCGAACGAAGGAAAATGCGTTTAGTCAGGATGGCGGGCTTGCTGTTCTGTATGGCAACATCGCCCATGAAGGCTGTATCGTTAAAACAGCCGGTGTGGATGAAAGTATCCTGAAATTCTCAGGACCAGCCCGCATTTTTGAAAGTCAGGATAGCGCGGTTCAAGCCATTTTGGGTGATCAGATTAAAGAAGGCGATGTGGTCGTTATCTTGTACGAAGGTCCTAAAGGCGGACCTGGTATGCAGGAAATGCTTTATCCGACCTCTTACCTTAAATCGAAAGGGTTGGGTAAAGCCTGTGCTTTGCTGACAGATGGTCGTTTCTCCGGCGGTACATCCGGTCTGTCTATCGGCCATGCGTCTCCAGAAGCGGCGGAGGGCGGCAATATCGGTCTGGTGGAAGAAGGGGATACGATCGAAATCGATATTCCTAACCGGACGATCAATCTGGCAATTTCTGATGCTGAAATGGATGAACGCCGCGCTAAAATGGACGCTAAAGGCCCTGCTGCCTGGAAACCGACAGAACAAAGAAGTCGGTTTGTATCGACGGCTTTACGCGCGTATGCAGCCTTGACAACCAGTGCGGCGCGCGGTGCCGTCCGTGATGTTGGGCAGGTTGAAAAATAACGGTTGACCCAACCGGAACCAAACGTGAAAAGCCCTCTCTTTTGAGAGGGCTTTTTTTATGTGTCTCGCCTATAATTTGTCAGCGCGCCGGGGTCAGCATGTTACGGACTGTCTTCGCTCTGCGCTGCGGATAATCCAATAACCCGTTTATATAAAAACGAGGCGGAACTTGTCGAAATTGCAAGGAGCAGGGGGATGATAAGAAGGTTGGTCAGGATGAAAATGATGACTTTTAATGCCGCCGCCGTGAAAATGACGCTTAGTAGCTTCAACGCAAAGAATGCGACAAGACCCAATACTGTTCCGATGAGGGCGAGTAAAACCAAGGCAACGATGAAGGAAAGGATCAGTTTCACCCCTTTATTCAGGAAAAGCCTTAGTTGGATGGGTTGATCCAGGGCAATTGCCG